>DKVL01000062.1:0-28649 GCA_002491195.1 Lachnospiraceae bacterium UBA7179
GACTTGTAGCGACTATTCGAACTCAATCGTCCCAGGCGGCTTACTAGTCAGATCATAGAGTACCCGATTCACTCCCCTAACTTCATTAATAATCCTGCTCATCACCGTCTGCAGCACTGCAAACGGTATCTCAGCGCACTCCGCGGTCATAAAGTCAACCGTATTTACTGCGCGCAGCGCTATGGCATAATCGTAAGTCCGCTCATCACCCATGACGCCAACACTGCGCATATTCGTAAGCGCCGCAAAATACTGTCCGGTCGATCGGTCCAATCCTGCTTTCGCAATCTCCTCACGATAGATCGCATCCGCATCCTGCACAATCCGCACCTTCTCCGCCGTAACCTCTCCAATGATCCGAATCCCAAGCCCTGGTCCTGGAAACGGCTGGCGGTATACCAGTTTTTCAGGAATACCAAGTTCCAGCCCAGCCTTGCGCACCTCATCCTTAAACAAGTCGCGCAGGGGCTCAATGATTTCCTTGAAGTCAACATAATCAGGAAGTCCACCCACATTGTGATGCGATTTGATTACAGCCGACTCACCTCCAAGACCACTCTCCACCACATCCGGATAAATCGTTCCCTGTGCAAGAAAATCCACCGCTCCAATTTTCTTCGCTTCCTCTTCAAACACCCGAATAAACTCTTCGCCGATAATTTTTCTCTTCTTCTCCGGTTCTGTCACTCCCGCCAGCTTGCTATAATAGCGCTCCTGCGCATTGACACGGATAAAATTAAGGTCAAAATCCCCGTCAGGGCCAAACACTGTCTCAACCTCATCGCCTTCATTCTTGCGCAGCAATCCGTGGTCGACGAAGACACAGGTGAGCTGCCTGCCGATCGCTCTGGAGAGTAACCCCGCCGCCACCGAAGAGTCCACGCCGCCCGACAGCGCAAGAAGCACTTTTCCGTCTCCGACTTTTTCCCGGATCTGCCTGACAGATTCCTCCACAAAGGAATCAATTCTCCAGGTTCCCGCACAGCCACAGACACCGCGCACAAAGTTGTAGAGCATCTTGGTTCCCTCGACTGTGTGCAGTACTTCAGGATGGAACTGGATTGCATAGAGATCCTGTTCCAGACACTGCGCCGCTGCGACGGGACAGTCTGCAGTGTGCGCTATCACAGAAAAACCCTGAGCAAGTCTGGAGATGTAATCATTATGGCTCATCCAGCAGACCGTCGTCTCTTCCACATTCGAAAACAGTGGTGATGTCCTGTCCACATGCACCTCTGTCTTTCCATACTCGCGCAGCGACGCCTTCTCGACTTTTCCGCCGAGCAAAAGCATCATGAGCTGCGCACCATAACAGAGTCCAAGCACCGGAATGCCCAATTCGAAAAGTTCTCTCGAATAACTAGGGGAATTTTCCTCATAGCAGCTGTTTGGTCCACCTGTCAATATGATTCCCTTTGGATTCATCGCCTTGATCTGATCGATGTCTGTTTTATAGGAATAAATCTCACAATACACATTGCATTCTCTGACACGCCTTGCCACAAGCTGATTGTATTGACCTCCAAAATCAATGACAATCACTTTTTCCATGGAAAGTCCGCTTTTCTTGTCCATCCTGTCTCCTCCCTCGTAATGTATAACGATTAAAACTACAGATTCGCAAATATATGCTATATGGTATCATGAAAATATGATTAAATCAACAATTTTTGTCGCCCTTTTTGTCAGTTAACTACACCTGATTTGTGAGCATTAAAAATATCAGTTCCAGTTCCGTCGTCAATTAACGCAATAAAAATCATGTGCCAAATTGATACTCATTATCAATTTGTGCGCGGGAATTTACTATCATTCACACTTAAAATGCCAAAGTAAGTGTCAAATAAATAATTGAGTTCGAATTGTAACAAATATAAAACATTCCTAAATAAATCGTTAAATTTTTTCTTGTATTAGTACAGAAATAGCGATACAATAAGAAAGGATAATCATAACTATATGACAATCAATTAGTTATGCAAAAACACATAAAAGGGGGTTCTAAATGAGCACGCAAAACAAAACAACCAAATCCAGGAAACGGATTGCAGATGAAATCATGTATCAGATTGGTAAAAGTGTAATTCTCGTATTCCTTATTGTTGCAATTGTCGCAATTGTTATGGTAGGATGGACCATCATGACATCCAAGGAAACCGAACTGACATTGGAGTCAAGCGCTGCCGCCAATCAGCTGACCGGTTTTCTTGACCAATATATCAGAGGCGTAGAACAACTGTCTGTCAATCCAGAGATCAAAGATGTCATGCGTCAGACCGGGGCTGGTGATGATATTCTGCAGGCAGACAATATGGACACTGTTAAGGCAAATCTCGTAAACATTGCAAACACAGATCCTGAAAATACGATGGCTGTGTGGATCTCTGACCTTGATGCAAGCGTTCTGACACAGTCCGATGGATTTACATCCGGGGAAGGCTGGGATGTCACAACCCGCGAATGGTACAAATGTATTGATCTGGGCAAGACGATCCTGACAGAACCTTATGTTGATTCTGCAACCGGAAAAATGATATTGAGCGCAGTGTCCCCCGTTTATGACGACGCTACAAACACCGCCATCGGTGCTGTCGGAATTGATATCTCTCTGGAACATATGACGGAAGTCATGAGTCAATACAAAATCGGACGTAACGGCTATATTCTGCTGTTATCCGGAAGTGGAACATTCATTTATCATCCACAGAATGATATTATACAGAAAAATATCGCAGACATCAAAATATCGCAGAACGTTGTAAATGCAGTACTTTCAAGCAGCGACGTATTTTTGCGTTACACTGTCGACGGTGTGGCAAAATATGGTTCTGTATCACCTGCAGGCGACACAGGTTATATTGTGCTCAGCAACATGCCGTTGACGGAATACTATTCGATGCTGATCATAATGGTTATCGCGCTGATCGTGATCTTCGCGATCGGAATCATACTCATAGCACTCAGCATCAGAAAGAGCGCTGCAAACCTGACCAAACCAATCCAGGAACTGAACCACACTGCACAGCAGCTTGCTGCAGGAGATCTGGATGTCCATCTCAAAATTGATTCCGAAGATGAAATCGGTGAGCTGGGCGAATCCATTGGAAAGACTGTTGCCCGGTTAAAAGAATATATTGTATACATAGACGAGACTTCCGAAGTGCTTGCTCAGATTGCAGATGGCAAACTGAGTATCCACTTGAAAAATGATTATGTCGGTGAGTTCCAGAAGGTTAAGACAGCCCTGCTCAACATCTCTTCTTCAATGAATGAGGTTATGGAAGGCATCAATGCAACCTCTGAGCGCGTATCGATCGGTGCCTCTGAGCTGGCATCCGCCGCCCAGTTGATCGCGGAAGGTTCCGAGGTGCAGGCTGCTTCTGTGGAAGAACTTGCCGCAACGACAAATACTGTTGCGGACCATGTGGAAGAGAGCCACAGGGATGCAGAAGCCTCCGCAAAGGAAACAGATAAAGTCACTGCAATGATCGAACAGAATCAGGAAAAAATGACGATGATGATGGATGCCATGAATGAAATCCGTCAGACATCACAGCAAGTTGTTGGCATTATCCAGACAATCGAGGAGATTGCCGACCAGACAAATCTTCTGTCGCTTAATGCTTCTATCGAAGCTGCCCGCGCTGGTGAGGCCGGAAAAGGCTTTGCAGTCGTAGCGGACGAGATTGGAAAACTTGCATTGGAAAGCTCCAAGGCCGCAAGCTCAACAAGAGATCTGATCGAGATTTCCATGGAGGAAATCAGCAAAGGAAATGCAATTGCCACTGACGCCATGAATTCGCTGAAAGAATCTGTAAGCGCAGTCGATCATGTAAACGAGATGATCAAAAAAACCGCCGAAAATTCAGCAGTCCAGGCATCCAACATGGAGCAGCTCCGCGTTGGCATCGATGAGATCGCGCGTGCAATCCAGGACAACTCTGCCGCGTCGCAGGAAACCTCTGCAACATCCGAGGAACTTGCAACACGGGCTGAGCTCCTAAATAAAATGGTACAAAAATTTGAATTAATTCAGCACTAATATATGCATAAAAATAGCGCCCTTTCAAGGGCGTTATTTTTATGCGTTATCATCCCGCAGCGCGTCGATAATATTTTCTTTTTTAATTTTGCTGACTGCGTACATCATCGTGATAAATACGATGCAGAACACTCCCAGCACACTGATTCCCATAGCTTCCCACGGAAATCTAAACGCAATATCCTCCCGCTCCTCGATTGACGTCACGCCTTTGTGGATCAACCACGACAGCAGTGTGGCGATCGGCACTCCATACAGAAACGTGCGAATGCCATAAAAAGCGCACTCAAACCGCATCATGCTGTTGAAGCTGCGGTCTGACATTCCCACTGAACGCAGCATGGCAAGCTCACGCCTGCGCAGCCGGATATTCGTGGAAATCGTGTTAAACACATTTGCGACAGCGATCAGTGAGATCATAAACACGAAAATGTACGTAAACACATCGACCACAAAGGTGACATTCCGAAACGATTCAAATGCCCGGGCGAGATTAAGCAGCATATAATCCTTCACTGTACCCTCCTCTGCCAGGACAGCCTGCACAGCAGATAACGTCTCGTCCGGCGTACTGCTCCACAGAAGCGCTCCCATAAGCACGCCGCCGTCAACCGTATCAACCGCATCAAACTGCGGCTTCATCGAGAGCGGCGCCGTCATCGTAAACTGATAACGCAGAGCCTCATCCAGTACCCGCACGCTATCCAGCGGATAGTCATCCTCAAAGGTAGCACAGACGGTCCTCGTCTCTTCTCCTGCCGGAGACGTGAGCGTAATATTCATGGAGCTGCCTGCAAAAAATGTGGTGTCCTCCTTTCCATCCAGCGCGCAGAGGAAAACCTTCGCATCCTCCCCACTGTACTCCTCCCTCGGAAGGCCGAGCCGGTCGACATACTCGTAAAAGATATCATCCTCGATAAACATACAATACACTGTAAACTGCTGCGTGGGTCCCGTCGAATCATCGCTCATTGCCGCACGATAACCGGACAGAAATTCCTCTGGGAATTCCCCGGTCTCGGCCAGGTAAACCGAGTCTGCCTGCCAGGTGCTCCGATATACGCCGTCCACAGCTTTGATCTTGTCGTAAAGCGCATGAAACTGTTCCTCCGACAGATCCTTGGTGGAGAACATGATATCACCGTCTGCCGTCTCTGCTGCATACGCCCCGTCAATCTGCTTCAACGCCGTGCTGAACGCATTGCCGGTCACGGCAAGGACAACGCTCAGCGTCAGGGAGAAGACGATATTGCGGTAGCGCTTTTTATTCCGTTTAAAATTCTTGAGCGCAAGCGTTCCCTCCAGACCATAGCGCTTCCATGCGGATCTTCCTGTCTTCACCGCCCTGGCCTCCGTCCTGATCTCATTCGTCTGACGGATGCACTCCATCACAGGGGTAGACACTGCCTTTTTCGCCGGTATGTATGCCGAGATCAAAATCGTGATCAGACTTAAAACTCCCGACAAGGCCAGTACAGGAACAGATACCGCAAGCTTCAGCGAAGCATTGTTGTTTACAAACAAATCGGAAAATCGCTGGGACACCACCGGCATAAGCATCCAGATACTGCCAATTCCCAGCAGCACGCCAAATGGAATGCCAGCAATGCCTATACAAAGGCCTTCAAAAAGCACCGATTCCTTCAATTGCCTTCCCGTCGCGCCGATTGACATGAGGATTCCAAACTGATGTACGCGTTCATTGAGAGAAATATTGAAGGAATTGTAGATCAGAAATACGGAACCTGTCATGACAATGGCCGCCAGGATACCACCCACCGTATATAAAAGCGTATTAAAAATCTTATTGTCAGAGATGCCCATAAAGCGCAGCAGCCCTTCATTCAATGTATATGGGCTGTCTGCACTTTTGCTGTCTGCATAGTCCTGCAGCCTGCGCGGATTTTTGAGCGCTGCATAAAAACTGCAGCTGTCAGCCGGATTCTCCTCATCCGCTTTTGTGATCACCGTATAACCCGCCGAGGGATGAACCTCAAAGCCTGGTTTATCAAACGTTCCCACAACCGTATAGGTTTTCTCCGTCATATGCACAAGCGTCTCGCCCTCAGTGTAAGGGATACTCTGCGTCAAAACCGCTCCCGTTTCGGCCTGCACCCTGTCTCCTACCGCAAGCGTCAGGACATCTCCCTCCGATAACCGGATGCCAGTCACTGTCGCAATGCTGTTTGCCGGAACGATCACCTCCCCGCTGTTTTCCGGATGCCTGCCCGAAATCATCGTGACAGGGAGCACATCATACGTCTCATCGCGAAACCCCGCCACAAATAAATAGGGCTTATCCGCTTTCTTGTCCCCTGCCCCATCCAGGACAGCATATCCGATATTCTCAAACACGGCACTCTCAGCCACTTCCGCATCGCTCTCCCACTGCTGCAGTCTGGAAGAATCGACACCGGAAAACACAATATGCCAGTTGCCGCCCTTTGCAATCTCCCCGTTGATCATATACTGTACCAGCGAAGTCCCAAACGTAGCAATCGCTGTGAACATCGCAGTCGACAGCATGACGCCAACAATGGTCACGATCGTCCGGGTGCGGCTTTTGAGCAGTCCCTGCAGGGCAACTTTGTGAAAAATGTTCATGCCTGCCTCACCTGCCTCTCCCCGCCATACTGCATTGCACGTTTGTCAGGAAGCACCTGTTCCGTGTGCCCGGCCCTTCTGTCCCGCACAATCCTGCCATCTGCGATCGTGATGATGCGCTCCGCCTGCAGCGCGATATTCTCGTCATGTGTGACCAGAAGCAGCGTCTGCCCATATTTCTTGTTGCTGTCCTTAAGCAGCCTGATAATCTCCTGCCCATTCCTGCTGTCCAGCGCGCCCGTCGGTTCATCGGCGAGCATGACGGCCGGCGCGTTCATCAGCGCCCGTCCGATGGCGACGCGCTGCTGCTGGCCACCTGACAACTGATTGGGAAGATGCTTTCTGCGCTCCTGCAGCCCAAGCAGCTCCAGCAGTTCATTCAGCCGTTCTTTATTGACTTTGCGCCTGTCCATCAGAATTGGCAGCGTGATATTCTCCACCACATTGAGCGTGGGAATCAGGTTGTGAAACTGATAGATCAGACCAACCTGCCTCCTGCGGAAAATAGCAAGCTGCTCATTGTTTCCTGCATAGATATCCTGTCCGGCAAGATAAATCTTCCCGCTGGTCGGAACATCCACACCGGCAATACTGTGCAGCAACGTGGACTTTCCGGAACCCGACGTGCCGATGATCGCCGTAAATTCCCCTTTCTCAACGGTGAGTGATACATGGTCGAGCGCAGTGACCTGATTCTCGCCTTTGCCGTAAACCTTACACAAATTGTTCACTTTCAAAAAATCCATTATGTGAGCCTCCTTATATTTACAAATCTTTTCCTGAAAACTGCAAAATCGCTTCTTTGCAGTTCCTTACTCCCATAATAGAACGCTTAACTTACATCTCCGTGACTTTATTGTGACAAAATTGTCATTTTTCATTCATCCAGACAGTTCCTGATCTTTGGGAAAACGAATATAGAATATCGCGCCGCCCTGTGGGTGATTTTTCGCGCAAATGGTTCCGCCCTGCCTTGTGATGATTGTCTTACAGAGTGCCAGACCGATTCCATATCCCGCAGCGCTTGAATTTTTCCCCTTGTAAAAACGGTCAAACAGGCATGCGAAATCCTCCTGCGGAATACCCGCACCGCTATCGTGAACCGCAAGCTGCGTGTACAGCAGCGTATCCTCACAGGAAATCACGATCCGCCCATTGTCACCTGTACTTTCCATACAATTCTTCAAAATATTTTGCAATGCCTCTGCAAGCCAGTCCATATCTCCCTGAATCCCGACGTCCTCCGGCACATCAAACTGCAGTGTAATATTGTGCAGATCCATAGGAATCAGCAACGGCTGTACAGCACTCCTGATCAAATCGATTACCCTGATTTGCTGCTTTTGAAAAACAATCATTCCAGCATCCAGACGGGACAGCTTTAACAGTGCAGTGATCAGCCAGTCCATGCGCACGAGCAGTCCATCCATTTCCCGCAATAAATTCTTTCGCTCGCTCTCCTCCGCGTCATTCTCCAACAGGGATAAGATCAAACTGATCGATGTGAGCGGCGTGCGGAGCTGGTGCGCGATGTCTGCAAGCGAATCCGCAAGGAGCTCTTTTTCCTTTTTTAACGCAGCATTCTGCTCGCGGATGCGCAGTGTCATTTTCCGGACTTCACTCTGCAAAATGGAGAGTTCCCCCTCTTCCTCATTGCTGATATCGATATGGTCAGCATTGTGCAGCACCCTGTCGATCTGCTCGGATATCTGTGCAATCCGCTCATAGCGTGTTCTGGTAAACAGGAAAAAGATCGTTGCGTAAACGGCTGACGAGATGAGAACCAGCCCGCCTGCAGCCGGGGCAATCATAAATCCCACCACGAAAACAACAATCGTAAGAATCAGAAATAAAACTGCAAACTGCCGAATCTCCCTATTCCGAAACATGATTTCCTCCCAGACGGTATCCCGTTCCGCGGACAGTCCGTATAATCCGGGGATTGGCTGGATCACGCTCAATTTTTTCCCGCAAACGCTTGATGTAGACTGTCAGCGTATTGTCATTGACAAACTCACCTGCCGCGTCCCACAATTCATTCAACAGCCTGTCCCTTGTGATAATGCCTCTGGGATTTCCAATCAATACCAGCAGCAGACGATACTCCAGCGCTGACAAAAAAACTTCTTCCCCGTCCTTTGTCACGATGCCGCTCGCTGTATCCACAGACAATCCGTCAATCTTAAAGACCGCTGGCGCTGTACTGTATTTGCGCAGCGCTGAATTGATCCGCGCAACCAGTTCACGCGGACGAAAAGGCTTTGTGACATAGTCGTCCGCCCCCATATTCAACCCCGTCACAACACTCGCCTCATCGTCGGACGCTGTGAGAAAAACGACCGGAATATCCTGCGTCTGCTTAATTTCTGTGCAGACTGCAAAACCGTTTCCGTCGGGCAGCGAGATATCCACCAGCGCCAGGTCAAATTTGCCAGCCGCAAACATTGAAATAGCATCCTTCTGTGTCGGTGCATGTGTGATCGTAAATCCTTCTGTCTGAAGTAACCGCGCAAGATTTTTGGCAATTTCCTGATCATCCTCAACTAAAAATATCCGTTTCATAGTTCCCTCACCCAAAATAATGTGTGTATCCTTTTCAAAGGTTACACACATTATACTACAGTGTCTGCCATTTATCAAAAAATATTATTGGTTTGCAAAGACTAACTCAGACAGAGGCCGAAAGCGATATCCCATATCCTCCCACTTTGTCAACAGCTCATCTAAAATCTCACCGTTTGTCTGGGATGTATTGTGCAGCAGCACGACCGCTCCCGGGTGAATCCGCGATGTGAGCTTTTCAAAGGCTGCATCATGACTCGGCTGGTTCTCCGTATCCCAGTCTACATAAGCCAGACTCCAGAAAATTGTGTTGTACCCCAGTTCCTGTGCCATTTTGATATTCGCTGCATTTGCCTTGCCCTGGGGTGGACGGTAATACGGCGACAGCGTTGTGCCAGTGATTTCGTAAAAGGACTCCGCCACATCATCCAGTTCTTTCTGAAAAGCCTCCAGATCCGATATGGATGACATATCGGGATGATGATAAGTATGATTGCCCACGATGTGCCCATCCTCCACCATGCGCTTCACCAAATCCGGCGCCGTCTCCAGAAAATGTCCCACAACAAAAAATGCCGCTGTGACATGATGCTTTTTTAACGCGTCCAGAATCGGTTCCGTGTTGCCGTTCTCATATCCACAGTCAAATGTCAGATAGATTACCTTTTCGCTGTTATCTCCCATGAAGTAGGCATCATACCACGCCAAATCTTCCGGTGATGCATTCCCCACAGGCTGCGTGCCGGATTCGCCAAAGGAAAGCCCCCAGTCCTCCGAGTTCAGTACCAGCTCAAACCCTTCTGGCGGCTGCTTTCGCGTTACAGTGCTTTCCGATGGCGCGGCAGCATTTTCACTCCCCGCACTGTGATCACCTGAGCTCTCTTCTCCTGTCTCATGTTCTTTTGTCTCCTGAACAACAGCCAGTGTGCTATCCTCCAAATCTACGTTTATAACAGTCAATCCCTCCGGCTCCACTTCACTGTGCTGCATCTCCTGTGCACCGGAACTGCCGCACCCTGTCAAAAACATTGTCACTGCGATTGCTCCAAATATCTGCGTTATCTTTCTGTTTCTTTGTCTTTTCACCTTCGTATATCCCTGCCTTTTTCATACTTCCCGTCATGCCGCCATAAGCGGCACAAACAATCCGTGAAGCTTTCTTTACACCCGTCCATTCACAGTTTGCCATATAACTTTCATTATAAGATAAAATTGTATCATAACTGTATCAAATTTGCATCATTTTTGTAAGGTATTGAAAAGAGGAACACTACTTTTCCTCTGCACAGGTCTGTGCATAAAAAAGCATTTGCTTTAAATACTCATATCTGAGGCGCTTCTCCTCTTTTGCAAAGTGCGCCTCCCGCAATTGCCGGGGATTATTCTCATATACTAATATTTCATCGCCAAACTGCTCGCTTGTCAGGTCAAAACAGCAGTCCCCAACGACATTATAACAATGATAATTTCCGTCTGGTCTGCGTATTCCATATACTTCGCCGCCAAAGATATCCTGCGCTAAAAACGCGGTAATAGAACACTGTCCCAACGTCTTGTTATCTGGTGTCCATTGATCGCGCATTCGCGGCGCACAAGTTTCGGCACACCAGATTTCTGATAAGGCATCATACAAATCAATCGGCGTTCTGATTCCCTTATACTGATCTGTCACTGCCTGCGCATTCGCCTGTTCCCAACCGTAAAACTGATATTCTCTCATCTCTGCCTCTCTTTCTACTATATATAAATCATAAATATATGACCGCTATTCACCACTCATCCATTAAATCACAATTCCATCAAGATGGTCGCACTCATGTTGTATGATCTGCGCGATCCATCCAGAATATTTCTGCCTCTGCTTTTTCCAGCTGGCGTCGAAGAACTCAACCTCGATATCCTGATATCTTGTGGTTGGGCGCACTCCGCTTAGAGACAGACACCCCTCCTCGGTTTTATAAGCTCCCGTTTTCTTTGTGATCACGGGATTGATCATTGGTATATTCACAAATCCCATGTTGACCACAATGATCCGTTTCTTCACGCCGATCATGTTTGCCGCCATTCCAACGCATCCCGCCTGGTTTGCCTTCAATGTATCAAGCAGATCTGTCACTACCTGCTGGTCTGCCTTTGTCGCCGGCTCTGATCTCTGATTTAGAAAAATGACATCTTTCATAATTGGCTTAACCACAATATTTGTCTCCTCCTTCCAAGTCTACCCATTCGCTTCCCTCATCATGATTGTACTCCCTAAGCCACTCATCAGCAGCCTACAACATCCTTGTAACCTCTAACACAATTTTATTTTATGCTTTGATTATACGCGATCACAGGATTTGTATCAAGTAGTTGTTTCTGACTTGCCATGTGCATAAAACAGCGGACGGCAAGACATAACGTCCTGCCGTCCGCTGCTCTGTCACAACTGATATGAAACTGCACGCATTACCCTTCGATCTGAATGTACTTGCTTTCCTCAACCGCAGGCTTTGCTTCCTTCTTCGGCACGGACACCTTCAGGATGCCGTCCTCAAATTTCGCCTTGATATCCTCCTGTGTAACATCCTCACCCACGTAGAAACTTCTGCTGCAGGTTCCGTAATATCTCTCGCGGCGGATATACTTACCGTTCTCGTCCTTCTGGTCATTGTTCTGGCTCGTCTCGGCATTGATGGTCAGATATCCGTTCTTGAGCTCTGCCTTCACATTCTCCTTCTTGCAGCCCGGAAGATCGATATCCAGCTCGTAGCCATGATCTGTTTCCTTGACATCTGTTCTCATCAGGCCGGTCTGTGTATTGTAGCGGGAAGCCGACCGCATCGGACGTGCAAAATCATCAAAGAAATCATCAAATAAACTTTCTCCAAAAATACTATTCATAACATTTGAACTTGGTAGTAACATAAACCATTCCTCCTTAAAATTTTTATTGGTGTAGCAGCTCTTGTGAGCTGTTGTTTTATTTGTTATATATGTGTTATAACATACTTGTTAGCACTCGTCAATAGGGAGTGCTAACAATTTTTCTAAAAAAAATATAAACTCCGTTTTTATGCGGTCTCCAGCTATTTTATCTTATCCCAAAATGCTGGAAAATATGCGGTTTGACACAAGATTTCATTGCTTTTTCGATTCTCTGAACTACCTTCTTTGTCCGCTCAAAACTGATATCAATTCGCTTTGTGTCCTGTAAATCTGATGCGTTATAGTGTATTGTGTTCTTGAAAGGAGGCTTAGAAACAATGAATCAAATAAAAATCGGAACTTTTATGAAAGAACTCCGTAAAGAAAAAGGACTCTACAAGAACAATTTAACGGAAGCAGAAGAACTGTTTCAAGATGGGAAACAGGAAGCAATCTTTTGAAATGGCTGATTATTACGAGGTTGAACTGCGGGAATTGAGCTTCCCTTTTACAAGTTTGCAGGATTAAGGAGTGCGCACTGCTGTCTCATTAACGCCGGCCGGGATTTATTGAAACGAGCAGTCGCAAACCTGATTCAGAACAGCATCAACCACTATAAAAGTGGGCGCTGCATTTATGCCAGTCCTTTAATGCGTTCTCTCCCCGCCCCAAAAGAACAGTGCAATCGTTCCGGGACCTGTGTGGCTTCCGATCGTAGCCCCAATCGGATAAATTTCCACTTTTCCATTTAGTTTCGGAAACTTCTCCTCCACAAGGGCTGCCACCTCCCTGGCATCCTCCATGCATTCAGACTGACTCAGAAAACACTTTCCAGAATATCCAAGTCCATCTTTTGCATTCTCCTCCATCTTTTCCACGATTCTTTTGATGACCTTTTTCTTTGTGCGAATCTTTTCCCGCGGAATCAGTTTTCCCTCATTGTCCATATTGAGCAGAGGACAAATTCCCATCACGGAACCAATAAACCCAGCTGTCTTCGAAATTCGACCGCCCCTGATATAAAATGTCAGATCCGTGGAAAAGAACCAATGATGCAGTTCCAACTTATGCGCTTCAATCCACTGATACAGTTCATCGATTCCCATTCCCGCATCGCGCATGTCCGCAAGCGTTTCCATAATTAATCCATAACCGCTCGAAGCCCCGAGGGAATCCACTACATAAATCTTTCTGTCAGGATAGCGCTCTGACAGAATATCTCTCGCCACACAAGCCGAGTTATACGTGCCGGAAATACCCGTCGAAAGCGTTACGTGCAGGATATCCTTCCCTTCTTTGAGATTCTTTTCAAACAAAGCCTCATACTCCGCTGCGCTGACCTGTGAAGTCTTGGTATTTTCCCCTGCTACCATCCTGCGGTAAAGTTCTGCCGGTGGGACAGACTCCCCGAGATCATCCAGGTATTCCTGATCTCCTAATGTAAAATGAAAGCAAACATACTGAATATCTCTTTTGTTAAAATGTTCCTTTGACAAATCCGCTGTTGAACAGCAGCTCAAAATATATTCTCCCATGAATACTCTTTCCTCTCTTTATCTTTATAATACCTCATTTCTATGTCTGTTATGATTATACTTATGTAAAATCAATAAGTCAATCGTGAAATTTTATCCCTCTGCAGCGTTTGAGCCAATTGCCTCTCAGATAATAAATGATAAATAAAACAGATGTTATTGTCCAGGTCAACGGATAACTGAACGCCACTGTAGAAACCTCCGGCCGCAATGGAACGATCACCAGATTCCAAATCACGCGCAGTACGCAGACTCCGACGCAAGTCATCAGCATGGGCAAAACTGCATCGCCGCAGCCTCTCGTCGTACCGCCAAGAATCTCAATACAGATATATGTGATATAACTTGGCGAAATTACCCACATCATACCCAGACCGATTGAAACCACATTGGGATCATCCGTAAACAAATGTAGAAAAATCCGCCCTCCTGCGAGCACAATGACGCTTAGCAGGATACTGGTGAACGCTGCCATACCCAGGCATATCCGCACGCTTTTTCTGATTCGGTCGTATTTTCCCGCACCAAAGTTCTGCCCTGCAAAAGTGGTGATTGATACGCCGTACGCCCCCATGATCATCCAAAAGATACCATCCACTTTGCCATACGCTGTCCATGCTGCAATCGTGTCCGTGCCAAAAGCATTGATGCTCGACTGAATAATCAGATTGGACGCGGAATACATGGTTGACTGAATCCCCGCAGGCAGTCCGATACGGATGATATTGCGCAAAAACGCTGGATGAAAATGAATTTCACCTGGCTTTAATCGATAAGAATCCTCCGTCCGCATCAATGTCACAATCACCATCAGCGCACTGACCACCTGTGACAGCGCAGTCGCTGCCGCCACGCCAACCACACCCATTTTCAGGATGGTCACAAAGAAAATGTCCAATATAATATTGACGACACAAGATAAGATCAGGAAATAAAGCGGGCGCCTGGAATCACCCACAGCCCGCAAAATTCCCGAACCCATATTATAAATAAGCGAGGGAATGACGCCAAGAAAATACACCCGCATATACACAACAGACGGCGCAAGAATCTCGTCTGGCGTATTCATTGCCCGCAGCGCCACTCCTGAAAAAAGAAAACCAAGCACCATGATCACAGCACCGCCCGCGATGGAGAGCGCGATCGCCGTATGTACCGTCTTCCTCACATCCTCCTGCTTCTTTGCACCATAATACTGGGCAAGAATCACCGTCGCACCGGAGGAAAGTCCTGTAAAAAAGCCAAGCAGCAGATTGATCAGTGTGGCTGCCGGTCCTCCCACCGCTGCCAGCGCCTCCTTTCCGACAAACTTCCCCACGATCACTGCATCCGTCGTATTATAGAGCTGCTGAAAAAAGGTTCCAAACAGAATCGGGAAAAAGAAAAAAAGGAGTTGTTTCCAGATAACCCCCTCTGTAATCTGATTAGAAATCTGACGCTCTTCTGTTTTCATATGTAACCTCCCTACGTCAAACCCAACATGATACCGGACAATATGTTACTTATTATATCCGCTTTAACGGAAAAATCAATAACTTTTGCAGATGACATTGATGAAATATAAAAAACAGCCCCGTACTCTGATCTGCTTAGGTTCCTTAGCATGCATTGAAAAAACACTCTGCCAAACAGAAGTACAAGGCTGTATCAAGAATTATTGCGCAAATGTCAAACTGTTAACAATCGCGTCAAACAGTGGATCGGCGTCACTGCCAAAGTCCTCATGAAGATAAAATTCAAACGTGACAAGGAGGTCATCTTTCTGTACCGCGATGAGTGTGTCATTAAAGACACTGCCGCTGTCGTCCTCCTGCTTCCCCACAGCTTTCATTGCCGGAAATCCACCAATTGTCTCTTCCTGAACATCATATCCACCATCAGCAACGGACTCCTTCACCATCTGCAGATCCACTCCCTCATCTGGTGTCCAGACATCAAAGTACAGCACCGACAGATCCCATATATTATCCTCCTCATATCGGGAAGTCAGCATATAAGAAATCTCCCCGTTTGAGGAAACATCTGACACCTCCCATAGATAGGGATAGGAAAAGCTAACTCCCATGTCTTCTATCGTATACTGCTGCATCACAGGCAATGGAATCTCAGGCTCCTGCTTCATGGCTTCGTCAAGTTCCTCCTGCGTGATCGCAATATTGCACTCCGTCCCAGTGTCTGCCAGAATCTTCTGCGCAAGCACTCTCGTCAGCGGCGCAAGCACTGACCAATGGTCTTGTCCTTCCATAATATAGCAGTGAATATTGTCATTTTGGGAAGTGCGCTCAATATTTTTTAAGTTGGAGGAATTCCCTTCGCTTCCCTCAATCAGAAAAGTCGGCGTCTTCACACTGTCCAGCCAATAGATCGGAGAGCGCATCTTATACTCCTCCTCGTTGTCTGTGTCAAACGTGAACTGGCTGTTATTGTGGTACTTAATCTCGTCCACCGCACCGAATCCAAATACCGCACGAAATTTGTCTGTGTACTCCGCTGCAAGCAGAGCGCGCGTGCCGCCAGTACTATGTCCACCTAGATAAATACGGTCAGGATCGACATAAGGAAGGGACGCTGCATAGTCATAAGCTGACGCGATATCGTCCACTTCGCCAAACAATGTCTCATAATTGCCAGGATTTCCACATCCCCCACGAAACGACGGATACATCGTCAGCACGCCCGCCTGCCAGAATGCCGAACCAGTCTGGTCATCGTCCCACGCAGGATAGCACCACGGGAAATCGTCAATGCCGTTTCCCCAGCCGCCTACCACCCAGATGATCATCGGGTGCTTCTCGCCATCGCCGGGATCGCTGGACACGTAAGCTGCCAAGTCTCCCACCTTGGAAGGATAGTGAACCAGGTCAAAAACTCCTTCTGGCGGATCTGGAATCTCATAATCATCATGGTCTTCCTTTGCCAGTGTTGTCTGAAAAGCGTCGTGTGCCTGGGCAAAACTCTGTGATTCATCCGGGCTCTCTGTCTTAGAAGAGCTCTTTGTCCCTGTAGAACTCTCCTCATCGTCTACACGCGCCGTCTCAACGTCTTTTTGCGCCTCTCCCCTGTTGTTGGCCGCGCCTCCCGATGAGGAACATGCAGACGAAAAACACATCGCCGCTGCCATCATAACCACAAACGTTTTCGTTACAATTTTATTTTTCATATGAAATCCTCCTTGTTACAGAATACTATTATTATACGAAACTAATGTAATGTTTTCAATCAAAATCAGAACAAATTGGTTTCAGTTCCGTAACTCATTTCACTCATATTGAATAAAATAATCCGTACTGGCAAGTGCACCGAAAAAATCCAGCCGCTCTTTCTCATCGTAATAGTACTTTTGGCTATGTTCCGTCGTCCCAAATTCACGTTCATTATAATAACACTCTTTGCTCTCCAAAGTGCCGTCTGCACGATAGAAATACTTGACGCGGACTATGGTATCCTCATACGGACTATCCGCTCACTCTTCAACGATCCGAATAATCAATCTTATCCCGGATTTCCTGCATCTGGTAATCAAGCGCCTCGATCGAATCCGCACAGGCTTTTAACTGATTTTCAATCTCCTCGGTATTGTCGATACTCTTCTTGTACTTGAGTTTGTGTTCCAGACTTGCCCAGAAATCCATCGCGATCGTGCGGAACTGTACTTCCGCTTTCACATACTTTTTCTCATCTGGCAGAAAGACCGGGACACTCAGGATCAGATGAAGGCTCCTGTATCCGTTCGTCTTCGGTGATTTGATGTAATCCTTCTCCTTCAGCAGGATAATATCGTCCTGTTTGAGCAAAAGCTCCGCCAGCCGGTAAATATCATCCGGAAAAGAACAGATCACCCGAAGCCCCGCGACATCCGCAATATATTCTTTGATATTCTCGATCGTGACCGGCAGATCCTTTCGCACCAGCTTATTGTATATGCTCTCAGGCTTCTTCAACCTGCTCTTGATCGATTCAAAAGGATTGCGCTTATACTCCTCGGAGAACATCGCATTGAGCACTTTCAGCCGCGTCTCAACTTCCATGATGGCAGACTGGTACTCCATCATCAGTCTGCTGAATGCCTCCGCAGTGCTCAGCTGTTCTGCCTGTATCCTGATGATCTGCTCCTGCTTTTTGAGCGTCTCAGACTGCTTTTCGATCTTTTTCTCCAGCTGGTTCTTGCAGTTAAACAATTCAATTGTATTTCTTACCCTGTTTCTGACGATCGAATCCACAAACGGTTTGTGAATAAAATCCGAGACACCCAGCTCGAAACATTTATTTTCCACCTCAACAGCCTCCTCGCTGCTGATGATCAGCACCGGAATGCGATCCATCCACTCATTTTCCCGCATTCTGTCAATCACTGCAAAACCGTCCACGATTGGCATCTGCAGATCCAACAAGAGCGCCGCCGTCTCGTCGCAGTATTCCTGCAGCTTTTGCAGTGCCTGCTCCCCGTCCTCCGCCACCTCAACCATAAAATCGTCTTCCAGGATCTCCCTCAATAATTCACGGTTCATCTCCGCGTCGTCCACTACCAATATCCTTTGCATATCTGTTATTTCCTTATCCATTAATGCCTTATTTCTAAAATTCCTCTTTGTGTTTCATAAATACCGCACATTTTCAAGCTCTGTCCACTTTGCAGGGACACTTCCGGCTCATTCAACAGATACAGCGCATCGGGCCCGATGTAATCGTCCAGCATCTGTAGCGCCGTCTCACCATTTGAGTATGCCGCCTGCCTTCCCAAATTTTCTACTCACTTAGTATACACTACTTTCGTCTTTTGGACAATGCCAATATCTTTTCCTATTCGCCACGGTATCTTAGATGCGTCAACACCTGTCACAACGACTTTTCTAAACCTAAGGTTCAAATCTACAATGAACAGATTCTCATAGTCTTTCACAACACTGTGCCACAGCCCGCCAAAGCAATGAAAAATTTCTATATGGCACAATCCACAAAGCAGAAAGAACCAAAAATCCAGTGGACGTGATCGAGTGGATGATTTTATTTAAAATACTCAACCGCAAGTTGAGTCAGAATCAACCAATGATTACTTCACAAAATTGACAAAATGCGATAAACTTTCCTCAACAGATGCAAAGACAATCCTTTCGGATATGCATATGGAAAATCAATTACCCAAAAGAACATATAAAAACGGAGGTCTAATATGAGTGAAATCAAAATAAGTGAAATGATCAGAAAACTAAGATGTGACAAGGGAATCAGCCAGGAAACACTCGCTGAGGTGTGCGGCGTGAGCATGCAGGCGGTCAGCAAGTGGGAAAACGAACAATCCTGTCCTGATATTAGCTTTCTACCGCTGCTTGCGGAATATTTTGGCGTGTCGACCGACTATCTTTTAACAGGCCAAAGCAACAACACCGAAAATGCAGACAATGACTTTGTCTCAAATCTGTCGCAGCAGGTGTTCAAAGATGATGTGCTCTATATCCTTCAATACAGAAACGGAAAAATTCTTGACAAGAAGCAGTGGAACAAAGAGCGATTGGAAAACAGGGATGTGGCCATTCGGATCCAATTTGCAGACGAATTCTCTAAGCCTTCGTCAGAATTACATATCGAAGTGTGGGGCAATGCGGATATTGAAGCGCCTGATGCCAAGATGAACCTGAATGCAGGCGGAAATGTGAACTGTGGAAACGTACAAGGCAATATCCGCGCTGGCGCAAATGTGAACTGTGATGTCGTGGAGGGAGATGTCTCCGCTGGAAACGGCGTGAAGTGCGAAACCATAGAAGGTGGTGTCTCCGCTGGAAACAGCGTGAATTGTTGCACGATAGAAGGAGATGCCTCCGCCGGAACGATCTCCTGTGAAACGATAGAAGGAAACGCAAAAGCCACACACATCGAATATGAAAGTAATTAACCTCTTTTACACAACCCGCACGCCGCTTTCTCGATCACCCAGTAATCATAATAAGCGATACCATGCTCCCCGACCAGCGGTTCCTCCGATCTTGCAAAACCCATTTTCTTTAATGCCTCTATCCTGTCAACCGCATAGACTGGCGCCTTGGTGGCGATCACAGAACACGCAAACCAATCATAAAACGGTTCTGTGATCAGAGCCAAAATATCACAAATAAACGAAGTCTCCTCATAGTCCCTTCCCAAGTCCAACCGCAGGAGTCCGCAATGATTATAAAAATCTGCTGCCCTGCGGTGAAACATCTCGATTGTTCCCGCCGCTTTTCCCTGCTTTTTGTCGATGACTGTAAAGCGCACAAATCCCTTGTAATCATGATACTCTATCAGCCAGTATTTGATCGTGTTCGCCATATCCTCCATATTGCGACAGTAAAAATTGCTGCCATGACAGTTGTCGCTGTTAAAAAACGGCAGCACAAATTTGTCCCCGTAAACCTGCTGCAGATCATCTGCATCCTGATCCTCGATCAACCGAATCAACAGCTTGTCATTCTCCAGCGCAGGGCATTTTTCAAAAATATCCATCATTTTCCTCCATTCTTGTAACGATTCCGTACCATGATAGTACCTTTGTAGTTACTCATTTTTTTCATAGTGTTTCTGTATTTCATCACAGGTCGCCAGGATACGATCTATGACACTTTGAGGCTCCACTATAGTTACATTGTTTCCAAAAGAAAGGATCACACCGTACCAATAGACTTCACTTTCCGGGACACAAAACCGAAATTCAAAATCGCCGTTTTGATATTCCTTTGTGACTTCACCGTTCAGATATTCCCTGCATTTGAACCGAATCGCCGCACGGCCGCGCAGTGTCACAGTGATCACTTTGCGCTCATCCTGCAGCACGATGTCGCAAACCTCATGATTGACGGTGTTCGCTTTATCCAGGACTGTGATCTCTTCCATACGGACTAACTTAAACATACAATAATCCTGATGTCCGGGGTGGAACGCGATGAGATACCAGTTATACCACTTAAATTCCAGCCGGACTGGCTCGACCTCCATCTGCTTCTTCACATTTTCATTATTCGTGTAACGAAATGTGACTATCCTTTGCTGCCTGATTGCACTTTCCAAGATCTGCATGGACTTGTTAACATCCCAATCCTCGCATGCCACACTAAAATCCAGATGAATCGCGTGCGCTGGCAATGCGCCGCTCTTGCGGCATATTTCCTCTGCATCAACGTGCGCATAAATGGGCAGCAGCTTATCCACTGTCTGTTCCACACTTTTATCCGTATAGGCACTCAGCAGTGCATAAAGCGCAGTGATGATATGATCATAGTCCTGACGGTCAATCAATCTCTTATCCATGACATACGTGTCCATAATATTATATCCGCCATCCACCCCATAAGTTGACTGAATCGGAATCCCCGCCTGTCCCAGCGTTTCCATATCCCGCACAATAGTCCGCACTGAAACTTCAAATTCCTCCGCCAGCTTCTGCGCAGAAGTCTTTCCGTGGCGCAGCAGATAATTCATAATAGCAATCAGACGGTCTATCTTCACAGTCTTCTCCTCTCCTTGAGCACCATTGAACCATCTCTTTTTCTCCGATGCTCATCTGTATCATAACAATAGAACTATGACACCATTATGTCATAATTCACTAAAGATGTATATCAAATAATTCATTGCTACTGTTTACTCCGTTCCAAACATATTTAGTCTTGACTCTCATTTTAGTATTCACTATAATAAACTCAATACTATTTAACAAAAATATAAATCAATTCACAAGGGGGTAGAGAATTTATGTTGTACTTTCGTTCGGTCAGCGAAGCCGAAAATGTATTTAAAGCCTTAAGTACACCGATGCGCATAAAAATTATGGAAATGATATACGAAGATGACTCCCTGAGTATGAATGACCTGGCAGAGGCGCTTGGACTCACCAACGGCGCTATATCCATGCATGTGGGAAAATTGGAAGAAGCCGGACTGGTTCGTATCAAGATTACCTCAGGCAAGCGCGGAACCATGAAGATTGTCCGCCCGCGATATGACCGGCTGATGATCGACCTGGCCCCCGTCAAAGAGGCAAGGCGCTGCTACACTGATGACATCCGCGTCGGATATTATACAGCGTGCCACGCCACACCAACCTGCGGGCTTGCCACAAGCAAGGAGATCATCGGCTCGCTGGATGATCCCAAAGTATTCTCTTTCCCCGACCGTTTTCAGGCTGGAATCTTTTGGTTTACCAGCGGATATGTAGAATTTAATCTGCCGAACCACCTTCAGGCAGGGCAGACCCTGACCGAACTCCAGATTTCCTTTGAGATTTCATCGGAGTGTCCCAACACAAACGAGGACTACCCCTCGGATATTTATTTTTCAATCAATGGGGTTCCTCTCGGAATGTGGATCAGTCCCGGCGATTATGGCGGGCGAAGCGGCTATGTGTCACCGGCCTGGTGGCCGAAGAACCTGAACCAGTATGGTTTATTAAAAACACTGATCATCAACAATGAGGGCTGTTTTATGGACGGGACAAATAAGCTTTCTGATGTAACCATTCAGGAACTGAACATCGACTACAACAGCTATATCACATTCCGGCTTGAAGTCCCGCGGGATACCGCAAACTGCGGCGGCTGTACCCTGTTTGGTGAAGATTTCGGCGACCATAACCAGGCAATCCGCATCAAAGCTTATTACGACGAAGAAAATAATGAGAATTAAAAAACTGCCTTTCGGCAGTTTTTTAATTCTCATTTACACTGTAATCACACCGCACGCACCAAGAATCAAAACAAACGCACCAAGCACGATACGATACCATCCAAACACCTGAAAGTCATGCTTTTTGATATAGTCCATCAGGAACTTAATGACAAAGATGGACACGAAGAAGGACACAAGCATTCCGATAATCAATACACCTGCTTCTAAGGTCGTAAAGGAAAACCCAAATTTTAATAATTTCAGGAGACTTGCACCAAACATCACTGGTATTGCCAGAAAAAATGTAAACTCCGCCGCCACACTCCTTGATACACCGATCAGCAGCGCTCCTACAATCGTGGCGCCTGAACGTGATGTTCCAGGAAATATCGCCGCAATGAGCTGAAAAACTCCGATGATGAATGCAGTCTGGAAGGTGATCTCATTCAGTTTCCTGATCTTTGCTTTTTTTCCCTTATTCCTGCGCTCCACTACGATAAATGCCACGCCAAAGACGATCAATGCAATCGCCACTGGCACCGCATGATAAAACAATTCCTCAAACACATCGTCGAACAGCAGCCCAACGACCGCCGCTGGAATACACGCCACCACAATCTTAAACCACAGCATGATCTTATCCATCTCGATCACCGGTTTTGATTTGTCCCTGAACTGAAACGGAAAAATCTTGTTCCAGAACAAGATCACCACCGCCATAATCGCGCCGAGCTGAATGACAACCAGAAACATCTCCAGAAATTCCGGTGTACAGTCAAGTCTGATAAATTCGTCCAATATGATCATATGTCCTGTACTGCTGACGGGAAGCCATTCTGTGATTCCCTCAACGATACCGAACAATATCGCCTTTAGAAGTTCGATCATAATTTAATCCTTCACACCAATAGATCCACCAACTGTTCCCTGCTTTCCTCATTTTCACTGCAAAGGAACTGTCAGTATATCTATCATGCTCCCCTTTCATAATAATTTCATTAAATCCCATCCAATTATTCCTGATGCAAAAACTCCATCAGCTCACCATAGCATTTCCTCGCGTCGTTATAGCCAAGCTGATACAACGCTTCCAGTTTCTTCCTGTCCTTCTCAATCCGGCTAATATCGTTCGGTCTCTGCGGCCTGATGACAAAAGCCCTGCCAGCCTTCTCCTCCTCACCCAGAAACCGCAGTGTCTCATTGTAGCGGATATGGCGGTCAGAAACCAGCTCATATACCTTTGGAAACCTCGCGTATCTGAGTCTGATCATATTCCGCATTGCAGGGGAAGCCTGCTTTCTGACATACCCCACTTCCTTTGTGAGAATGACCACATTCTTCGTATTTCCGTCGGCAATTGCCCTGCGGATCGGAACGGCGTCAGCGATTCCTCCATCAAGATAATACTCATTTCCAATCTTCACGTTTCTCGACACCAGCGGCAGGGAAGCGGATGCCCTCACCGCAATCGTATCCTTGTGCATCTCTCGCAGCGGCAGATACTCCGCTTCTCCAGTGCGGATATTCGTCACCACCGCATAGGCATTTCCCTCGTATTTTGCGGCAGTCTTGTAATCATAAGGAATAAGCTTATTGGGAATCATGTTGTAACTCATATCCACATTGAACAAGTCGCCTGTCGTCAGAAGGCTATAGACACTGCAGTAATTTTTGTCTCCCAGATAATCCAAGCCTACATGGTAGGAACGCCCCTTTTGCTTTGATATATAATTGCACAGATGGCACGCCCCCGCCGACACACCGTAACAGTTTTTGATGTACAGCTCCTTTTCCATAAAGTATGCAAGGACGCCTGCAGTATACATCCCCTTCATGCCGCCGCCTTCAAGCACTAACCCACAATCTATCATATTTTCCTCCCAGTACCCTTGAAGAACGCTGCCTTTGCGCTCTTCTCATGCGAAACTTTTGCGCTTCTATCTAAGAAATTCACTAAAAAATTCACTTCGCATTATATTCCGTTTCGACAAACTTACGCAGTGCCGGCATGGCACGCTTCACCTTCTCTGTTTCCACGCAGTATGCCATCCGAAAATACCCTGGGCATCCAAACGAGTCCCCCGGAACAAGAACCAGATCATAGTTCATCGCCTTTTTGCAGAATGCTACCGAATCCTCCTCGAGCGCCTTCGGAAAAATATAGAATGTCCCGCCCGGCTTTACAACCTCAAAGCCAAGGTGCACAAGTTCATCATAAATGATATTCATGTTGGTCTCATACACAGATAAGTCTGAGGTAACCCCCAAAACATCTGCTACTGCTATCTGTATGATAGAAGGCGGGCAGTTATGACCAATTCCCCGCGAAATCTGTGCGCACATTGGCGAGATCAGCGCACTGTCTGTACACTTTGGATTTGCTGCAATATACCCAAGTCGCTCCCCCGGAATGGAGAGGGATTTCGCAAATGAGTAACAGGAGAGCGAATTGTCATAATATTTTGAAACATACGGCGCATCCACCCCCGCAAACAGAATTTCCCTGTAAGGCTCATCCGAAATCAGAAAAATGTCATGACCATACTCCTTCTGTTTTTCCTCGAGGACTGCAGCAAGCCTTTTGATCGTTTCCGTTGAATAAACTGTTCCTGACGGATTGTTCGGCGTGTTAACCAGTACTGCCATCGTCTTCGGATTCAAAGCCCGACCGAACTCCTCAAAATTAATCTGAAACTGCTCTGTGTCGGCGGGCACTACCCGCAGCACGGCGCCGGTTTGCCCTATATAATGGTCGTATTCAGGAAAATACGGTGCAAAGACAATCACCTCGTCACCCGGCTGTGTGACTGCCCTGACTGCATGCGCAACCGCGCCCGCTGCTCCCGTCGTCATAAACAAATGCTCCGCCGTATAGTCCATGCCAAATGTTTTATTCAAAAACTCCGCAAACTTCGCGCGAACCGATGGAATCCCCTGCGACTGGCTGTATCCATGAAGTTCCATCGTATCGCGGCACTGCAGTAATTCTATCATCTTGTCTGTAAATTCCTGTGGCACTGCCACCGAAGGATTTCCAAGACTGAAATCAAATACATTTTCACTTCCAATCTCCTTTGCTCTTCCCGCTGCCCACTCCGACATCTGCCGAATGACCGACTTCGCACCAAGCATATCCTTATATTTCTGTGTAATCATCTTACTCCTCCAATCAATCGTGTACTCTCGCCGTATCAGTTCCAATACCCTCACTGCCGAGCACAATCCAGTATCAACATCACTATGCTTCGTCAACTTATTGTATCACTATGGAGAAGAAAATGCAATCTCCGTAAATACTGATCCCTATACGATGCCTTCTCATAGGTTACTGTTCACAGGTCGGCTTGACACAAAGAAACCGATGGTATACACTGAATACTATCGAAACCACCGGTTTTCTTTATCCAAATATCTGGGATACCCTGTCAAACAGACTGGTATTTTCTTCACGGCGCATCATAACAAGCATGCTCATGCATTGACAGAGTTGTTCGGTGCTTTCGACACTCCAGAATGGCGCGGCAGCGGCCTTCATACTCCGCGATCTTTTCGGGGCTGCATTCTTCGGAGTCGTCCAGTCCATTACGGTAATGGATCAGTGACCGCATTTCCTTATTCCATGTCCTGTCCTGCTCATTCTGGATGCTGTCCTTGAGATAGCGCAGAATGTGCGCAAGGCGTTCCTGGTGGTCTGATCCATAAAACCCGGATTTTAAAAGACTTCAAAGACCATTGTAAAGCAGCTGGTAAATATATGCCTGGTGCTTGAAGTGACCTAGTACCATGCAGATGTTTATTACAATCCCAAAACCGGCGAAAGAATCCATGCCCAGAACCTCCTGCGGAGGTGGAAGCAGTATGGGATCTTTTGTGGGAACCTGCTTTTTCCGGCAGTGTCCTTTGTGCCCCTGCTGTCCTCCGGGCTTTCTGCCTGTTTTTTCCCTGCTGTTGCAGATCTTTTTGTGCCGTATGGTCTGGGCGGATGTCAGGGAAGAATTTTCATAATCACGGTTACGCTGTGCCAGCAGCTTCTGGTTTTTTCCTTTTTCTTCCTCCAGTTCTGTCCCGGCTTCATATATCCTATGACGCTGGTCTGTTATCTTGTCCAGCGCCTCATCGCGCTGTACCTCGGCTTTGAGGGCTCTTTCTTCCATCTGCTGTGCTTTTTTATTGGCGGCCTCCAGTTTCCTGTTAAATTCCCTTTCCAGATCCTCAAATGTCTCAAACCATTTTTCTCTCATGGCTGCCATATCACGGTGGGACTGGGCCAGTTCTTTTCCAGTTCTTTAATCCTGCTCTCAAGGGAACGGATCGTCTTCTGATACTGTTCTTATATCCTGGTATTTTTTACCGCATCTGAAAGCATCCAGTTCCGTACTGGCTGCTTTGAGTCGGTATTGGAGTGATGTAATATATTCAAAAGAACTGTTCATAAGGTCCACCTTTCTGTTACGGCCGGGAGAGTCTGTCAATTACCGCCATCAGATCATCATTGTGTTCCATAAGGATTCTTATCGTTTCCTCCTGGGTCTCAATGATCTGCTCCTGTTTTTCGATCTGTGTTTCCAGTGCTTCAATAAGCCTGTCCCTGACCGGAATTTTTTTACCATTATCCTGCTGCATATTTTTGCCCCCGCTTTTTATAAGAGTATATTTATTGGGGGAAGTGAACTGTAACGGACAGGCAGGCTGTTTAAAGCAGATTTAGGAAAAATATATTGAAATTGGGGCGGGGACATGGTAGTATAATTATATCGTGTCCCTGTTCATAAAGGAGAGAACCTATGAACAGGAATAACAATTCTAAGATTACCAGTCCAATGATTACTGCCCTTTATTGCAGATTATCTCTTGAAGATGGCAAAGACAATGAGAGCATGAGTATCAGCAATCAAAAGCTGCTGCTTAAAGACTATGCAGAAAGAATGGTATGTTCAACTGTGAGTTTTATGTGGACGACGGTTTCACAGGGCGGAACTTCAACCGTCCGGCATTCCAGCGTATGATGAGTGATATAGAAGCAGGAAAGATAGGCTGTGTGATTACCAAAGACCTTTCAAGGCTTGGACGTAATTACATTGAGTCCGGCAGCTATATGGAAGTATTTTTCCCAAAACACAATGTACGCAACATAGCTATTGCGGACAATTACGACAGCCTGAACAAGCAGGAAATGAACATAGCGCCGTTTAAGAATATCCTGAATGATATGTACAGCAGGGATATTTCAAAGAAAGTGCTTGCAGGGCGCAATCAGGAGATAGATGATACTTTTATTAACCTGTATGTGGATAAGGTAAAGGGTATACTTACGGAAAAGCGTTTTCTGAAGCTGACGGACGTAATGGAAAAGGAACAGGAAAGTAACCAGAATCGTATGCAGGAAATAGCGGCATTTATCAATGATGAGGAATATTCAGAGAGCGATGTGCAAATGTTTATGGGGGAAATCAGGCGTTATGCTGCCATTATGGAACTTGATGAAATGGTATTAAACCGACTGATTAACTGAATACTGATTGGAGAGCCCGAGAAAGTGGACGGGGTAAAGATATAGAAAGTACGTATTGTTTATAATTTTGTTGGAGAAATATAAAAATTTGAAGCCACATCTGCGGTTATTGAGCAGATGTGGCTTCTTTTAACATTAGGCTTTCAAGCCTTGAAATATCAGGGAAAACAATCTTTTTTCCACGTGCATGGAGTTGTAGTATGCGTTTCATTTTTGTGCTTATCTCAGTTTGTATGGAGTATTTAACAGGAACAGGGTTATTATTACGGGTATGTATATGGTCAAGATATTTTTCCGTAATAGGAAACATATTCTGTAAAAGAAATGCAGCCTGCTTTCCGTCATATTCTCCCATAACAATAGTTAGACAGTTCCCATATTTTTCTATTTGTTTATCATAAATTGCTTGAAACTTTTCAACACGACTGCTGAGAGGAACCAGCCAAAGCAAAGTAGTTTTTTCATCACGCATACAGTAGAAGGTTGGGCGATAATTGCCATTTTCCTTATTTTGCATAAGGTTCGGATCATTTGCTTTAATAAAATATTCGTCTTTAATATGATAAACGTATCCTTCTTGGTAATCCATAATGTTATCTCCGTAAAAATAGCCTTATCGCCTAAGCGATAAGGCTGGAATTTTCAAGCCGGACATTTGTTAGACGCTTCCGGTAAGCGAGCAATATTTTCAAGCCGTACATTTATTAGTCGCAGACGGTGTGCGAACAATATTTTCGATGGCGGATTGCTCCGTCTCTAATAGTATTATATGAAATTGCGTAAAATATGTCAAATAAATTTTGTATAGTTGTAAAAGATATGGAAATTGGTGGTTACTGTTCACAGGTCAGGA
>DKVL01000062.1:28931-32727 GCA_002491195.1 Lachnospiraceae bacterium UBA7179
AGGAATGCGCTGAACTGCGCATTCCGTGAGAAAACGTACCGATTGAGATGCAAAAATCCATTTGTGAAACAAATTTTGCATGGATTTTTGCCCGTTACTGAAACGGAGTGAACAGTAACGACAAGTCTGTACCTTAATTGCCCTATCCGTGAAAAGGAACGATTGAAGCCGAGAAAAAGTGCATTGAAAGAGAACGGATTTTATGATACGATAATGGCACAGAACCGTTTCCTAAAACTGTAATTTTATGACAATTCGCGCAAAAATACAAGATAATACCGTCATCGCAAAGAAATGCAAGTGCATGTTGGCGAGATCAATAAAAGAGGTTTATTCATGAAAAAATTGATTTATATATGGGTCAATAATTACAAAAATAAGATTATCCAGCAAGGATATCAACTTTCACCTGAGATCCTGGTCAAAACGGAAGTACTAAATGCGAAAAACACTGAACAAGTAGAGTTATCTGTTCATTTAACAGATAACCGAAGCCATATCGTTAAAAACTTCTATGGCAAAAACATTTCTTCATTAATGGCTATTGTCGGCAAAAATGGAAGCGGTAAGACATTGGTATCGAGAATGTTGTTGGAGTATCTGCCAGACGGACTTCACAGCAACGACAGTCTTAACAACCCTGATTTGATGCAATCCCTGGGTTGTGTATCGGACTGGGACAACAAAGCTCTATATGTTTTTTATGATGACGAAAAAGGGATTGTAACTTTTTGCCCCAATCATGTATCTTTAAATTATCAGCACGAGCAGGAGACCAATGAAATCGAGTATAAAATAATGGAATTAAATAACTTATATAAAGAACTTAGTACCGCCGTACAGTGCGGAATATACCTCACAAACGTATTTAATCCAAGCGAATTCCTGGATTCGTATCACAAACTGGGTTTAGAAAGTGGTACAATAAAATTCCAACAAACATATTCCCCCGCTTTTATTTTAAAGCATGAAGCTGAGGAACAGACAAAAAGTTTATATGGTTATCAATGTGCTGGTAATCAATATATCGGTGTACTTCAAAAATATGCACAAGAACAAATGCATTCCTTATACTTTGCATATATGAACAAACAGGCCGCACTCTTTCTTAACAGTTACCAACGCATACCTGAAAAAATAAAAGATGACTTACATGTTTATCAGGAATTTGATATAGATGTAGTAGAATTTGGTACCTATTCTGAGGTTTATCCATATGTAAACTTAGACAGTGATGGCAATTATAAAAAAGCATTTCATAATCTGGAATTAAATGATCAGGCTTTGATAACAGCAAAGGCATTCTATGTTTCAAAGATACATGATATAGGGAAAAATGTGTTAATCCTGCTGTATTTTAATATGTTGCTAGAGGTGTATATAGTATTTGTGGGCTCAAACAATAATATTATACAAGAATTAGAGAACTTATTTAACAGCGGAATAACAGCTATCGATAACAATATTCTAAATCTTGTCAAAAATCATCTATTGGATAATAAGTTGCCTCAAAATGACTGGGAAAACCAAATCGTAGAGTTCATTGATTTTCTGCTAAAACAAGATGAAAAAAGCTGGGTCGGAGCAATTGGCAACCGCTCATTTGCAGAAACAGAATTTCTAGAATGGTATTATAAAGAAATAACTAAGAAAACATCGTTCGTGAAACGAAATTTAATATTTCGATGGAAACCAACTTCATCTGGCGAAATGGCCATAGCAAATTTGTTTGCTTATCTGGACGATGCTATAGAAAACTTAGGAAAAACCGATAAAAAACAAAATATTCTGCTTATTGTGGATGAACTTGATTGCTATTTACATCCCCAATGGCAGCAATATGTTATCAATCTACTTTTGGACAGACTGGAGGAATATACTAACTACACGTTTCAGTTAATTATTACCTCACATTCACCCATTATCCTGTCTGATCTTTGCAAAGACAATGTTTTGAAACTTGATCAATTACAGGCACAACTGGAAACAAAGAAAACTTTCGGGGCGGATATCAGCCATTTATACTATGATTCTTTTTTCATGTCAGAAGGAGACATCGGTGACTTTGCCAAGCAAAATATAAAGCTTGTTATCCAGGCATTAAAAGAAGAAAATCTGACCGAAGAAGAAAAACTATTATTTATCATTGAAAATATCGGACAGGATATTGTAAGGGAACGACTGCGCGGAAAATATCAACTCCTGCAGCAAAGGAAACAAAAACAAAAACAAGAACATGACAGCATGGAAATAGCTCAAAAAATCAACGCGTTAGATTCCACCCAAAGAGAAAAAGTTCTGAATTATATTAATCAAATGAAAACTATGTAAAGGCGGCGGAAACCTATGATAAAAATAGATATTAATGATAGCACGTTAAAGAAACTGGTCGATTATCATACCAATTATATTAAAAACACTGTCTCTGAAAACTGGAATCAGATCAAAGGAAAAACCGTAGCCCAAAAAGCTGTATCGCAGGATGAAATGAATACTATAAAAGATGCCCTAAACCGCAAACTGGCGAAAAACAACAATTCCCACTCCGATAACATCCTCTTGGAAAATATTGCCGATATATGTACAACAAAGAATCTAAGAAAATATGCAATCGAATCAGAAGATCTGTTTCCAGCTGCTACAGAAAGGTATGTCAATATATTATTGGAAATCATAGGATATAGGAAATTCAATAAGGGAGATGTTTCAGGCCAGTATAATAATGGCACCGCGTGGAACAGACATACCTTTGTACAATCGCTTAATGTCAGGGTCTGTCCTTACTGCAATCGCCAATACATTACCTCTTTTTATAAAAATGGCGACCGCAAGTTAACAACAGCAGATGTTGACCATTATTATCCTAAAACTCAATACCCGTTACTCTCCATGAATTTTTTTAACATGATTCCCAGTTGCTTCATCTGTAATTCCGGATTGAAAGGAAGAAAGAAACTGAAATTAAATGATATGACATTAAACCCCTTTTTTGATGATTCTGATAGTCTTTTCTTTCAAATCAACAATGACGAGTTAGGAGAATTATACAGTTTTCGCAATTCAGACATTAAAATATCTACTATCGTAAATAAAGCAAAAAGTAATGAATCGCAAAAAAGAGCAGAAAAATCCATAGAAATTTTTTATCTTCCAGAAATATATAATGCCCATGTCGAAGATGCCAGAACCATTAAGGAGAATATAAACCATTTTTCAAGATACTATTTTGAAAATGTGTTTCAAAGAAATTACCAGGAATTATTTAACGATTATGAGGACTTTGAAAAGACGATATTCCATTTTAACGATCTTAATGATGGCGATGAACCATTAGTCAAATTTAAAAAGGACATCTATCGCCAGCTTAATATTGGCAGCACGACAGTATGAGAAGAATATCTGTCTTCCTTTCTTTTTTGTTCACCAGAACTTTTAGACCAGTGAATACATTAATCGCCAAAACCGCCTCGTTTTCCAGGCTTTTGAACCTTAGATTTCTTTCCAGTACTTCCTTCATCTTCTTCCTGTCATCAGACGCCCTGATGATTTCCAGTACTTCCCGCAACGATGTACGGAACCCGTCAAAATCTGTGATCTCATTTGGCACGATCAGGTGTAAGCGGTAATCGTCCACATATTTTAGTATCTGCGGATCCGACACCGCAAACATCTCATGCAGGCTCCGCGGCTTGTCGCTTTTATTATAAAACGTTTAGCTTTCCTTCCAGCGCTTACTTAATAACCGCATCTTACCACCCCTTCTAAATTAACTTCGTAAGCGCTTAATAAAATAGCG
>DKVL01000069.1 GCA_002491195.1 Lachnospiraceae bacterium UBA7179
TTACTTGACACAAGCAGATTTTTACCTGCTGCACAATGTGTACGAGAAGTCCATTCAGGTGTACGAGGATGAACGGTGGGGAATCGTGGATTATTTTGTGGAGCAGAAGCGGCAGGGGCGGATCAGGCATCTGGGGTTCTCATGTCATGGGGAACTGGAGACACTGCGCAATTTTCTGGACTACTGTGGGGATAAGATGGAGTTTTGCCAGATCCAGCTCAACTACCTCGACTGGACGCTGCAGAAGGCGAGAGAAAAATATGAGCTTCTGACAGAAAGGGGCGTTGGTGTGTGGGTGATGGAGCCTGTCCGCGGCGGACGTCTGGCAGGTCTCTCCGAGGCTGAAAATGCCAGACTGCGCAGTGTGCGTTCCGATGAAAAGAGCGTTGCATGGGCTTTTCGTTTTTTGCAGGGACTGCCAAATGTAAAGGTTATCCTGAGTGGGATGTCTGACCTGACACAGATGAGGGAGAACGTGGAAACATTTCGGGAAGAGAAGCCGCTGACGGATGCGGAACAGGCGGTTCTTCTGGAAATCGCGGAGGGAATGAAAAATTCAATCCCCTGTACAGCGTGCCGGTACTGTTGTGATGGGTGTCCGCAGGGGTTGGACATTCCAGTGCTGATCGCAGCTTACAATGAGCTTCGTTTTTCACCGGCAGTCAATGTGGCAATGCGCCTGGATGCACTTGCGGATGATAAGAAGCCATCCGCCTGTATCGGCTGTGGGAAATGTACCAGAATCTGCCCGCAGGGTATCAATATCCCGGATGCAATGAAAGGACTGGCGGGGGAACTTGCGAAGCTGCCAAGCTGGGCGGAGATCTGCAGGCAGCGTGAAGAAGCGGCAAAGGCAGCAAAACCGGGACAGTGAGATGTTTTCCTGTTATGGTACGAGGGATTAAAAAGTACCGGATGGGAGGGAAGCGGGAGAAAACTTATGTACAATGGTGTGGGGATGGATGAAGTAAAAAAATATGCGTTGATTCAGCAGGCGAAGCTTGTGCGTACTGATCTGTATTACATTGATAGAAACGGCACAGAAGAGTGGTTATGGAATTACACCAAAAGCAATCCTTTCACAGAGAACCAGGAACTGAAAAAAGAGCTTATGAATGCTGCCCGCAGACAAAGAGAGCCTGTGATCTGTCAGGATGAAAACCAGGTGCTTTTCTCCTGTATCTATTCGGATGAAATGGAAGCGTTTCTTCTGATCGGCCCCATGGCACTGAAAAAGATGGATGTGGTTGAACTGCACCGATATTATAGTACCTATTCCATGAAACCGGATCAGGAACAGGAGCTTGTGATTTTTACTGTTTCAAGGGCATTATCTGTCATAGGGCTGATGAATGTGACCTTTACGGGACAGATCATATCGGATGAAGAATTAATCGTAAAAAATCATCTGACAAATCGACTGGAGGAAGGTATTGAACGGGAGTTTGTGGAGTTTGGTTTCAGAACGGAGGCTGAGGAGCAGCAGCATCACTCCTACAGGGAGGAAAAAAGGCTGCTCGACTGTGTCAGGCAGGGAAGAGTGGACGAGGCTCTGCAGATGAGCATGGATCTGGATATTGAGACGGGACGGCTGTCGGGAAATGATATGCACCACTGGCAGTATCTGGTGGTTGTAGCGATAACGCTGTGCACGCGGGCGGCAATCGAGGGCGGTATACCGCCTGCGGAGGCATACAGGGCCAGCGACTATTACATTCAGAAGTCGGAAACCTGTAAGGAAGTGTCCGCGCTGGTTGCGTGGAGAAACAGCGCAGTAAAGGATCTGGCGGAGAGAGTCTGGCGGCTGAACAATGCAAAACATACATCAAACTATGTCGAGAATGCCAAAAATTATATCGCCGCCCATTACAGGGAAAAGATTTATCTGGAGGAGATCGCAGAAAAGCTTTCCATATCACCAACCTATTTATCAAAGCTGTTTGTGAAGGAGACGGAGGAACGGCTGCAGGACTACATTGTGCGGTTTCGGGTGGAGCGGGCGGCAAACCTGCTGATGTATTCGGAGGAGACCATATCATATATCGCGGAGTATGTCAATTTCCCGTCGCAGAGCTATATGGGGAAGGTATTTAAGCGGTATAAGGGCATGACACCGCAGAAGTACCGGGATAAATATAAACCCAGAGAATTTGAAACGAGATAAAGAGATTTCTTTTGTTTAGGTGCAAAGGAAATCTTTTTTGTGTAAGAACAAATAGTGCCATAAAAAGGATATAAATAACAAAATAAGGATATTTCATATTGCTTTTCTCTGCTATGATAGATTTATCGAAGCGGAGAGAAGGTCAGGGGCGCAATTCCTTCTTTCCTATGGACCTTACAATATTACAATACGGAACTGTTCATAAACGATTCATGAGTATAACTTATCAGCAGTTTCGGGAAAAGGAGAGAAAAGTATGGTTAGTCTTGCAACAAAACATAATGACCCTGAGGCAAAATTAGGGTGGGGAGAACGCATCGGATACGGTACAGGCCAGCTTGGCATGAACGCTATCAATGCGGTTCTGGGCTCTTTCCTGACGATCTATTTCACAAATGCCGCATTTCTGGATGCAGGAATTATCGCGACGATCATTGCGGTATCAAAAATCTTTGACGGTATTTCAGATCTGATCGTGGGAAATATGGTGGACAGGACACACTCTAAGTATGGAAAGGCAAGAGTCTGGCTGATGCGGATGTGCATTCCGTTTGCAGTTACGACCGTTCTGCTGTTTTTTGTGCCGCAGAGCTTCCCGGATGCAGCCAAATATGTGTATGTATTTATCATGTATAACCTTGTCAATGCAGTGTTTTATACAGCGATGCTGGTTCCCTATTATTCCATGATCTCACTTGTGACGAACAATGCAAATGAGAGAGGCATGCTTGGAAATATCCAGCAGATCTTCCAGACACTGGCAAATGTCATTATTAATTCTGTGTTCATCGTCATGCTCACAGCATTCACAAGCAGTACGGAAACAATTTATACACAGCGCGCATTTACAATCACCATGATCATCATTTCGGCGGCGATGGTGCTGCTGTCCTTTATCTGCGTGTCCTGCACAAAGGAGCGCGTCACAGACAGTGAGCCAGAAAACGCAAAGGAAAAGGGATCAAAAGACGCCGCAACCAACCCTGTTCAGGCATTCAGGGCCCTGATCACAAACAGATACTGGATTATGATGTTCTTTGCAATGTTTGTCATCTTCTTTGTGATTATCATGTATTCTGTCGGAAATGTTTATTACTGCCAGTACATCTATCAGGATATGAGCCGCTATCCGTGGATGTCCAATGCGATATCCGTAGCACAGTTTGCGATCATGTTTGCGACACCGTTCTTTATGAGCCGGTTTGGAAAGCGGAATATCTATGTGGCAGGAATCGGAATATTGACAGCCGGGTTCCTTGGATTTGGATTGTTTGCAGACAGTGTGCCCACGATCATCTTCTTCAATGCCCTGAAAGGTCTTGGACTTGGTATGAGCGGCGGTATGGCGATGGGTATGGTGGCAGACACGATCACATACAGCAAGTTAAAGAGCGGTATCGATCCGGTCGGCATGGGAAATGCAGCAATCTCAGCGGCGCAGAAGCTGGGTCTTGGACTTGGAACGGCAGTTCTTGGATGGGTAATGGACGGCGCAGGGTTTGACCCGGCCCTTGATCTGGCTGGGACAGCACAGCCGGACACTGTGATCACGGCGATTCGGTTCCTCTATAACTGGGTGCCAGTGATCATGTGTGGAATTATCTTTGTATGCCTGTTATTCTTCTATGATATCGAGAAGAAGCTTCCAGCTATGCAGCAGTCCAACCAATAGAGAATGGAAAGCCTAATGTAAGAATCCTAACAATGAAGATACTGAATCGTTACAGTTTGATTACAGATAGGAAAGGAAGAATATTATGCGGATCACAAATCTCAAGATCAATGGAATCAAAAATCCGGTGGGTTATGCTTTTGAACAGATATCACTGTCTTATCTGGTGACTAAGACCGCGGGGAAAGCACTTGCTTTCTCCCGTATTGAGGTCAGTCTGACAAAAGATTTTGGAGAGATCCTGTATCAAAAAGAAGGAGCGGATCTGGATACGGTGGGGATCGTCCTTGAGTTCGAAAAAAAGCCACGCACACGCTATTATGTCAGGGTAATGGCCCAGGCCGATAATGGGGAGTCCGCTGTGAGTGACGAAATTTGTTTTTTCGAGACTTCCAAGATGGACGAGGCGTGGACTGGAAAATGGATCAAACCTCAGAAGGAGGATCGTTTCCATCCGGAATTTTGCAAATCGTTCAAAGTAGCAGCAGATAAGAAGATCCAGTTGGCGAGACTCTATATCTCTGGGCTTGGACTGTACAGCGCAGAGCTCAACGGACAGCGGGTGACGGACGAGGTGCTCACGCCGTATTACAGCAATTATCATTATGAGGTGCAGTATCAGACATATGATGTGACAGAACTGATCTCCACACAGGGCGAGGCCGGGAATGAAATCCGGGTGACACTGGGAAATGGCTGGTACAAGGGATATTTCGGACTGGCACACAAAAAGGAGAATTTTGGTTCTGAGTTTTTGCTGCTTGCGGAGCTGCACGTGATCTATGAGGACGGAACAGAGGAAGTGATCGGAACCGACGAAAGCTGGAAATACAGTGGTTCTGATATTGAGATGAGCGATATCTACATGGGTGAGTGGGTGAACCGCGAACTGTGGAACAGACGGAACAATCCGCAGGAAAATCTATGGAAAGCGCCTGTCCTGGGAGCGATCGAGGGAAAACTTGTCCCGCGGTACAGTATTGCGACGGTGGAGAAGGAAACAATGTCCGTCAAAGAGGTGCTCCATACGCCTGCGGGTGAGACGGTTCTTGATTTCGGGCAGAATTTTGCAGGGTATGTTACTTTTTTCACAAAGTCCCTGTCCCGCGGTGCGAAGGTCACGCTGGATTTTGGGGAGATTCTTCAGGACGGGAATTTTTACAATGCAAATTACCGTGACGCAAAGTCACAGTTTATTTATATATCAGACGGCAGGGATGAGTGGATTGCCCCGAGATTTACGTTTTATGGTTTCCGGTATGTGCGCGTGACAGGATGGGCAGGAGACTTTTCGGAAGAGGACTGGAAACAGACTTTTGAGGGAAAAGCGGTCTACGCGGATATGGAGGAGACAGGATTTATCGAGACAGGCCACCCAAAGATCAACCGTTTATTCCTGAATGCGAAGTGGGGACAGAAGTCCAACTCGATCGATTTTCCGACGGACTGTCCGCAGCGCGATGAGAGACTGGGCTGGACGGGGGATGCGCAGGTGTTCTCAGGGACAGCCTCCTACAACATGGACACAGCGGCTTTTTATCATAAGTTTATCCATGACCTGCGGACAGAACAGCTCCGACTGGATGGCATTGTCCCGGGAGTGATTCCCGTGTGGGAGAAGCAGGCAGCGATTTTCTCCTGCGTGTGGGGGGATATTGCGACGTTTCTTCCGACGGTATTGTATGAGCACTATGGCGATCAGACTGCGCTTGCACAGTATTATCCCATGATGCGCGGCTGGGTGGATAAGATTGACCGGGAGGATGCGAAGCGGGGGCACAATTATCTCTTTAATTTTGAGAACCAGCTGGGTGACTGGCTTGCATTGGACGGAAGGACACCGCAGAGCAATGAGGGCGGGACGGATACGTATTTTATCGCCTCCTGTTACTATGCGGCCTCCGCGAAAAAGACGGCGGACGCGGCAAAAATATTAGGTTTTGATGAAGATGCCAGACATTATGAGAAACTGCATGACCAGATTGTGGAAGCGGTGATCAACGAGTATTACACACCGACAGGGCGGCTTGCCATTGACACGCAGACTGGCTATATCGTGGCGCTGCATTTTGGGATCTATCCTGACAAACAGCGGGTGCTGGAGGGATTCCGGGAACGTCTGTACAAGGACTGCTACAAGTTAAAGGGCGGGTTTGTCGGCGCGCCGCTGATGTGCAGGGTGCTGGCGGAAAACGGGCTGGAGGAGGAAGCGTTCTATTTTCTGCTGCAGGAGGACTATCCTGGCTGGCTGCACTGTGTGAACCTGGGGGCAACGACGATCTGGGAGCGCTGGAACTCCGTTCTGGATGACGGGAAACTCAGCGGCACGATGATGAACTCCTTAAACCACTATTCCTTTGGCGCTGTGGTTGAGTACTTATACCGCGATGTCGCAGGTCTCAAGGCATTGGAAGGTGGTTTTCAAAAGGTGGAGATCTCGCCGCTTGTCAATCAGAAGCTTCGCTGGATGAAGATGCGGTATGAGTCGGTTTACGGCACTTACCGGAGCGAGTGGGAGATTTTAAAGGACGGAAGGATTCATGCCACGGTCGAGATCCCGTTCAACTGCACCGCGCTGGTCGGGCTTCCGTTTTATCCAGAGAAACCAATCGGGGAGCTAAAAGCAGGTGTCCATGAGTTTACCTATATGCCCACGGAGGATATGCGCAGCAGATATTCGAAAAAGACACTCTTTAAGGATATGATGCAGGATGCCAGGGCGATGGAGGTCATTGAGCGGGTGTCACCGTTGCTGCAGTATTTTCTGGGCACGGGCAATCAGGATTTCCTGCATGAGAGCCTGACCACGTTACAGAATATGTTTTATATGGGATTTTCCAAAGAAATGATAGATAATTTAACAGAGGAACTGACGAAAATTTATGAGGAATAGGGGGATTTGGATGGACTATTTTTCTACAGAAAAAATAAGCGATGCCATGACAATGATCAGGAGTAAATCCGGGGAACTGCTGTATCTGGTCGAGGGCAGCAAGAGTGCGGTCCTCATCGATACCTGCATTGGCCTTGGCAGTCTAAGGGCGCTTGTGGAGGGACTGACAAAAAAGCCTGTGACGGTGCTGGTCTCCCATGGACACATTGACCATGCCATAGGCGCGCCGGAATTTGAGACTGCATATATGAATCACAGGGACATTTCCCTATATCAGTCCCAGTGCAGTGTGGCAAAACGGCGTGGGTATGCCGGGGCAGGCTTAGGAGCGGAGGCTGCGCAGATACCAGACGAGGCGTTTATTCCTCCTGCGCCGGACTATGCCTTTATAGACTTGCAGGAGGGTATGTGTTTTGATTTGGGCGGGATCCATGTAGATGCATATGCCTTTCCGGGGCATACACAGGGATGCATGGTGTTCCTGATCCGTGAGGAGAGAATACTGATTCTCGGCGATGCCTGCAACAATGCGACATTTCTGTTTGATGATGTGTGCAGCACTGTGACAGAATACAGGGCGCAGGTACAGGAGCTGGAGACGCGGCTTGTGGGGAAATATGACAGGGTGTTTGTCATGCACCATATCATGGAAGTTCAGCCGGACATCCTGTCGCAGATGGTCTGCGTGTGTGATGACACCATCCGCGGCAATGCGGATAACCTGCCCTTTGAATTTATGGGAAAGAAGGCGCTGATCGCAAAGAAATGTAATGAGCGGTTTGAGCGTGAGGACGGGAAGTCTGCCAATCTGATCTATAACCCTGACAGAATAGTGTGAGAGAGTGAGGTGTGAGATATGTTTCCGGAGAATTTTTTGTGGGGCGGCGCTGTGGCGGCAAACCAGTGTGAGGGCGCTTACGATGAGGACGGAAAGGGATTGTCCATTCAGGATGTGATGCCGCACGGCATCAAGGGGGCAAGGACGGCGGAGCCCACGGAAGATAACATGAAACTTGTGGCGGTTGATTTCTATCATCGCTATCAGGAGGATATCCGGCTTTTTGCCGAGATGGGCTTTAAGGTATTCCGTCTGTCGATTGCATGGAGCAGGATTTTTCCAAAAGGTGATGAGAAGGAGCCAAATGAAAAGGGACTGGAATTTTACGACAGGGTTTTTGATGAGTGCCACAGGTACGGCATCGAACCGCTGGTCACGATATCCCATTACGAGACGCCCCTTTATCTGGCAGAGCATTATAATGGATGGAGCAACAGGGCGCTGATCGGGTTTTATGAGAATTATGTGCGGACGGTATTTACCAGATATAAGGACAAAGTAAGATACTGGCTTACGTTTAATGAGATCAACTCGATTCTCGATGCACCGTTTATGAGTGGTGGGATCAACACACCCAAAGAAGAGTTGTCGGAGTCTGATCTGTATCAGGCGATCCACCATGAGCTGGTAGCATCGGCGCTGGCGACTAAGATTGGACATGAGATCAACCCTGATTTTCAGATTGGCTGCATGATCCTGAGTATGCCAGTCTATCCCCTTTCGCCAAATCCGTCCGATGTCATCCGCACCATGGAAGAGAATCATAAGAATACCATGTTCACGGACATCCATGTGAGAGGCGAATATCCAGGTTATATGAATCGGTATCTGCGCGAGCGGGGAATCCGGGTGGAATTTGCCCCTGAGGATGCTGAAATATTGAAAAATACTGTGGATTTTATTTCGTTCAGCTATTATGTCAGCGTGTGCGCAACAGCGGATGCAGAAAAAAATATCCGCGGGGAGGGGAATCTGTTAGGCGGTGTTCCCAATCCGTACTTAAAAGCTTCCGATTGGGGATGGCAGATCGATTCGCAGGGGCTCCGCTATATCTGCAATGAGCTTTGGGATAAATACCAGAAACCTCTTTTCGTGGTAGAGAATGGTCTGGGAGCTATGGATGTGCTCGTCACAGACGAGGACGGCAATAAGACGGTGGCGGATGATTACCGCATTGAGTACATGAGAGACCATCTGCTGCAGCTTGAGGAAGCGATTGAAGACGGGGTGGCGGTTATGGGCTACACCTCATGGGGCTGCATCGACCTGGTCAGCGCTTCCACGGCAGAGCTCAGAAAACGATATGGTTTTATTTATGTGGACCGCAATGACGATGGAAGCGGCACATTGGAGCGGTATAGGAAAAAGAGCTTTTACTGGTATAAAAAGGTCATTGCGTCAAACGGTAAAAGTCTTCATGAGAGAGGTGAGTAGATGAAATATCTGGCGATTGATGTGGGCGGAACCTTCACAAAATACGCCCTTATGGACGAGGACTGCCAGTTTTATGAGAAAGACAAGGTTCCCACTGAGAAAGATTCATTGGGAAAGTTTGTGGATATGCTGACGGCGATCTATGGGCGGTTTACCGGGGAAGTCGGGGGCATCGCGATCTGTGCTCCTGGTGTGATCGACAGTGAGACAGGCTTTATGTACAATGGCGGTTCGCTGTTCTGTATCAAAAATATCAATATCGTGGAGATACTGGAGAGCCGGTGCAAAGTTCCTGTCACGGTGGAAAATGATGCAAAATGTGCCGCGCTTGCCGAAGTGTGGAAAGGTTCTCTGGCAGACTGTAAAAATTCCATGGCTGTGATCATCGGCACAGCGGTGGGCGGAGCGGTCATTGTGGACAGAAAAGTGTTAAAGGGCAGGCATTTTATGGCAGGGGAATTTAGCTATCTGTTCACAGATGAGAGCAGATGGCAGGAGCGGAGCCAGCTTCTGGCCGAAAATGGCGGTGTGCCGGCACTGATCAGGCTGGTGGAGACCAGAAAGCAGATGCCAAAAGGCTCTCTTGACGGAGAAAAAATTTTTTCCATGGCAAACCAGGGGGATGATGAGACGATTGAGATCCTGCGCCAGTACTGCAGGCATCTTGCGATACAGATCAGCAATTATCAGTTTGTTGTGGATCCTGAGAAAATTGCAATCGGGGGCGGCATCAGCGCGCAGCCGATCTTACTGGAAATGATCAAGGAAGCTTTGAAGGAACTGAATGCCGTATTTCCATATTCCCTGCCGATACCGGAAGTGGTGAACTGCAAATTTTTTAACGATTCTAACCTGATTGGGGCGTTGTACGTGCACCTGAAATCAAGGGAAGAAAAAATCGATATCAACAAGGTGCGGGAATTTATTGATATGGTTGGAGACCGACGGGAAAAGCAGTATCTGAAGGAATTTCTGATGGCATAGGGAATTAACATTATGCGAGACCATGAACTATTTCAGGCCGCATGGCTATCGTACTATGGAAGTTGCCTTTTACTTTCATAGGAACTGTCTGGAAATGGAGGAGAGATCAATATGGAGAGAAAATACCCAAATTTAAGCAGTCCTATCACGATCGGGCGCACGACGTTTCGAAACAGAATGTTTTCAGCGCCGATGGGAGGGACAGATATCACAAACGACGGCTGTATCGGACCGAAGTCCACAGCTTTCTATGAGCTTCGCGCCAGGGGCGGGGCGGCGGCAGTGACAGTCTCGGAGTGCATGGTGCACCCTGAGACTGACGGCTCCCATGCGTATCATCTGGATGAAAGTATCCTGAACTCCCTTGCGGCAGCGACTTACACTGCAGATGCTATCCGTCGGCACGGAGCGATTCCAAGTCTGGAACTGTCCCATTCCGGTATGTATGCCGGAACGTATATGACAGATAAGAGCAGGCAGAAGGAAATGAATCAGTGGGGCCCTTCCGACACAGTCCGCGCTGACGGGGTGCAGGTCAGGGCGCTCTCAAAAGAACAGATTGATGAGATTGTCGTCTCGTATGGACATGTGGCAGGACTGGCGAAAAGGGCCGGCTTTGAGATGCTGATGATCCACGGCGGACACGGATGGCTCATCAACCAGTTTTTATCACCTATGTTTAACAAGCGGGATGACGCGTATGGCAGCTGTCTGGAAAACCGGTGCCGTCTGGCGATCGAGGTACTGCAGGCTGTGCGGGAGGCAGTGGGACCGTTTTTTCCGATTGAGTTTCGGATGAGCGGCTCCGAGCTGGTGCCGGAGGGCTATGATCTGGCAGAAGGGATAGCGATTGCTAAGATGGTCGAACCGTATGTGGATATCATCCATGTGTCTGCGGGGACATACCAGAGAAGCTTTGGCGACACACATCCCTCTATGTTCAAAGAACATGGATGCAATGTACACCTTGCGGCAGAGATTAAGAAGCACGTATCCAAGCCAGTCGCTACAATTGGCGGGCTGAATGATCCGGTACAGCTTGAGGAGATCATCGCATCGGGAAAAGCGGATATTGTGTATATGGCAAGGGCGCTTCTGGCGGACCCGGAGCTTCCGAGAAAAGTCGTGGAGAATAGGGACGCGGAGATCGTGAGATGCTTGCGCTGTTTTACCTGTATGGCGGAGAGGGCAGCTACCGCGACAAGGCGCTGTACAGTCAATCCGTTGATCGGACGTGAGGTGGACGGCGTGGAAATTATGCCTGCACCCGTTAAGAAGAAGGTGCTTGTAGCCGGAGCCGGGCCGGGCGGCCTGTACGCCGCCTACACCGCAGCAAGGAGAGGGCATCAGGTGATATTGTGTGAGAAGGAAGCACAAGCCGGAGGAATCTTAAAGTCCGAGCAGGCATTGCCGTTCAAGTACGAGATGTACCAGCTTGCTGGCACTTATAAACTTCTGGCAGAGAAGGCTGGCGTGGAGATTCGTCTGAACACTGAGGTGACACCAGAATATGTTGAGAAAGAAGCGCCGGACGCACTGATCATTGCAGTCGGTTCCAGCCCCCTGATACCGCCTATTAAAGGGCTTGACGGGGATAATGTCGTGATCGTCAACAATTATTATCTGGAAAAGGACAAGGTCGGAGACGAGGTTGTGGTATTTGGCGGCGGACTGGCAGGATGTGAGTGTGCGATCCACCTGGGAATGGAGGGAAAGAAAGTTCACCTGGTGGAAATGCGGGATCAGCTGGCGCCGGACGCGAATGTGCGGCACAGGCCATTGCTGCTCAAAGAGATTGAGAAATATGTGACAGTACATACTTCATACAAGGGACTGGAAGTGACTGCAGACGGAATAGTATGTGAGGAGCCTGATGGAAACCACGTTCTGGTTCCAGGGAAATCCATAATCTGTGCATTGGGACAGCGCTCCCGCAGCGATCTGGTGGATGCGCTCAGAGACGGCGCGCCCTATGTCAGGGTGATCGGAGACGCCGCGAAGGTGTCCACGATTACGAATGCAGTGTACTGGGGGTATTATGCGGCGTTGGATATTTAGGGAGTGCCCCTTGCTTGCGGAAATTTATACAGTCCGAAAGAGCCGGACTGTATTTATCCATGCCGCCCAAAGGACAGGTGCATGAATGGCGCTGCTGCTTACGGCTGCATTTCAGGATAAATGTGCAGCACTGCAGGGGATTCAATTCATTGATAGAAATGGCAAAGTTGCATGACTTATCAGGACGTATCACTTATATTTCAAGCCACGTCAAACAGGAACATCTTTATGAAGTTTATACAACAGAGCCGGACAGGGCATTCTGGCGGGAACTTGCAAAATGTATTCAGGAAGAATTTGAAAAGAGCGGAACAAACGGAAAGTGAACAAGCGGAAAACAAACGTATATCCATATGATATTTGCAGAGAGAAAGCGGTTAAACCAGCCGGAAGAAAAGAAGCTACACGGAATATGTTCTATGACGAGCAGGGGTATCATGTGCGAACAAAGAAAGAGATATTTGACGAGGATGGAAATATCCGCAAAGGTTGTAAATTCATCAAGAAAGGTAAAGTGTATGAGCATAAGATTTTTATCGTAAAAGATAACCGTTTTAAGCAGGAATCTTTTCTGGATGAAGCAAAAGTATTTTATACGGATCTGATCAACCAGATGACGCTTGATGATAAGGACAGGCTCAGCATTTTTGATAAAAACGGTCCGTACCTTGCCACAAAGAAAGTTGGCAAAAACAATCCGGATTTTGTCTAATGAATGTATTGAATTTTCTCCTGTATTGTTGTATTATACTATAAATATAGTACTTGTTAAGGAGAAGAGGAATATGACAGAAGCAGAATTGGAAATCATGGAAACATTGTGGGCAAAAGGAGAGCCGGTATTTCTGGGAGAGCTTTTGGATGATTTCAATGCGAGAACACAAAAGGACTGGAAAAAGCAGACACTCAATACGTTCCTGTTCAAGATGCAGCAGCAGGATCTGGTGAGGGCAATCGAAGGAGAACGGTTCAAACGGTATGTTCCTGCCATTACCAGGGAAGCGTATCTGGAAGAGGCGACCCGTAGTTTTTTGGTCAAGAACTACGGCGGATCATGTGCAAAAATGCTGGCAATGTTAAGCGGCGGGGAAAACCGGATGAAAAGGAGATTGAAGCATTGCGGCAAATGCTGAAGGAGTGGGAGAAACAATGAGATTATATGTACATATGATAATGTGCGGAAGTATCTGTACATTGATGTATATTTTGTTTAACACCGTTCTGTCATATGAGCTGCCATTAAAATGGAAAAGATGGCTGCTCAGGACCAATATCATTTTTTATCTTCTGCCTATTCCGTGGCTGGCCGCGGAATTTAAAGGTGTGGTCAGGATGCTGCTGGAGGTTGTGGCAGGGGTCAGCTTTCCAAAAAACCATGACATAAAAGAAATAACTGCCTTCAATGGAACAGATCTATGGAAAAGTATGCTTGTTTTTGATGCGGAAGGGAAACTGGTCTATATTACGGGGTATGAAAAGTACATACCCGCGATCAGGATTGTTCTGACATTATGCATAATTGCATTAATTACATGGATCGCGCTGTATATCAGGATCAGTCTGCAATGCAAAAGTAAGATGGTATTTTTAGATAGCACCCATCATTATATAGAAGATCAAGGCACGAGAAAAAAGGTGGCAGTGGGTATCTCGCCCTGTGTTGCTTCGCCTGTGACTGTCGGACTGGTAAAGCCAGTCATCTTACTACCTGTGGACTATCATGGATATCAGGATGCACTGGGTGAAGTGCTCCTCCACGAATTAAACCATGCGTCTTGCAGGGATGCCATAGAAAGATTTTTCTGCTTTGGTGTTATTGTAGTACATATCTTTAATCCGCTGGCGCATTACCTGTTTCGGGAGATGGTTGCAGTCAGTGAGATGATCAGTGACGAGGTAGCGCTAAAGGGCAGGACGAAAAAGCAAAAAGCGGATTATATCAGATGTATCATGACCGCATCGCAGGGTGACAGCCATTCTATGATATTGACGCCGTCACTTGGGATATCAAAAAGTTTATTGAGGAAAAGGATGGAGAGGATTATGGGAACAGGGAGAAAGAAAGTCTGGAAAAAGGGGATGGCAGTGATCCTCATGACTGTATGTGTGCTGGGCAGCAGCATTCCGGCAATGGCATATCAGAAACCATGCGCTATTTGGGAGGATGATGATGGGAGTAGTTGGAAGGGCTTGGATACATACCTGATTATTCCGAAAGGGGAAGAAAATCTTTTAAAAGAAAATCCCTTTGAAGAAAAACCTATAGATTTTAGTCACGGCGATGAAGTGTATATAGATGAAAAGGGTAATATATATTACAATAAACATACAGACGATCAAGAACGGAGCACATGTAAACATGTTTATGAGGCAGTAACCAGTGATCAGCATACAAAATATTCTGATGGGAGTTGTACCATAGTAGCATATGATTCTAAAAGATGTACAAAATGTGGGGATTTAATAAAGGGCGAAAAAATATCAACCTTTACATATAAACACTGTCCGCATTAGAAAGGGAACTGAAACAAAATAAAGACACCTTGCATTTACCTGAATTATTGTGTAAATACAAGGTGAAAAAATTATATATTTGTACTATAAAAGTAGTAAATGCGTATTTAAATAAGGTTATCACAATATTTTGGTAATAAATGAATTGGGTATAAAAGTATTCATTTATATCCTTGGAGAAAGAAGGTGATTCCGTTGATTTGATAAATTTTTCTAAGAGTGTATTCCATATATCGTGAAAGCTGCGGACAAAATATCTTTCCTCGATATGAATTCAGTTATTCACTGATGAAGGAGAAAAGCTGATGGATCTTCAGATTTTAGGTTTGACCAGACGAATATGTGATTAACAGGATAAATAGGGGATGGTGCATTGATGAAAAGAATAGTGTTTTTATTTACGGTTTTTATTGGCTGTGTAGTAATGATTTCAGGGTGTGGGAAAACGTCAGATATCCTTTCCGAAGATGAGATTAAAATGTTCAACTCCGATTTTTTTAATGGCGGGACATATAATATGAACAACATGATGTTGTCGAGTGAATATGACAAAGCGGAAAATATTGATTTATTTCAGCTATTTTATAACGGAATCGACGGAATAACAGATCAGGTTTCCGAAAAAGAAAAAGCATTGCTGCAAGAATTAAACAGTGAAGCTTCATACTTGGATATTGTGAAAGTTACTAAGGATGAGATGAATGTTTTTTTAGAGGAAAGATTGGGCATACGGCTGGATGAAACACAAAAAAATGGTCTGGAAAAGTTTTATTATCTGGATCAGTATGACAGCTTTTATCTTGTTGTCGGGGATACAAATTTTGACTGGTGCACTGTTACATCCGGCATCTGGAAATCTGATAATGAACTTATATTGGAATATACAAAAGAATATGGAGACGGACAGTGGCATGTTGTTTTGAAGAAAACAGATAACGGGTATTTATTTGTTTCTAATGAAAAAACAGAATAAACGATGTAAAAGATAATGGAGGTAAGATATGAAAAGAGTGTTAAAGAGTTTTTGTACAATAGGACTGGCTTTGCCAGTGATATTTTCGCTGATGGGTATAACATCATTTGCAGCAACAGGTGAAGGTTCTGAACTGGAGTGTGACATTTTAGAGGAAGGGCAGGCTGACGTGATTGCCAAACAGCTGGAAAAATGCATTACCAATAAGTATCAGGGCTATTATACTTTTGATCACTTCCGCCCGACTTTTTTTAATGAGCAGTATGCAGATGGGGTTTATATGGTTGATGTTGATATTTCGGTGGAGAAGACGCTGGTTCGTGATCCGGGAGAGAGTGCTATTGCAAGAGGAATGAAGCAGGAAGTTGAGGCGAAGATACAAGTGAGGCAGCGCGATACTGCGCAGACAGTATTGGATGAATATTTGTCCAATACATCGAAATATCTTAATGTGCCGGTTGAAACGGGGTTTGAATTTAGGGTTTATATCGCGGCGCTTACAGAGGAGGAAGTTAATAATGCAACAGATTTTGAGTGCTTTTACCGGGTCGATGCGGAAGATGGACCGATCTTAACACCAGTCATTGAAAATGAACCGTTTGTGGAATTAGGAACGGAGGAAGACGGAAAAGCCTGACTGGTCGTGTAACACAATAAAAGATCCTGTTTTTATGGTTGCTACATCTTCTAATGTCAGTGACGTCCAAATCCCGGCATATATTACAAGTCAGCGGTATCTTGTAAAAAATGAGCTTGTTCAGGAAGCAATTGAAACAGCAGGACTGGAGAAAGATATCATGCGTGTTGAGGACGTTTATGAGGCATATCAAAAAGATTTGTGCAGAAATATTTTTGTTGTTATTGTACAGGTTTGGTAAGTATATTGATGGAGGTGATCATATATTTGATTTATAAAAAGATGCTGTATGAGAAAATGAGATATCTCATGAGGTTGATTTCATTCTTCTTTTCATGCTATAATAAACAATATTTATGCACTCCTTGCCGCCGGGTAAGGTGTTAGGCGTCGGGCTTTCTATCGTTAGGCCATTGAAGATAGAAAGTACTGGCGTTATTTTTTTATTCAGGAGGGAAAATGTATGGGACAGCCATCTTGTATTCGGGAATTTTCCCGTTATACGGTTTTAAGTGTTTTCGGGACATTGGGGGTATCCTGCTATATTTTAGCAGACACATTTTTTGTTTCCAAGGGATTAGGCACAAGCGGGCTTACAGCGTTAAACCTGGCTATTCCGGTCTATAATTTTATTCATGGTACAGGGTTAATGATCGGTATGGGTGGAGCGACGAAATTTTCCGTCTGCAAGGGTCAGGGAGATCAGCGGTTAGTGAACAAAATTTATACCAATACTGTATATCTTGCCGTACTGTTTTCTATCGCATTTCTGTTGCCCGGATTTTTATGTCCAGGGCGGCTGGCTTCGGCTTTAGGTGCAGATAGGATAGTATTAGAAATGACGGTTACTTATTTACGGTGGCTGTTACTTTTTTCTCCGGCTTTCATTTTGAACGATGTGCTGCTTTGCTTTGTCAGAAATGATGGGAATCCGCAGCTTGCTATGTGTGCAATGCTGATTGGAAGTTTTTCTAATGTGGCACTGGACTATATTTTTATCTTTCCCCTGCATATGGGGATTTTCGGAGCCATCTTTGCAACAGGATTATCACCGGTTATAAGCATTTTAATGATGTTTCCGCATTGGAGAAAAAATAAAAATTCATTTCATTTTTTGAGGACAGGAATCTGTATGAAAATTGTCAAATGGGACTTATCACTTGGATTCCCTTCATTGATTGCACAAATTTCTTCCGGGATCGTGATGATCACTTTTAATGCAATTATTCTAAAATTAGCCTGCAAATAAAAAG
>DKVL01000052.1:0-36361 GCA_002491195.1 Lachnospiraceae bacterium UBA7179
TGGAACGGAGTGAACAGTAACGTTGGGAAAATAAAGGAAGCTGGTGTCAAGAAAAAATACTTGACACCTGTTTCCTTTTGTAGTATCCTAATAAAGTCGCGTGGTATATCAGAGCATATTTCAAACACGCTCTAGTGGAGGAAGCAACGTGGAAACTGGTAATTCGACAGCTGCAAAAGCTGTGGTGGGACTTGAGAAACTTGAATATAAGGGTATGCTTTATGATTTCTATGGAGAGCTTCTCACGCAGCATCAGAAAAGAATTTACGAGGATGCGGTATTGAACGATTTATCTTTGAGTGAGATTGCAGATGAGCAGGGAATCAGCCGCCAGGGCGTGCATGACTTGATCAAACGTTGTGATAAGATCCTGGCCGGGTACGAGAACAAGCTTCATCTGGTGGATAAGTTTTCAAGGATTCAGTATAATATCCAGCAAATTAACAGACTCACAGACGATGAGCAGATTAAACGATTGTCAAATGAAATAATAGAGGAGCTTTGATTCAATGGCATTTGAAAGCTTAACAGATAAACTGCAAAATGTGTTTAAAAATTTGAGAAGTAAGGGACGCCTGACAGAAGCGGACGTAAAAGCTGCGCTCAAGGAAGTAAAGATGGCTCTGTTGGAGGCCGATGTAAATTTTAAGGTTGTGAAGCAGTTTGTAAAGTCAGTGGAGGAGCGCGCGGTCGGTTCTGATGTCATGAACGGTCTGAATCCCGGACAGATGGTGATCAAGATCGTTAACGAGGAAATGGTTTCGCTGATGGGTTCTGAGACAACAGAACTGGAACTGCAGCCTGGCAAAGCAACTACGGTGATCATGATGTGCGGTCTGCAGGGTGCAGGTAAGACGACTGCGGCGGCAAAGATTGCTGGGAAACTAAAATTAAAAGGCAAGAAACCGTTGCTTGTCGCGTGTGATATTTACAGACCAGCGGCAATTGAGCAGTTAAATGTGAATGCCAACAAGCAGCAGGTTGACTTTTTTTCGATGGGAACGAACCACAAGCCTGTTGATATTGTAAAGGCATCTATGGAGCATGCGGCAAAAAATAATAACAATATTGTGATCATCGATACTGCCGGACGTCTGCATATAGACGAGGAAATGATGGCAGAACTGCAGGAGATCAAGGCGAATGTCGAGGTGCATCAGACACTTCTGGTCGTGGATGCCATGACAGGACAGGATGCGGTGAATGTAGCGAAGGAATTTGATGAGAAAGTAGGCGTGAGCGGCGTAATTCTCTCAAAGATGGATGGCGATACGCGAGGCGGTGCGGCGCTCTCTGTAAAGGCAGTCACTGGAAAGCCCATTTTATTTGTGAGTACAGGCGAAAAGCTGACAGATATAGAGCAGTTCCATCCGGACAGAATGGCAAATCGTATCCTGGGTATGGGCGATGTCCTTACATTGATCGATAAGGTTGCAGAGGCAAACCTTGAGATGGATGCGGAGAAGGAAAAAGAAATGGCTTCGCGTCTAAAAAAGGGAAAATTTGACTTTGAGGATTATCTCGAAAGCATGAGTCAGATGAAAAAACTTGGAGGTCTGTCAAGTATTCTTGGCATGATGCCCGGCATGGGAATCAAGGCAAGTGATATCGAGTCCGCGATCGATGACAAACAGCTTGCGCGGATGGAGGCGATTGTGTTATCCATGACGCCGGCAGAACGCAAGGATCCCAAATTGTTGAATCCAAGCCGAAAGCATAGGATTGCAAAGGGTGCGGGTGTGGATATTGCAGTGGTAAACCGTTTTATCAAGCAGTTTGAGCAGTCACAGAAGATGATGAAGCAGCTCCCGGGTATGATGGGAGGATTTGGCGGTAAAAAGGGAAGATTCAAACTTCCTTTTTAATACATTAAAAAATAAAAGAAAGATTTATGAGGTGAAGAAAAATGGCAGTAAAAATCAGATTAAGAAGAATGGGTCAGAAGAAAGCTCCTATCTATAGAATCATCGTAGCAGATTCGAGATCACCCAGAGATGGAAAGTGCATCGAGGAGATTGGAACATACAACCCGAACACAGATCCCAGTGAGTTTAAGGTGAACGAGGAACTTGCTAAGAAATGGTTATCAAACGGAGCACAGCCTACAGAGGTTGTCGCAAAGATTTTCAAGGCAGCAGGTATCGAGAAATAATGACTCTGACACTCTTGGAGGTGTGAATGATGAAGGAGTTAGTCGAAGTGATAGCGAAAGCTTTAGTAGACAGCCCTGATGAGGTAGTTGTTACGGAGAAGGCGGAGGGTAAAAATATTACCATAGAGCTTCACGTGGCACCTGCTGATATGGGTAAGGTAATTGGCAAGCAGGGCCGAATCGCGAAAGCGATCCGTTCCGTTGTCAAAGCAGCATCTTCCAAAGACAATCTTAAGGTCGATGTTGAAATTGTGTAAGGAATCAATGAAGCGGGGTGTTCACTAGAACACCCTTTTATATGCACGGATCAATTTATTATAAAATTGGAGGTTTCATGGAAGATTTACTACAGGTAGGAGCGATCACACAGCCGCATGGTGTTCATGGGGAAGTCAAAGTATTTCCGACAACGAATGACGTGACGCGTTTTAAGAAATTGAAAGAAGTGATTTTGGACACAGGCAAGGAAAAAATAACGCTTGAGATAGAAGGCGTGAAGTTTTTTAAACAGTATGCGATCTTGAAATTCAAGGGTTTTGACAATATAAATGACATCGAGAAATACAAGGGAAAGCCTCTCCTGGTGACAAGAGAAAACGCAGTAAAGCTTGGACGTGATGAATATTTCATAGCGGATCTGATTCATATGGCAGTATATGACGAGGATGATCAGTATCTTGGTGTGTTGACGAATGTGATCGAAACGGGAGCCAATGACGTGTATGAAGTGAAATTCGAAGATGGCAGGCAGGTGCTTTTCCCGGCGATCAAACAATGTATTCTTGACGTGGATATGGAGAGCAGGAAGATGAAGGTTCATATTATGGAAGGTCTGTTGGATTAGGAGAAGGAATTTATGCATTTTCATATTATGACACTGTTTCCGGAGATGGTGCTTGGCGGGCTGCATACCAGCATCATAGGGCGGGCGGAGGAAAAGGGTTATATCTCTATAGAGGCGGTGAATATACGCGATTACACGCTCGATAAACATAAGAAGGTGGATGACTATCCATACGGCGGCGGTGCGGGAATGTTGATGCAGGTACAGCCGGTATACGACTGCTGGAAAGCGCTTAACGGGAGAATTGCAAGGCGCAGGGACGATGAGAATAACAATGGAAATATAAGAGTGATCTATGTAACTCCGCAAGGGGAAGTTTTTAATCAGAAGAAAGCGGTGGAATTGTCAAAGGAAGAGGATTTAATCTTTCTTTGTGGACATTATGAAGGAATTGACGAGAGGGTTCTCGAGGAAATTGTGACAGATTATATATCGATCGGAGATTATGTGCTTACTGGCGGAGAACTTCCGGCGATGGTTATGATTGATGCGATCGCAAGGCTTGTGCCAGGAGTGCTGAACAATGGAGAGTCCGCGCAGACAGAATCCCATGCAGATGGATTGCTGGAATATCCACAATACTCGCGTCCGGAGGTCTGGCATGATAAAAAAGTGCCAGACGTGCTGCTGAGCGGACATCACGCGAACATAGAAAAATGGCGTCTGGAGCAGGCCCTGGATCGGACAAGGACCAGAAGACCAGATCTGTATGAAGCGTATATCACAGCGCATCCGCCCAAGCCGCCCCAAAATAAGAAGAAGAGAAATTGAAAAAACGCTTGCATTTGCACTAAGAGTATGATAAATTATTAATGTTGCGAATAAGAGATGGTCCTCTGGTACGAGTCATGATAAGGAACAGTTCCTTAAAAGAGATGATGTAGAAGTATTAAGAACGTCGAAAGAATAAGGAGGCAAATCAAATGAACGAAATTATCAGGGAAATCGAGAAGGAACAGTTAAAGGAAAAAGTTGACAGCTTTAAAGTCGGCGATACAGTGAGAGTACATGGCAAGATCAAAGAGGGAAACCGCGAGAGGATTCAGATCTTTGAGGGTACTGTATTGAAGATTCAGGGCGGCAGCAACAGAGAGACCTTTACAGTCAGAAAGATTTCGAATGGTGTTGGTGTTGAGAAGACATGGCCTATGCATTCTCCAAATGTAGAAAAAGTAGAGCTTGTGAGAGCAGGTAAGGTTAGACGTGCGAAGTTAAACTACTTGAGAGATCGTGTTGGTAAGAAGGCTAAGGTTAAGGAACTGGTTAAATAATTGGTTTGTGTGGCGGGGCTTGGTGACAGGCTCCGTTTGATTTTATGCACGTCGAACTCACACTTGAAATCATGTAGCAGATTGAGTATAATTATTGTAGTTATTTCGTTCAGGACTTTGCGCTTGTGGCGAAGTCCGTGAAAAAACGTTGGAGTTGAGATGCGGCTGATTTTTAAGAAGGACATAATGAATGGCTAGAAGAAAGGGATTAACTTTTTATCAGAAAAAGAAAAAACTGAATATCGTTGTCGTGAAAGAAATTTTCAGCTGGCTTTTCTGGATATTTGCATCCATTTTGCTTGCGGTTGTGCTAGTTTTCTGCATCGGGATGAAAACAAGTGTGATCGGTCCCTCGATGGAGCCAAGTCTGTATAATGGACAGAGTATTTTTTTAAACAGACTGATCTATAAGGTTACATCGCCAAGAAAGGGAGATGTAATTGTATTTCTCCCAAACGGTAACGAAAAGTCGCATTATTACGTAAAGCGTGTGGTAGGTGGTCCAGGGGATACGTTGTACATAAAAAATGGGCTATTGTATGTAAATGATGAGGCTGTTGAGGAATATTTTAACGACCGGATCGCAGAGCCGGGACTTTTGGAAAGCGAAGTCACTCTTGGGGAAGATGAGTATTTTGTGATTGGTGATAACTGTAATAATAGTGAGGACAGCCGTTCTGCGAATATCGGTACGGTTAAGAAAAGCTATATTATAGGAAAGGCATGGATGAAACTTGCAGCAGGCGACAGTGAGTTGGGATTGATCGAGTGATCGAATGTAGAATCAATACGAAAAGCAGAAAGGCATGAATCAAATATGGCGAATTATCAATGGTATCCAGGACATATGACAAAGGCAAAACGGATGATGCAGGAGGATATCAAGCTGATTGATCTGGTGATCGAACTGGTGGATGCCAGAGTACCACTCAGCAGCAGAAATCCGGATATTGATGAACTTGGAAAAAATAAATCAAGGATTATTCTGCTAAATAAATCGGATTTGGCAGATATCAGGAAAAATAAGATATGGATGGAATATTTTACAAAAAAGGGATTTCATGTGTTGGAGATCAACTCAAAAACGGGATCCGGCGTCAAATCGATTCAGGGTGTAGTACAGGAGGCCTGTAAGGAAAAGATAGAGCGCGACAGAAAAAGAGGGATTCTCAACAGACCTGTGCGCGCTATGGTAGTTGGGATTCCAAATGTTGGAAAGTCCACTTTTATCAATACGTTTGCGGGGAGGGCGTGTACCAGAACTGGAAACAAGCCCGGGGTAACGAAAGGAAAGCAGTGGATTCGTCTGAATAAAGGGCTGGAACTATTGGATACGCCGGGAATTTTGTGGCCGAAATTTGAAGATCAGGCGGTGGGGCTGCATCTGGCTATGATCGGTTCGATCAATGATGAGATTGTGCATCTGGATGAGCTTGCATATGATCTGATTAACTTTTTGCGCGAAGAATACCCAGGACTTTTGGAAAAACGATATGATATCGAGATTCCCGATGGGCAGGATGCTTACGACACGATCAAGGCAGTCTGTATCAGCAGGAAGTGTTATCTGAAAGGTGGGGAGCTGGACATTATGAAAGCATCTTCGATGATCGTGGATGATTTCAGAAATGGGAAAATAGGAAAAATTACATTGGAGATACCAGGAGAATGATGGAAACAGAAACAGTTGAAACAGGGGAAAATAAAATGAAGAGCGTATTGAAGGAAATATTGAACATCAGTATCTATCTGCTGTTGGTATTTTGTGCCGCATATCTTATTGTCACATATGTGGGACAGAGAACGCAGGTGAGTGGAAGCAGTATGGAGACGACGTTGAGTAATGGAGATCATTTGATCGTTGACAAGATTTCATATCGTTTCCATGATCCGGAGCGGTATGATATTATTGTATTTCCTTTTCAATATGACACTGATACTTACTATATCAAACGGATTATTGGGATGCCGGGCGAGACGGTACAGATTGATGACAGCGGAACGATATACATAGACGGTGAAGTGCTGGAGGAAACTTATGGACGGGAGGTTATTCAAAATCCAGGAAGGGCAAGTGATCCGATATTGCTTGGTGATGATGAGTATTTTGTGATGGGAGATAATCGGAACAACAGTTCTGACAGCAGAGATCCTTCCGTGGGAAATATTCATCGGAAGGATATCATTGGCAGGGCATTTATCAGAATATGGCCTTTCTCGAAATTTGGAATATTGAAGCATCAATAGAAAGTTATCATATGGAAAGGACAAGAGATTCATTGGAAAAGAAAATAGGAGAGATCAAAAATGAATTAAAGGCAGCATGCGAAAGTGAGCTGCCTGTTTTTGTGAAAACGTATGAAAGTGATACGCGAAGCGGCGTGCAGGCACTTGTGGCGAAGGCAAGGAACGGCATTGACGCGTATGAAAAAGAAAAACAGCGCACAGAATGTATGAAAAAGTATGAAAAGGAATATGCTTCTGTAGGATATCTTTGCGGGATCGATGAGGTTGGCAGGGGACCGCTTGCGGGTCCTGTTGTGGCAGGTGCGGTTATTCTGCCGAAGGATTGTCAGATCTTGTATCTCAACGACTCCAAGCAGCTGAGCGCGAAAAAGCGCGAGGAGCTTTATGATGTGATCATGAAAGAGGCTGTGGCAGTGGGAATCGGATATGCATCGCATGAGCGGATCGATGAGATTAATATACTGCAGGCTACCTATGAGGCAATGCGTCAGGCGATCAGCAGCCTGAGTGTGCAGCCGGATCTGTTGTTAAATGATGCAGTTACCATTCCGGGAGTGAACATCAGGCAGGTTCCGATCATAAAGGGAGATGCAAAGAGCGTATCGATCGCCGCAGCGAGCATTGTCGCCAAAGTGACAAGGGATCGCCTGATGATGGAGTATGATAAAACATATCCAGAGTATCACTTTGCGGATAATAAGGGGTATGGGGCGGCGGTTCATATAGAAGCGCTGAAAAAATATGGGGCGACACCCATACATAGAAAGAGTTTTATTAAGAACTTTATTGAGGATTCATCGGAATCGGATTGAGGACAAATCACTTGGGGGGAATCTTATGGACAGCTTTTTATCGGGATTTTCGCATAGTTATGAGGGGACACAGATCGGACAGGGATACACAGGAAATGTGAGTATGACAGGGAATGCGGGTTCTGCCAGCGCACAGGGAGTCGATGTGACACAGCTGCAGCCCGGTGATACATTTCAGGGCGAGATTGTTTCTGTCAATGGAGAGGATGTTCAGATACAGCTGACAAACGGGCAGTACATGGCGGCGAAGCTCGAGCGCGATGTGCAGGTGGCGATCGGTCAGTTTATGAATCTGCAGGTGCAGTCCAACAAGGATAACAGAGTCGTTTTAAAGCCTGTTTATGATGGGAAAATGCAGATGCTGCGAGTGGGAGAGGCGGCGCTTCGTGCAGCGAATATGAGTGTCAGTGACAGAAATCTGGCGCTCGTGTCGACATTGCTGGAAAATGGAATGTCAATCAACAAGAATACATTGATGCTATTTAATCGTTTGACATTACAAAATCCAGGTGCGAACATCGCTGATCTGATCAAACTAAATAAACTGCAGCTTCCAGTCAATGATAACAGTCTTACCCAGCTTCAGAACTATCAGAATATGGAGCATAAGCTGCTTGATGGCATTCGGGAGGCTTCGGATGAAATCTTAAAACTCTATGATACCCTGACTGGAAAAGCGGATGTGCAGGGGAATCAAAATATACTTGCGAACGCTGTTTCTGATGCTGCGCAGGGAGCCGTTCCAGGGCAAACGGTATTGGAAATCGGCGGAAAATTTATGGAGCAGGTGCTGGTGCTGCTTGCAGGTGAGGAAGAACAGACAGGAAATACACAAGTACCGGCAAATGAAAGCGGCAGTGCTCTCATTTCGCAGGAAGGACAGACTGCACAGCCGGAAACGGAAAATATTGTTTTAGAAAATGCTGTTTCAAGAAATATTGTTTCAGAAAATGTTGTTTCAAAAGATGCCATTTCAAAAAATGTTATCTTAGAGAATGTGGGAGAGGATGCGGGAGATACGATTGACGGTAAAGGGAATCATCCGCAGGAATCCACAACGATAGAAACGACTGACGACGGTAAGTTCAGTGCAGACAGGAATGCGCAGCAGCTGTCGAAACAGGAAACGATTCCGCAGGAAATACAGCAGCAGACACCGAAAAATGTGCAGCAGAATCAGTGGCCGTCAATGGATACGATCCCTGCGCAGGCGCTTCCAAATAAGATTGGTTCATTGATCCGGGAGGGAATGAAGGACAAAACGCTAACGCTTAAGGATGTGAAGCAGCTGTTGATGGACAGTGATCTGGGAAAACAGTTGACAACAGAGCAGAAGGCTGTGATATTCCGCTCAGAGCCATTTCGGTCAATGTTCAAAAACGGGCTGCAGAAACAGTGGACGCTGACACCTCAGGAGCTGACACAGGAAGGCAGAGTGGAGGAATTTTATCAGAAGCTTGCCAGGGAAAGCAGTCAATTGACGCGTATGATGAACGAAGCGATGCAGGCAAGCGGCCAGAGCGGAAGTGGCACACAGGCACGTGCGATGGGAAATATCAGCGAAAATGTGGAATTTATGAATCAGATGAACCAGATGTTCAACTATGTACAGCTTCCATTAAAATTGAGCAATTCCCAGGCACATGGGGATCTGTATGTCTATACGAACAAAAAGAATATGGCACGCAGGGATGGTATGCTCACAGCGTTTTTACATTTGGATCTGGATAATCTGGGTTCATTGGATGTCAGTATATCTTTGCAGACAGAGCGAAATCAGGTTACCACAAAATTTTATCTCGATGAGGATTCCATTGCTCTGGTTGAGGGACACATTGATGAATTAACACAGAGACTTACGAAAAAGGGTTATCAGTGTAAAAATGTGATACTGGAAAAAGAGGAGGATAAGACTGTTCTCGAGCGCATGGAGGAACAGGTGTCAGGTGGGAATGCAGTGCTCGGATATCGGACGTTCGACACAAGGGCATAAAACGAACGCAGGGGCAGCGTTCGTTCGGGTTTTCGGAACGTGTTAAGAGAGCGGACGCAAGGGGTGTTTGACTGGATCGATTCCAGAAGTGCTGAGGTGGTGAGGATATGGCAGAGGATAAGAATAAAAAGGTGAAACAGGCTGTGGCGTTGGAGTATGATCCGGCGGACAGTGCGCCCAGAGTGATCGCGATGGGGCGTGGTGCTCTGGCGGACCGGATTATCGAGCAGGCAAGACAGGCGGATGTGCCTGTTCACAAGGACGATAAACTTGCAAACACATTGTCAAAGTTACAAATTGGGGATATGATACCACCGGAGCTCTATGAAGTGGTGGCGGAAATTCTGATATTTGTGGACAGCATGGATAAGATTAAGGCGAAAGTAAGCGCCTATCAAAACAGCAGTAAAAAACAGTAGTGATGTAGATATCAGAATCACTTGTATAACAATCAATAGCAGTCAATGTGAGGATACGAATGAATACCAGAAAAACAGGTGCTGTATATGAACAGATTGCCATAGAATATTTGCAAAGGCAGGGAGTGGTAATCTTAGAACACAATTACAGAAACCGTAGAGGGGAGATCGATATCGTTGGAAGAGATGGCGAATACACGGTATTTTTTGAGGTGAAATACCGCAAAGACGATGCTATGGGATATCCTGTGGAGGCTGTGAACCGTAACAAGCAGCGGACAATATGCAGAGTGGCGGATTATTATCGCATGATGCATCATATGGGAGATTTTGCTCCTGTGCGGTATGATGTGGTTGCAATCTGTGGTGAAGAAATTACGTGGTATCAGAACGCGTTTGAACATATCTATCCTTGAACATACCAGTTGCATAGAAAAGATTTGTTTGTGCCGCTGAGGCGGTATGGAGGGATGTGTGAATATGACAGAACAAATTATCAGATATGGCAGCAGAGAAACATGCAGGCTTGGATATGACAAGGACAATCAGAAGATGGCGTATTTCACGTTTGCAGGTCTGGAACAGACGGGGATTGTGGAGCATTTTTTCTCAACCAGATATGGCGGCGTGAGCAGAGATCATCTGTATTCACTTAATTTTAGTTATTCGCAGGGCGATATTAAGGAAAATGTGGATGAGAATTATAGAAGGGCCGCAGCGCATCTGAGCATGACAAGCAGCGATATCGTCTGTTCGCAGCAGACGCACACCACAAATGTACGCAAAGTGACTGCTGCCGACAAGGGAAAAGGAGTAGTCCGTGAGCGGGATTATGCCGATGTAGATGGTTTGATCACAAATGAAAAAGGAATTATATTAGCCACTTTTTATGCGGACTGTGTGCCGCTGTTTATTGTAGACCCAGTGAATAAGGCAATCGGACTATCGCATTCCGGATGGCGTGGAACAGTCGGGAAAATGGGAAAGGTGACGCTGGATCAAATGCAGGCGGAATACGGCACAAATCCCAAAGATGTAAAAGTTGCGATTGCGCCTTCGATCTGTCAGAACTGTTATGAGGTCAGTGAGGATGTTGCGCTTGCTTTTGGGGAAAAATTTATTCAAGATGACGCAAAGGCTGCGGAATACCTTGTACGGTACCAGCAGGATTATACGCAGAAGGATATTGATGATTGTCTGATGTATCAGAAGGAAGATGGCAAGTACCAGCTCAATCTGTGGTACGCAAATTTCAGGGTATTTCGCGATGCAGGTGTGCCTGACAAACAGATCGAAGTGACGGACGTGTGTACCTGCTGCAATCCCGAAATCCTGTTCAGCCATAGAGCCAGCAGGGGGAAACGTGGAAATCTGGGCGCATTTATGATGTTGAAATAAATATGATATGATCAACAGGCATCTGCGCTGAAGCGGATGCCTGTTGATGCATATGGACATCCTAAAGAAATTGCAGTTTTGGGAAAAACGGGACGGAATTTCGATATTTTATATATTTTTCTGATTTTTTGTGCTATGATATTTGATAGATTTGATAAATAGTTATCATGCTGTTATAAGCATATGTTTGTATAACGTGTGAACAGAGTATCGGTAATATTACATATAGAAAAACTGGATATAGGAAAGGGGAAAATACTGGAGAAATGAGTGAGAAAAATCCAATCAAACCATACACGCACCATGCGAAATATTACGAGACGGACCAGATGGGAATCGTACACCATTCTAATTATATTCGCTGGATGGAGGAGGCGAGGATGGACGCCATGAATCAGTTTGGGATATCTTATCGGCGTATGGAGGAGAGCGGCATTATCAGTCCAGTGGTCTCTGTATCCTGCCAATATAAGAGCATGGTGCATTTTGATGATACTGTGCAGATTCAGGCAAAAGTCGTAAAGTACAATGGCGTGCGGTTGGATCTGGAATACGAGGTGACGGACAGTACCACTGGGGAACTTCGCACCAGAGGGACGAGTACACACTGTTTTTTGGACCGGGAGGGGCGCGTTATTTCATTGAAACGTGACCAACCCGAAGTACATGAACGATTTCGACAGATGTTAGTGCGAAGAGATTAATCTATTACGAAAGGGGAAATGAAAAAGATGGACATAGCACCAATCTATGAACTTCAGACACGCCTGCGGTCAGCTGCCATTGCAGGAGTTCATCTGCTGCAGGAGGATTTTCGGCTAAAGCGCGCAGCGGAAGCTGTGAAACCGTTAGAGGGGGCATCGCCGGTCTTTGCAAAGCTCAGCCAGCAGATGACCACACTGTTGTCAGCAGACTGCGCAAATCCGGTGGCCGTGTTGTTGGACACACTTGCTCTTGCGGATGCGGTGATCTGTACGCTGGGAACGGTTGATGCAGCGGGGGAGATTCAGCCATTAGCGCTTGATGCGATGACGGATCTGAAGATTGTCAATGCACCATGCTCTAAAGTGAAAGCATTGATCGAAGCGCTCACCACCAGTGGCAGTGGAAACTATGCATTTGTTCAGAATATGCACAAAAGTTCTCCTGAGATTTTCCAGGATTACCGTTTGCGTCATGCGATGGTTCAGGCACTTGGGGCGTCGTACGCTGAGCTTGCAGAGATGGTAAAGGAGTGGTTGATAGAGGATAGTGCTTCCATTCTTCCATTGCTGAAAAGGGATTTTGATCCCAAGGGAAAGAAAGAGATGCAGCGCAGGCTGGAGGTGATCTATGCAATCGCAGGGAAAAAAGAAAATGATTTTTATCTCCAGATGCTTGCAAACGCAGGAAAAGATATCCGGACAGAGCTGATTAAGATTCTCGGGGATGAACCGTCAAATAAGGATCTCTTTCTCGATATGGTCAATACAGAAAAGAGTAAAAATAAACAGATCGTGCTGAACCATCTCGCTGGCATGCAGGATGACAGGATCGATGCAATCTTCGAAAAGATGGCGTCCAAAAAGCCGGAGGATGTCTGTGAATATCTGATCACATCGACGACAGAGGGCGCGTCCAGAATCATTGTACAGATCTGCATGGAACTGCTGCAAACAGTATTAGAGATGCAGGAAGGCCAGGAGCGCACGGACGATGAAAAACTGAAGATCAAAAGGTTCTGCAGAAGTGTGGAGGCGTTGACCGGTAAAAGCGGTGATGACGTGGTGAAATGTTACAGAATGCTTCTTGAAGAGAAAGAAAGGCTGGATGTCTTAGCGGGTGATGCGATTGAGTACTATGTCGTGGAATCCCAGTTCGAAGAAGTTCGGGATAGGGGAAAGCGTCACACATGGGAAGAGACCATCGGCATGCACCTTGCAAATTCGCTTGTCGCTGGAGCTGGACAACAGATTGCGGCGCTGGCAATGGAGTTATATGAAAACCGGGATGGACAGAAAAAGAATGACAATTTCCTGACGGCCGCGGCGCTGGCAAAGCTGTATGAGGGCGGCGATTGCACAGTCTGGTATGAGGAGCAGATACAGGCCGAAACGCAGTACAGGGATGCGGAGGGCAGACGGGATGCGATCAGGGCTGCTCTGCAGTATGTGCGGTGGGATGAAAGAAAACATGGATATACAATGTATGGGTATGTTCATGGCTATCGCGGTGCAGGATATTATCGAAATGCGGCGCGGGGGTTTCGGAATGCTTGCAATGATTTATGGGAGGATGGGAATAAGCGTTTTAAGCGAATACTTGAGCTTCCAAATGCTAGGAGTATCATTCAATGGATGATGAAATATCAATGGGATGAACTGGTTTATTGTTGGACGGACAGGGACGATGAAACGGAATGCGCAAAGATGGGAGAGTGGGTTTACAACCGTTTTTTGAATCTGGATCATATGCCAGCTCCCGACGCCAGAAACAGGATGCTGCGGTACCTGGACTATCTGAATGGCTTCAAATGGCAAAAATGCAAGGGACTTGCTGAAGTTTTTGCAATGCGCGGACAGCCATTTTTGGATTCTTATCACATAGAGCTTTTTTTCGAAAGATTGCCTGGAAGCAGGGAGGAAGCAAGGGCGGAGATGGATGTCTTTATAGGATTGCTGGAAGAGAATAAAGTCAAAGGTATCGGTGAAAATGGAGTGAATTATTACAAGTACCTGCGCGAACAGATTTTTCCAGAATAATAAGAAGCCGCTTACATATTAATGAAAAGGAGAGTTTGTCTTAATGTATGCGAAAAAGAAACCTGTGCAGTTTGATGAATTGGATTGGAATCAGTTTATAGAGCTGCAGCAGAAAGAGGAGGAAGACGGGCCGCTGATCAAAATTCCGTTTTCGATCCATACACCATATTTTCGGAAGAAATTTAATCTGGATTTGATTATCTGGAATCTCTCTGCTGACAATATGGCAATAACCCAAAAAGTTGTCCGTTATGTGCTGCAGAATTTCGATAAACTGTTTGAAACTGGCTGGACAATGTTGTATTACTATCTGCAGGACATCGAGCCGGGAGTGGCGGAACATACGTTGGAAGAGTTCTACAAAAAACAGATTTGCATTAAATCACCTTATCGCGGAATTCAGCTTGAAATCAACTGTAACCATATAGCAGACGGAGCTGCCCGTTATTGCTTTATCGTTTCGACGGTATGTGATTATCGGGAGTGGATGATATCTGATGATGACATGCGGCTTTACATGGTGGATAATAAGTGTTATTGGAGCGATACAAACAATGTTGATACGCAGCTTCTGTCAATCGAAAAGGATAAGATCGAGCATGAATATGGCAAAGGGAGAACGTACACTTTGCCAATATATCAAAAAATGGAACAGGAGGGATTTCAATTTGCCCCAACATTTCAAGTATTTGAACAGGTATCGGAGTAAATCAGTTGATTTATCGGATATCAGATATTGAGAAAATAGTCATATGCAGTACAACTCATAAAATGAACCAGAATTTTAGGAAGGGATGAAAATCATATGAGAGAGATTACAGAACAGCAGATTTTAGCGCTGGCGCCGAATGCGGCGGCGGCCTCAAACGGTAAGAAAATATCGCAGAAGGGTGGATTTGTCAAACTCGAGAAGACACAGGATGACACGCTCTACATGGGAGAGTGTACAGGAAGCGGCAAGAGCAATTATATCACTTCGGCAGATTACATAGATGAAAACAATCCGGTATTTCGCTGCACCTGCCCCAGCAGACAGTTCCCGTGCAAGCATAGCCTTGCACTATTGTATGAAATGCTTGCCAAAAAGGAATTTGCCATCTGCGAAGTCCCGGAGGACATTCAGAAGAAGCGCGAGAAAAAGCAGGCAAAAGAAAATAAGGCAAACGAGGCTGCAAAACCGGAGAGCGAGATGACCGAGGAGGAGAAGGCAAAAGCGGAGAAGAAAAAAGCGTCCGCTGCGAAGACTGCAAAGAATGCGCGGGTTAAAAAATTGAAATCCCAGCTTGAGGGACTTGATCTGGTGGAAAAAGTGGTCAATGACCTGATGTCGGCAGGTCTTGGTACAATCGGGGGCGCTTCGCTCAAGACGTATCAGCAGCTTGCCAAGCAGATGGGGGATTATTACCTTCCAGGACCGCAGAGACTGTGCAATCAGCTTTTAATTGAGATCACAGCCTTTCAGAAGGATCAGGATGAAGCGCACTACGATGCGGCGATCAGCGTACTTGAAAAACTGTGGACTCTGATCAAAAAATCGCGCCAGTATATCAATGAAAAGCTGGAAAAAGACGACGTGACACTGGAAGATACGGTCCTGTACGAGGAGCTTGGCGGTATCTGGAAACTTTCAGAACTGGAAGAATTGGGAAAGAGCAAAAAGAACGCGAGTCTGATGCAGCTTTCCTTCTGGGTGACTTATGACGAGGCACGGAAAGAGTATATTGATACTGGCTGCTGGGCGGACCTGGACAACGGGGAAATCTTTATGAACTACAATTACCGTCCACTCAAATCCTTAAAATATGTCAAGCAGGAGGACAGTATCTTTGGCGTTGCAAAGGTGCCGAGCGCAGTGTTTTACCCAGGCGATGGAAACGTCAGAGTCAGATGGGACGGCGCGCAGATCCGCGCGTATGAGCAGGCAGATTACGAGGCGATCTTTCAACATGCGGCCACCTCTGTCAAACAGGAGGCCAAAGCAGTCAAGAATTTCCTCAAAAACGCAATGACACAGCCTATGCTGATCAAGCTGATCGCATTTAACCGGATTGGAAAAACAGGTGAGGAGTATGTGCTGGCCGACAAGAATGACGACACGATCCTTCTGGGAAATATGCCAGATATGGAGGAGACGACGCTGCGCCTTTCCATGCTCCCGAATGGCGCGCTGCTTGAAAATCAGGTGTTGCTCGGTGCGTTTTATTACAATAAGGAGAACCGGAGGCTCATGGTACAACCGCTTAGCATCATCACACACGACGCGGTGGTACGCCTGTTATATTAACTTTCATAATAACAGGTTCTTGTAACCCGCATTGGCGTGGAGGAGATTCCGGTCTGTGGGAAAACCATTGTGGAAGCCGTTGTGTGATAGTGAGGAAGATTTTGATTAATAATATTCTTTTCGGGAAACATTTTGTTATTTGTAATTAGAAATTGCGCAATGTATAATAAAGTAGAGTGATTAATGTTGTGGAAAATATATGCGAAAGGGCGTTAAAGGAGAATGAAATATTTCAATACGGAGGGATCTTGCAGACCAGAAGAACACTATATGGTAAATCTAAATAAGAGGCTTGAAACAATAAAAAAATTTCTGGTCGACAGAAAAAGCTATTTCGTAATCAACAAAGGGCGGCAGTTTGGAAAGACAACGACACTAGAAGCACTGGAAAGTTATCTGAGTGAGGAATATATTGACATATCGCTGGATTTTCAGTTGATGGGAACGAAAGATTTTGCGGACGAGACTGCATTTGCGCGATCTTTTCGCAGGGATATCTTGATGGCTCTGGAAGATGTAGATGACCAGATCACTCTGCCGCAGACATTATCAGAGAACGCTGAGTATGGGTTAAAGGAACTGTTTATCGATCTGAGCAGCATGTGTAAAAATAGTCCGCGCCCGATCGTACTGATGATCGATGGGGTTGACAGTGCGAGCAACAATCAGGTGTTTATTGATTTCCTGGCGCAGCTTAGGGGATATTATCTGAAGCGGAATAAGAGGCCAATTTTTCATTCGGTAATCCTTGCAGGTGTTTATAATATCAAAAACTTAAAACTGAAACTGCGCCCTGAGTCAGAGCATCAATACAACAGTCCATGGAACATTGCTGCTGATTTTGACATTGATATGAGTTTTTCCGCTGGACAGATTGCATCGATGCTGGAAACGTATGAAGCAGACTATCATACTGGAATGGATATTCCGGGTGTGGCAGAGGAAATCTATCAGTATACTTCCGGATATCCTGTCCTTGTCTCGTCAATATGCAAGCGCATCGATGAAAAGATTGTCGGAAGCAGCGGTTTTGAAAATCCGGATCAAGCCTGGTCAAAGGAAGGTGTGGCAAAAGCAGTTACAGAGATGTTAAAGGAGAGCACGCCATTATTCGAGAGCATGGCAAAACAGCTTGACCAGTACAAGGAACTGTACACCATGATTGAAAGCATACTGTATCAGGGCAGGAGGATACCGTTTAGTCCTGACGAAAAATCGGTCAGTATTGGTGTCATGTTTGGTTTTCTGACAGAAAAAAATGGCCAGGTTGCGATTGCAAACCGCATTTTTGAGATGTATCTGCTGAATCTCTTTATGACAAAGGAGGCGCTTGCAAGTGAGGTATATATAAAAGGCGGGAATGACAGACCTCAATTTATCAAGGATCACAGACTGGACATGGACCTGGTTCTGGAAAAGTTTGTGCAATACTTTGATGAGATCTACAACAAAAAGGATGCAGATTTTATTGAAAAATATGGACGGAAATTTTTCCTGCTATATTTAAAGCCCATCATTAATGGCACAGGGAATTATTACATCGAGGCGCAGACCAGAGATGAACGGCGGACGGATATTATTGTCGATTATCTTGGGGAGCAGTTCATTGTCGAGTTAAAAATCTGGCATGGCAGAGAATACAATGAGCGAGGTGAAAAGCAGCTTACAGAGTATCTGGATTATTTCCACAAAAATAAGGGCTATATGCTCAGTTTTAATTTTAACAATGAAAAAGAAATCGGCGTGAGAGAGATACAGGTTTGTGGGAAGACCATTGTGGAGGCAGTCGTGTAAAAAATTTCTATATTTGGAGGTTTGAGAAAATGGACACAACACCGGTTTATGAACTGCGCGAGCGTCTTCGCGCGGCAGCTTTGGCGGGGACAAATCTGTTGTCTGAGGATTTTCGGTTGAAACGTGCATATGAGTCTTTTCAGTCGCTGGAAAAAGTTTCTCTAGTATTTGCAAAGATAGGACAATCGACTGGACAGCTCTTGTCGCCAGAGTGCCATAGTCCACAGAGTATGTTACTTGAAACAATCTCATTGGTGGATTCTGTCGTCTGCACACTCGCGGCGGTGGACATGGCGGGAAAAGTCGAACCCGTGGGGCTCCTAGACCTGGACACAGACGGCACGATCGTCGATGTGCCGTATTCTGTGCTGACAAAGCTGCTGGAGGCACTGACAATGCCGGGGGGCAGCCATTACGCAACGGTGTGTGACACACAGGAAAAACACCCGGAGTTTTTTAGGGATTACCGCGTAAAAAATGCATTAGTGCAAGCGCTGGGATCGTGCAATGCGGATATTGCAGATAAAGCGGAACAGTTGTTGACCAAAGAGAGCGACCGGTCGGTGCTGCCCGTGTTGTACAGGGATTTTGATCCGAAGGGCGAGAAAGAGATGGCACGCCGTGTACGAGTGATCAGCAGGATTGGCAAAGCTCGGGCAAATGCATTTTATGTCAGGATGCTTGGCGAGGCGCAGAAGGATGTGCGATTGGAATTAATTGATGCACTTCGCTATGACTCGCGCAATCTACCACTGCTTTTTGAGCTGTCCAGGACAGAAAAAGGAAAAAACAAGGATAAGGTCTATGAGATTCTCACAGAGATACAAGATGAGAGGGTGAAAGATTTTTTTGAGAAACTGGCAGAGAAAAAGCTGCAGACAGTTCTAAAATATATAAGGAATGCAGTGACGGACTGGTCGGCAGAACTGATGGCTGATATTTGTGAAACATTTATCGAACTTCTTGGCACAGTCGACAGTGCTTCGGAAAAGAAAAAGCAGGATTTATTAGAGAGATTGTGCAATATTGTGCGGGCACTGTTTGGAAAAGGAGGGGCACGGATCTGTGCTTGCTACAGGAAGCTGCTTGCACAAAAGGAAGTGATCAATGCACTGTTAAGTGAAACATGGTCCAAATCAAAATATGCAGATTATGGGCGCAATACGATACAGTATGGTATATTGACGCCTGGTGTGGACTGGTATGGAACAGAAGAACTGGATATTGAAGCTGCGCTGGGGAAGGTTTTGCACCATTCCATAATTGTCAATCCAGATCCAGAGCTACAGGCGCTTGCTTTGGAATTATACCAGGATGGAAATCCGGAAAAAGCAAATGTGAATTTTTTGCCTGCGGCGGCGACGGTAAAGTTTTCTCAGGAAACTTTCGCTGAAGAGAGTTGTACAGATTGGCTTGAGCGGCAGATTCCGGAGAAAGAGCTGCTCATGTCCGGAAATGAAGGAAAGCGCATGAAGGCAGTCATTGAAGCAGCAGACTATATCCGGTGGACTGAGAATGGCTATAAATTGTATGGCGAATATATAGATGTTTATTTTATAAACAGTAAAAATAAAAGTGTTGAGAGGCCGTTCAAACTGCCGAATGCAAAAGAGATCATACGGTGGTTTGCAAAATATGGTACTTCGCAGGCGGTTAACAGAATCCTGGCAAAATTTGTACCTTTAGCGGACAAAGCGCTGCGCAGGGAGATGGGAGCGTATTTCTACAGGAAAGCGTTGACTTGCCTGGATAATCAACGGTATAATCTTGTACTATATATGAAAATTTTTGGATGGACAAACTATAACGATCTGGCCGTAAGCGCTGTAAAAAATGATCCGTCTATTTCGTCAGGAGAGTTGTATAACTGGCTGGTGATGTTGTCTAAAGATAAGGATGAAACCATGAAGGAGCTGCGGGCGATCAGCCGTATGGTAAAAAGCGGGGAAATAAAGGCAGATCAATTAGATCTGGAGGATCTGCAAAGCAGAATGGAGCTATGGTATCAGAGAAGTTGAAGGAGGAAAAGGATGGATACAACACCGATTTATGAACTGCGCGAGCGTCTTCGCGCGGCGGTTATGGCGGGGACAAATCTGTTGTCCGAGGATTTTCGGTTGAAACGTGCATATGAGGCGTTTCGACCGTTGGAGGCGGCTTCGCCTGTTTTTGCCAAGGTAGGGCAGCTGACAGGGCAGCTTTTATCGCCGGACTGTCAGAATCCGCAGGGGGTGCTGCTCGACGCGATCACGCTGGCGGACGCTGTCATATGTACACTTGGGACAGTGGATGTGGCGGGGGAAGTTAATTTTACAGAAGCGATCAATGTGGATGTAAATGTAGGAAATCTGATTGTCAATGCACCCTACTCTGTGTTGAAAGAGCTGCTGGAGGCGTTGACGACATCGGGTGGCGGGCACTATGGATATGTGTGTGATATGCATGATAACCACCCGGAACTTTTTCAGGATTACCGTGTGAAATACACGCTGGTGCAGGCGTTAGGCGCTTCCTATTCCGAACTGGCGGATCAGGTGGAACAATGGCTGATCGAAGATGACGATAGGACGATCCTGCCTGCATTGTATCAGAATTTCGATCCGAAGGGCAGGAAAGAGATGGTTCGCCGCGTGAGGGTGATCAGTGCGCTGGCTGGCGCCGGGGCAAATGATTTTTATGTCAAAATGCTTGACGAGGCACAGAAAGATGTACGCACGGAGTTGATTGATGCGCTTCGGCATGATCCGCAAAATGTCTCTCTGCTTTTTGATCTGTCAAAGACAGAGAAAGGGAAAAACAAGGATAAGGTCTTTGAACTGCTTGCCGCGGCCGAGACAAAGGAAGCTTCGGACTATTTTAAGGAGTTGGCAGGAAAAAAGCCGGATTCCGTTTTAAAATACCTGAAAAATTCAACAACGGACTGGGCTGCGGGACTTGTGGCTGACCTGTGTGGGCAAACACTTGCCAAAATGGAGACCATTGATTCTGCCCCGGACGGGGAGAAACAGGCATTGTTACACAGGCTTCAGGATATTGTGAGGGCATTGTTTGGAAAAGGCGGGGCGTGTATCTGTGAATGTTATAGAAAACTGCTCTCACAAAAAGAAAAAATCAACCGGCTGGATAGGGAAATACGACAGCATGGCGCCAGGGAACCGTGGCTGCGGTATGGGGTATTGTGTTATGATTCTGGCGGGCGGACATGGCAGCAGCTTACCAGGTATTTGCATGATCTGGAAGCGAAGGATACAGAGGCATTGTTGGGGAAAATTCTGCACCATTCCCTGATCGTGAATCCTGACCCGGATTTGCAGGCGCTTGCTTTGGAATTGTATCATGGCAAAGATGTAAAAAAATCAAATATTACCTTTTTACCTGCCGCCGCTACGGTGAAAATTGCCGGAGACGAAGATTGCATGGACTGGCTGGAGGAACAGGTTACAGAGAAGAACATGCTGCGTGTTTCAAAGTTGTTGAAAGACCGCCTGAAAGTAGTCATCGAGGCTGCCGCCTATGTCAAGTGGAATCATAAAAAGAACAGTTATGAATTTTATGGTTCTTTTATAGATGCTCCCGAGTACAGGGGCGCTGAACGCCTCATAAAATTACCGCACGCAAAGGAGATAATGGAATGGTTGAAAAAGCATTCGTCGAAAGTGGTAGATGAGCTTTTGGCGCAGTGGGTTCCGTTGAATGACGAAGGTATGCGCCAAATGATGGGAGAGTATTTTTATACAAAGGCATTGATTACAGATGTCAGCTACGATTATCTGGAAAGCATGAAATTATGTGGCTGGACTGTATGCAAGGGATTAGGCGTCCGTTTTATAAAACAAAAGCAGGATATTCCAGCGTATGCTTTGAGCCGCTGGATGATGGATCTGCCGGGAAGCCGTGAGGCGGTTATGGAGGAAACGCGGACGATCTGCAGGATGCTTCGGGGCGGTGAACTGAAAGTGAAGAATCTGAATGTGGAAGAATTTGAGAAATACATGGATGAGTGGAGGTAAACATGAGCGAAGAATTATTGAGACTGCCGGCAGAGCAGTTGTTTCAGAAGGAAATCGATGCATTGATTGCGGCGGAGAAGAATCCAGTCCCGACAGGGTGGAGAATGTCGCCGCAGTCTGTAAAGACGTATATCTGCGGCGGAAAGGTTGGAAAGACCGAGATCACGCCAAAATACATAGGGCACGAGCGTCTTGTGGAGATCGCAATATCAACGTTGGTGACAGACAGGGCACTGCTGTTGATCGGAGAGCCGGGAACAGCAAAAAGCTGGCTTTCCGAGCATCTGACTGCTGCCATCAACGGCGATTCCACAAAGGTAATACAGGGCACAGCAGGGACGACGGAAGAACAGATCAAGTACTCATGGAACTATGCGATGCTGATCGCGCAGGGACCATCCCATGCGGCCATGCTGAAAAGTCCGGTTTTCAACGCGATGGAGACAGGAACGATCGCGCGCGTTGAGGAGATTTCGCGCTGCGCCTCTGAGGTTCAGGACGCGTTGATCTCCATTTTGTCAGAAAAGAGAATCTCTGTCCCAGAGCTTTCTGTGGAAGTGGCTGCGAAAAAGGGATTTTCTGTGATCGCGACGGCAAACACGAGGGATAAAGGTGTCAATGAAATGTCGGCTGCATTGAAGCGCCGCTTTAATATCGTCGTGCTTCCGGCGCCGGCGAATCTGGATTCTGAGATGGAGATTGTGAGGACAAGGGTGACACAGCTGTCAGAAAATCTCGATCTGAACGCAAAACAGCCCGCAGATGAGGTGATCGAGAAAGTGTGCACGATCTTTCGGGAACTGCGCAGCGGGGAGACGCTGGACCGCGCACAGAAGGTGAAGGGGACATCGGGCGTTCTCTCCACCGCAGAGGCGATATCGCTCCTGTGCAACAGCATGGCATTAGCGGGAAGCTTTGGAAACGGCACGATCACCAATGAGGATCTGGCAGCGGCCTTGCAGGGAGCCGTTATCAAGGACGAGGACAAAGATCAGGTGGCATGGAAGGAGTATCTTGAGAACGTCATGAAGAAGCGCGGCTCCGGGTGGCTGGGATTGTATAAGGCGTGTAAAGAGTTAGTGTAAAGAAAAGAGGTTTGTTGTATGGGTGAACGGTTGACATGGGCGGAAATACAGAAAAAATATCCTGACCAGTGGGTTGGATTGGTTGATGTGGAATGGTATCCGGATAATACGGCAACTGTAAAGTCTGCAATTGTAAAATATACAGATAAACCGAAAGATGAATTGACAATGATGATGTTGTGTGGAGAAGTTGAGGCAAGATATACAACGCCAGACAATCTATTTCAATTAGGAATGGTAGAGGTGCATGGATGAAGCAAATAATATTGGATTTAGACAAAAGCCAGCAAAGGCCTGTTGTGATGCTTGAAAATGGTCTGAAAGCACTTCTTGACACAGGTGCTTACATTCCTGTATGGGTTGGAGGAGAGCGAATACTGTCGGAAGGACTTGACGCGAAATTAGTAAAAAAGAATATTTCTTTTACAGGATTTGGCGGAACAGCATACGGCAATTTGTATCAAGTTACAATTCAAATTGGCGAATTGTTATATCCAAATATGCATATTATTGCCAGCAATGATTTTGAGGTACCTTTTCATATTATTTTGAGTGCGACGATGTTTTCTCATTTAATATACGAAATAGATGATTGGAACCACAAATTGAATATTACAATTCCAGATAGTGAAAGTTGTATTCGTAATCTCAGAGTGGTAGACCAAAATGGAAAATTATATGTTTTGTGTAATTCAAATGAGAGTAAGGAATAGGGGAGGAAGCGGAAAGTTAGTATGAAAAATAATCCATATTTTTTCGGAATACGGCATTTATCGCCAGCCGGAGCATACTATCTAAGAGGTTTTTTGGATGAGAAGAAGCCAAAACTTGTGCTGGTGGAGGGACCGAGCGATTTTGAGGATATGCTTTCCGATATGGTGCGGGAGGAGACAAAGCCGCCGATCGCGGTGCTCGCCTACACGAAAGTGGCGCCTGTGAGGACGATACTGTATCCTTTTGCGGAATACTCGCCGGAATATCAGGCAATCCAGTGGTGTCATAAGCACCATGTGGCGTGCCGTTTTATTGATCTGCCCTCGGAGACTTTTCTGGCGATGCCGGAGTGTGATCTGCAGGAGACCGAGGGCGAAGAGGGCAGAATCAGTGTCTATGAGCAGCTTGACCAAAAGAGCGGTGAAGACGGGCATGATACCTTCTGGGAGCGCGTCATGGAGCAGGCTGGCAGCATGGAAGCCTATCATCTGGGAGCAAACAGTTTTGGCGCCAATATCAGAAGTCTCACGGAAGGAAAAGAAAATGACTGGGCGGAGACAGTGCTGCGTGAGGCTTATATGTGTCAGCAGATCAGGAAAGCAGTGGACGCCGGTGTTGAGCCGGAAGATATTGTCGTGGTGACAGGTTCTTATCATGTGGAAGGTTTAAAGAACTGGCAGGAGTCCGAGGAAGACCTGTCCAAAATACCAAAGGTCGGAGCCAATCACACTTTAATGCCTTATTCGTATTATCGTCTCTCTACGAGGGCGGGGTATGGCGCTGGAAACAAAGCGCCTGCTTACTATGCACTCCTGTGGGAGGGGTTGAATCAGGGAGAGCCGATGTATGCTGTTTACAGCTATCTGATACGGCTTGCCAAATACCAGCGCGAGAAAGGAAATCCGGTCTCATCCGCATCTGTGATCGAGGCGGTCAGGCTGGCAATGTCCTTAGCGCAGCTTCGGGGCGGAACGATCGCGTCGCTGAGGGACTTGCGCGATGCGGCGCAGACCTGTATCGGCGAGGGAAGTGTGTCCAATATTATTCTTGCCACGGCGGACACGGAGATTGGAACGGCGATCGGAGCGCTGCCCGACGGAGTGAGCCGCACCAGTATTCAGGAGGATTTTTACAGACAGTTAAAGGATTTGAAACTGGAGAAATACCGCGATATCACAGCGCAGGATCTGATGCTGGATCTGCGGGAAAACAGACGTGTCAGTTCAGAGAAGTCCGCTTTTATCGACCTGAACCGGTCCTTTTTCCTGCATCGGCTGCGCGTGATCAATGTGAGTTTTGCCCAGCAGCAGACGGTCAGTCAGGACAATGCGACATGGTCGGAACACTGGGTGGTGCGCTGGACGCCGGAGGCGGAGATTGAGCTGGTGGAATCTGCATTAAAGGGGGATACGATCGACGGTGCGGCATCGTTTGCCATGAAGGAGCGTGTGGAAAACGCCGACAAGATGGGAGATATCGCGCTCGTCATAGAAGATGCCTGCTGCTGCGGTATGGAGAAAGCGGTCGGCTACGCGACTGCGGCACTGCAGAGAATGGCAGTCGACGCTGCGTCGGTGGAGGATCTGGCAAAGACAGCGCAGAGACTGTCGGTTGTCGTACAGTATGGAAACATACGCCGGATCGATTCTAAGCCGCTGGAGCCGATACTGCAGCAATTGTTTTACAGAGCCTGTCTGATACTGGAATCGGCCTGCGTCTGCGATGACACGGCGAGTAAGGTAATCATCACTGCGATGGAGCAGCTCAACAGTGCGGAACTTGCGCATGATTTTCTGGACAATGCGGAGTGGATCAAGGTACTAAACAATATTTCAGAGCGGGATGATCTGAACACGAAGCTGTCAGGTTTTGCGGCGGCTATTCTTCTGGAGCGCGGGAGTATGGATACACAACAGCTCCGCACAGAGGTGTCAAGGCGTTTATCCAAAGGAATTCCTGCGGATCTGGGCGCAGGGTGGTTTGAGGGGCTTGCCATGAAAAACAGGTATGCGCTGATTGCAAGGCTGTCGCTCTGGGAAAGTCTAAATGAATATCTTGTCACATTGGACGATGAGGAGTTTAAGCGGGCGCTTGTGTTCCTGCGGCGGGCTTTTGCGGATTTCTCGGCAGTGGAGAAGGATCAGATCGCGGAAAATCTCGGTGAGATCCTGGGGCTGAACGGTCAGGAGGTCAGCGAGGTGGTAAACGCTGTACTTGACGAGAGTTCACAGCAGATGATCGACAGTCTCGACGATTTTGACTTTGACCTTTGATGGACAGTTCTTAAGGAACTGTTCAGAAATGGTTTGAGACATGAGTAATTGATGAACAGTTCCTTAGATACAGGGGAGGTTTTATATGGAAATAAAAGAACAGATCAGCAGGTGGCGGCTGATCCTGGGGCAGGAGAGTGACAAGCGTCTGTCGGGGATGACCGATCTGGTACTGACGCAGGAGCAGGATCTGATGGACCAGGCGCTGGCTTCGATCTATAACCGGACAGAGCTTGGCGGCTTTGGTGATCAGGGCAGTGGCCGCGGTGCAGGCAGAGGGCCGTCAAATCCGCAGATCAGCCGCTGGCTTGGCGATGTGCGGACGCTGTTTGACAAGGAGCTGGTGACAGTCATTCAGAATGACGCAGTGACGCGCTGTGGACTAAAACAGCTCTTGTTTGAGCCGGAGCTTTTGGAAAATATGGAGCCGGATATCAGTCTGGCATCTACCATATTGATGCTAAAGGATCAGATACCGAAGCGTTCGAAAGAGAGCGTCCGTGAATTTATCAAGAAGATTGTGGAAGAAATCAACAAATTGCTGGAGCAGGATATCCGACGTGCTGTAACTGCTGCGGTCAACAAAAGAAAACATTCGCCAATTCCTTCCGCGTCGGCGATGGATTTCAGGATGACAATAAACCGCAATTTAAAGCACTATAATCCGGATCTCAAGACAATCGTGCCAGAACATTTTTACTTTTTTGACCGGACGAGTACCACGGCAGCAAACAAGTGGACCATCATACTCGACATTGACCAGAGCGGTTCGATGGGGGAATCTGTTATTTACTCGTCAATCATCAGCTGTATTCTGGCTAGTATGGCAAGTATCAAGACAAGAATCGTTGCATTTGATACCAATATCGTCGATCTGACAGAAAAGAGCGATGATCCGGTCGATCTGCTGTTTGGGTTTCAGCTTGGGGGCGGTACGGATATCAACAAGTCGATCGCTTACTGCGAGCAGTTTATCGAGAACCCGGCAAAGACGCTGTTTTTCCTGATTTCGGATTTGTATGAGGGGGGCAACAGGGCCGGACTGCTGCGGCGTATCAGTGATCTAAAGGAATCGGGAGTAACAGTGATCAGCCTGCTTGCGATCGCAGACGGAGGCAAGCCATATTATGATGAGCAGACCGCGCAGAAACTTGCAGGGCTTGGTGTGCCATGTTTTGCGTGCGCGCCGCAGCTATTGCCAGAACTGCTCGAGAAAGCGCTGAAAGGACAGGATCTGTCACAGTTTGGTAAAAAAACAAAAAACTAAGTTTTTAGAAGAACGCAAAGGGCAGTGTTCTTCACATATCAGGCACGTATAGGACAGCGCTTTTACATATTTTATAGATGTAATATGATATGAGGTAATTTAGGATGGCGATACAAGGAGAGACGAGGGAGAGTACTCGTATTAAAATACGGGAACCGAAGCAGTACAAAGTGATCATGCACAATGATGACTTTACCACAATGGATTTTGTGGTTGAGATCTTGAGGGACATTTTTCATAAAGATGAGATGGAGGCGGAGCGGCTGATGCTGCTGGTACATGAGGCTGGAAAGGCTGTGGTGGGTACATACCCATACGACATAGCTGTTTCTAAAGTGCAGACTGCAACGGCCCGCGCAAAAGCAGAGGGGTTTCCATTTCGAATGACACTGGAGTAAAAAGAGCGTTTAAGGTGCAAAAGGACAGCGTTCTTCGTTGGTTTGCAGGGAATACGGAGGAGAGTTATGCAGGTAACAAGAGAAGTGGCGGAAATCATTAATTCCGTGGTGGTTTTGGCGAAAAACAGGCATTATGAGCTGGTAACGCCGGAACTGGTGCTGTATGTCATATGCGGCAACAAGATTTTTGCGGAGGCATTTGAGGACTGTGGCGGAAGTGTCCAGGAACTGTCAAAACAGTTGGAGGGTTACTTCAATCAATATATGGTTTCTGTCAATCCCGAGGAAAATTCGCAGGAAACAGCGAATCAAAATCCAGAATTTTCGGCGGGAATGGGAACCATGTTGTCCTTTGCATGGCAGTCTGCGCAGGGCAGTGGAAAGAATGTCGTCGGACTGATGCACATTGTCCATGCAATGTTTGAGCTGGAGGAGAGCTATGCTGTTTACTATATGCAGCTGCAGGGAATCGAACATGCTGAACTTTTACAGCAGATGACCATTTTATATGAAGAATTGTCTGCCGACAGACAGGCTGGGAGCAAAAGACAGATGACTGGAAGGGAATCCTCCGGCCAGGCAGAGGATTCGGATGATTTTGAGGAAGGTGCGCAGCGCGAAGAAAAAGCGGATAAAGTATGGCAGCAGTTTGCCGTCTGTCTGAATGATGCATTGGACGGAGTCAACCCGCTGATTGGCAGGGAAGAAGAGCTGGAACGCACGATGCAGATTCTATGCCGCAAGGAGAAAAACAATCCGCTCCATATCGGAGAACCAGGCGTTGGAAAGACAGCGATCACCTATGGCCTTGCCAGGCTGATTGAGGAAGACCGGGTTCCGGAGCCGTTAAAGGGTGCGAAGATTTTTTCGCTCGACCTTGGAAGCCTTCTTGCCGGGACACAGTTTCGCGGTGATTTTGAGAAACGCTTCAAGCGGGTTATGGACAGTATCAGCCGCGAGGAGAAACCGATCGTTTACATCGATGAGATTCATAACATCGTCGGCGCGGGTGCGGTAAACGGGGGTGCTTTTGATATTTCCAATATGCTCAAACCCTATCTGGCGGCGGGGAGTATCCGTTTTATCGGCGCTACGACATATGAAGAATACAAAAAGCATTTTGAGAAGAGCAAGAGCCTGGTGCGTCGCTTTCAGAACATTGACATTAAGGAACCTGATCTGGAAGACGCTGCGCGCATTTTAGAGGGCTTGAAAAAGAATTATGAGAAATTTCACGGGGTGACTTACATAAAGGGCGTGATCGCATATGCAGTCAGTATGAGTGCAAAGTATGTCAATGAGCGTTATCTGCCGGATAAGGCGATTGACCTGATTGACGAAGCAGGTGCTTACCGCCGCCTGCATCCGCTTGATCAGAAGACACAGACGGTAAATAAGGATCTGATTGACGAAATTCTGTCCAAGACCTGCCAGATTCCAAGGCAGGTGGTGGAACATGATGAGATCGAGACGCTCGCAACGCTTGAAAAACGGCTGAAGAATCGCGTGTATGGACAGGATGAGGCGATCGCACAGGTTGTCAATGCGGTGAAATTCTCAAGAGCCGGCCTTTTGGAAGAGGGTAAGCCCCTGGCGAGTCTGCTCTTTGTGGGACCTACAGGTGTCGGAAAGACGGAGGTAGCAAAGAGTCTTGCGGAGGAACTTGGCGTGAAGCTGATCCGTTTTGACATGAGTGAGTATGAGGAAAAGCATGCGGTCGCAAAGCTGATCGGTTCGCCTGCAGGGTATGTCGGATATGAGGAGGGTGGACTTTTGACAGAAGAGATTCGCAAGAATCCCCATGCTGTGCTTCTGTTGGATGAAATTGAAAAAGCGCACCCTGATATTTATAACATTCTTCTCCAGGTGATGGATTATGCCACCCTGACGGACAATCAGGGCAGAAAGGCGGATTTCCGCAATGTGATCGTTATCATGACATCCAATGCAGGGGCGAGCCGGATCGGAAAACATGGCATCGGGTTTATGGGGCAGGATGTCAGGGCCGATGTGATCATGGAGGAAGTGAAACGCATCTTTCAGCCCGAATTTCGCAACCGCCTGAATAAGATCGTCGTGTTTCATGGCATGGACAATACAATGGCAGGACAGATTACGGAGAAAAAACTTGGGGAGCTTGAGAAGATGCTATTGCAGAAAAAGGTGGAGCTGTCTGTCAATGCAGCGGCAAAAAAACTTCTCAAGAAGAAAGGAATCACAACAGAATTTGGCGCGAGGGAGATTGACCGTGTGATCCATGGAGAGATCAAACCGCTTCTGGTGGACGAAATCCTGTTTGGTAAGCTGAAAAAGGGCGGAAAATGTCAGCTGACTGTCACGGATGACAGTTTTCGATTGGAATATCCGCAGGAGAAGCCGAAAAAGAATACGAAGATGAAAGCTAAATTAGCATAAATGGAATCAATATAGCCGAAACCAACATGGAAGAGAGGCGAAAATGAAATATGCCAGTATTTCGTATCAATGAGAACGAATTATCATTCCCGCACCCGGTACTTGCAAGGGAAGACGGACTGCTTGCGGTTGGAGGGGATCTGAGTGTCGAGCGCCTTTTGCTGGCGTACTCCCACGGAATCTTTCCATGGTACAACCCAGGCGAGGTAATCCTGTGGTGGTGCCCGAAGAAACGTTTTGTCATTTTCCCAGACGAGATCCATATTTCCCATTCTATGAAGAAATATATGCGAAAACATGTATTTCGGGTAGTGCTGAACAGGAATTTTGCAGATACGATGCATCGCTGTCGGATCAAGAGGGAGTTTAAAGAGGGAACATGGATATCCGACGAGATGGAGGAGGCATATCGCCGTCTGCATGAACGAGGATATGCGGTCAGTGTGGAAGTTTTGGAGGATGACGAACTGGCAGGCGGATTTTACGGAGTCTGCATTGGTAAATGCTTTTTTGGGGAGAGTATGTTTTCGGAAAAGGAAAATGGCTCCAAGACTGCGTTGATCGCCTTTGCGCAGCTCCTGGAGCAGCAGGAATTTCTGTTGATCGACTGCCAGTTCCACACCAGTCATCTCGAGAGTATGGGGGGCAGATATATTTCGTGGGAAGAATATGATGGATTGCTTCGGCAGGGATTACAGCGGTAGATCTTGAAGATCGATCCACAGGGTATCATAAATATTGACTTTGATCTTGTCCTCAAAAGTGTATGAAGTAGGGAAGGGACTCTGCTCAAAGAAATATACAGCGATTTCCTTTACCATCGGATCCACGATCCAGTACTCCCTTACGCCGGCTTTGACGTACAGATTCAGCTTTCGGATATAGTCGTGGGCAGAATTGCTCGGCGAGGTAATCTCAACGATCCAATCCGGTGCGCCGGAGCAGCCCTTGTCTGTGAGTTTGTCCGGATCGCAGATGACGCTGATATCCGGTTCCGCGATCGTCCGCTTGTCATTGAACAGTTTGACGGCAAATGGAGCCGGATAAAAATCGTTTCTTTTTGCTGGTTCCATAGAAAACTCTTTTCTCTGCAAAGAGCAGACTGCATGATAACAGACGGGTGACAGTAACAGTATAACATGACAGGATCTTTCTGTAAATAAAAGGGCTTTATCCTTTTTTCATACAATTTATAAATAGTTTGGTGGCATCTTTCTTTTTAGAATGGTAGAATAGGGGTAACATAGTAACGAAAGCATAGCAATCAGCGTATATTCAAAATCTGAGTGCACGCTGCGAAAAACGAGGAGGAAACAAGATGGATATTTTTGATAAGACATCGAAAGTGGTAAAGGAAATCAGCAATGTAACAAAGGAGCAGACAGAGCTTGCAAACCTTAAGATCCAAAAAGCGGCGATTGAGAAGAAACTCGAGAACCAGTATGCAGAGATTGGTAAGAGATATGTTGCATACATCGCGGATTCCTTCCGCACGACACCGTTTGATGTATCAGACATTTTAGATGCCATCAATCCGGATCTGGAAAAAGTTGCTGATATCGCAGACCAGATCTCACAGAAGGATCAGCAAGTCAGGCAGCATTCGATAGAAAAGGACAGGAAAAAGGCATTGGAGGTGCTTGAGAACGAAAAGCGCAAGCTGGACAGGGCACGGGACCTGGATGTGATCACGGCGGAAGAGTATGCAGAAAAGCTGGAGAAAGCACAGAAAAAGTATGACAACTTTGAGACATTGAAGAAAATTCAGCTGCAGTATGAGATGGATATTATCACAAAAGAAGAATATGAGGAAAAGGTGCGAAAAGTCTTACAGTAAGCAAATAACGAGGGGGCGATAGATCGCCCCCTTCTTTTGGCTGGTACGATCATATAACGAGTTTGTTTGGAACAGGAAGGACTTTTATATGGAAGAAGATCATAAGCGGCGCGTGCGCTACAGGGGGACACATCCCAGAAAATTTGAGGAAAAGTACAAGGAACATAATCCCGAAAAGTATGCGGACACCATCGAGAAGGTGATCAGCAAAGGCAGCACGCCGGCGGGGATGCACCGCTCTGTCATGGTTGAGGAGATACTGGATTTCCTGCAGATACAGCCGGGACAAAAAGGACTGGATGCCACGCTTGGCTATGGCGGTCATACGCGCAGGATGTTAGAACAATTACAGGGTAATGGCCATATCTGCGCACTTGACGTGGATCCGATCGAAATCAGAAAGACGGAAGAACGGTTGAAGAGGGCAGGTTATGGTTCGGAAGTACTAACTGTTATACAGGAAAATTTTGCCAATATTGATCTGATTGCCGCAGAGCATGGCACGTTTGATTTTATTCTTGCGGATCTGGGTGTGTCATCCATGCAGATAGATGATCCGGGCAGAGGCTTTTCCTATAAGGTGGAGGGACCGCTTGATTTGCGGCTAAACCCTGAGAATGGCACATCGGCAGCAGAGCGTTTAAAAGAACTGTCTCAGGAGGAACTTGAGGGAATGTTTGTGGAAAATTCGGACGAGCCTTATGCAGCGGAGATTGCTACGGAAGTGGTCAAAACGCTGCGCCGCAGGAATCCGATCCAAACAACCACGCAGCTAAGAGAAGTCATAGAGAGGGCATTGTCATTTCTGCCGGATAACAGCGAGAAGAAGGATATCGTGAAAAAGACCTGTCAGCGTACCTTTCAGGCGCTGCGCATCGATGTGAATAGCGAGTTTGAGGTACTTGAAGCATTTCTCAACAAACTTCCTGATGCACTGGCTCCAAACGGCAGAGTGGCGATTCTGACGTTTCACTCCGGTGAGGACAGGCTGGTCAAGAAGGCTTTTAAACAGTGGAAGAAGCAGGGCGTATTTCGTGATATTTCAGAGGAAGTGATACGGCCGTCTGCGGAGGAGTGCAGGCAGAACGGACGTGCGCGCTCGACCAAGATGCGCTGGGCGATAAAAAGTTAACACAGTATAACAGAAAGGAAAAGTGGCTGTTCAGAGCAGGAGTCTGCATCGTTTGACGCCTGTTCTGAATTGTTACAGGGAAAAGACAAAATGGGATACATTGAAGAGACAGACGAATTACAGCTTGATTTCAAGAAAATTGCAAGGATGTCCGGCCAGGAAGTCATTCCGGTGGCGATCCAGAATGCGGATACCAGCGAGGTGATCCTCGTGGCATACACCAATGAGCAGGCTATGCGCGAGTCGATCAGGCTGCGCAGGTTAGTGCTCTGGAGCACCTCGCGAAACGAGCTGTGGCACAAGGGAAAGACATCGGGCAATGAGTTTGAACTGGTCGATATCTTTGTCAATTGCGAGCAAAATTCGCTGGTATACAAAGTCAGGCCGATGAATGGAAATATCTGCCATACATCGTACAAGGGAGTGGCCAACAACTGCTTTTACAGAAGACTTGACATGGACAGCATGAAGCTGGTGAATCTGAATGTAGAGAGAGAATCATAAGCGGTCTGTTTAGGCTTTTTGCGATTTGCGGGCTGACAGGATCATGGTGAGATCGATACAGACAATTCCAAGCACAAGATATAACACACGAGCTGCGACAAAGGCCACACTGATTTGAAATGCAGGCTCGCCGTCTACGCCAACAGGAAGTGTCAGCGGAACGGTTGAGAAATATCCTGCACCAAAGAAATCAAACGCACTTGGCATAATACGAATCGCAAAGATGAGCAATATCAGCACATAGACCAGACTCCGATGAATACTTCCAAGCAGCTGTCCGAGGCTGGTAAAAAATACAAAGCAGGGCAGCGGGAGCAGAACGGATGGCAAAATATAAGCAGCAAAATCATGAAAACGGAAAAAGCTGACATAAAATAGCAGCGCGAGCACGATCACCACAAGAGCGATCAATAAAAAACAAATCCCCGCTGCCAGCGTCCGTATCATAATCTGACAGAATGATGAAATCGGAGTGGCAGATGTTAGAACTTCAACCTGTTTCTGTTTCCTGCTGTAATAATTGGCAATCAGAAGCAGGACAGTGATCATCACAAGTGGGAGAGTTCTGCCGAGATAGACGCAGTAGCTCCATACGGAAAAGGGCGCGGTGCAGGCAGTTCCCATGATAATGTCAAATGACAGCGTAAACCATGCAAACAGGCCGTTAACGACCAGCATTCCGAAAAAGAGTTTGTTTCGAAGCATTCGCTTCAGTTCGTAGTAAAATATTTTTATCATACATTTTTTATTCAAGGTACAAATCCTCCTCTGTCAATCCGCAATAGCGCAGGAAATCCATATAGCCAAATCCATTTTCTTGGAAAAGCTCCCGATCCGCATACATCCGGCGCAGTATCTCATCCATTTTTTCCTCACCGCCTACCAGTTCTTCCGCCTTTAGAATCATTAAGGGCATACGATGATACCAGTTGATACTTCTATTGGAATTGTTGATTTGTGTCTGGTACAGCTCGGGAAGCAGCTCCAGATATTCCGGGTGGCGGTTGTAGAAATTGCGGTCCTGACGGTCTGTGGCTTCCTTCCTGCTGCGATCCATGCGGGAGAGCCTGATCCGGATATAGCTGTGTTCCGGCGAGTAGGAGATTGCGTTTCCAATTACATTTCCAAGTCATTGAGGGACTGCAAGATCTCTGCGCTGCGTGCAAGATACGTTTCGCGGTCTTTGTATATGCCAATCTGTGCCTGCATCCCTTCAAGCTGTCCGATCACAATGGCAATCGGTGTCTTGAGCTCATGGGAGACACCGGAAAAGAAAAGCATTCTCCGGCGTTCACGTTCCTTTTCCAGCAGGAGCTCGTCCTCGAGAAAATCATTTCTGCGATGGATCTCATCGAGCGCTTTGTGCAGTCGGTCCGACAATTCATTGATACTTCGGGAGAGGACGCCAATCTCGTCATCGCGCAGGTCAGGGCAGTACCAGCTAAAATCAAGGTTTGCGATCTTGTCCGCAATGCCACTGATTCGGATGATCGGCCTGGTGGTGTAGCGGGAAAAGGCAAACGCGCTGACTGCAGACAGCAGGATGACAAGCAGCGTGACAAAGGGAATACTTTTTCGCACTGCGTCTGCAATCTCGTCTGAACGAAGCGGATTGTAATGGGTGATCAGTACATATTCGTCAGAGTCAGGAAAACGAAATGGGTATCTTGTTCCCGGAATTATTTCGGCAGCTGTCTTTTCAAATGTGAATGGACTGACAGATTCCCCGTTTTGATCGAACAGGCTGATGTCAGCGCCAGTCTGACGGATAAAGTTGATCAAAAGTGGTTCACTGTCGCCTTTTTGCGTGGTCCGCAGGATAGAGACGAGCTGCTGTGTCTGCTGGTCAAGGCTGCGCTGTGCAAGCTTTTGATCCGCATAGGGAAGGAAGAGCCAGATGCAGCCGTACGCGGACAAAAGGATGGTCAGCGAGAGGAGAAGCAGCAGAAGAAAGTCTCAATACAGTCTGCCGCACCCAGTTTTCGGCGAATATTTTTCATGTGTGTGTCGACGATGCGCGTGTCATCGATGGAAAAATCATAGTCCCATAGTTTTTCGATCAATGTTTTTCTGGTGACAACATAGCCTGGTGTCCGCATCAATTTCCGCAGAATTTCAAATTCGCGCAGCGTGAAATCGACAGGCGTATCGTCGACACAAACTGTGTGCGTGTCAGAGTTTAAGGAAATTTTCTCAAAGTGAAATATTTTCGGTGAAGTCTGTGTACATTGCGATGCGGGCGGCATCGTTCTGCGCAGCACCGCCTCGACTTTTTGCAAAAGCAGCGCCATGGAGACTGGTTTTGTGATGTAGTCGTCGATCTGCAGTCCATAACCGCGCATCTGGCAGGATTCACTGTCCAGTGCGGTCAGCATTATGACAGGTGTGTCATATTTTTCCCTGACAGCTTTGCAGACATCGAAACCGTCGATGCCAGGCAGCATCAGGTCAAGCAGGATCAGATCATAAAGCCCGGAATCCATCAGGGTAAGCGCAGCTGCGCCGTCATTTGCAGTTGTGATCTCATGGTGGGCATTTCCCAGAAAGGTCCACAGCAGCTCCTGATAATCGTGATTGTCCTCCACAACGAGTATTTTTGCCATTGTCTGTGCCTCCTTGTTTTTAATAAAGATATCACAAAGAGTCTATAACAAAAATGGTGCAGATTCAAGAAAAACATAAGAGATCCGGGAATAAGCGGGACAAGTTTCGTAACAGTTCAGCTTTCGGCTTCCTGTTACAAGCATCAAGCCATGCAAAAACCGCTTCGC
>DKVL01000052.1:36662-104080 GCA_002491195.1 Lachnospiraceae bacterium UBA7179
CTTGATGCATCTCAACCACTACGCGTTCTTACGGACTTCGCAGCGCAGTGCGAAGTCCTATGCTGAACTGTAACCAAGTTTCGACAAAATATGAGATTTTGTGTAGAAATCAGCAGGAAAATCGTGTATACTGGGAAAGTATTGTGCATTTAACGGGAGGAAAGGGTATGAGACAAAACAGACAATGGGATAAAATCTTACTGATCTTGCTGCTATTGTCAACAGTGATTCTGGTAATATTGATGGCGGTCCAACTTGGCAGAGTAAAACAAAGAATACCTGTGGAAGAGCCTCAGGAATCTACTGAGGAACATTCACAGGAAGAATCACAGACAGAGGAAAGTCAGACAGAGACTTTAGAGGAACATCCTTCCACAGAAGAGACGACAAGCTCCGAAGAGGAAGAAACGGGATATATTATCATCGGGGACAGTCACATTGTCGTCACAGATGGAATGGGATACAGCGTATATGGTTCCCGGGTGGAAGAGGTAGCGCTCAACCAGAATCTTTTTCTGGTGCACACCGGACTTGATCCTGTCATGGGGACGATTGAGTGGCTGGAGGGGGATGGCACAGAACGAGTGAAGAAGATTATTGCAGAACATCCGGAGATTTCACAGTGGAATATCATCTGTATGCATGGCACGAGCATGGTGACAAGGCCGAATATTACAGAGCAGTATATTAATCTTTATCATAAATGGATCAATGAGAGTTTTCAGGAGTGTCATGTGTATCTTGTCTCAGTTCCGCCGCTGGACGAGGAGGAGTGGGTGGTCCGGCATCCTGATATGCCCAAGCGGTTCAATAAGGATATTGTGACGTTTAACGCGTCCATCGAAGAAGCCTTTCCAGAGATCTATTTTGATTACTATGACTGGTTTCTTGGCCATAGTGACGCTTTTCAGGATGAGATCCATTATACAGGGAAGATCTATTGCGAGATGTTTGATGAGATCATCAGTTCCATCCAGCAGAGTGAAAATGATTAATTTTTTGTAAATATTTGATAAAGAAAAACTTGCCATAATATAGGAGGAATGGTAAGATAGTAGTGTATTTTTGTCACATTGTGACAGAAATAGGCAAAAAATGTCATTCATCCCAAAAACTGAGCCGTCTGTCAGAATATATCAAAAAAGACAGAACGATGCTATAATTATGGCAGTAAGGGCAATGAACAGGAAGGAATTCATTATGATGAGGGTGTGTAATAAAATAAGGAAAATACCATTGTTACTGCTGATGCTGGTATTGTTCCTGCCTGTCAGTGTGTGTATGGCCGATGGCCAGGCAGCCGTAGTGGAGGTTTGCACGAATGAGACCGATGTGTCAATCTATGTTAAAAATGCGGGAAGCAGCCTTACGGATATAACAGCGCAGATCGGAATTTCCGCAAGCAGTCAGATCACCTGTCAGAGTATAGAGGATACTGCATTTGAGACATTGATTCTGATTGATAATTCTTTATCGATTCCAAAGGAGATGCGGAGCAGGACGACAGAATTTCTGGAAACCTTCCTGGCAGCAAGAGCGACAAATGAAAAGATCGCAATTGGTGTGTTCAGCAGGGATATCACATATCTTGCAGATTTTACCAGCGATGACAATGTATTGCAGCAGGCGGTATCTGCAATATCTTACCAGAATCAGGACACTTACATCACAGATATGCTCTATGAGCTCCTGCGGGATGACTATATAGGCAATAAACGGGATGTATACCGCAGGATCATCATCATAGCGGACGGGGTTGACAACGAATCACTGGGATATACGGTGGATGAGTTGAAGCAGCTCATCAGAGAAGACACTTATCCAATCTATACGATCGGTTGTCAAACCAGCAACAATGAAACAGAACTGGAAAATCTATTTTCCCTTTCAAGACAAAGTAACGGGGCGTATTTTCTGATGGAGTCCACAGAGGATATCACAGCTGTGGTGGAAGCATTAGGAAAGGACCGGGAAATAGTAAAGGTAGTGGTTACACCTCCTGCAGAGTTGCTGGACGGCAGCGTAAAGAGTGTGAAACTTAATTTTTCCGGACAAAGTGTTTACGGGGAAGTACGGATGCCGCAGCAGGAAATGGAAGTGGAAATCGAAACTTTAGAATCAGAAACAGCGGCGGTGGAAAGCTCTGTCGCGGAAAGCGAGGAACACACAGAAGAGGAAACTTCCACTGTAGATGAGGAGGCTTTGCGCAAGGCGGCTGCTAGGAAGTTTATTCTGATAGTGATTGTGGTATGGATTTTTATCATCGCTGCATTTCTCACAGTGATTGTAGTGCTGCGCTATAAGAAAAAACAGCGCAGAGAGCTTGCCAACGCGCAGAATCTGATCGAACAGAGAAAAAGAGAATTGCGCGATGCGCTGCCAGGGGAAATCGATATCGTATTGACAGATACCCATATACCAGAGAAAAACTTTCAGGTTTCCCTTGACTCGGAGATCATAGTGGGACGCGGTGGAGACTGCAGGATTGTTTTGGATTATGACAGATCAATATCCGGAAAGCATTGTGCGATCGATATCAGGGAACATAAGGTTATGGTTAGAGATTTGGGTTCAACAAACGGAACCTTTGTAAACGGAAAGCGCGTTTTGGACCGGACAGAGTTGAAACACGGCGATATCCTTGTATTAGGACAATTGGAGATGAAAGTTGGTATCATACATTGTGAAAGAACAGCAAAATAATGATACAAACGATATATAATAAACGGATGAGGAGGAGATATTATGGCTACTTTAAAGGAATCATTTTCCAAAGGACTCACAGCAATCAATGTCAAAACCAGCGGCTTTATGGAAGAATCAAAATGTAAGACTTACATAGCAACTCTGGAGAAAGAGATTCAGACATTAAAATTGAATCTTGGTGAACTGGTATATGCCAAAACGGTTGCGGGCGAGAGCTATGAGGAAGAGGTTGCGGAGATTGTTCACAAAGTTCAGGACAAGTATGAGGAAATCAAGCAGCAGAGACTGTTGATTGAACAGTTGGCAGAAGAGCAGAAGCAGATCCTTGGGACGACATCGACTGGCGCGGTGAAATACTGTGCCAGCTGCGGGGCCCAGAATGCGGGAAACTATAAGTTTTGCAGTAAATGTGGAACGCCATTAGGATAAAACATGATAAAAACGAGAGGAGAACAGAAAAAATGGCATTTGATCCAATGACAGGAGAACCAATTGAAAACGGCGATGACGAAGAGATGGCTTTTGACCCGATGACAGGAGAACCGATCAGGAAGCAGCCAGCTCCAGCACCAGTGCAGGCGGAAGGCAGCCTTGATCTGATGACAGAAAAGCCATCAGAACAGCCACAGCAGCCGGTAACAGCACCAGTACAGGAAGCAGGCGGTTTTGACCCAATGACAGGAAAACCATTAGGACAGCCACAACAGCCGGTTACAGCACCAACGCAGGAAGCAGGCGGTTTTGACCCAATGACAGGAAAACCATTAGGACAGCCACAGCAGCCGGTAACAGCACCAGCGCAGGAAACAGGCGGCTTTGACCCGATGACAGGAAAACCATTAGGACAGCCTCAGCAGCCGGTTACAGCACCAACACAAGGAGCAGGCGGTTTTGATCCAATGACAGGAAAACCGCTCGGTCAACAGCAACAGTCAGCGCCAGTGCAAGGAGCAGGCAGTTTTGATCCAATGACAGGAAGACCGATTCAGAATTCTGCTCCAAATGGCAAGAATCAGAATCGTCCAAATAAGAATGGCAAAAAAGTCTTACTGCCAGTTTTGATCGGCGTGATTGCTGCTGCAATGGTAGCCATTGTGGTAACTGTTGTCATTTCATCTGGCTTGTTGCTGGGAAAAGCCGGAAAAGTCACAATGGCGATGGCCAATACCTTTAAGGACAAACCTCATTTTATGACAGCTTTTGAGGATACAGCCGATATATTGTCGCAGAATAAATATACGATCGCACTGTCTGGTGATGTGGATGATGTGAAGTTTGATGGTGAATTACGGAACGGAGGAAGCGAGAAACAGCTTTCCATGCAGCTAAGCCAGGGCAAATCCAAGTTAGAGTTTATTTTCGGAATCGATTCGAAGAACGCGAAATTTCAAGTGCCGCAGCTGTCCAATTATCTGTTTGTCTATGATTATAAAAAGACCAGCACAGGATATCTTGCAGACGAGCTGGGGGACGATACGATCGAACAGCTCAATACGATCCTGGAGTCACTGGTGAAGCAGACGGATACAAAGGATGTTTATGCGGATCTGTTTAAAATCTGCAAAGATGAGTTGAAAAGCGTTTCGTTTGTCAATGCGGACAAGGAAGAATTTACGATTAATGAGAAGGATGTATCCTGCAAAGGCTACACTGCAGTGATCACAAGCAGTAATATGATCCATATGGTAGATAAGCTGGAGAAGCTGATCAATGATGAGTATGCTTCGCTCGCTGAAACGGCACTGACCGTAGATATGAGCGGAGAAGACTGGGAGGAGGTTTCCGCAGAGGCGTTTGACGAGATCCGGGATGAGCTGGAGCGTATGGATGACATTGAGCTGTCTTTCTATCTGTACAAGAATAAACTTGCAGGAATCATTCTGGATGTTCCGGATGAGGATGTGACAGTGGAACTTTCCTTTGAAGGCGGAGATTACAGAATGCAGAACATGACCCTGCGGTCCGGCGATGAGAGATACCGGCTGTCAGGCAGTGACGACGGCTCTGAGGAGAGTTTTGAACTGGAGTATAGAAGCGGTTCCTACCGGCAACAGATCGGAAGCCTGGAGTACAACTACGATAGTGGCAAATACACTGTCGCCCTGGCGGGGGAAATGACAGTCAGCGGAAAATTAACCTGCTCTGGTTCGAAGGCCGATCTGAAGATCGACAAGATCGATTTTGGTTACTATTCTATGGCGCCGGATCTTAGCATTCATATTCAGAAGGGCGCTAAGATGGAGAAATTCACAGGCAAGGAATTCGATCTTGGAAAAGCGGACGAAGATGATTATATCGATCTTCAGGAAGATATTCAGGATAAGATGTATGACAAGGATCTGGATTGGATCACCTACTTATTTTGATATGATATTTTAAAGTAATAATTTAATAGAAAGAATGATATTAGGAACACGGGCACTCAGGAAAACTTGCTAACGGGTGCCCGATTGTTTTATGTGGAATGACGGAGGAAAATTATGCTCGAGGCAGGTATGGTGCTGGGGAACACTTATCAGATTATAGGCAAGATCGGAGCCGGGGGCGGGGGCGTTGTGTACAAGGCCCGCCATCTTAGGCTGGAGACAGAAGTGGTGGTCAAGCAGATCCGCGATGAGGTACGTGGAAAGATCCAGTCAAGGCAGGAAGCAGATGTGCTCAAAAAGTTAAAACATCCTTATCTTCCGAGAGTCTATGACTTTATAGAAACTCCGGAAGCCGTATACACGGTGATGGATTTTATCCCAGGCACATCGCTGGAGGATGCTCTGAAACAGTACGGGAGATTTCCGCAAAAACAAGTATTGCAGTGGGCGCAGGAACTGGGGGAGGCTGTGGCGTATCTGCACAGTCAGACGCCGCCGATCATCCATTCGGACATTAAGCCAGCCAATATTATCCTGACTCCGGAGGGACACATCTGCCTGATTGATTTCAATATTTCTATCGCGATCGATTCTGCGGTCAAAGCCACACTTGGAATCAGCAAAGGATATTCTTCCCCGGAGCAATACCGGGATGTCAAACAAGTACAGACCTACATGACTACAGGAATAGGACAGGTAACAATATCGATTGACCGACGTTCTGATATATACAGTCTTGGATGTGTTCTGTACCATCTATTATCCGGGAGTCCGCCGGATCTGAATTTCAACACAAGGCTGCCTGCTGGTGATATACCAGGCGTCAGTGAAGGTTTGGGGCTGATCATTGACAAAATGACAGCATATGAACCAGCGGAGCGCTACCAGACAGGAATGGAGTATCTGGACGCGGTACGTTATTGTTATAAGTTAGATGCGCGCTATATCATCCACAAGAGAAAAGAGCGGGCATTGTTTGCGTGTTCTCTTGTACTATTTTTTGCGGGAAGTGTGCTGTTAGGAGCAGGAATCCGCCAGATCGTGAAAGAACGGGAGCAGTTTTATCAGGCTGGGCTTTTGGAGGGGCAGAAAACCGCGGAAAAAGGCAGGTATGAAGATGCGATCGATGCGATGCTGTCACTGGAAGAGGACTATACAGACCGCGTCGAGGCATATGAACGGGAACTGTACTACTATTATGCGATGGGGCATTATGAAGAATGTGTGGAGCGCGGAACGGAAATGATCAATCTGCAGCTGATCGAAATAAGGGATGATATCCAGCGGGCCAAAATGGGAGATATCTTTTATCTGATCGCTAATTCATACTATGAGCAGGAGGATTATGGCAATGCGCAGAAAATGATGGAACAGGCACTGGAGTATAACCAGTCCAACAACCTGTATTTCCGCGATTATTGTATCATCCTGGCCAGGCAGGAAAAGCTGTATCAGGCGGAGGACGCATTAGAAAGCGCAAAAGCGCTGGATCTGGAGGATGATTCGATCCATTATGCGGAGGGGGAACTCTGTGTTGTCAGAAAACAGATTGATGAGGCGATCGAACACTTTCAGAGGACGATTGACCTGACGGATGACGCTGTGCTGTACAAACGTGCTGTACTGTTATGTGCCTCGGCGATGCGTGACAGCGGGCGGCTGGATGAGGAGACCGCACTGCTGGAGACGGCAAGGAATCAGGCGGATCCACAGGTAAAGATGGTGCTCACGGAGTATCTTGCAGATGCCTATATGCGCCAGGGAGACGCACATCCCGAACAGCTCACAGAATGGAACCAGAAAGCGATCACACTGTTCCAGGAGCTGATGCAGGATGGATATGTGACTTACCAGCTTCAGGAGAATTTGGCAGTTTTGTACGAGGAAAACCAGGATTTTGCTGCGGCAGAGTCAGTGCTGTTAAAGCTTGCGGACGATTATCCCGATAATTACCGGGTGTATAAGCGCCTGGCTTTCCTGGAGGCGGACAGGCAGCAGCATCTGGACAATACCGCACGCAATTATAGTGCGATGAAAGGATACTATGACACGTGCAGGGAATTGTATGAGCAGCAGGATACGGAAGATGCGGAGATGCTGATGCTTGACAACATGGTATATGACCTGCAGAATAACGGCTGGCTGTAAGTGAGGTGGAATGGCATGGGAATGATTTTGCTGGCGGCAGGCGCCGGATGTATTGTTCTATCAATTGTACTGTTTATATTGTATTTAACGATGGGAAAAGCTGTGGGCAGGAAATTGATGAAAAAATTAAAGGATGAATATTAGGAGTCTGTCATGAAAAAGAAAACAGGGATTATAGTGATGATTATTTTACTGCTCGTCCTTCTGTTTGGGATTAACGCAACGCTGTTGATCATTCGTATGAGTGGCGTTTCCGGATCCAGGACAGAACGACTGCTGGCAAAGGGACAGGATTTCATAGAAGACGGGAAATATGACGAGGCAGTAGAGATTTATAAAGAGGTCTTGGATGCGGATCCTAAAAGTGTGGAGGCATACCAGGGGCTGGTTGAGGCGTACAAGATCTCAGGCGAGATCGCAAAAGCGCGTGAGACTATGCAAAAGGGATACAGACTGACACGGGATGAGTCACTTGCCGGGGAACTCACGATATTGACATGGGAGGAATCCGGAAGAAAAGACCAGAATATGAAGTGGACGGACGCTGGCGTAGAACAGGCTGTCCGAAAGATGACGGGGATAACAGACAGGGACATTATGCTGAGCGATCTATGGGAGGTGACGGATTTTTACCTGTATGAAAGCAATATCTCTGATCTGAAGGATCTGGAAAAACTGCCCAACATTTCCGGTCTGTATCTTTATGACTGTACGTTGGAGGATTTGAGCCCGTTGAAGGCGTTTGATAATTTGGAGCGGTTGTATCTATCGGATAATGCGATCACAGATATCAGTCCGCTGGAGCGGTTAGACAATCTGGTATGGCTTGATGTCAGCAACAATCAGCTGGAGGATATCACGCCCTTAAAACGTCTTAACAATCTGAAACATCTGGATTTAAGTGGTAATCGGATCACAGATATCAGCGCACTTGGGAATCTCACAGACCTGGAGTATCTTAATCTGAGTGGAAATCAGGTCACTGATCTCTCCGCAGTCCGAAAGCTCAAGCTGCTTGATACGCTTTGTCTGGATTGGATGCAGGCTGCGGATCTTAGTGTTTTGGCTGGTTTGGATCATCTGCGCAGATTAAGTCTTGCTGGAGGCTATTATGCGGACTTTGCAGTTTTAAGTGATCTGACAGGGCTCGAAGAACTGAATCTGGCAGGGACAAATATTGAGGATCTTACGGTTCTGTCAGGGTTAAAGCAGCTGGAATACTTAGATCTCTCAGGAGTCATGGTGGCGGACACAACGCCAGTGTCGCGGGTGACCTATCTAAAACGCGGTTATTAAGGGGAAGAAAATGAAGAACGGGAAAAAAATCCTACTATTTATCATATCAATATTGGTTATTTTGTTAGCTGTCGTCAATGTTTTTTTGTATCTTCATGTTACAAGTCCGATGCAGCAGGTGGGAAAACAATTGGATCTTGGTCAGCAATATCTGCTGAATCTGGAGTATGAGGAGGCTGTTGCTGCTTTTGAGATCGTTATTGAGATCGAACCGAAGAATGTCGATGCTTACATGGGCATGGCGGAAGCTTATATAGGCATGGGAAAGACGGATAAGGCGATCCAGATCTTAAAGCGGGGATATCGGGAGACTGGGGACGAGGATCTGGGAGATCTGTTGGAACAGTTGGAAGCGGAGCAGAACAGGGAAAAAGCTGATGTGCGTATTGTACAGATCGATACAGGAGAATTTCCCAATATTGCTGTTTATTTCTCTGTGGAGGATGAGGATGGCAATTTTATTGAGGATGTGCAGCCAAGGCAGGTACAGGTTCTTGAGGAATACACAAACGAGTGGGTAGCGCAGGAGGGAAACCTGCAGTTATCCGGACAGGAGAGTGTCTCCAAACGTTCTGTAGCTATGGTGGTGGATGTGAGCGGCAGTATGGAGGGGAGTCTTGAACAGCTCTGTGACGCCGCACAGGAACTGCTGAATCAGATGCAGGGAGGCGGCTATTATGTATCCCTGACTGCGTTTGACAACACCTGGAACACCCTGGTTGATTATACGGACAATTTGTCGGCTGTCTCCGCCAGCCTGGATGGTCTGTATGCAGGTGGCGGAACGGCTCTGTATGATACATTGGAAAACAGTCTGTACGAGGCGGTGAATCAGCAGGGGCAGAAATATATCCTTGCATTTACGGACGGGGCGGATGGTTCCAGCAGTATCACAAAGGATGAACTGATCTCACTGGCAAACTACTACCATATACCAATCTATATCATTGCGGCGCTGGGTCAGGGATATGAACAGGATATGGAGGAGATTGCCAGGGAGAGCGGAGGCGCATTTTATGCCATATCATCGATCAATGATCTGTACAATATTTATTTTGAGATTTTCCAGATGCAGGAAAAACTGTATACATTCCGCTATACGACGAAACAGTCTAACACAGAATGCGGCTTGCGGGTGGTATACAATTCTGATCGTTCTGACGGGGAGGCAGAGAATAGCTTCATCAGTCAGAAACCAATCCGGCGTGAACGTGTAGGCAATCAGATGATCTCCAGTGTGCGGGCCTCTTCACAGACAGAAGAAAATCCTGTGGAGAATGCATTTGATTCCCGGGAGGCTACAATGTGGACGGAAGGCGTGTGGGGAAATGGAATTGGTGAGACAATCGAGATTACCTTGGATGCCGACCATAAAGTAAACGGACTGACAATATACAATGGCAATCGTGCCAGTCATGACCTGTATGAGAAATATGGGCGTGTAAAGACGATTCGGGTTACTTTTTCCGATGGCTCACAGCGGCAGTACGAGATCGCGGATAATTTTTACACTTCCAGTCAGGTTAACTTTATCAATCCTATTCAGACAGACACGCTAAAGATCGAGATCCTGGAGGTTTATGAGGGAACTACCTATCAGGATACCTGTATCGCGGATATTAATATTAATTAAAAAAATCAATTACAACACCAATCACATCAAAAAAAGGAGCATGATTCAATATGGGAAATTTAGAGACAGATACCATTCTAAAAGGAAAATATCAGATCAAATCCGTGCTGGGAAAGAACGCACTGGGAATTACATATAAAGGAGCTGATACCATGTCAGGCAGCTCTATCGTTGTCCGGGAATTGTTTCCAGAAGGACTGTGCAGCCGTATGCAGGATGGTACCGTAGCGGCAAAAGAGGAATCCTTTCACAGGAAAAAAGAGCAGTATATCCGGCAAATGCAGCTTTTATCAAGACATAGTGGGCTCGATGGAATTGTCGACGTCCATGATGTTTTTGAAGAGCGTGGAACAGCATACTGTGTCATGGAATATGTCGCCGGAGTCAGCCTGGAAAAATATCTTTCCAATAATAACAAACAGTTTCCGCTGAAACGGATGAAAGAGCTGCTGCTGCCTATCGTGCAGTCGTTATCTGTGCTACACAAAGAGGGTCTCATCCATCAGAACATTTCGCCGGACAATCTGATCTTTACGAATCAGGGGATTTTAAAATTGATCGGGTTTGGATGTATGGAGGGACAGATCTCGAGTGCAGGGACAGGCTATGTGCCAGTGGAATTATACCGCAGACAGCAGGAATGTAAGCCTGCGGCCGATATCTATTCGCTGTGCGCTTCCATATACAGGTGCATCACGGGCGTGGTTCCGCAGGATGCTTACGCAAGGCTGAATGACGACCAGCTAAGAAAGCCGTCACAACTTGGCGTTTCGATCGACGCAGGCGATGAGGCCGTTTTGATGATGGGTCTGAACATTTACGAGGAGAAGCGTTTTCAGACGATAACAGCATTTCAAAATGCGTTTTACCGCAGCCAGATATCACATAGCGGAGCTCAACAACAGCCATCCCTGTCAGCATCGCAGCAGTCAATACCGTCAGCACCACAGCAGCAGGCTCCATCAGTGCCACAACAGTCAGTACCTCCAGTATCACAGCAGCAGGCTCCATCAGTGCCACAACAGCCAGTACCTCCAGTACCGCAGCAGCCAGTACCTCCAGTTGGCACCATCATACAGACAGGTGGTAATGGCGCTGGCAGCCAGAAACCGCCAAAACAAAAGAAAAAAGGCGGAAACGGTGGCATGATTGCTATAGCGGCGATCGGCGGCATCCTGATCATCGGCCTTGGAATCTCAGCCTTCTTCCTGGCAAAGGATCTGCTTCCTGGTATTGGCAAAAGTGCAAAGGTCATGGTGGATACAGAACATGATGAGGAGGAAAATTCCACCGAGGGAGAAAGTGAGAGCGCAAAGACCAGTATTGATTCTGAATATGAAGAGATGCTTGCGGCAGGTGATTTTACAGGCGCACTGGATAAAATCCTGGCACTGGACACGACAGAACTGAATGCCAGGGAAAAAGATGCTCTGTCTGATATTCTTTCGCGCGCAGTAGCAGGTCAGTATACAGAATTTGAGAACCGTATCAGCGAGAGCCAGACTGCAGGCGCTTATGAGGATGCATTTGCGGCTGTGGACGAGGAGCTTGCATTGTATGACAGACTTGCAGCAAACTCTATGGCAGCGCAGTATGTGAACAGGCAGCAGGTTGAGGACAAACGCACATCCATCAAACAATCCCATATGAATTACCTCACGGGAAAGGGACTGGATGATGTGGTTGGTCAGGACGATGAGGGAGAATTAGAGAAGCTGATCGCCAGTCTTCAGGAGTATGTGAGCGATGGCACTATGTCCCAGGAAGAATTTGAGAAATCAAGAAACAGCGCCTACGCAAGGTTTGTGCTGGGGAAAATTGGCAGGATGGGTAACAGCAATGCGGCTCCTGCGGAGATTATTACCTATATCGATGAAAAACTCTCTGATACGGGGAACAACAGCAGCGTGCTGGAATACTGGGATTACTACCGGGCAGTGATGGGCTATGGTGCTGGCAATCCTGCTACAGTGCATCCTTCATCGGCCTCAGGCTTTCTGCTTCCGGACAGCAATTCCATGAATCTGACAACAAACGATATCAGCCATCTTTCTGATGATGAAATGCGGCTGGCAATTTATGAGATCTTTGCGCGCCATGGAAAGATTTTTCAGGATCAGGCCGTCAATAATTATTTTCAGGCGTTCAGCTGGTATCAGCCATCATCCAATTACGATGAGAGTGCGCTGAACGCATATGAGAAGTATAACCTGAACCTGCTGATCGAATATCAGATAGCGAAGGGTTATCGTTAGGTGTAAGGAGGATTGGAAAAATATGACAGGCTTTAGGAAGACATGGATCCTGTTTCTGGTTTCGCTGGCCTGTATCGCTCTGGCACATGGAACGGCAGCGCATGCAGCAGAGGACACCATACTTTTGCCGGAAACGGTCCAGGAAAAACATATCTACGAAGTAAATCCTGACGGTACAGGGGATTTTGTGGCGATTCAGGAAGGGGTTGACAGTGTGAAGTCAGGAGACACCCTTGTGATCTATCCGGGTGTTTATAAGGAAAATGTTGTCATCGAAGACAAGACAGTCAATCTGATCGGAGTGAGCCCGGAACACTGTATCCTGACAGCAAACTCTGACAACTATCATCACATTCCGCTTACAGTTGCCGCAGGCAGGGTATATGGCCTGACAATCTGTGGGACAGGAACAGGAGAATCGCAGGATAATATAGCTGACGTAGTGCAGGAAATCGGTTATAACATTTTCGATCTGGAATCAGTCTATGCATGGCAGGATGTATTTCCGGGATATGTCATTCATGTGGATCATGACTACGGCAGGGACAAAACACTCAGTATAGAAAAGTGCAGAATCATTTCCGAAAATAATTATTGTATCGGGATCGGATGCAGGAGCGGCATGGATATAACAATTGAGGACTGCGAACTGATCTCCAAAGATGTAAGCGGGTGTCTCTTTATCCATAATAGTCCGGTGGATATCGGCATGGCACAGGTATCTGTCAAAAACAGCAGCCTCAAATCCTATCACAGCTGCTACGTGATGGCCATACACTCAGAGGGAGTGTCAAATCCGGTAGACCTTACGTTTCAGAATGTAAAGGTTTATGCAGTGGCCTATGAAAACAATGACTGTTACAGCAGGAACAATATCAATACGTGGTATTCGGTTGAACAGCTCGAAAGTCCGCATGTACAGGCATTCCTGGAAACGAGTGGATTTACCACCAGCCTGCAGGACAGCAGCCAGCTGGTGCACCGATCCACGTTAGAACAGCACCGAAAATTTAACAAGGCGCTGGAGGAGCAAGATTCTTTGCTGGATGAGTGGCCTTTGCTGGAGGAAGGGATCACATATTGGGAGTGTGAGGAGGATACGCCATTGAATCCGCAGAAAAAGCGCTATATCATTGACATTAAAAACATTGATGGGACAGTCGGGGACGGATGGAGCGGACTTTCCGGCATTTATCTGACAAAAGACAGTTATGGCAGTACACTGCCCGAGATGAATTATCCAAAACCTGTGGCGGAATTGGAATATGGAGAAACGGAATAGAAGGAGAGAACTATGGGAATCGTACTATTAATACACGCTACGCATGCGTACAAAAAATATATGTTGCCCGCCGTAAATAACACAAACCACTCCATTGTGTTGAAAAAAGAGGTCTTTAATCTGGCATCGGACGTTGAACTTGCTATGGAAATCGTGGATGGCAAATGGTTTTTTGTGGAATCCGGCGCCTATTTCCTGAGGGATTCTATATCGAAAAGCAGCTATTTTAACAGGGAACTGCAGAATCAGGATCTTCTGTCAGTTGTGATACCGGGAAATGAAGTTCTCAATATACTGGTCAGCAGGACGGACAGTTCGTTCAGTGTGTTCCGAAAATATGATATTCGGGCAAACAGCCGGATTACGATCGGAAAAAACGAGACCAATGATATCCGTTATGATGTGTTAAATCTGGTATCCAGGGAACACGCAGTGATCCGGCGCGACGGGAACCGTTTTATACTGGAAGATACCAGCACCAATGGCATTTACCTGAACGATGTGCGCATGAAAGAACCAAGGCAGCTGGAATTTGGGGATTACATTGATATTTATGGACTTGCCATTGTGTATCTGGATGGTATCATTGCAGTCAATGCAGGGGATGTGAATGTCAGGATCAATGAGGACAAGCTGTATGAGTATGTGGAACCGCAGGCACAGGATCAGGCTGCGGATACAGTGCCTGAGCCAAAGTTTCTGTATCACCGTTCCCCACGGCAGATCTATAAGCTGGACAATGAGGTAATCGAGATCGAGGCGCCGCCTCAGCCAAGGATACAGAGCAAAAAGCCGCTTGCCATGATCATAGGACCGTCTCTGACAATGTCGCTTCCCATGATTTTCGGCTGCATTTTGACGATATTTGGTTCCCGTTCGAGCGGCCGGAGCGGGGTATTTATGTATACAGGGATTATCACGGCAGTTTCCTCCGCACTGATCGGAATCATCTGGACCTTGGTAAATCTGCGCTATGAGAAACGAAAAAGCGACAATGAGGAACTGCATCGCTTTGATGCATATCACCAGTATCTGGTAGAAATTGCAAATACCATCAAGGAAAAGTATGAGAAAAATACATCGTCTCTGCAGAAATTGTATATTTCTGCAGAGGAGTGCAGCGGATATGGCGCGGACAGTCAGCTGCTGTGGAACAGAAATAAGGATCACAAGGATTTCCTAAGCCATAGGATCGGCATCGGGGACATGCCTTTCCAGGTTACGGTCAATATCCCCAAAGAGCGGTTCAGCCTGCTCCCGGATGACCTGGCTCAGAAACCGTCTATGATCCGGGAAAGCTACAAATACCTGCACCAGGTTCCCATCTGTGCAGATCTGCTGGAGCACAGACTGATCGGTATTGTGGGAGGCGGCCAAAAAAGAGGTGCCATCGATGTCATGCACAATCTGGTGGCACAGATCGCGGTGTCGAACTGTTATACGGATGTCAAGCTGGCCTTTGTCTATGACCAGGCGGATGATGGAGCAGGGGACTGGGAATATCTGAAATGGTTCCCACATGTGTGGTCAGAAGACAAAAAGACAAGGTTTGTGGCAGGCAGCAAGACAGAGGCCGGAGATGTATTTTACGAGCTGACCAAGGTTCTGCGCATGCGTATGGAGGAAAAGGGAAATAACTCCGCCCGGAATATCATGTACAAGCCGCACTATGTACTGTTCCTGTCTGACTCGGAGTTCCTGGAAGGCGAACTGATCACGAAGTATATCTTTAACTCTGAGGAGAACTACGGCATTACCACGATTATTCTGACGGACACGTATGATAATCTGCCCAACGCATGCGACTATATCATCCAGAACGATGGACATTTCAAGGGAATGTACGGGATTGCGGATGATGTGGAGGACCGCATTGCCATTGATTTTGACTTTGTGCATAATATCCAGCTGGAGCGTCTTGCAAGGACGCTTGCAGACATTGAGGTGAGCGAGATCGAGACAGGCGGTGATATCCCCAGTTCGCTGACATTTTTTGACATGTTTGGGATTCGGAATATGGAGGAACTGCATGTACTTGACAACTGGAAGAAAAACCGCACATACGAAAGTATGCGTGCGCTGATAGGGCAGAAGGCCGGCGGTACACCAATGTATCTCGATGTGCATGAAAAATATCACGGTCCGCATGGTCTGGTAGCAGGAACGACTGGTTCCGGAAAGAGCGAGACCTTGCAGACATATATCCTGTCACTGGCGATTCAGTACAGCCCGGATGATGTGGGATTCTTCCTGATCGATTATAAGGGCGGCGGCATGGCAAATCTTTTTGACGGGCTTCCCCATATGATCGGACAGATCTCCAATCTCTCCGGGAATCAGGTGAAACGTGCCATGGTATCCATCAAGAGCGAGAATATGCGCAGACAACGGATCTTCAATGAGCACGGCGTCAACAATATCAATTTATACACCCGCTTATTTAAGAATAACGAGGCGACCATACCAGTACCGCACCTGTTTATTGTAATTGATGAGTTTGCGGAGCTAAAACGGGAGGAGCCGGACTTCATGCGTGAGCTGATCAGTGTCGCGCAGGTAGGACGAAGCCTGGGTGTTCATCTGATCCTGGCGACCCAGAAGCCAAGCGGCACAGTAGATGATAATATCTGGAGTAATTCCAGGTTCCGCTTGTGTCTGCGTGTGCAGGACAGACAGGACAGTAGCGATATGCTCCATCGGCCAGATGCCGCCTATATCACACAGGCGGGACGCTGCTATATGCAGGTTGGAAATGACGAGCTGTTTGAACTGTTCCAGTCCGGATGGAGCGGCGCTGTCTATGATGAGAACAGTGGCAGCCTCAAGGCGGATATCGCCCATATGGTATCCGATACAGGAAAAGCGGCTGTCATCGGCAGCAGAACGAAGTTCAAGCAAAAGGAAGCGGCCAGAAAGCAGTGGGTAGAGAGCCTCATCGGGATCGTCCGCACCGTGGGGACAGAGATCCCACGGGATAACACACTGCTTGACAGTTACGTGCAAAAAATCTTTGCCGAGTTGGAACGTCAAAAGACAGATTATCCCTACAGCGAGTACAATGCATTGCGTATCCGGGATTTCCTGACGGCATATGTTCAGACCAGACAGAACGATCTGGCAGAAGAAGATCCTGGCAACCAGGCACAGCAGATTCTGAAGTATGCACAGACACACCGCCTGAAACTGCCGGAAAAGAAAGAGAAGACACAGCTGGATGCGATCGTGGAGTATCTCGGCGTTGTCGCCAGGACAAACGGTTATACATACGAACAGCAGCTCTGGCTTCCGGTTCTGCCGACAGAGCTTTATCTGTCACAGCTTCCAGGATATGAGGAATCCTTTGGCGCGAATGGCTGGAGGGCGCCTGTGTCAACGGAGTGGAATCTTGAAGTGCAGCTGGGACTGTATGATGATCCTGTAAACCAGTCTCAGGATACCCTGACAGTCAGTCTTTCCAGGAATGGCCACCATGCTGTGGTCGGCACGATCGTCAGCGGAAAGAGTACCCTGCTCCAGACTATGTTGTATGCTTTTGTGACAAAGTATACGCCTGCTGATATCAATATCTATGCGATCGACTACAGCGCAAAGATGATGGCAGCGTTTGAGACAATGCCGCACGTGGGCGGCGTGATCTATGAAGAACAGGACGACAGGCTTGCCAAGTTCTTCAATATGCTGGGCGGGATACTGGAGGAACGCAAGAAACTGTTTAAGGGCGGAAATTACAGCCAGTATGTGCGTGCCCGTCAAGGGCATGGGAACGGCATCACGATACCGGCAGTGATTCTTGTGATTGACAACTATGCGAACTTCCGGACGAAGACGAACAATATATATGACGATACCATTTTGCAGCTCTCAAAGGACGGTGTCAGCTATGGAATCTTCCTGATCATATCAGGCGGCGGGTTCAGCGCAATGGAGATTCCGACCAGACTGGGAGAGAACTTGCGCACCGTCATCTGTCTGGAGATGAATGACAAGTTCCAGTATGCGGATGCCATGCACACCCTGCGCATTGACACCCTTCCGGAAGTCAATATCAAGGGAAGGGGGCTTGCGAAAGTAGGGGAGGACATCCTGGAATTTCAGACCGCACTCGCGTTCGACGCTGCAGACGACTTCAAGCGCCAGGAGGAGATTGAGACACTTGGAAACAGGATGCGCGAGGTCTGGACAGGCCGGCTTGCAAAACCGATACCAGAGATTCCGGAGAAGCCAGTCTGGTCAGAGTTTGCGCAGCTTGAGGATACATGCAGCCTCATAAAGGATGACCGCCATCTTCCGATCGGTTACAATTCTGAAAATGCTGCGGTATATGGCATTGACCTGAGTAGGACATACTGTTATCTGATCACAGGGCGCGCGCGCAGCGGCAAGACGAATCTGCTCAAAGCCATTATCAACAGTGCGCTGGCCAGGGGCGGTGAGACTGTAGTTTTTGATTTCAAAGGGGAACTGCCCTATCTGTCTGGAAAAGAACATGTGACATATATCACGACGACAGCGGAGCTGTTTGATTTCTTCAAGAACCTGATGCCTGATTTCGTGGCGCGCAACAAGCAAAAGAAAGCAGGTGTCCAGGCAAGCATGTCCGATGAGGAACTGTATGCCGATCTGCGCAGTTTTCCAGAAAAGTACCTGATCTTGCTGGATCTGGGCGATTTTATCCAGAATGCCAAGAACTCAGGAAATACAGGAAACGCAGTACCGTTTATCGAAAACCTGCTGGACAAGGGAAGTCTCCACAATGTATACTGGTTTGCCGCGCTGCAGCCGGATGATACCCTGAAACTCGGCGGGACCCGGATGTACGACCTTTTTGTCCGCTACAAGACGGGGATGCATTTTGGCGGCAATGTGTCAGCACAGAGGATTTTTAATTTCGACTATATACCGTATAATGAGCAGGCAAAAGCGGCAAAAACAGGAATCGGTTTCATTCCATATCAGGAAGAGGAGACAGTGCACAAAGTGGTCATTCCGTTAGTGAAAGGATAAACTGATGATATCATTGCTTTTATATGACAAAAAGAAAAAGGAATTAGATACACTGCATGTGCTTTCCAAAGACCTGGCAGCGCTGTTATCCGAAGATTACTGGAATTTCAGTCTGGCGGATTCACCAGATGCACTGCAGGGACTGCTGGCGGACAGTCCATTGATGGATATGCTGATGTATGATGTCACATCCAGGGAGGCAGTCAGCAGGCTGATGGGGATCCGCAGAAACTATAAGGAGATGCAGCTGATGGTCATTGCCGATCTGGCAACATCTCCTATGGAATATATGAAACCAGGCATCATGGCAAGTTCCCTGCTGCTGCGTCCGTGGACAAAGGAACAGGCCAGAGAAGTACTTCAGGAGTTTTTTCAGGCATATATTGAGCGAAACAGAAAGACTGATGACAAAAATGCATATGTGATCGAATCCAAGGAAGGAAACCTGCATATTCCCTTCGAGCAGATTTATTTCTTTGAGGCAAGGGAAAAAAAGATCTTTGTGTGCACAGGAAAGGAAGAGTATGGATTTTATCACACGATCGATAAGCTTGAGGAGGAGCTTCCAGAGCAGTTCGTAAGGTGTCATAGAGGATTTATTGTCAACAAATACAAAATACGCAAAGTAGCGCTTTCACAGAATGTGGTTTATCTGACGGACAACCTGAATGTACCATTGTCGCGCAGTTATAAACCGTTATTAAAGGAATTAGGCAGATGAGAGAGGTAACAAAGAGATATTATATACAGGAGACAGAGTTGTGTATCCTGCTGGCATTAAAGGGAGTCCGGACACTGTATGGGATCTGTCTGGACAGTGATACGGCCATGACGCAGGAAGAACTGTATTATAACCTTTTTACGATGCAGAAGAAGGGTATCCTTAGCGAAAAATTTCAGATTGAGGAAGAACTGGATTGTTGTGTCGGGAGAATCTGCACAGCGGCACGCTTTCAGGTACTTGCCGATGCGGATGAACTGGTTCCGGAGAAATATTTCTATGTGGCTAGTGAGGGTGCTGTTATGCTGGAGCCTGTCGGCCAGTATGACACAGGAGAGCAGAAAGGCTCGTTTTATCTGGAGGCCATCACAGAGGATGAGATGTGGGATCGGATCCGGGAAAATGGTTTTCAGACAAAGACAGCAGACGTGCCGGTTCCGGATCAGATTCTCGAAGCGGCACGGCACTACTGGAAGGAAGACAAAAATGCGATCCTACAGCACGCTATCGTTGGGAAGCTGTTGCAGGAGTATGATATACAGACGCAATGCAAAACGAAACAGTGCATCAGATTTCTCTGCGGACTGGATACCTATCTTGTGTGCAGTGATGGAAGTGATGTGATCGAGGGAGGAGGGGAAAAATCATGATATTAGTAGATGTCTATGTGCCTTCTGTGAATAGTACTTATAATTTCCAGCTGGACGAGGAAGTCAGGATCGGACTGCTGATCGAAGAGATCGGCGAGATGGTCTGCAGGCGGGAACACTGTCAGCTTGACGGAAAGATGGAAAACCTTCTGCTGTGCTCCATGGATAACAGGGAGATCATTCCAAAATACACGACGCTGACAAAGTACGGGGTGAAGACCGGTGCACGGCTGATGCTGTTATAGGTTATTCATTCCATAAAATGTGCATTCTGTCAGAAAATGCAAAATACTATAAGAAATCTGGTAGGATGGAATCACAGCAGACAAAGGAGTGGGGAAGATGTTAAGGATAAAGCTTAATCCGTCCATGGACATACAGCAGAACCTGGTACGACAGCTGCACAGCCTCGACAGTGAGATCGGAGAGATCGAACATGTGATGCAGCAGCTGGGCGGATTGTCCGGCATGGATGCGGTCCTGATGGGGCTTAGGCGGCGAAGGGACCGGCTGGAGGAGTCGCGCAGGACGTTAGACCGGATGCAGAAGTGCCTGGAGAAGGTCATTTTGAGTTATGACAGCTGTGAGAACAGGCTCTGTGATTATGCGCAGCAGGAGATCATTGTGTACAGGCGCCATAGTATCGGCACCAGCAGTCTGGACAATATTTCCGGTCTGCTGCAGTCCGTATTTTAAACGGTTTAACAAAGAAAGGAGATCGGAATGGCAGTTAAGGAGATTGAGATCGAGACAAATACTCTGGACAAAGATATCAAAGAGTTGACAGGAGAGCTGGAAAATGCGAGAAAATACATACAGACAATGACAGAGGACATGGCGGAACTGGACAGCATGTGGGACGGTCCGGCCAACGAGGCATTCATGGCGCAGTTCGGACAGGATGTCCAGTACGCGCAGGAACTGTGCACTATGGTGCAGAAGCTGACAGAATGCATGGAATACGCCAAAAAACAGTACGATACCTGCGACGCGGAAGTCAGTTTCCTGATCGGGTCCATAGGATAGACGGGGGTGAGAGAGATGGCAATATCAGGCGAAGTGATCTTAAAAGTAACACCGGAACAGCTGCAGGCAAAAGCGCAGGTAACGAGAACGAACATTGGTCAGTTAAAAACAGTTTTCGACAATATCAGCCGCATTATGGCAAGGACACAGAATTACTGGATCGGGGAGGCGGGCGATCTGCACCGCAGACTGTACACAGACGAAGCAGACCACATTCAGGAGATGTTTGCCCGGTTATCGGAGCATCCAGCGGATCTTGAGCAGATCGCCAGGACATATCTGAATGTGGAGAGTGTGGCGGAAAACATCGCGGCGGAACTGCCAGGCGATGTGATCTCGTAAGACAGAAAGGAGACACAAGATGGCAACAAGGGAAAGCATACAGTTTGATTTTGACCAGGCGCGCAGACAGGCGGATCATCTGGACCGCATCGCCGATAATCTGGACAATCTGGGAAAGAACAAACTGAACAACAGCATGCAGACACTGTCCCAGAACTGGAAGGGAGCAAACGCGGAAGCGTACCTTGCAAAAGGAAATAATCTGAAACAGGAAATCACGTCTTCCGCATCGGACCTGCGCGGCATCGCGTCCGACATCAGGAGAATCGCACAGAACATATACAATGCCGAGATGGAGGCGCTGCGGATCGCAGAGGAGCGGGAATATAACAGGAACCATTAAACAGGTTATTCATACCGGAAAAACGGTCATCTGTCACAAAATGGCAGATAACAGCAAAAACGGTGTATGATAATGATAACAAACAAACCAAAGAACAAATTTTAGGAGGAAACAAATTATGGCACTTATTCAGGTAACAGCATCACAGTTAAAATCAAAGGCAAACGAACTGCGCAGTTTTAACGGGCAGTTCAAGTCACAGGTTGGCAATCTGGAAAGTCAGGAAGCTTCCCTGGCATCCATGTGGGAGGGCGAGGCAAAGAACGCATTCCATCAGGCTTTCATGAACGATAAGGGACAGATGGACAAGTTCTATGAGCTGATCGAGCAGTACTGCCAGGCACTGGAGAACATTGCACAGAAGTACGAGCAGGCGGAGGCACAGAATGCCCAGACCGCATCACAAAGGTCATACAAGTAAACAGCAGTCATACGTAACAGACAGGTAAGGAGCTGTCAGATTACTTCTGGACAGTTTCCGGTCACAAACACGATTATCAAGAATAAGGAGAAGAATCATATGGAAGGAATTATCAAAGTAACACCGGAGAAATTAATCAGCACAGCAGAGGAGTTCAACAATGTAAACTCGCAGGTACGGAACCTGACACAGCAGATGATACAGACAGTAGATTCCTTAAAGTCTGCGTGGGAGGGCGAGGCAGCGACAGCGTACAACACCAAGTTCCACCAACTTGATGATGACATGGAGCGGATGCACAGCATGATCAACGAACATGTGACAGACTTAAAGGAGATGGCAAGACAGTACCAGACCGCAGAGCAGGCAAACTCAGAGATCGGGAACTCATTAGCGGGGGATGTGATCTCATAACGAATTTATTTAGGACATCTGGATTCTGGCAGGAATCCGGATGTCCTATATTCAAAGGATGAGACAGGAAGCGGTTCAAAGAACACGATCTTGTGGTAAAGGAAGAAGGATGCTATGAGTGAATTTAAGGTAAAAACGCAGGGACTGAAAAATACTGCTGATCAGGAAGAAAAATTGCAGAATGAGCTGCAGAATATTTATGATGCAGTTATAGGACAGCGAAACAGTATCTCCTTTAAAATCTCCGCAACAGGCAATATCCGGCAGAGACTCAGCAATGTCTCAAACGGGATCAGCAGGGAGCAGCGCACGTTAAGAAAGATGCATGACAACTTGTCAAAAGCGGCGGATTTGTATGAGAAAACAGAGAATAAGATCTGTCGCACAGCAGAGGACGGCCGGGTATCTTTCCTGGAAAAACTGGAAATAACAAACGAGACAGGAATCAAACCTTCAATGGACATCGATCTTGTGGATATATTTAAAGATTCCAGTCTGCCAGCCAACAACCGCTGGAAACAAATGGCTGAAAAGCTGAAGAAATTTGAGGATGACCATAAAAAGAAAAAAACCTGGAAAAAGGGGTATTATGGTCAAAACGGCAGATTTTATGACGTGGACGGCGCAGATGAGAACTCACAGCGGAGTAAAAGGTACGAAGAGCTTTCCAGCATGGAGAAAGCAGCAACAATCGCATCGATAGGGGGCAATGTATCATTAGCCGCATGGGGTACTAAAAATCAGGGCAGTAATGGATGGGCTTCGGGTTCCTATGAGGTGTCGACGGCCAAGCTCACAGCTGAAGGGTCAGCCTATGCAGGAATATATTCCTATGATGAAAACGGACATAAGCATTTTACGCCGGGATTCGGGGCAAAGATTGGCGTAGGATTCACTGCATTCTCTGCGGCAGCAAAAGGACAACTTGGAGACGAATACTGGAACGCGCATGGAGATGTTTCCGTTGAGGCAGGCAAGGCCGGGGCAGACGCAGAAGTGAATGTAGGATTGTTTGACAAGAATGGAAAACTAAATCCACAGTTTGCTGCAAGCGCATCTGCAGAAGCGATTCTGGCGGAGGTAGGCGCATCAGCAGGCTTAACCCTGGCAGGCACATCGATTGATGCGAAGGGAAGTATTAACTTTGGCGTCGGTGCACATGCGGATGTGGGATTCAAGGATGGACGCCTTCATGTGGACATAGGGGCTTCACTCGGTATTGGAGTAGGTATCAAACTCGATATAGACATGAGCGGTACGATCAATGCAGTTGCAGATACGGCGAAGAGTATGTGGAACACATTTACCGGATGGTTTAAGTGACAGATCTGTTAGGAATGGAGGGATTATTTATGTATATCGGCTTATTGCCAATTGGTTCTGTAGTCAGGCTGAGGGGAGAAGAGAGCAGTTTTATGGTTGTAGGTTATTTTTCGGTGCAGAACAGTAAACCGGATTATGTATGGGATTATGTTGGCGTTCTGTTCCCACAGGGATGCCTTGATACGACACAGACATATGCGTTTGACAAGGAACAGATTGAAGAGATCCAATATATCGGATACGAGGATGAAGAGCAGAACCAGTTTATCATGGAACTGAATATCAACGAGCAGGCGATCAAGAGCCAGTTTCAGGACACTCAGGAGAAAGGCGGGGTATAACGATGTTTGAGAAGGTATTGCCGATTGGCACGGTTGTATTATTAAAAGGTGCGGATAAGAGAGTGATGATCATCGGCCATTGCAAATATAATGGCAGCGACAGAAGCAAAATATATGATTATGCGGGATGTGTGTATCCTGAAGGATATACAAGCCCTGATGAAACAGCACTGTTTGACCATGAACAGATCGATGTCGTCTTCTCTCTGGGCTATCGAAATGGGAAACAGTATGAATTTCAAAAAAAACTGGAGAAGGCACTGGCGGCTATGGAGAGTGAAAAGGATTCCAATATATAGTCATGTCTTTTCTGAGCGTAGATAAAGAGATGGTTTCAGGATGATATGGCATAAAAATATTATGAAAGAAATAGAAAGGCGTTGTAAAACGTCTTTTTATGACTTATTTCATGAAATATGTAATATTTTGCCTCATAATTTGACACAATTTTGTGATATATGTTACAATAAATATGGAAATTTTTAGTGATGTAATTGCCGAAATAATTATGAAACAACAGGAGGAACATATGAGTATCAAGAAAAAGACTATTACAGTAATTATTGGAATAGAGGTGGTGATTATCACTGTGATGATTACATTTCTGTTTTATATGAATAGCGATACGGTAAAGATAAATCGTCAGTTGGAACTGGCACAACGGTATCTGCTCGATGAGGATTATGAGCAGGCGATTGCAGCATATGAGATCATTATTGAGATTGATCCTAGGAATGTGGACGCTTATCTTGGTCTGGCGGAGACCTACGCTGCGGCGGATGATTTGGAAAATGCAGTCAAAATATTGGAGAAGGCCGCAGAACAAACAGATTCCGACGAAATCCTTGCAATGATGGAAAGATATACCACAAAACTTGAACAAAAAAAATTAATGGCACAGATGGCAAGAGAAACAGAAATGCTGGCAGCGTCAACAGAACTGGCAGAACCAGAAACACCGAACATATCTGCGATAGATGCAGCACAGCAAGTAATAGAAAATCAGTCGGAATCTTCGGCAAACTCAGAAGAAAAAGCCGAGTCACTAAATAAATTAGAATCGCAGGAAAACGTCGATACAGAAGAAACAGAACTACAGCCAAATACAGCGGAAATACCAGAACAATCAGAGGGACTAACAGAGAGAGTAGATTGTGGTAATGGATTTTATGCGATATACACTTATGATAGTAAGGGAAAACAGATCAAAGAAGAGCATGAGATCGATGGCAGGGTGGCGGAATATGGAGTATATATTTATGATAGTGGAGGGAACCTGATCAAAGAAGAATGGTATACAGAAGATGGCAGTTTGGAAAATTACTATGTATATATTTATGATAGTGAAGGGAAGTTGATCAAAGAAGAATTGCATGAGGAAGATGGCAGCTTATTTTCTTATGGGACATATATTTATGATAGTGAAAGGAAATTGATTAAAGAACAATGGCAGCAAACAAGTGGTGATTGGTCGGAAGTGTTTTATGGTAATCAAGAAAATCTTGAAAAAGAGGTGTATCATTTTTCGAATGGTGGTCGGGCGGAAACGTATTATGACAGTCAGGGAAGAACGATAAAAGAGGAACAATATGATTCTAATGGAAATCTGACATCAACTTACTCATATTGATAACATAACATACTATTATAGGAGCAGACATAATAAACTTGTGCATGGCTTTTTAAAAGATGGGGAGGAGTAGAAATGCATCAATTAATCAAAAAAGTATTTGCATTTATAATGGGAGTTTGTATGCTGAGCTGTATGATGAAAAATGTAATACTCCAGGCAGCTCCACAAAATATAAAAAACCAGACTTTTTGTGCCGGAACGTATTTCAGTGCATTTGTCATGGAAGACAATTCGCTGTGGACATGCGGCGGCAGCGGAGTACTTGGCAAATCATATATAATGCCAGAGCAATGGATGGCAGGAAACTGGCTGCAGGAAAGCAATGGTGTTCCCGTCAAAGTTATGGACGATGTAAAATCTGTCTATTCAAATGGTGATATGACATGTTATGTGATTAAATTGGACAATAGTTTGTGGGCACTGGGCGAAAATGATGGTGCGTTTGGGGATGGGACAATACAACCTTCCAAGGTGCCAGTAAAAATTATGGATGATGTGGTCTATATTGAGAGTAAAAAATACAGTGGAATTGAAAAAAAGGGGATAGAAGGACAGGATTATTTATCTTATCATGGAAATGCTGTCATTGCATTGAAATCTGATGGCTCACTTTGGAGTTGGGGAACCAATCACTGGGGTGAGGTTGGAGATGGGACAAGAGAACCACGTCTGTTACCAGTAAAGATTATGGATCATGTGGCCTTTGCCACGAATGGAAAAAGTAAGTTTGGTATGAATGATGAGTTTCTTAGTACTTATGCTGTTAAGATAGATGGTTCTTTGTGGGCATGGGGGTCGAATGATGTGGGTCAGTTGGGAAATGGAACAATGGATAGTCAGGTAGTGCCTGTCAGAATCACAGATAATGTCCAAACAATTGAAGCTGATGACGGTACTTGTTACATAACAAAACAAGATGGCTCTTATTGGGGCTGGGGATTAGATTATTCTAATGCAGTTGGCGGGCTGGCTCTCTATACTATAGTATGTAGTCCTAAAAAGATAGCAGACGGTGTGGCAGCTGTCACGGCGGGAGATCTGGAAAAATATTTTATAAAAGAGGATGGGACCCTGTGGGCATGGGGAAGGGCGCCAAGGCTGGATTTGACAGGCAGCGGACAGTCTTTTGATGCGGCATCACCTGTTCCAATCATGAGTCAGGTGCGTGACATTCATGATGGAGAGTTTACTACGTTTGCGATTCGGACAGACAATGTTCTCTGGGGCTGGGGATTCAATGATGACGGGGAGATTGGAATTGGTGATCTATCGGTGGATATACAGACAAATCCAATCGCTGTTATGGATCAGGTGGATTCTGTATACACTACTTCTTTTAGTACTTATATCCTGCGTACAGACGGTACACTCTGGGGGTGCGGAAGTGATGCATATGGCCAGTTCGGGCAAGGATCCCATGAAAGACGTGCAATTCCTGTAAAGATAGCGGATCATGTGAAGGTTTATCAGTATGCTTAAATATCTGATTGAGAAAGAAGAGACATGGCATGTTTAGGAAAAGGCAAAATATCTTACAAGGATTGAATATTTTGAGGAGATACACACAGGGATACTATTATGTCGATAAAACAGGATTTATCAAGACACTTCTGGAATTTTGGCAAGATAAATCTGTTTCTTACTTATATTGATAATACACTACTATAGGAGCAAGCATAAGAAAATTGTGTATAGACGTTTTTAAAATATGTTCGAACGACAAGTAAGCAAAAAAATTAGAAACAATGCAAACTAGGGAGGGATTTATTAATGAAATATCATTGCAGATTTATGGCGATAGCGGGAGTGGTATTGTGCATTATAAGCACAATATATAACGTATCTCAAGTACAGCACAGCCCTTTAATGGTACTGCTCATGTTGGTAATAGGTGGTATTGTTACATACATGATGTATATACCATGGTCAACCTTTGCAGAAATATTAGAACGGTTGGAAAATCTGGAATGGCAGTTGTCAAATACTGAGACAGGGTTAAAAGAAGAAACAAAATCTATTTTAAAAGATATTCACACGTTTCGTGGAACATCAGCAATTAATAATTCAGAGACCTGGGTATGCCCACATTGTGGTGTGATCAATACTGGTCATATAGGAACCTGTAAGTGGTGCGGATTCGATCAGCCAGGAAATACACCCGCAAAGCAGGAACAGGCAGAAATAAAAGAAGAGCCACAGATGAAACCACATTCGCGGCTACAGTTAAAACCAGATTGGGAGCTTAAGCAGCAGGCGGAACAGAAAGCAGAGGCAGAACGGAAAGCAGAAGCAGAACGGAAGGCAGAAGCAGAACGGAAGGCAGAAGCAGAACGGAAAGCAGAAGCAGAACGGAAGGCAGAAGCAGAACGGAAGGCAGAGGCGGAACGGAAAGCAGAAGCAGAAAAGAAAGCAGAAGCAGAACGGAAAGCAGAGGCGGAACGGCAGTTGAAGTCCAAAGGACAACAGTTACATATAGAAGACTTGACGCCAGAGTCTAAAATGCGCCCTCTTTTTTGTATTTCGTGTGGTTCCAGATTGGAAGCTGATTCGAATTTCTGCATCCATTGTGGTGCGAAGATAGCAAAATAGCAAAAATACACGAAACGAAGGCGTTGATCTGACATAGATGAATGATATGGTTTCAGCAAGAGTGATAGGAGTTGAGCAAAATGACATCTGGAAAATATTATGTAGAAACAAACAGATTAGGAAAAGAGGCGGAGGGAATCATAGAACATATTACGGACATACAGAAAAATATAAAAGGATTAAGTGATGAGATCATATCGCTATCCGACCGATGGCAGGGTATGGCTTCTGCGTCCTTTATGATGACGTATCAAGAAGACTGTGAAGGGTTGAACAGGCTTATGACAGATCTAACGAATCTGTATGAGCAGATCAAAAAAGCGCAGGGAGCATACAATCGGTGTGAAAAGAGTGTAGAGTCTGTAGTACGACGCATTTAGGAGGATGATCATGGCGGCATTTGGAGGATATGAAATACTTGTAACACCTGAAGAATTGGCGCAAAAGGCGAATATCGTGTCAGAGTATATTCATAATATCAAAAGTAACTTTGAGGACATGGAAATACTGATTCATTCCAGCAATGCATACTGGGAAGGTGATGCGGGCGATAAATTCAGGGAATATTATGATCAAAGAAAAGAAGATATCGAAGCTTCATTAAGGAACCTGCTTCGAATCCCGCAGACACTGAATGAAATATCAGGAGTATATACCAACACAGAGAATGCTATAACAGAAACAGTGCAGGAATTGCCAGGCGATGTTATAGAGTAGGAGGATGATTATGGAAATAGATGTTAATTTTTCACAAGCGCTTGCCGATGCAAAACGATTGGCAGAACTGGCAGATGAAATAAAACGGATTGGCGAAAATGAAGTCGGCAATTCGATCTCGACAGTGTCTTGCGGATGGAGGAGTGAACAGGCTTCCAGGTATTTGAAAAAAGCAGAAAGTTTTCAGAAAAATATAGTACAAACGGGAGATAATATTGCCGCAATTGCGGCTGCATATCATGATGCAATCACAAAAATGAAGTCTGCTGAAGATTTTGCAAAAAGTCTGGCAGGTAACAGGACATACCACTAAATCGACTGCAAGGAGTGATAGAGATGAGTAATATAAATGATTACATACAGTCATGCGCAGGGCAAACGCCTATGTCTGCAGGTTCGTACAATGAAATGGATGCACTTGTCTTTGCAAATTTGTCATATATAAGATTTGATGAAGTTAAGGATACAGCACTTCGCCAAAGGTTAATTCAGGCTGCAGGCAGTGAGGGGATTGGGCTGCAGGAATATGCCCAGATTATGCTTGACAGTGGTGTGGAGACAGAGAAAGCAAAAATTCAAATGCTGGAAGAGATTCGCGATTGTGACCGTTACGCTAACTGCAGGATAGCAAACTGTATGTCGACTGACCAAAAAACAGGAACACAATGGGCAGCTATTACTATAAAACTGGACGAAACGACGTCCGTTGTGTCGTTTAGAGGTACTGATGGTACCGAGGAGGGATGGGCAGAAGATTTTGAACTGGGTTATAGCGAGGCAACAGGCGCGCAGAAAGAATCAGCTGATTATCTGAAAATGTGTGAAGCAGATCATGTTTATCTCACAGGGCATTCCAAAGGTGGAAACGATGCAGTGAGTGCTTACATAATGGCTGATAATAGTGTGCGTGACAAAGTAAAGAATATTTATAATTTTGATGGCCCGGGCGTCAACGACGCATTTGCTGATACTTATAAAGAAGGGTATACAGAACTTGATGATAAATTGGTTACAATATACCCAAAAGATTCCATCATCGGTACATTGCTGAAAAATCATCCAGGAAAACACATCTATGTTGAAACATCTGCAGAAAACATGATTCTGGAGCATGACAGTTACACATGGCAGATGAAAAATGGCGGGGACGGAAGTCTTATTTTTGACAATACAGATCAAAGTGAGATTTCCCAATATATTGACCGTATTCTGGATGACACATTGAACAGTCTGCCTCCTGAAAAACGGGAAAAGTTTTTACGTGCGCTGATCGATATCGGTGTACCTGATCTGATAGCACATCCAGAATCATTGAATCCTGATAAAATAGAGTCAATTATAAACAATTTTAGTGAATTGGATTTTGAGACAAAATCAGCTGTCATAAAGACATTTAGTGCGCTGTTGGTATGGACAAGCATGAATGGAATCAACTATGATACCGACATTTTGTCAAATGATCTTCTTGACCAGGCATTACAGGCCTACCTGGATATCCTGGCGTTTCAACTTGGTATATGGCTTAATGCAAACGGGGATCTACTTATCTTTGTCACCGATATTATATTAAAAATATCAGAGACAGTCAGAAGTATTGTGGAAGGTTTCATAGAGTTCCTGAACGAAGTGGGACAACGGATAAAGGGCTTTTTTGATGGTACATATACAGATACTTCTATTCAGATCAATGCTTCGGCTCTCACAGAGGCGGCGAATACGATGAAACCCGCTGCACAGAGGCTTGAGCAATGCAGGGAGGAAATTGTACAGATCCGGCAGAGGATCGGAGCCTGGGCAGGAGTATATGTTATCCAGCTGATCGTACAGGAGTCCCAGATTGGCAGCCTGGAGTCGTCATGTAGAAAGTTTGTCAATGCATTAAATGACATTGCCGGGATTTATACAGGCACGGAAAATGAGATAATGGAGTATTTATAAACCTGGAAAACAGGAAGGATAAAGCGGATGAATACAAAGAGAAAGTTGATCACAATCATTATCGGAATAGAGGCAGTGATGATAGCTGCCGTGATTGTATTCCTGTTTTATATCAACAGCGATACTGTCAGGATAAACCGCCAGCTGGAACTGGCACAGCGGTATCTGCTGGAAGAAGATTACGAACAGGCGATTGCAGCGTTTGAGATTGTTATTGAGATCGATCCTAAAAACGTGGACGCTTATCTTGGCCTGGCGGAGGCATATGTTTCAGTCGATGAACTAAAAAATGCGGTCAGAACATTGGAGAAAGCAGCAGAACAGACTGACTCCGAAGAAATCCTTGATATGCTCGAAATCCATACCGCCGGGATCGAACAGAGACAGCTGGCGGCGCAGAAAGCGGCGGAAGCGGCCGCCGCTGCTGCGATGGAGCAGGTAGTAAATACCACACCGCAGCAGGATGAAGTATCTTCAGAAAATGACCCGAGTGATGTATTTGACGATAGAGCTGCCAATGACACTATCGAAAGTGAGCAAAGTGAGAATGCACAGGATTTATATATGCGTTTTCTAAATAATGAAATCGCTGCAGTGGTTAGAAAGGATGGTGTATATGTACAAGGACTTTTGGAAATCTTTAATCTGGAAAGCGGGCATTCCTATACATTAATGGATCTTACGGCATATGTTGATCAGGTCTATTTGCCTGCGGAATCCCTTGATATAGAGTGGAATTGCCAATATACCTATGTGGATTGCGTTGATAGTGATTCTGTAAATTTATTGATAAGATTTGAGGAGACACCAAGTTATGATAATGTTAATATATTTTTTATTATAACGGAAGATAATGGTCAGCTGTATGTAACAGGTGCATACAGGTATGAAGGGAGAGAAGAACTAACTGTATATTGTAATGGGCTGTGTTATAGTTGGGGCTCTGGTGGGGCGGCACTTAACTTTACTGGGGCATTAGCTATTATGTCTGGTGGAAATATAACAGAGATCTTTGAAGAAATGTGTTGTGGTGGATGGAGTGTAAGTCATATCAATTATGAAATATATAATGAAATTTTTGATGGATTCGATCCAATAATGGAAGCATCGATATATACAATTGGCACAGATAAGTACTATACATATACTTTGCTTGATGCTGCGGATAATAATATTGAAGCAATTGAAACCTTTATTAACAGATGCCACGACGAGGCAGGCATTAACTGGACGACAGAAGCAGAGGTGTTGGAAGCTATTAAAAAAAGATGCAGTTCAATAGGCGTAGATTATAACAGCGTGGAACATGATCATGAAGAAATTTATGATAGAGTTTTGCATAGCACGGAATATCAAGATAAAGTGAACTGGGTAATGTTATAAAGTGATCGGAAATTTGGAAATATTTTGAGTGACATTGCCTGGATGGATGCAGGTATGTGAAATGAGATAACAGCGTATTTGTAAAGCAGGGAAACGAGAAGGATCAGGTGGATGCATGAGTATAAAGAGAAAACGAATCATAATCATTATCGGAATAGAGGCAGTGATGATAGCTGCATTGATCATATTCCTGTTTTATATCAACAGTGACACTGTCAGGATAAACCGCCAGCTGGAATTGGCACAGCGGTATCTGCTGGAAGAAGATTACGAACAGGCGATTGCGGCGTTTGAGATTGTTATTGAGATTGATCCTAAGAACGTGGACGCTTATCTTGGCCTGGCGGAGGCGTATGTTTCAACAGATGATTTAGAAGATGCTGTCAAGGTACTAGAGCAGGCAGCAACGCAGACAGATTCCGAGGAAATGCTCGAAATGCTCGAAATACATATTGCAGAAATCGAGCAGAGACAGTTGGCAGCACAGAGGGCTGCAGAAGAAGAGACAACCGTTGCCGTCCAAAACCAGACCGATGATACGGCGCGGACAGAACGGGCAGATTTACCAGATGGTTCTTACTATATTTACTATTATGACAGCAACGATGACAACAGCGGAAATTTCATAAAAAGGGAAAAATATAGTAGAGATGGCACCTTGATGGAGTATGTGGTCAATAGCTATGACAGCAACGGAAACTGTATAAAAGCGGATGAATATAGTAGAGACGGTATTCTGATTGAATATTATATCAGAAGCTTTGATAGCAACGGAAACTGTATAAAAGTGGAGAGATATAGCAGAGAAGGCGTCTTGGAGGAATATTGGATCTATAGTTACGGCAGCAACAGAAATTTAATAAAAGGAGAACGATATAATGAAGATGGCACCTTGATTGAATATTGGTTCTATAGCTATGACAGTAACGGAAATTTAATAAAAGGGGATAGCGTGCAGAATTTATCCGATAACGCAATAGATCAAATAGGTCTATAGAAGCTATCTAAAGCTATATACCTCTCCGAACTGTCAGATATCATATTTTAATACAGATGATGGGGAAGTAAATTTCTTATATATTTTATTAATAGATGTTGTGTCGGGATGGGAGTTAGTTTGGACAGCAGAGGAGAAAGTAGTAAAAAAGATGTAGTTCAATAGACATAGATTATAACAGGATGGAACATCAGGAAGAAGTGAACTAAGTTATGATTGTCGAATAAAAAGCACTGAATGACATTTTTGGGATTGATACAGGTGTGGGAATGAGATAATGGAGTATTTGTAAATCAGGGAAACAGGAAGGATAAAGCGGATGAGTACAAAGAGAAGGATTATCGCAATCATTATCGGAATCGAGGCAGTGATGATAGCTGCCGTAGTCGTGTTTCTATTTTATATCAACAGCGACACTGTCAGGATAAACCGTCAGCTGGAACTGGCGCAGCGGTATCTGCTGGAAGAGGATTACGAGCAGGCGATCGCGGCATATGAGATTGTCATTGAGATCGACCCTAAGAACGTGAACGCTTATCTCGGTCTGGCAGAGGCATATGTTTCCGCAGATGAACTGAAAAATGCGGTCAGGACATTAGAGAAGGCGGCAAAACAGACTGACTCCGAAGAAGTCCTTGACATGCTCGAAATCCAAACTGCCGCGATTGAACAAAGACAGCTGGCAGCGCAGAAAGCGGCGGAAGCAGAAGCCCTGGCAGCACAGAAAACAGCGGAAGCAGAAGTCCTTGCAGTACAAAAAGCGGCGGAAGCGACAGCCCTGGCAGAACAGAAAGCAACAGAAGCGGCAGTTCCTACAGACTTAGAAATATCACAAAAGAATGAGATAGAGAATCCTTTTATGGAGGACACAGCTGCAAAAACGGAGACGGTAAGCAAGACTGCAGAAACAGAATCTGCAGTGGCACGGACAGAGCGAAAGGATGGAAATTATGGGTTATATTGGATCTATAGTTATGACGGCAATGGAAATTGTATAAAAGAGGAGTATTATGATGGAGGTAATACTTTGCTTTGGTACAGTGTTTACAGTTATGACAACAGCGGAAATTGTATAAAAAAAGATAATTATGAGGTGGATGGTACTTTGACTACATACCATGTTTACAGTTATGACAGCAGCGGAAATCGAATAAAAGAGGAGCATTATGATGGAGATGGTACTTTGTTTTGGTGCGATGTCTATGGTTATGACAGTAACGGAAATCGGATAAAAGAGGAGTGGTATGATGGAGACGGTACTTTAGATCGGTGCTTTGTCTATGGTTATGACAGTAACGGAAATCGGATAAAAGAGGAGCATTATAATGGAGATAGTACTTTGAATCGGTACTTTGTCTACAGTTATGACAGTAACGGAAATCGAATAAAAGAGGAGTGGTATAATGGAGATGGTACTTTAGATCGATACCATGTCTACAGTTATGACAGGAGCGGAAATCGGATAAAAGAGGAGTATTATAACGGAGATGGTACTTTGGATGAGTACTATGTCAGTAGCTATGACAGCAACGGAAAGTGTATAGGGAGTGTAGGGTATGATTCGTCTGGCAATGTAATAAACAATTAGTCATAAAAATATTCAGTTGTATCTGACAGACGCGTATGAATGTGTAGGTATAGAGAGATAGAATGGTTCGCATCATAGCAGGGAGCGGGCAAGTCAGGGTATGATAGCTATCCGGTAATGGATGTAATGATATATGCAATTGGTAGAAATATGTACTGTATATGACTTGTATGACCTGTTACTCATAGTGAAGTAATTTTGTACGAAATTTTTTAACAATAGAATATTTGTAAATCAGGGAAACGGAAAGGATAAAGCAGATGAGTACAAAAAGAAAGCTTATCACGATAATTATCGGAATAGAGACAGTCATTATAGCTACACTGATCATATTCCTGTTTTATATCAACAGCGATACTGTCAGGATAAACCGCCAGCTGGAACTGGCGCAGCGGTATCTGCTGGAAGAAGATTATGAGCGGGCGATTGCGGCATTTGAGATTGTCATTGAGATCGATCCTAAGAACGTGGACGCTTATCTCGGCTTGGCGGAGGCATATGTTTCAGCAGATGAGCTGGGAAATGCGGTCAGAACATTAGAGAAGGCCGCGAAACAGACAGATTCCGAAGAAGTCCTCGACATGCTCGAAATGCACACTGCCGAGATCGAACAGAGGCAGCTGGCGGCACAGAGGGCAGCAGAGGCTGCATCTGCGGTTGATACTGCCAATGCTGTGGAGACTACAACTAATATACAATACACTACAACAGAGACATTGGCGCCAGAAACAGAAATAACTCTCAGAGGATTTATTGTACAGGATGGTGACCTGTATTACTATGATGAGACAGGAAATCTTGTCACAGGATGGTTTGATAACAATAACAATCAATATTGTGCGAGAATTGATGGAAGACTCTACAAGGATGGCGAACACGAAATTGATGGTACAAGATACCTTTTTGACCAGGGTGGAGTATGTCTTGGGGAGATAGCGGCTGAGAAAAAACTGTTAAAGAAAAAAGAACTCTATTTGGCAGATGGAACATTGAAAGATTGTAGAATTTATAATTACGATAATCAAGGAAATTTGATTAAAGAAGAGCGGAAGACGTATAATGAATATATCCTCTATAGTTATGACAATCAGGGAAATCTGATTAGAGGAGAGTACGTTGATTCAAGTGGAAATCAGTTATGGAACACAGATGTATATTATTATGACAGCCAAGGAAATATGGTTAGAAAAGAATACTTTGACTCAAGGTTTGAAACTCCAATTTTGCTGTATACTACGATTTGGAACTATGACAGTCAAGGAAATATGATTGAAAGTAAGACTTTTGAAGGCGATGAAAATGATGGGGTGGCGTTGTCAGACATCTGTAGTTATGATAATCAAGGAAATATAATAAGTAAGGAGCATCATGGTCAAGATGGTTCAAGGACTTACACAAATTATGATTACGACAATCAAGGAAATGTAATAAGAGTTGAAGAAGATCATTATCTTGGTTCGTATGAATCTCATTCTTATACGAATTATAATTATAACAATCAAGGAAACATAATAAAAGAGGAAACCTATAATTTGGATGGAACATTGGAGTATTGTGCAATTTATGATAATGAAGGAAGTATCATAAGAGAAGAATGGTATGAAGACAATGCCTTGTTTAGCTATACTGTTTATAGTTATTAGAGAATAAAAAGTAAGCTTAAAAATGAGTATCTATCTGCGAGGGTTTTCTGTCAGGATACCAACTTAATGTCAAAATAGAGTACAACAAACAAAACTACAATTAGGAGGAAATACAAATGAAGTGTCCAAAATGTCAGCATGAAAACGTTGCAGAAGCAAAGTTTTGCAGTATCTGTGGCTGCAGATTGGAATCTGTGGCGTCAAGTCCTACGACTCAGAACCAGATCTGTTCCAAGTGCGGGGCAGCGATTCAGACCGGGGCAAAGTTCTGCACAAAGTGTGGAATGCCAGTTGGCACAAAGGTGGTGCAGCCAGAGGGAAAGACCATGATCTTGTACACGCCAGAGTCAAAAGGGGCAGATGACCGTACCATAGTTTTGCCCTCAACAGTACAGACGCCTTTGCCGCCAGTTATTCCCGTTCAGGATGATATTGTACCGCCTGCTGGCAGTCAGGACAAAAAGAAGGACAAACAATCCAATGTCGGTCTGATCATCGCCGCCGTGATATTAGGCGTAGCGGCCATTGCCGGGATTGTCATCGCGCTTGTGTTTTTCCTGCCGCATGATACGGAGGTGCAAAAGAAATCCAGGAAAAGAGAGGAAACAGAGACGGAAATTGCATCAACAGAAGAGGATGCCAATGTCGATTCCATGCAGGAAATGTTGGAAAATGGACAATATACCGAACTGATCGATACATTGCTGGCGATAGACGATCTGGAATTCTATGGCGATGAGGAAACCATGCGCGAATATATGAGACAGGCTTTGGTGGGACATATGAACGCCGCAGTCAGCGAGGCGCTGGAGCTCGCTTATGCAGGTGATTTTGAAGGGGCATTTGGCAAAATTGATGCAGAAACCGCATACAGGGACAGTCTCAAAGGACTGGGCAGGGTCTATCCCTTTACTGAGGAATCTACAGAACTGAATGCGGGAAGGGAGCAGATTACCAGCATCTATAGTAATTACGTATATGAAAATACGCAGTCCAGGGCGGAACAGAGAGATCTGCAAGGCATGGAAACGCTGCTTAGCCAGGCGGCAGGCAGATTATCAGAATCAGAGTATAACAGGATTTCCATTCAGGCGTATTATCTGTATGTCATCAAGATGGTGGATCAGATGCATGCAGATGGAAGAGACCATTATGTGATCATGGATTTTATTGACGATTATTTTGAGCAGACAAACTATCATGGATATATCATGGAGTTATGGGATAACCAGAATGCGGAGTCTGGCAGGGTAAATACATGGAAAACATCGATCACCCATGCGAATGCCGACGGATATCTGCTGCCAAACAGCGACGCAAGATATATTGACAGGAGCGAACTAGCTGGTTTCTCGCAGTTTGAACTCTATCTCGCCAGGTGGGAAATGTATGCAAGACATAACAGGATCTTTGTGGACAACGCATTAAATACATATTTTTCAAAATACAGCTGGTATCATGGACAGGCTGATTTTATGACATTTGATGACAGCAGCCTGAATGAATATGAAAAGGGCAATATCAGGACGATTATTGAATACGAGAAATCATGCGGTTACAGGTGATTCCGGCTTTGGCAGGAGTTATTATGATCGTAGTTCATAGAATTGCAGGAGAATATGGAAATGAAAAAAAGAATGATCATAATGATTATCGGAATAGAGGCAGTTATCATAGCTGCGGTGATCGTGCTTTTATTATATATTAACAGCGACACTGTCAGGATAAACCACCAGCTGGAACTGGCGCAGCGGTACCTGCTGGAGGAAGATTATGAGCAGGCGATTGCGGCGTTTGAGATAATCATTGAGATCGATCCTAAGAATGTGGACGCGTATCTTGGTCTGGCGGAGGCATATGTTTCAGCAGATGAACTGGGAAATGCGATCAGAACATTGGAGAAAGCTGCAGAGCAGACTGACTCCGAAGAAGTCCTTGATATGCTCGAAATCTATACCGCCGAGATCGAACAGAGGCAGTTGGCAGCGCAGAAAGCGGCCGATATTGGCAGTACTGCAGAGGTTGCAGCCAGCATGGAGCGCGCTGCAGCAGAAACACCAGAATCGGAAACGGAAATTGCGTCCCATGGATATGAGGTTGATGATACCTTTCAGGTCTATAAGGATTTTCTGCTCAATACAGAAATTGATCAAGGAAGTGATTTCCCTATCTGGGGATATTATCTGTTTGACATGAATTTTGATGGAATCCCGGAGCTTGGTGTGCTCCATCATTCTGGCGGTTCCATGGGCGGATATTTTACGTTTTATCGATATGATGGTCAAAAAATTATTCCCGCTGTGCTGGACAAAGACGGAAATCCAGTACAGGTATCAAATTACACACAGATTCTTGCCGACCATGACTCTGGAAAAGTATATTTTCTGAAAGAAATGTATCTCTTAAGAGGAAATGAAAACGGCACGTATGGATATATCAGGGAAATAACAAATGAAAACGGTATTTTGCATTGCAATAATCTGTTAAAACTAGAAGTTGCTTGCGACTTCGATGCGGAAATAGCTTATGAAATACAGCATGATCGGGAAGATGATTTTTTGTCTGACAAGTTAGCCGCGGAGTATTTGGTCACAGAGTCTTATGCTGGCGGAGCGTGGGAGCAAATACTTCCAGAGGAATATCTGGCACGGAAAAGGGAAATGATCCCGGAAGAAAATTCATTTGTGGACATTCGCAACACAGATGCATATGTTTTATTATGCGATTCTGTGTATGAGTTGATGGACGACGATTGGAATTTTCATAATCGACGAATGACAGAAGAGGAAATTGACACATTATTTGAAAAATTTTATGCGGAGAAACAGTGATATTGAAACCGAAAAGATTTTCTAAATTTGCAGTTCCATTCATTCTTATGTTGTGAAAAAAGCTAGAAAGCAATTCATTCCAAACAGGGGAAAGTGTTCTTTGCATGAAGTGCATAAACCGTCCAAGGAAAAAGATTAGAAAATATGGTTTTACATTTAAGGGAAAAGAGTGCCTGATTGGATAAATATTGTCTCATAATTTGATGTGATATTCGACACACGTTAAAATGTCTAATAATTTTGTTGGAAGTGACGGTAAATAATGGTATAATAGGAACGTAATCACAAAAAATGTGCGAAAGAAGGGAAAAATGTGTTAGAAAATCTAAATATTTCAGAGCGGCTTGGAAAATCCTATATAATTGTGACACTGATGACAGGTGCGGCGGCAGTTGTCGGGGTGATTGTCCTGATTATCATGGCCAATCAGTATTCGAGGGCATTGGTCCAGTACGGATTCTCGCAGGGGGATATCGGGAGGGCGATGGAATGTCTCTCGGATACCAGGTCGTCAACAAGGGCGGCGATAGGGTATAGTGACGAGCAGATGATCCGGAAATCGATTGTTTCCCATGATGAGAGTAAAGAAGAGTGCAGGCAATTTTTGGAGGCGATGAAAGCAACGCTCACGACCAAAACCGAAGAAGAAATGTATGAAGCAGTGATAAAAAGCGTCAATGCCTACTGGGAAATCGATGAGCAGGTGATTTCACTGGGGGCTACCACAGAGGCAGAGGCATCGAAACAGGCACAGACTCTGGCCATAGAGAAGCTTGGGGTCGCTTACGAGGCTGCCGATGAAGCTCTGGAGGCTCTGATGGACCGGAATGTGACACAGGGCAATTCGCTCTCGAAGACCCTTTCGACACTCAGCGTGGTATTTACGGTTCTGATCATTATCGTGATCGTGGCGGCGGTGGTTTATGCGCTGAACCTTGGGAAGAAGATCGCAAGGGGAATTGTGCAGCCGATGGATGCGTTGATCGAACGGTTCAGGACATTTGCAAACGGCGATCTGTCCGCACCGTTTCCGGAAGTGAAATCACAGGATGAAATCGCGGAGATGATTCGCGAGGCCGGTGATATGGCTTCTGTGCTAAATACCATTATCAATGATGCGGGTATGGTTCTGGGTGAGATGGCATCGGGAAATTACGCGGTGAAATCCCAGGCAAGGGACAGGTACACGGGGGATTTTGAGCGGCTTTATGATTCCATGCGGCAGATGCGCGACCAGATGACAGCGACGCTAAATTCCATCAGTGAGGCGTCCGAGCAGGTATCCGCAGGCGCCGAAAATCTTTCCGATGCTTCACAGAGTCTTGCGGAGGGTGCCACGGACCAGGCCGGTTCTGTTGAGGAAATCCAGGCAACCATTACGTCGATCACGGAGAACATACAGATATTTGCCAATGCGGCGAGCGGTTCGTATGAACAGGCGAAAATATATGCGGAAGAGGCGGTCGGCAGCCGGTCTGAGATGAATGCGATGGTGGATACGATGAACCGCATCAATGAGACTTCAAGAAGAATAGAAAACATTATTTCCGAGATCGAGGATATTGCGTCACAGACCAATCTTTTGTCACTGAATGCTTCAATAGAGGCGGCGAGGGCGGGTGAGGCCGGAAGAGGGTTCTCTGTCGTGGCAGACCAGATTCGTCAGCTTGCAGAGCAGAGTACGCGCTCCGCAGTCGATACAAGGGAACTGATAGAGGGCTCGCTCAAGGAAATTGTCGAGGGAAACAAGGCGGCAGGAAAAGTGGCGGAGTCTATTGAGAAGGTAGTGGACGGAATTCAGCAGATTGCGGAAGCAGCCAAAGGGGCAAGCGCAATGGCAGCGGAGCAGGCGAAGGCGATGGTACAGGCGGAGCAGGGAATCAACCAGGTTTCAGAGATCGTGCAGTCCAATTCGGCGACTGCGCAGGAATGTTCCGCTACAAGTGAAGAGCTTTCGGCCCAGGCTGTCACGCTGAATGAGCTGATCAGCCAGTTTGTTCTTTCGTAGACAGCAGATGGGTTATGCCGATTCATATCGCCTCTTAGGGGAGACTGTCCCCCTAAGAGGCGATACATGGATTACCTGACGACAAACCAGGCAACAGACCATGGGTTTGGGCTGGGACTGATGGTTGAACTTGCCGGAATGTTTGAGATCACATCCAATAGGAAAGCGGATTTGGCCGTTATGATGTTATGCTGACACCCACAAACAGGGAAAAAGACATCTGGCGCAGACTGTTGCGAATGCCCATTCCCAGATTGATGAAAAGTTGTATGATACCAAACTGATCGCAAATGGGGTTTTCCCCGGAGCAGATTGGATAAATATTATCTTACGATTCTCGAAATGGAAACCATGCGCGGTGTTTTTTCATTTTTTTTTTACTTTTATGCGCTTGTGATGTGCCGGAATTTACAGTATAATATGAAATGAGATATTATAAAAATGAGAAAATTAAAGTAAGAAAGGGTGTTGTAAATGGGATTAAAGAGTGACGAGAGTATCAAGGAGTTTACGCATAAATATTCAAAAGTATGTGTAGACAACAACGCCATTGATCCAGATTTGTTTGATGAATACGGCGTAAAGAGAGGTCTGCGTGACAAGAATGGGAAAGGAGTGCTTTCCGGGCTTACCAATATCTCACTGATCAAATCATCAGAGGAGATCGACGGAAAGAGCGTTCCCTGTGACGGACAGTTATACTACAGAGGTTATAATATTTTTGATCTGGTAAGAGGTTTTCAGAGTGAAGACCGGTTTGGTTTTGATGAGTGTGCATATCTGTTGTTGTTTGGAAATCTTCCAAATAAGGATCAGTTGATGGAATTTAAGAAGACACTGGGATACAGTATGACGCTTCCCACGAATTTCGTGAGGGATGTCATCATGAAGGCACCGAGCCATGATATTATGAACTCGCTGACGAAGAGCGTGCTGACACTCGCGTCATATGACGACAGTGTGACAGATATGTCACTGGATAACGTGCTCCGACAGAGCCTGATGTTGATCAGTGTATTTCCGATGCTTTCCGTATATGGATATCATGCATACAATCATTACGAGTGCGATGAGAGCCTGTATATACATAGACCGGATCCAAGACTTTCTACTGCGGAGAATCTGCTCAGAATGTTGAGACCGGATATGTCTTACACGCCGACGGAGGCAAAGGTTCTGGATGCGGCGCTTGTGCTGCACATGGAGCATGGCGGCGGAAATAATTCTACATTTACAACCAGAGTTGTCACCAGTGCAGGTTCAGACACATATTCTGTCATTGCGGCGGCACTTTCCTCGCTGAAAGGACCAAAGCATGGCGGGGCAAACATCAAGGTTGTGCAGATGATGGAGGATCTGCGGAGAAATGTGGACGACACGACGGATGAAGACCAGGTGCGCCAGTATCTGTACCGGCTGTTGAACAAGGAGGCTTTTGACAGGAGCGGTCTGATTTATGGTATGGGACATGCAGTTTATTCGATTTCTGATCCAAGGGCAAAGGTTTTTAAGTCCTTTGTGGAGAAACTTGCCAACGAGAAGAAGCACCACAAAGATTTTGAATTGTATTCTATGATCGAGCGGCTGGCGCCGGAGGTTATTGCAGAGAAGTGCAGGATTTATAAGGGTGTCAGCGCAAATGTCGATTTCTACAGTGGATTTGTGTACAGTATGCTTGATATTCCGATGGAGCTGTTTACACCGATCTTTGCGATTGCACGTATTGTCGGCTGGAGTGCGCACCGTATGGAAGAGTTGATCAATGTCGACAAGATTATCAGACCAGCATACAAGAGTATCGCGGTTCTGAGACCATATGAGACGCTCAAGGACAGGTCAACACCCAAATTGGATGGCCAGGACAAAAAGGTATATAAACTTCCTATGAACTAAAAGGAAAAAAAATCTAAAAAGATATTGCTTTTTGTAAGGTGTGGTGTTAGAATAGATATAAGTTAAATGATGCTAGATGATAAAGAGTGGACTTGCGAGTCCACTCTTTCTATATGTCATATGTACACAACGATATATGCCATTACATGACGCATCGAAGATACGCGAGTAGGTTAGAAGAGTGTTTTCCTGCTCAAGGAATGATCTTAATATTTGACAAGAGGTGGAGGAATGGCGAAAAAGGATTCGTATGAAGCACGCACAGAGGCACTGCTTGGGCCAATTGTGGCGGCAAACGGCTGCGAGATATATGATGTTGAGTATGTGAAAGAAGGGAGCGACTGGTATCTGAGGGCTTATATCGACAAACCGGAGGGCGTGAACATTGTTGACTGTGAGAATGTCAGCCGTGCTTTATCGGAAAAGCTTGACGAGGAGGATTTTATAGCGGAGGCCTATATATTGGAAGTGTCCAGTCCAGGACTTGGCCGGGCGCTCAGAAAGGATAGACATTTGGAGAAGAGCCTTGGCGAGGAGGTAGAGGTGAAAACCTACAAGCCGATTGGGCGGCAAAAGGAGTTTATTGGTATTCTCAAAGCATTTGACAAGGATACTGTCATAATAGAAACAGAAAATAATTCAGAGACAAAGGATATGGTCTTTGCCAGATCTGATATAGCGATTATCAGATTGACACTGGATTTTTAGTTTTAGGAGGGTAAAGGAAAAATGAATAAAGAATTAATGGAAGCGCTTAATATTCTTGAGAAGGAGAAGGAGATCAGCAAGGAGACTCTCTTTGAAGCGATTGAGAATTCCCTTCTGACCGCCTGCAAGAATCATTTTGGGAAAGCAGATAATGTCACTGTTCAGATCGACAGGGAGACCTGTGATTTTATGGTATATGCCACGAAAGAGATTGTGGCGACTTACGATGAGGTTGAGGATGAAGTTACCCAGATCTGTATTGACGATGCAATCCAGCTTTCAAAAAATGCAGTGGTCGGGGATACGATCAATATAGAGATCAAATCAAAGGAGTTTGGACGTATTGCGACGCAGAATGCCAAGAATGTAATTTTGCAGAAGATACGCGAGGAGGAGAGAAGCGTCGTCTACAATCAGTTCTTCGAGAAAGAGAAAGATGTAGTGACAGGTATCGTGCAGCGCTACATCGGCAGAAATATCAGTATCAATCTCGGAAAGGCAGATGCGATGCTCAACGAGGCTGAACAGGTAAAGGGTGAGGAATTTAAGCCGACAGAGCGTATCAAGGTATATATCCTGGAGGTAAAAAACACACCGAAGGGGCCTAGAATCCTGGTCAGCAGAACGCATCCGGAACTTGTCAAGAGGCTTTTTGAGGCGGAGGTTACGGAGATTAAGGACGGCACTGTTGAGATTATGAGTATTGCCAGGGAGGCGGGAAGCCGCACGAAACTTGCAGTCAGAACGAACAATCCTAACGTTGATGCGGTGGGGGCATGTGTCGGCATGAACGGCGCCAGGGTGAATGCGATTGTCGAGGAGCTTCGCGGTGAGAAAATTGATATTGTCAACTGGGATGAAAATCCTGGAAACTTTATACAAAACGCCCTTTCTCCTGCCAAGATCGTGGCAGTGTTTGCTGATCCTGACGAAAAGACGGCAAAGGTTGTTGTTCCGGATTACCAGCTTTCGCTTGCAATCGGTAAAGAGGGACAGAACGCAAGACTTGCGGCACGGCTGACAGGTTATAAGATCGATATCAAGTCGGAGACGCAGGCGAAGGATGCAGAAGGATTCCGTTATGAGGATTATATGTATGATGAGGACGGAGACGTTTACTACGAGGAAGAATACGAAGAGGGTGAATACGAGGACAGTGAGTATGCTGACTCTGAGTATGAGTCCGAAGATGCCAGGTACGAAGAAGAGGGATCCGAAGATACTGAATATGAGGAAGAACAGTCTGGAGAAAGTGCGTATGACAATTCAGAATCGAAGGTAGAGGACGATTCCTGCGAGGAGGAGAAAGAGGAGTAAATGGCGAAAAAGATTCCGTTAAGACAGTGTATCGGCTGCGGTGAGATGAAGAGTAAGAAAGAAATGCTTCGCGTTCTGCGCACGGAGGATCAGGGCATTATTCTGGATACGACGGGCAGAAAAAATGGCAGGGGCGCTTACATATGCCCGAATCCGGAGTGCATGAAGAAAGCGAGAAAGTCAAGAGGGCTTGACAGGGCATTTAAGATGCCGGTACCTGATGAGATATATGACAGTCTGACAAAGGAGATCGAGTTATTTGAATGATTTGGATAAGGTATATTCTATGCTGGGGCTTGCAATGAAGGCGGGCAAGATCGTAAGTGGAGAATTTGCAACTGACAAGAGTGTCAAGAGCGGTAAGGCATGGCTTGTTATTGTGTCGAAGGATGCATCGGATAATACCAGGAAGATGTTTTCCAATATGTGTGAGTTTTACGAAGTGCCAAGATATTTTTTCGGAACAAAAGAGGAACTTGGGCATGCGATTGGCAAGGCAATGCGTTCATCTCTTGCAATTACAGATGAAAACTTCGCAAAATCAATTAGGAAGCAGCTGGAACAGTCTGTTAAGAGTGAGGGTGAGGAGGAGTAATATGGCGAAAATGAAAGTGTACGAACTGGCACAGGAAATCGGCGTAAAGAGCGCGGAGATTCTTGCATTATTAAAAAATAAAGGTATAGAGGTAAAAAGCCACATGAGTGTATTAGAAGACGGACAGGTTGAAGATGTAAGGAAGACGATGAAAGCACCTGCTAAGTCAGAAGAGGCACCTAAGACACCAACGGAAAAGAGCGAGCCATCAAAGGCTGCGGCATCAGGGGAGACGAAGGCGCCTTCAAAGACTGGTGAGGGAGTTGTTAAGAAGAAAAAGAGTATTATATTTGTGAGCAATCCTCACAATTCCAAGATGCCAGGAGCTGCACAGATTCCCAGAAAACCTGTGCGGACGGAGAAAAAGGCAGCACCGCAGGCAAAGACAGAGAATGCGGAGGCAAAAAAACATGTGCTGCCGGCAAAGGCAGAGAGTGTGGAGGCAATAAAGCCTGCAGCTGTGGCAAAAGCAGAAACTGCTGTAGACAAACAGGTACAAAAAGTGGCAGAAACTGCAAAAACAGTCGACAATAAGGCAGAACAGCAGCAAAATGCAGAGACAGTTAAGACACAGTCTGCTGTGAAGGCAGAAACTGTTGCGAAAGCGGAGGAAACGGCTAAGGCAGCAACAGTCAGAGCGGAGGAATCCAGACCTGTGCAGAAGAATGATAACCGTGATAACAACAGAAACGACAGAAGCGACAGAAACGACAGCCAGCGCAGGAACAATAATAATGGGAATAACAGAAGCGATGACCAGCGTCGTGACGGTCAGAGAAGTTATGACAACAACAGAGGCGACGGTCAGCGCCGTGATGGTCAGAGAGGTTATGATAATAACAGAAATGATGGCCAGCGTCGCGACAGTAATAACAGAGGCGACGGTCAGCGTCGTGATAACAACAGAGGCGACAGCCAGCGTCGCGATGGTCAGAGAAGTTATGACAATAACAGAGGCGATGGTCAGCGTCAGGGCGGAAGACCCGGACAGGGCTTTGGCGGCGGACGGGACAATGACCGCGGTCGTGATAACAGAGGCGGTTTTGGAGGCAAAAATTCTGGAAAGAATGGTGGATTTGTGCCAGAAAGTCCGATCAAGGATGCCGAAAAACACAGGGACGAAGAAAAGCGTCGTATCAGCCAGGAGAAAGATAAGAGAAACCGCAAGGATCTGATCTACGAAGAGGACAGCGAAAATATTAAAAATATTAAGGGCAAAAACAAGCCAGGTAAGTTTATCAAACCGGAAAAGAAAGCAGCTGAGACTGTCGAGGAGCAGATTAAGGTTATCACACTTCCAGAGACACTCACGATCAAAGAGCTTGCTGACAAGATGAAAATACAGCCATCTGTTATTGTCAAGAAGCTTTTCCTGCAGGGACAGATCGTGACAGTCAATCAGGAGATCACATACGAGACAGCTGAGAACATCGCGATTGAGTATGATATTATCTGTGAGCAGGAAGTCAAGGTAGACGTCATTGAAGAACTTCTGAAAGAGGAAGAGGAAAAACAGGAGGATATGGTGCCGAGATCACCTGTTATCTGCGTAATGGGGCATGTAGACCATGGTAAGACATCCTTGCTTGATGCAATCAGAAAGACAAATGTCACAGACAAGGAGGCAGGAGGTATCACACAGCACATCGGTGCATACACAGTCAATGTCAACGGACAGAAAATTACATTCCTTGATACACCTGGACACGAGGCGTTTACGGCAATGCGTATGCGCGGGGCAAATTCGACAGACATTGCAATCCTTGTGGTGGCGGCAGACGACGGTGTCATGCCGCAGACAGTGGAGGCAATCAACCATGCAAAGGCGGCAGGGATTGAGATTATTGTCGCTGTCAACAAGATTGATAAGCCTGGCGCAAATATAGAGCGCGTGAAACAGGAACTTACAGAATATGGTCTGATTGCAGAGGACTGGGGCGGAAGTACCGTATTTGTACCAGTCTCTGCAAAGAGCGGCGAAGGGATTGAGCAGCTGTTAGAAATGATCTTGCTGACGGCAGAGGTACTGGAACTGAAGGCAAATCCGAATAGACGCGCGAGAGGACTTGTGATCGAGGCAGAGCTTGACAAAGGACGTGGTCCGGTTGCCACGATTCTGGTACAGAAGGGTACCTTAAAAGTTGGCGATTTCGTGTCGGCAGGCGCAGCGAGCGGAAAGGTTCGTGCCATGGTAGATGATAAGGGAAGACGCGTGCGGGAAGCAGGGCCTTCCACTCCGGTGGAGATTCTCGGTCTTGGTGATGTGCCGAATGCCGGAGAGATTTTCATTGCGCATGAGAATGACAAAGAGGCAAAATATTACGCGGAGACTTTCGTGGCTCAGAATAAAGAGAAACTTCTTGAGGATACTAAGGTTAAGATGTCACTTGACGATCTGTTTTCACAGATTCAGGCGGGCAATCTCAAGGAACTGAACCTGATCATCAAGGCGGATGTGCAGGGAAGCGTGGAAGCCGTGAAGCAGAGTCTCATGAAACTTTCCAACGAGGAGGTTGTTGTCAAGTGCATTCATGGTGGCGTTGGTGCGATCAATGAGTCAGATGTCATCCTTGCTTCTGCATCCAAGGCGATCATCATCGGATTTAATGTGCGTCCTGACACACAGGCGAAGGCGACTGCGGAGCGTGAAGGTGTCGATGTAAGACTTTACAAGGTGATCTATCAGGCCATTGAGGATATTGAGGCCGCGATGAAGGGTATGCTGGATCCGGTATTCGAGGAGAAGGTGATCGGTCATGCCGAAGTGAGACAGATCTTTAAGGCATCCGCTGTCGGAAATATCGCAGGTTCCTATGTCCTTGACGGCGTGTTCCAGAGAGGCTGTAAGATCCGAATTACCCGTGAGGGCGAGCAGATCTATGAAGGCGAGCTTGCTTCGCTTAAGAGATTTAAGGATGATGTCAAGGAAGTGAAGGCTGGGTTTGAGTGTGGTCTTGTGTTTGAGGGCTTTGACAGTATGCAGGAGCTTGATATTGTAGAGGCATATATTATGGTGGAAGTGCCAAGATAGTATGGAGATTAGAGAATGAGAAAGAACAGCGTTAAAAATACCCGCGTGAACGGGGAGGTTCATCGTGTTCTGGCAGAGGTCATAAGAAGCGAGATCAAAGATCCAAGGATTAATCCTATGACCTCGGTAGTATCTGTCGAGGTGGCACCTGATTTGAAAACGTGTAAGGCGTGGATCAGTGTGCTGGGCAATGAGGATTCGCAGAAGGATACACTTGAGGGATTGAAGAGTGCGGAGGGTTATATCAGAAGCCTTCTGGCAAAGAAGATCAATCTGAGAAATACGCCGGAGATCCGGTTTATTCTTGATCAGTCAATCGCCTATGGCGTGTCCATGTCCAAAAAGATAGAGGACATCAATCGTGCTGATGATGAGAGGCACGTTGACGACAGTGGAAACGGTGCGGATGCTGGAACGAAGTGAACAGATCGTGTTACTTTTCACACCCACGCCAAAGTAGTGGGAATCATGCGCCAAATTGATGCCCTTTATCAATTTGTGTGCAAAATCTGTTATAATTCACACCTTAATAACTTATAAGCTGATAAAAACTGGCGCAGGTGTGAATTGTAACCAGATCGTTAATAAATAATAAAAAGTATCTGGGAATATTTGACTTCCCAGATATTTTTGTGTATTATGTACACAGGCGCAAAGGGAAACTGGCGTGCCGTATCATGAGGAGTTAAGAAAAAGGATTAATTTATTGTAAGGGTAGTGATGATTATGGAGAAATTTGATTTATTAGAAGAATGCAAGGGTGCCAGAACGATTTTCATTTCAGGACATGTCAGACCGGATGGGGACTGTGTCGGTTCCTGTCTTGCGATGTATCTGTATCTAAAGAAGGCTCTGCCAGAGGTGAAAGTCAAAGTATCTTTGGAGGAGCCATCCCAGGTATTTCGGTGCATCAAAGGTTTTGATGAGATTGACAATACATACACTGTGGATGGTGATATGGATATCGTGATTGCGCTTGACTGTGAGAAGTCAAGACTTGGGGCTGCAGAGGAAATCTTTGCCAATGCCAAAAAGCGTATCAATATCGATCATCATGTCAGTAATGAATGGGGCTGCGGTGATGTAAATTATGTGGTTCCTGGTTTCAGCTCAACTGCAGAACTTGTGTATGATCTGTTTGACAAGCAGTATATGGATCCTGAGATCGCAAAAGCTGTTTACATTGGGATCGTGCATGATACAGGAATATTCAGATACTCAAATACTTCGCCTGAAACGCTGCGGACTGCAGCAGAGTTGATCGAATATGGTTTCGATTTTCCGGAACTGATCGATGAGACGTTTTATGAGAAAACCTATGCGCAGAATCAACTCTTGGGCAGGGCACTTCTGGAAAGCATTGTCTTTATGAACGGAAAGTGTATTGTCAGCGCTATTGACAAGAAGACGCTTGATTTTTATAATGCCACATCAAAAGACCTGGAGGGGATTGTAAACCAGCTTCGCATCACGAAAGGCGTGGAATGTGCTATCTTTATGTATGAGACAGGAAATCTGGAGTACAAGGTGAGTCTGCGTTCCTGCAGATATGTGGATGTGAGTAAGGTCGCTGCATTTTTTGGCGGCGGCGGCCATGTAAGGGCAGCTGGATGTAATATGAATGGCACGTTTTATGATGTTGTCAATAATATTTCAAAACAGATTGAACTGCAGATGAAAGAGCACGAAGAAGAGAAGAACAAAATAGACAATGAGATGGATTAAAATAGAGTAAACTGGCGGTGAAACGTTGATTAATGGGATCATGAATATTTACAAGGAGGCAGGTTACACATCGCATGATGTGGTAGCGAAGCTCCGCGGGATTGTAAGACAGAAAAAAATAGGGCACACAGGAACCTTAGATCCTGATGCAGTCGGGGTTCTCCCGGTGTGTTTTGGCAGTGCAACAAAACTCTGTGACATGATGACGGACAAGAGTAAAGAGTATGAAACGCTTATGAGACTTGGCGTGACGACGGATACACAAGATTTAAGTGGTAAGATTTTGAAAGAGTCCGTTGTCAATGTGAGTGAAGCGAAGCTGGAAAGTGTGGTTATGGGATTTGTCGGCGGATATGAACAGATACCGCCGATGTATTCCGCGTTGAAAGTCAACGGGAAGCGGTTATATGAACTTGCAAGGGCAGGCAGGGAAGTAGAACGGCAGCCAAGACATGTCGATATCGCACAGATCAGAATCCTGGCGATTGATCTGCCCGATGTAAGGTTTACAGTAGAATGTTCTAAGGGGACATACATTAGGACATTGTGTGCAGATATTGGTGAAAGACTTGGGTGCGGGGCTGCGATGGCAGAATTAAAGCGCACAAGAGTTGGAAACTTTCGGATAGAGGATGCTGTTAGACTTTCCGATGTGGAGGAATTTATGCGCATGGGGACGTGTGAGGATCATGTCATAGCGCCCGATCGTATTTTTATGGAATATAAGGCTGCGTCAGTAAAGGGCGGAGCTGAAAATGCACTGTTGAACGGAAACAAACTTTTTCTGAAACAGCTTGATTTTGACAGCGGCACTTTTTTTGAAGACGGGGAGCGAATCCGTGTTTACAATGAAAATCAGGAGTTCAGGGCAGTGTACACCTATGTGAAAAGTGAAGGTGTGTTGAAGCCTTTTAAGATGTTTTTGGAATAAAGGCCTGGAGTTAGGTGAAAAATGATAATTATAGAGAACACGACGGAATTTCATATCGAGGAGGCGACAGCGACAGCGATTGGTAAATTTGACGGTTTTCACCGTGGACATCAGAAACTTCTGGAGTGCCTGCATCAGCAGAAGGAAAAAGGATTGAAGTCAGCAGTGTTTACGTTCGTTCCGTCTCCTGCGGCATTTTTCAGCAAAGATCCGATTCGGGAGCTCTCCACTTTGGAGGAAAAACGCCGCATTTTTGAAAATGCAGGTGTGGATTATCTTATCGAATATCCCTTTTATCAGGAAATCGCAGATATGGCGCCTGAAACGTTTATTAAAGAGGTGCTCGCAGGCAGAGTGCACGCGAAGTGCGTGGCTGCCGGCGAGGATGTCTCCTATGGAAAATGCGGGGCAGGAGATTATCAGCTGCTGCAGAGGATGGCGCCGGACTATGGATATCAGGTTATTTTGATCGACAAGGTATTATATGGAGGAAGAGAAGTCAGTTCTACCTATGTTCGCGAGGAAGTAGGCAGTGGAAATATGGAATTGGCAGCGGAACTTTTAGGGATGCCATATCATGTGAGCGGAGAGATCATACACGGGAAAAAGTTTGGGCGTACGATTGGCATGCCGACAGTGAATCTCCTGCCACCGCAGGATAAGCTGCTGCCGCCGAAAGGTGTCTACTATTCGTATGTATATCTTCACAGTAAAAATGGAACCATGTCATATGATGGAAAAAGGCTTGCAGCGATTACGAATATCGGAACAAAGCCTACGGTGGATCAACGTTGTGTGATGGGTGTGGAGACTTATCTGTATGATTTTGATGGTGATGTGTATGGAGAGCATATGGAGGTTTATTTGTTAAAGCATAAACGGTCGGAGATTCGCTTTGACGGAGTGGATGCGCTAAAGGCGCAGATGGCGGCGGATATTGCGGAGGGCAGAAAATATCATGGATTGTGAAAACAGGGTGGAACTGTATGCGCCAAAACAGGAAAAATTGGTTTTTCATCCGATATCAATGGATGACAGGGACTGGATGAATGAAAAACTCAAAGAGGACAATCCCCGTGCCTGTGAGTATACTTTTGCAAATAATTATATCTGGGCAAAAGTGTACGACGTACAGGTCGGAACTGCTTATGGGTGTGGTGTGGTCAGGTATAGGGAAGGGGAGCGGATCCAATATTCCTTTCCTTTCGGAAATGGCAGTAAGAAATCCATGATCGCGCATCTGAAAAAAATATGCGCAGTGCACGGTTATGGGCTGAGCCTTTATCCTGTCACGGATGAGGGCAGGTCACAGCTGATCGAATGGTTTCCGGGAGAGTTTGAGATCAGCGCGGACAGGGATGATTTTGACTATGTCTATACAGTAGAAAAACTGTTATCATTAAAGGGAAAGAAGCTGCATGGCAAGCGGAACCATATCGCTCGTTTTATGGACGATGGAGACTGGCAGTATGAACCGATGACAGAAAGGCACATTTCCGAGTGCCGCAGGATGGCAAAAGAATGGACCGCGCTGCGCGCTGAGAAGTGGAATGAAGAGATGGAACAGGAAATCAGCGTCCTCGAAGTGGCGTTGTCTAATTTTAAGGAGCTTGGACTTTGCGGCGGCGTGTTGTATAAAGGCGGGGAACTGGTCGCGTTCACGATCGGGGAACCATTGAACGAAGATTCCTTTGTAGTACATTTTGAGAAGGCATTTCCCGATCTGCAAGGTGCGTACCCGATGATCAACCAGCAGTTTGTCCTGCACGAGATGCGGAATTATCAGTATGTAAACCGCGAGGAGGACACAGGTGATCCAGGACTCAGAAAAGCGAAATTGTCCTATTATCCGGATATTTTGTTAAGGAAATACAGGGCAGCGGAGAGCCATGTTGTTTTTGCGAACGAGACAGAGCAGGAGTACATCACAGAGATATGGAACCGCTGTTTTGGAGACAGCAGGGCATATATAGCGCTCTATTTAGAGAATCGCTTTGAACAAGAAAATATGTATGTGGTCTATCAGGATAACCGTCCTGTGTCAATGGCAAGCTTTTTGCGGGTGCAGGTGACGATCAATGGCAAAAAAGAATACGCCAGATATGTCTACGCTGTTGCCACGCTGCCGGAATACAGAAAGAGAGGTTATGCGTCGGAAATAATAAAATATGCCGCTGTAAAATATGGGGAACCGCTGATTCTGCAGCCCGCTGACAGGGATGCGCAGGAGTATTATGAAAAGCGTGGATTTGTGGAGGCTTTTGGCGAGAGTCCCTGTTGGATTTATGCAGGAAGGTGTGTGGAGAAACCCAATCTTCATATCCTGCCAGTACAGGAGCGTACCCTGAAAGCTGCAGGGGAGACGGATACCGCAGAGATGCCGGAAATGCTTGGCAGATGGATGGTTTCCGATGCGGATGAAAAGGAATACAAAGTGGTACGGGATCAGGCTTTTGCAGGCGAAGGATATGTCGAGTGGGACGAGGAAGCGATTGCCTATGCGATCAGAGAAAACCAGTTCTGCGACGGAAGGACGCTTTTGCTGACAGATGAGACAAAGGCGGCAAATCCACAAAAGGCAATTCTGATGTATCGAATGGAACAAGACAGCCTTCATATTATGGAGACGACACTTGACGATGATGAACTTCACAACATCATCCTGCCGGAACTGCTTGAACACACTGGCGCAGCATGGGCATATGAGCGGAACATGGGTGGGATGGTGCTGCTGCCCGGGCGGTTACAAGACTGGGACTGCAGGGCAGGATATTTAGGACTGACGTTAGGGTAATGTTATTTTGAAAGGGTGACGGGTATGCAGTTTTCGTGGCTGGAAGGTGTCAGCAAAAAATGGAAAGACATTCTTGTGATTGGCAGAACGATTGAGCGTGACGGAAAGAAATATCATATCATCGGGATGACGATGGAAGAGGAGGCGCGGCTTTATATCATAGAGCCATATGAAGAAGAAAAAAGACGCAATCCGAAAAAGAAGCACACACAGCGTATGACCTTAAAAGAGCAGGAAACGAGAAGCTTCAGTTATCTGCACTGTCGGGAATTTCGGATTGGAAATAGAAAACTGTGTACGCAGGGCGGGTGCGGCGGTCCTCTGATGAATGAAAATTATGAGGAAATCAAGCTGTTTCTTGACATGATGGATGCGGGATGGAAAGTTCCGGAGTGGCTTAAGGATGAAGATTGGAACAGGCTTTATCTGGTCACTTTAAGAATTGCGAATCTGAAGCGCCTTCCCAAATATACTTCAGATATGCCTATTATGATAAAACATGATTTTGGTTATGAGAAACATGTGCTGCATAGGGCAAAATCCATTGTATTAGAAGTAGGGAAACCCATTTCATTCCAATTTACAGCGCATGATGGTGAAAAAGTGCAGTGCCATATCAATCATGTCATGCTGATCGATGTATGGGAGGATGCAAAAAAGCAGTTTAGCGATGTGAAATATCGGGAGCGTTTTACGGAGGAGCAGCTTCAAGAGATCGAAAGTCATTACTATGATGCGCTCAGGCAGAACTGTCCCAAGGGAATGTGCTATATTGGTATTGAATATGAATGCAGCAGGGATATCATCCTGCAATTTTATTCGAAAAAATTTTTAGATTCCTATCCGGAGACTCACAGCGGGAGTGCTTCTTTTCTTATGATGCGGTTAAAACCGGATCATAAGACAGGGACACATGGTCTCCCGCTGAAAGGATATGCGGTTGATACGCCGTTTTCGCCCGATACATTGACTGTGCCGGTAGAGCTGCTTTTCTATATGGAAAAAACAGAGGCATGGGAAGAACAGGTATGATTACATCAATTTTTAAATTTATTTGGCTTAGAGAGGAAAAGGAATTCATGTGGAATGAAAAACATCAGGGAATAGCTAAAATTGAAAAATTTGTAGGAGAATATAATATTTGGGAATTGAATATAATTCCATGTGCAAAATTTAAAATTAAAATATATGAAAGTTTAGATCATACATACAGTGGATATACCAACCTACATATTGTTGATGAATTAGGGGATTTTTATGGAGCAGTAGGATTTGGAAAAACAGAAGAAGCAGCCTTGGAGGATACAATTGCACAGTTTTTTAAATTAACAGCAAGAAAGGATATATGGGAAGAACAAGATTTTCGGTATGCAGATCCTTTTGATTATTAAAATGATTTTTTTGACCAATACTGAGAGATGTCACTTAATCTGTTGAAAAAACCTTATGGTTGCGATGATAAAAAAATCAATTAAAATGATTAATTTTAATGGGTTGCAATATACCTCGAATCATGTTACTATAGGATTGTGAATGAAAAATAACAATGGCAATGAAGAGAAGTAGTAGCAATACAGAACATTTCAGAGAACTGTCGTTTGGTGTGAGGCAGTATGGGAAGTATGGCGAACTCGTCTTGGAGCTGTGTGTCTGAACCGGAAGTACAGATAAGGCTGTACGGATCAGTAGGACACAACGGATCCCCACCGTTATCAGGGAAAGGCATGATAGTGCTGATGAGTGCATGTTCTTGTACGAATGGATATAAGAACATGAAGTAGAGTGGTACCGCGAAGGAGGATTGGAGTCTTTCGTCTCTACAGCAGAAATGTTGTGGAGACGGAGGATTTTTTTGTTGGACAGTTTGGTGTGTTTGGAGGATGCCATTGGAGAACGGGATTGGTAAAATGAAAAATGGAGGATATAAGACATGAAAAATGCAGGTAAGTATGAAAAATCATATTTTTTACCGCCAGTCTGTACCTATGACTGGGTGAAGAAGGATGCGATCACAGCACCGCCAATTTGGTGCTCTGTCGATCTGCGGGATGGCAATCAGGCGTTGATCGAGCCTATGAGCCTGGAGGAAAAATTACAGTTTTTTGAGATGCTGGTGGATATCGGCTTTAAGGAGATTGAGGTCGGATTCCCGGCAGCTTCGGAGACAGAGTACGAGTTTATGCGTGCTTTGATCGAGCGGAACATGATACCTGACGATGTGACCGTACAGGTGCTTACACAGGCAAGAGAGCACATTATCAAGAAAACTTTTGAGGCAGTGAAGGGCGCCCCGCACGCTGTTGTCCATCTCTACAACTCAACTTCGGTCGCACAGCGTGAACAGGTTTTTAAGAAGAGTAAGGAAGAGATCAAGAAGATTGCGACGGATGGTGCAGAGCTGTTGAAAAAACTTGCATCGGAGACGGATGGAAACTTTTCCTTTGAGTACAGTCCGGAGAGCTTCCATGGAACAGAAGTTGACTACGCGGTCGAGGTATGCAATGCAGTGCTTGATATCTGGCAGCCAACACCCGATAAAAAGGCGATCATCAATATTCCGACAACGGTTGAGAATGCCATGCCGCATGTGTTTGCCACACAGGTGGAATATATTCATAAGAACCTCAAATACAGGGATGCAGTGGTGCTTTCCGTACACCCGCACAATGACCGCGGCTGTGGTGTATGCGATGCGGAGTTCAGTGTCCTTGCAGGCGCGGATCGCGTGGAAGGAACGCTTTTTGGAAACGGTGAGCGGACGGGAAATGTTGACCTGATCACAGTGGCAATGAACATGTTTTCCCATGGAGTTGATCCAAAACTTGACTTCTCCAATATGCCTGAGATTCGGGAGAAATATGAGCTTTTCACGCGTATGAGAGTACATGAGAGACAGCCGTACTCAGGAGATCTTGTATTTACGGCTTTCTCTGGTTCCCATCAGGATGCGATCGCCAAAGGAATGCAGTGGCGCGAGGAGAAACAGACAGATAAGTGGACAGTGCCATATCTGCCAGTTGATCCGAAAGATGTGGGTAGAAACTATGACGCCGATGTGATCCGTATCAACAGCCAGTCGGGAAAGGGTGGAGTGAACTATATCCTGAAACAGAACTATGGCATATCTCTGCCGTACGCTATGCGCGAGGAGGTGGGATATCTCGTAAAAGATGTGTCTGATCAGGAGCATAAAGTGCTCTCGCCACAGTGGGTTTATGACATTTTCTGTGAAAACTATGTGGACAACACACCATTGTTCCAGATCAATGAGTGTCATTTCAAACAGGTGGATGGCATTATGGCGGAGGCAGTGATCACCTGTGGTGACAAGAAGACGACTGTGGACGCAAACGGAAACGGGCGCCTTGATGCAGTGAGCAACACGATCAAGCAGTATTTTGGTATCAGTTACCAGTTGTCCGACTATGAGGAGCATGCACTTACAAAGGGTTCCTCGTCAAAGGCGATCGCTTATGTGAGTGTCACCTGCAACGGCGAGAAATTCTGGGGTGTGGGCATGGACGATGACATTATCAAGGCCTCGATCCATGCACTCTGTGTCAGCGTCAACAAGCTTCCGCAGATTCAGGAGAATGAGGCGTGTCAGGATGAACGCATGATGGAGATTATGAATTATATTCAGGCAAATTATCAGGCGACTGCACTCAGCGATGTTGCGGAGCACTTTCATCTGTCAGAGCCTTATCTGAGCAAGTATATTCATGAGAAATCAGGAAAGACCTTTGGGGATATTTTGATCAACATACGTTTGAAGAAGGCAAAGACCCTGCTTCGGAACGGAAATATGACTGTTGAGAACGTGGCAATGGCAGTTGGATATCCAAATGTAGAGCATTTTAACCGCATTTTCAAGAAGAAAATGGGCATGACGCCAGTGCAGTACAGAAAAAGTGGCAGCAGCAATCAATAATAGAATGATCTATAACAGAGTGGATCGTAACACGATTACGGCAATGGAGACAGATGAGAGAAGAAATTAGAACTATACTGGCACAATATGCTGATGAGAAATACAGGGATTTTTCGGCAGGTCTCATTCCTGGGGCGAAGCCCCTTCTGGGAGTGAGACTGCCGCAGCTGCGGCGGATTGCCAAAAGTATTGTCAATGATAAGGAAAACAAGATCAAGTGGCGGGATGAAATAGCAAGTTATGATGGAGCCTATGCGGACATTTATTTTGAAGAGACGATGCTCCGCGGAATGATGATCGGGTATGGGACAGCAAAAAAAGGAATTTCTTGTGAGGAAGGACTTGTGTGCTTCAAGTCATTTGTTCCATATATTGATAACTGGTCGGTATGTGATAGTTTTTGCAATTCCTTCACTTTTGCAAACAGGTATCGGGATGAAGTGTGGGAGTTTATGCAGCCTTACCTGTATTCGGAGCAGGAGTATGAGGTCAGGGTGGCACTGATCCTGCTTCTGAGCCAGTACCTTAAATACGATATCAATCACAAGAAAATCGCAAGAAACAGAAAGGTCAGCATGGCTGACATCAGCAACAGTTTCCTGAATCAGGAGCGTTCTGTCAGTACGAAGGAACAGTATCCATATCTGGAAAGGATACTTGCCACATTGGACAGGGAGTTTTGTCAGGGCTATTATGCGCAGATGGCGGCAGCATGGCTTATGGCAGAGACATTTGTATGTTTTCCATATGAAAGCACGCAGATGCTATCGAAAGAATGTCATATGGATGCATGGACATATAATAAGGCGCTGCAGAAAATACGGGAATCCCTGAATCCGGATCCAGAGGTGAAGGAATATGTAAAAAGCCTGAAAATGAGATGACAAATCATTGATTTCGTGGTAAAATTTGAAAGGATACACAGGCGGTGAAAACTTGTCGAAGGGTAATTGGGGAGGAACTATATGAGTGGATTTAAAGAAAGTCTGTATGAAAAGAAGAGTTTTATTTATCAGATCAGGGAGGACTACTATGCAATCGGAGCGAACACGTTTGCGAAGGTGACAGATTCTCCTGAGGTGGATAACATAGAACTTTTGCAGAATGCCCTGAAAAAAGGTAATGACAGACAAATTTCAAAATACCTCGAAAAGATCGTACGCAGTGCCAATTTTTACCGTGTGGACGCAAAAGAACACTATAAACTTCAAGATAAACTTTTTAAGTTTATCGATCAGCTGGAGACGAGCGATAGCGCGGCTTTCCGTGCCCTTCAGGAGCAGGTGGTTCAGTTTGATGCGCTGTGTGAAAAATATCAGCAGCAAGTGTGAAAAGTGACAAAAATATTAATATAGTACAATCAAATTGATTTCTCTTGTAGACAAATGAAAATAATTGTGTTATGATTACAGACGTGATGAAAATCACATTCAGCACCCGTAGTCTAATGGATAGAACGAAGGCCTCCGACGCCTTTAATGCAGGTTCGATTCCTGTCGGGTGCATTTTCAGCAATGGGTTTGGCAGTGATGAATAGGAGCAGAGATGGATAACAAGAAGAAAAAAAAGAAAAACAAGCAGAAAAGTAATCCTAATACAACTAAGAACACAGAAGTGCTAAATGCAGAGAAGGAAAAGGTTGAACCTGTGGAAATTGCCTCGAACGATACAGAAGATGCAGAGGAAAATGTGCAGAGCAAAACGGTAGAAGGGCAGCAGGAAAATGGAGAGTCAGAAGTCAGGAAAGCTGGTGACCAGTCCAGTATAGATTTTTCATCGGAACATATGAAGGAAACTGTTATGAACGCCGCAAAGATTTTATTACCTATTGCGGCGTGTGCGATTGTCATAGCTGTAATTATTTCCTTTGTAGATTCACGAAAGAGTCAGACGGTAGATAATCAATCCCTAAATACAGCAAACAGTGCCGGATCAGATGGTATCGTTACATTGAGTGACGAGCCGTTGGCGAAGAATGCTTATGCCAATGTGAATGAATTGATGCAGTCTTTCTGCACCGCTATGGCAGACGGCGACATGGATACTGTTAAGGCGATTAAGGATTACAACTCGGATAAGGAAATCATTACATACCAGGAAAAAAGCGAATTTATAGAAAGGTACGACAATATCAATTGTTATACCAAGCCAGGAATAGAAGATAATACCTATTTTGTATATGTGACATATGATGTTAAGTTCAAGGATATCGAGACAACGGCGCCTGGATTAAATGCTTTTTATGTCTATACATCGGAGGATGGAAGTCTTAAGATTGACGGCGATACAGAGGAAAACATTAAAGCGGCATTTAAACTTGTCACCAATCAGGATGATGTTGTTGATCTGTACAATAAGATTAATGTCAGCTATACAGAAGCAATTGCGTCAGATGAGGCACTCAATCAATTCATGGAAGAACTTCCGGTAACGATCAGAACATCCGTTGGCGTTGCTCTGGCACAGCTGGAGATGCAGAATGAGAGCGGGGAAGCAGCACAGACGGAAACAGATTCAACACAGCAGTCTGAAACACAGGATGGAAGCGAGGAACTGCCTCAAAATCAGGTCGTGAATCAGATCGTCAGGACAACAGATACCGTCAATGTGCGTTCTTCTGACAGTGAGGAAGCGGACAAGATCGGGAAGGCACAGGCAGGGACAGAACTGAAACGGATCGAAGACAGGGTTAATGGATGGAGTAAAGTCATTTTTGAAGACAAGGAAGCCTATATCAAGAGTGACTATCTTGAAGTTGTGACAACTGAGGCGGTATCAGAGCCGGTGGGAATCACAATCACAGCTAAAACCAATGTAAATGTGCGAAATCAGGCGAGCCAGGAATCAGAGAAAATTGGTTCTGCGCAGGCGGGAACTTCCTACAATCTGCTGGAAGATCAAGGAGAATGGTACAAGATTGATTATAACGGGACAACAGGTTTCGTCAAGGCAGAATTTTTTGTGAAATAATTGTTTGATAGTCTTGAAAATAGATCTATATATCGTCTATAATAGAATAGTGAAATAAATGCAAACCCATGTAGTATTTCTGCTGCATGGGCTTTCATTTATTAGCTCCTGATAAGTCTGTTGCGAAAGGTATGGGATGATAGATGTTTAAACAAAAGCGTATCGGTATCTTGGGAACCGGAAAAATGGCAGAAGTTATGGCAGGCACAATCAAAAAGATGAAAAGTGTGAAGTGCCACGGTGTAGCATCGCGGAGTGAAGAAAGGGCCCAGGAATTTGCGAGTGAATACAATATTAAGGTAGCATATACCTCTTACGAGGAAATGCTGTTGGATGATAAGATTGACTTGATCTATATCGCAACACCCCACTCGGAACACTATGCCAATATGAAGCTTTGTATAGAAAGTGGAAAAAATGTATTGTGTGAGAAGGCTTTTACAGCAAATGCAAAGCAGGCAGAGGAAATACTGACACTGGCAAAGGAAAAAAATGTATTTGTGGCAGAAGCAATGTGGGTGCGCTACATGCCAATGCTCACCACGATCAAGGGAATTCTTAGCTCTGGAATCATAGGGGAACCGACCATGTTGACAGCAAATCTCGGATATGCTATCGCAGATAAGAAGAGATTGACAGATCCAGAACTTGGGGGCGGGGCATTGCTTGATTTAGGAGTGTATACATTGAATTTTGCTGCCATGATGTTTGGCAAGGAGATCGAGAAGATGGATTCTGCCTGTGTTCTTACAAATACTGGAGTAGATGCGTCAGAGAGCATTACACTTACATACAAGGATGGAAGGATGGCGGTGCTCAACTGCACCATGAATGGGCTGAGTGACAGGAGAGGTGTGATTTATGGTCCAAAAGGATATATTGTGATTGAGAATATCAATAACTTTGCCTCTGCCACAGTGTACGATATGAATTATAAAGCAGTGAAATCGGTAAAGGCGCCCAAACAGATCACAGGTTATGAATATGAGATATACTCCTGTATGGAGGCGATCGATAAGGGTGAAAAAGAGTGCTGGGAGATGCCGCATGCGGAAACTCTGCGCATTATGAGGCAGATGGACGAGCTTCGTGCGCAATGGAGGGTTGTTTTTCCTTTCGAGAGGGAGGAGGCATGTGAACTTTTGACAGGCGAGGTGGAAGAAACTGTACCAGAGGATATGGATATAGAGGCATAGGCTGTTAAAAGATGGCAATACTATAGCTGTCAATAGATTTCATGATTGATTATGAAAAGGAGGTTACAGTTCAGCCCAGGACTTCGCACTGCGCTGCGAAGTCCGTGAGAAAGCGTAGTGGCTGAGATGCATCAAGCCATCGCGAAGCGATTTTGCATGGCTTGATGCGTTACAGTTCGGCAAGGCTGAACTGTAACGAAAGGAGATAGCTATGAAAAAGGATGATCAGGAGATTTTAAAAGAAGTCCAGAAAAACACTGACATGGCCATCCATGCGATTGATACCCTTTCAGAAAAGGTATGTGATGAAGAATTGCGGGGGGAGCTTTCCAGGGAGAAACTTTTGTATTCTGTGATACAGAATAAAGCGACAGACAGACTGCAGAGTGAGCGGACAGAAGGATACCACAAAAGTGCTATGCAGGATCTGATGTTAAAGGGCAGCATTCAGATGAATACACTGACAAACTGCAGTGTCAGCAAGATTGCAGAGATGATGATTCAAGGCAGCAACAGAGGGATTACCAACATGTGGAGATCGATGAATCATCATCAGGATTCGGGAAATACATCGATGGAGGTAGCCAGGGAACTGGTAGAATTCGAGGAGAAATCCATTGTCAGACTGAAAAAATTTTTATAAGGTAGTGTAGCAGTGAAAGAGGATGGAAGAATATGACCAGATTGAACAAATACCTTGCAGCGTGTGGGATCTGTTCGAGGCGTGCGGCAGATAACCTAATTGATCAGGGCAGGGTAAAGGTAAATGGTCAAAAAGCTGTGAGCGGTATGCAGGTGTGCGTTCAGGACTGTGTAGAAGTGGATGGCAGACAAGTGAAACCAGTTTCTTCGAGTGTGGTTCTTGCATACAATAAGCCCGTTGGAGTCACCTGCACGGAAAGGGACAAATACGCGGAAAAGACGATCGTAGAGGCGGTCGGATATCCAGTAAGACTTACTTATGCAGGGCGCCTTGACAAAGATTCTGACGGGTTGATTATCCTGACAAATGATGGAGAACTGATACAACGCATGATGCGGGGGGCAAATTGTCATGAGAAAGAGTATGTTGTCAAGGTGAACAGGGAAATCACAGATGATTTTCTGGCGAGAATGGCTCAGGGAGTCTATTTGAAAGAACTAAATGAGACAACGCGGCCCTGTTTTATAGAGGGGATTGGCAAATATACATTTCGTATCATATTGACGCAGGGACTCAACAGACAGATCAGGCGGATGTGCGAATGCTTTGGGTATCAGGTAAAGTCTTTGACCCGAATCAGGATCATGAATATTGAACTTGCTGGATTAAAAAATGGTACATACAGAGAACTAAAGGGCGAAGAGCTTGCAACGCTCTATCGTCTGTGCGGTATGTCAGAAAAATGATAAATCAATGTGGAGGGGAATATGGCAGCAAACAACGAAATTTTACATAGAATGAAAGAACTTGTGGAGGAGTTAAGGGAAGCATCTAAGGCGTATTATGCACAAGACAAGGAAATCATAAGTAATTATGAGTATGACAAATTATACGATGAGTTGGCAGAATTGGAGCGGCAGACAGGAATGGTTCTGACAGGAAGTCCAACGATCAGTGTCGGATATGAGGCGGTCGATGAGCTGCCTAAAGAGGCACACGAAAGCCCGATGTTGTCTCTTGGTAAGACCAAAGAGCGGGAGGAACTCAAGGATTGGCTTGGAGACAAGGATGGATTGCTCAGCTGGAAACTGGACGGACTGACAATCGTTCTGACCTATCAGAATGGGGAGCTGTTGAAGGCAGTCACTCGCGGAAACGGCGAAGTTGGTGAGGTTATTACGAACAATGCAAAAGTGTTTAAGAATATTCCGCTGCGTATCCAATATCAGGGGGATCTGATACTCCGGGGGGAGGCAGTCATCACGTATCAGGATTTTGAGGAAATTAACAGTCATATCGATGAGGTAGATGCAAAGTACAAGAATCCGAGAAATCTTTGTTCTGGATCTGTCAGACAGCTTAATAATCAAATCACGGCAGAGCGCAATGTAAGATTTTATGCATTTGCCCTTGTGAAAGCAGACAATGTGGATTTTGAAAATTCAAGAGAGAAACAGTTTGAATTTTTGCAGGAACAAGGCTTTGATGTGGTTCAATACTTGCGAGTCAATGCAGAGAATATTATTGATGCAGTTGCGGATTATGAGGTGCGGATCCAGACCTATGAGGTACCATCGGACGGGCTTGTGCTGACATACGATGATATTGCGTATGGCCGTTCGCTTGGACGGACGGCAAAGTTCCCGCGGGATTCTATTGCCTTTAAATGGGCGGACGAGATCCGGGAGACGACATTGAAAGAGATTGAGTGGAGTGCAAGCCGCACTGGCTTGATCAATCCGGTTGCGATTTTTGAGCCTGTGGAACTGGAGGGAACGACAGTGAGCAGGGCTTCTGTCCATAATGTTAGTATTCTTAAAAGTTTAAAACTAGGCATTGGCGATAGAATAACTGTTTATAAGGCAAATATGATCATTCCGCAGATTGCGGAAAATCTTACAGGCAGCGATAATCTGGAGATACCAGATACCTGTCCGGTCTGCGGCGGAAAGACAGAGCTGCGCGCGGTCAACGAAGTGCAGTCGCTTTATTGTACCAATCCGGACTGTGAGGCCAAGAAAATCAAGTCATTTACGTTGTTTGTAAGCCGTGATGCCCTGAATATTGATGGATTGTCGGAGGCTACGCTTGAGAAATTTATCGGAAAAGGGTTTCTGCATCAGTATCAGGATATGTTCCACCTTGACAGATACAGGGAAGAAATTGTGGCGATGGAGGGTTTTGGGGAGAGATCTTACAAAAAGCTCATGGACGGAATCGAGAGAGCAAGGGATGTGGAACTTCCCAAACTGATCTATAGTCTCGGTATTGCAAATATTGGACTTGCCAATGCGAAAGTGATCTGCAAGTATTATCAATATGATATCAATGCGATGCGCCACGCGTCGGTGGAGGAACTTGGTGAGATTGATGGGATCGGGGAAGTGATCGCCAGAGCTTTTGTGGATTATTTTTCTGACGAGAAGAACAATACAATATTTGATAATCTCCTAAAAGAGGTTCGCATTGTTAAGGAGGAGATTGATGAGGCAGGGCAGACACTCGAGGGGCAAACTTTTGTCGTGACAGGAAGCCTGAATCATTTTGGCAGCAGAAATGAGTTAAAGGATCTGATTGAGAAAAAGGGTGGAAAAGTAGCTGGAAGTGTGTCAGCAAAAACAGTCTGTCTGATCAACAATGATGCCGCATCCAATTCATCCAAGAACAAAAAGGCGAAGGAACTGAATGTTCCGATTCTCACTGAGGAGCAGTTCATGACAGAATACTTGGGTATGGAGTTATAATGAAAATATAAACAGACGGGAGTGTAGAAAAATGCCTATTAAAGTACAGAGTGACTTACCAGCAAAAGAGATACTGGAAAACGAAAATATATTTGTGATGGATGAGAATCGTGCGATGCATCAGGATATCAGACCACTTCAGGTCTGTATTCTGAATCTGATGCCTGTAAAACAGGACACAGAACTACAGCTTCTGCGTGCATTGTCCAATACACCGCTGCAGGTTGATGTCACTTTTCTGATGGTGACAAGTCATATATCGCTCAATACGTCCGCAAATCACTTAAATCGTTTTTATACAACTTTTGAGCAGATTAAGGATCAGCGCTTTGACGGATTGATCATTACGGGTGCGCCGGTTGAGGATATTGCCTTTGAGGAGGTTGATTACTGGCAGGAAGTGTGTGCCGTCATGGACTGGGCGGAGGAACATGTGACTTCTACGCTTCATATTTGCTGGGGGGCCCAGGCAGGATTTTATCATTATTATGGTATCCAGAAGCGTATGCTTTCAGAGAAACTTTTTGGGATTTATTCTCATAAGGTACAGAATCGAAAAGTTCCGCTGGTGCGAGGTTTTGATGATTATTTCCTCGCGCCACACAGCCGTCATACAGAGACAGCGTCTGCCGATATCCATCGCTGCGGCAAGGTTACAGTGCTCGCGGAATCCCAGGAAGCGGGAGTTTTTCTCGCATATGCAGAGAATGGCAAAAAGGTATTTGTCAATGGACATCCAGAGTATGACAGATATACATTGGATGCAGAGTATAAGAGAGATTTGGGAAAAGGACTACCAATACATATCCCGAGGAATTATTATCCAGATGACGACCCGACGCAGAAACCAAACTTACAATGGAGAGCGCACTGCAACAATCTCTACACGAATTGGCTGAATTATTACGTTTATCAAGCGACGCCGTATGAGTGGTAGGAAAGAGCCTTGAAAATGCTGTATTTATTGGGCTTCACGGTATATTTGGTATTCTGTGAAACTATCGTAAATTATCGCAGATTTATGCCATTTATTGCAAATATGGGGTACGGATGGGGTACGATATTGATTAAAATGGGGTATGAAAAATAGACTCATATAACGAAATCCTAATACCCATAATTAAATATTCGGACAAATGCATAAGTCCATTATCAGTTAAATCACAATAGCTGATAGTGGACTTATTTTGATGCCTGAAATTGTACAACGCCATTTTCTTGTACAAAACATTAAACTTTCTTAGAATAGCTCACAGTGAGCCACAGAGGCATTCCAGAATCACCATTCCATACAATTTATTACTATCAAAAATTAATCATTAACCATCAATCATCACTCATC
>DKVL01000117.1:0-1749 GCA_002491195.1 Lachnospiraceae bacterium UBA7179
GATACGGAGATAACCGGACAGGAAATTTCACAGACGTTGGATACGGAGATAACCGGACAGGAAGCCCCACAGACGCCGGACACAGAGATAACCGGACAGGAAGCCCCACAGACGCCGGCTGCGGAGACAACCGAACAGGAAATTCCACAGACGCCAGATATAGATATAGAGACTTCGGATCCGGGCAGTTCCGAAACATCTGACGAGGACATCACAGATGAGGTGCTATCATCAGATACAATAAATGCACTACGGGAAGAAATGACGGCCTTGGTGACAGAAGATATAACGAACATACCGCATCAGGAGATGGACGGCCTCGCAGAGGATGGAGAGGACTATCCGGTTCCTGTCGAACCACCCGGGTTCTACGTTCGTGTACAGCGTCAGCCGAGTGGGTATGTAGTGAAAGGAACTTTTACAGATATCACACCGGATATCACACAGATATATCCGGTGTACTCACTGGATGGGGACAACTGGCAGCGGGTTGACGATGAATATGAGTGGGATCTGGATCTTCTGGGAACGGATGATAAGATAGAATTGTTTGATTTGCAGAATCAATGGTTAGGTTTTGATGAAATGCGTGAACCATTGATCAGTTACATTGCAGGTGAAATAGACCGCATTTATATAAAACTGCACATTACTAAGAAAAATGGATGTTCTTACGAGTCCAGGATCGCGGTGATCGAGCGTATCTTACAGCCGCTTCCGGAAGAGATGACATGCTTAGCCTTTTTTTCTGCCGGAGTAGTTGTGCGCGAACCGATCCCAGACACTCCATCGCGTTCCCGCGAGTATGGCAGATATCAGCTTACCGTATCCGAAGATGCCACAGCCGAAGAAATATCGGCATTATTGCCGGAGACACTTCCTGTCAGGGTTGAGATCATGAGCGGCAGGTCGATTCCGTATGCATCCGTTGTCGTGGACTGTCCTGTCACGTGGAAAAAGCTGTCCTTTCCTTCGCTTTCTGCCGGCGATAGCATAACAATTTCGGATGCCGCTGAAAAAATCCAGATTCCTGCCGGTACCCAGCTCAAGACGCCGCTTGGAACTTTTGAGCTGGATACACCGCTGAGCGTTAAGGCGGCAAGCAATTCCTATTGTGATTATTTAAACGAAGTCGAGCTTGTACTGAATGTCAGTCAGGAGAACGCTGATCCCCAAGGGGTGTTAAAAGAGGACCGGGACGGATTGAAGATAGCGCTTTACAAGAAAGCTACTGGCGCTGTATCCATAAAGGCATATGTGTTGACAGAGGGAGAATCGCAGTGGACGGAGATTCCCGGACTCTCACTTCTTAAAGAGCTGAGCATGCAGCCATCCACGACAAACAGCGGCTATGCGCTTGTTCTGCGCAATGATCAGGAACCCTATCGGTCTTATCGGGAAAACGCGCCGTTCTTCGTTGGTCTTAAGTTTGAGGGCGGCATCTATGATGGCAGGCAGCTTGTTCTCGCATGGCCGGATGTCTACGATCAGCTTCCTGATCTGCCGAAAGTCGGCGGCGCAGGGGGAAATGAGGGGAATGCGGGAGCAGACAATAAGGATGATAGTACAGAAAGTGGACAGCGTCCGAATTTACCACAGACGTCGGACGAGGAACAGGAGAACAAGCAGCCGCCGTCAGAAGACAGCGAAATAACACAGCCGCCGTCGGAAGACAGCAAAGAAACGCAGCAGCCGTCGGAAGACAGCGAAGTAACACAGCCGCCGTCAGAAGACAGCGAAGTAACGCGG
>DKVL01000117.1:2095-23423 GCA_002491195.1 Lachnospiraceae bacterium UBA7179
CCATCAGAAGACAGCGAAGTAACGAGACAGCCGTCAGAAAACAGTGAAATAACGCAGCAGTCATCAGATGACAGTGGATTAACGCGGCCTGATCTGATACAGATGCCAGAAGCTGCAGTTTCGATTGAGATACCTGAAAATCAGAGCGCTTCCATTACAATGGAATCTGTATCGGAGCCTGCGCCTGTCGATCAAAAGCCAGAGGTATCAGAAAGCGGGCAGCGTCCCAATCTGCCGCAGATCGCACAAGACACAGCAGATTCATCTCCTGCAGACCAGGCGGGCAGTAGTGCAGTCGAGTGGTCTGATCATACTGTGCAGCCCACTCTTGTGGTGCAGGCGGCGACAGACATTAAGGATGAAAACGGAACTGCTGTTTTTCCTGATGTGGGAGCAACCGTTGAACATGGCAGGGAGGACGATAGCCGCGCACCGCTTCTTCCAGCGACCATAGCTGTATCGGCAGTGATCTGTATCTCTGCCACAGCCTGCAAGGTGACAGGATTTGGCCTGTTCCATTGGATTGCCGGAATCATTCGGAATGTACTGCACAAATAGATTGCGGAAATTCCATTATAAATTTTGTGCCTGTGCCAACCGTGGAAGATACATGGATCGTTCCTCCAAGTTCCGTCACAATGCCATGAACAATATACAGCCCCAGCCCTGTTCCGGTGCCCTTATTCTTAGCACCTACATAAAACCGCCGGAAGACAAGCGGCAGTTCCTCCTTTGGAATGCCGCATCCAGTGTCTTCCACAGTCAGAATGATCTGATTGTTTTCGGTCCATGCAGAGACAGAGATGCTTCCGTTCTGAGGTGTCGCCTTAAGCGCATTATAAATCAGATTCTCAAAAAGGATATTGAGTTTTTCAGGCTGAGCCATCAGAAATGCATCTTGCTCTGGAGGGTTTATGGTTAGATACACGGACTGGACTTCCGCCTCTGCATGGTGGATGGCGTAGACCTCTGAAAGCAGCTCCTGGATCGATACCCGAACCCGTTTTTCTTCGATCCGATCCAGGGCATTGATCGTGGAAAGTCCCTGAAGGCGTCTTGCCATTTCCCATTGTTTGGATTCCGCCTGGTCAAGGTAACGCTGCAGCTCCGGATCAATTCCTATGCCACTCCGGCGTATTGCCTCGATAAATGACTGCGTGGCAAATACTGGCGCCTTGAGATCATGTGCCATGTCGGAAAAAAACGCTTTGCGTTCTTCCAAAAGCTGTGTGACCTCCTCAGTCCGTTTTTTTACCTGTTCTTCCAGGTGATTGGTCAGCATATTATTCTCTTGCAGGATACGGCGGCTGCGCGATACCATCATGGCTCCAAACAACAGCACCAGCAGCAGCCCGCACCACTCAAACTGCCAGAAAAAACGGATTGGCTCAAAACGATTTGAGAACAAAAGATTGGTGAGCAGTCCCACGCCAAATACAGAGCAGCCGACCAGCGTATAGCGGCTTTCCCAGCGCTGCACTGTCACGCCGTGCACGGAGAAAAAAGCAGCTGCACAAAAGGTAATAACATAATAAAAATCGGTCAACATGCCATGAATACAAACGATCCACGAAAATACCGGGATCAGCAGGCTCAATGCGATCAGAATGGTTGGAAATGCCAGGAAAACCACCTTCATCCATCGCCATGCTTTGCTGCCAGCAGATTCTGAGGCAAGGATCGTAAGCTGTACGACGCAGAAACACAGGCAGTACATCGCCAGACTCTGTATCAGAAACCAATATTGTGTGATCGGCAGCGAAATGGAATACGATATGAGAAATACAAAATATCGTGCCATATATAGCGCATAACTGCAGCAAAGTACCATAAACCAATGGGAAAGTTCCCCATCTGTCCGCCATAGAAAAAGTGTGAAAACTGCCAGTGCCAAGGGGACAAGAAATGCCAGTGCATAGGAAAAACTCTGAACATTGCGTACCTGAAAAAGTGTCGCAGTCGTGCCTAGTGCTGGCGGGAAATACATCCCGCTGTAATACCCTAGCTTCGACGAGGTCTCCACCACCAGAATATGATCGCCCGCCGTCAGCGGAAACGTAATCCGCCCACTGCCTGTTCCCCGGGAAAGCTGTATTCCATCCAGTAAAATTGTGTACTCGGAATACAATTGAGGGAAATCCACCGACACAATCTGGTCTGCTCCATCATAGCGCAGCGTCAATTGATAGCGTGCCTGTCCGTGAGGAGAAACCAGCAGATCCCTGCGCTGCAGATTTGAAAATTCACCAATATACGTCGGCTTGTCTGTCACGCGTCCATCTGTCAGCAGCCATCCGTCAATGAGAAAGATAGGATTTGATTGTTCCAAATCCTCCCCGCTCAGGCTGATGATACCGGATTTCCCATAAGGAGGAGGCGTGTAGTATTTATTATCTTTGTAGTAAAACAGCATGAAAAAAAGCACCATTACCGCAAATACAGCCAGTGGCTGCAGCCATAATTTCCACTGTTTCATAGATACCACCTCCTTTATTAAGGGGCAAAACGATAACCTTGTCCCCAGACAGCCTCAATAAAGTGATGTTCCGCGCACGCCTTTTCCAGTTTCCGTCGAAGCCGGGACATATGCATCTGCACTAATTGCCCGCCGTCCCATGGCTGGCTGCCCCAGATCATGCCATAAATTTCTTCTGGCGTAAACACATGGCCTGTGTGCTCGGAAAGACGCCACAGGATATCAAACTCAATCGGGGTGAGGAGCAGCTCTTTGTCATCAACCAGTACCCTGCGTTTTGTCAGATCTATAAGAAGCGGACCATAGCGCAGCTGTGTGCGCTCTGACTTTGCAAGTCTGATCCGTGTCTCCACTTTGGTCCAGAAGAGCTCAGCAGGCGTATCTTTTGTAATATAATCAATGCCGCCAGCCCAAAATCCCTCCATCTGTTTCTCCGGCTCTGTAAGGCAGCTTAGAAAGATGATTGGCATTTGCGTCAGACTGTTCAGTCTTTCACAGATGGAAAATCCGTCTTCACCAGGCATCATCACATCCAACAGCACACAGTCAAAAAATCCGTCCGCTGCCAATCTCAGAGCATCCTCTCCATTGTCGGCCAACTGTACAATACAGCCATGGCTCTTCAGGATGTCCGCCCAGATTGTGCGGTCAGCCGAATTGTCGTCTACCAACAGGATTTGCCATGGTCCATCAGGACGTTTTGACTGGCTCAGGGCAGAGCTTCCTGTATCCGCCTGGTGCAGGAAGTGCATATAGGCGTCCTGCACCTGACTGCGCCGCTGACGCGAAACTGGAATGTCAGCGCCGCTTTTCATCGTGACACAATTGATGTCAATAGACTGGATATGACTAAGGTTGACGAGATAGGAGCGGTGTGTCTTCAAAAATTCCGGCCTGGACAAAAGCGTTCCTTCAAAATCCGCTAAAGTAGCAGTAACCTCGTAAACGGTACCATCTGTCAGATGGAAAAATACGGTCTTGTTGATCACTTCCACATACGCAAGCTTTGCAAAAGCAATCTGGACAATTCCGTCCCTGCTCCGTAGAACAAATCCCTGTTCTGCCTGTGCAGACAGCTCTCCTGCGATCTTATCCAATAATGTAAAAAAGGAATTTGTATCTACCGGTTTCAGCAGATAGTGGTATGCACCTACATTGTAACTTTCGACAGCAAACTCCGGTGATGCAGATACAAAGATCAGTTTGACATTTTTGTCCAGCGTTCTGATTTCCTGGGCAGCCTGTATGCCGCTGATTCCCGGCATCAGGACATCCATCAGGACAAGATCATATTCTCCGCCGCGCAGTTCACAGATAAAATCTGTGCTATTCGTAAAATAATGGCATTCAAGATCTTTGTTACGGCTTGCCTGGTATTCCGCAATTAATTTCTGAATGCGGGAAAGTTCCCGCTCGTCGTCATCGCAGACTGCGATCCGCATGGTTTTATCCTCCACACTCTCTAAAATAAACGTGTTTCCAATACGACCATGATACCACATTCTGCTCTTACAAGCAAATCGAACCTTGACGAAGCGAAAGCCGACCTTTCTGTTGGCCGGCTTTCGCTTCCTTAATACATATGTAGAATAAAATCTGTGGTTACTGCAGTAATGCTGCAGCCGTACCCATATAGACGATTGTCTCATCTGCAGAGAGATATTTTCCTTCATAATAAGTCTCGCTGTCAGCAAGGAGATAAACTTCTTCCCCTGCTTCGCCGAAGCCAAATACGTAGTCGCTGCCAGAATAAACGTCAGAAACGGTAAGTGCTGACCAGGTAATTCCGTTTTCGTCTGTTTCGCTCTCTATCGCATAAGTGCCGCAGATTACATCACCGTTTCCGTCAGAAGTCAATCCGAACAGGGAAGCCATCGGAGTTCCAGCAGGGTCTGTAAACAATGCGAATACCCATTCTGTTCCATTATCATCTGCAGCGTAAACGCCTGTCTGGATCATGTCTGTCGTGACATCAAGAAGTGTGAAACCCTCTGATGCGCTGGTCTCAGCAGGTTCAGCCTGGCTCTCTGGTTCAGCAGGTTCAGCCTGGCTCTCTGGCTCTACTGCGTTCGTCTCTGCAGCAGGCGTGGCTGCCTTTGTCTCCGCAGAAGGTGTGGAAGTTGTCGCTGGTGCGTCTGACGAACCGCCGCAGGCTGTTGTCAGTGATGCCACCATCAAAGCTGTCAATACAATTGATACAAATTTCTTTTTCATATTTTTTCCTCCATCTGCACACGCCATCTTGCATCCCAGGTCCGGACGTGTGCACACAGACCTGTCGGTTGAACGATAGTTCAACAATGTTACATTATATATTTGCAACAATCCTATCACAGTTATTCGCCAAAAATCAGTGAGACTGGCTCAACATAATAGGTATTGTTATAAATATCAGTCAGACAATAGTAGAGCAGATATTCGCCTTCTCCTGACGGAGCATACTCGATTCCCACAGAACTGTCATACGCAAACGGCTCATTCAGATTGTAAGCGTCGTCATACTCCCCATCGTAGGTATAGTAATCACACAAAAGCTGGATCATGTCGCCATCTTCCACCGGAATAAGGCCTTTCATACTCATGCCGTTTTCGTAGAAACGGATCGCCCCTTCGATGATACCAGTGCCTTCCTCATTCCAATGGACGACAAGATTAACATACTCGCCATTGAGCTCACATGGTATGTAGCCTTCAACCAGATCCCCGTCTGTGGAAACATATAATGGAACAATTGCATCCCCCAATGTAAACCATAGACCATCATAGTCAACCATCAGCGCGTCATCGTCATCAACCTCGAAATAATTATCTGTTCCTAAGTCAATATAACCCTCGCCGTCATCATAAAAAAGCTGCATCTGGATATCACTGATGATTTCCCAGTCTTCATCGGAAAGCGCAAGCGCAAAATAGTCGCCCCGGTCCTCGACGATCAGATTCTCACTGTCGTAAGCGTTCTCTTCATAGCTGTCTGCATATCCGCTCACATAGTCCTCATCAAACCAGCCGCAATCGGACCATTCGCTGAAATCAGGCTGGTCATCGGATTCATATCCGTCATCCAGCGCATCAATAGGCGTGTTGGAACCAATATAACCCTGGCCGCCCACAACAATGTTGGCGAATGCTTTGATAAATTCGGTGTACTCTCCCTCGAGTCCAATATCCCTGTAGACGTCCAGCATGTTTTCAAAAGAATAGATGTCATTGTAAGGGACATAGATTGTCATCCCGTTTGCATTCGAGACATTTTTGGAAGTCGCTGAGTATACAACCGCATTGTCCACGGCATCTACCAGTTCTTCTGAGCCTGCAATGTCGCAATTCTGTGCAAAATGCATCAGATCGATCGTATCGTAACTGTCATCTCCAAAAGCCTTTGCATTGCTGACAGAGTGGGAAACAATCTTAAAATTTTTGCCATCAAGCTGTTCCCTGGCATTGGCCGAAAAGGTACATAGTGCATCATATACATTGTACATTTTTGTCAGATCGATCACACTGAGCGTAGATTCATCATTTGCGTTGTTTTCCCAGCACACCTGGATAAAATCATCAGCGATCACCTTTCCGATCTCCTCTGTTGAAATCGAAGGATCACTACAGATCAGATTCAGCCAGTCTGTATAGAACCACCCGGTCCCAGGTTCGACTTCCTCCGAACCGATCATATAATCCGCATGGTGTTCTGCCATACAGGCCGTCTCCACCGTCGCCATGAGACATGCATCGAAACCGATAAAGTCAAATGTCACGTCAGCGTTTTTAAGAGCGCTGTCAATCTCGTTGAGCTGCATGGAATCGCCGGCAAATATCTCATCGATGCCATAGCCATAGAGTGCACCTCCGCCGTGGTCCCACAGGATCAGCACGTTTCTGTTTGCAGGGTAATGTTCACTGCAGTAATTCACAAAGTCGGAGAGTGTATCAGGGTCTGTCATCGGTCTTGCACCCAGGTCTTCTTCTACACAGACAATGTCCTCGTGCATCACCTGCCAGATCTGATTGGTATCGGAGCTGATCAGGCTGTTCTGCCACTCTTTTGTTCCGCCAGTGTACAGCAGGACATTTACGCTGTCATTGATATCCGCTTCGCACATCTCAAGAATATCCGCAGTCGCTGCACCGCAGTTTGATTCAAGGTCGGTGCCGCACATGTATACCATGATCGTAAACTGATCGTCATTGCCATTGATCTGGGTCCGTTTGGAACGCTGTGTCGGTCCAGGAGCTGCCGTTGCAGTTGAAGATGCACTGGTATCTTTTTGGGTTTCGTCATGCAGAGTTTCTGCCCCGCGGTCGTCATAGGAGGATGCGGCCTCCTCATCAGAGCTGCAGCCCTGCAGCCCTGCAGCCAGAGTGAAAACAATGGCTGCTGCTAATAATTGTTTTACTTTTATTTTGCACATAGTATCCTGAATCTTTGAATCAGCGAATTTGAATCCGCCACCTCTGTTACATGGGTTAGTATACAGGAAGCATTTTTTAAAAAGTGCCACTGGTCACGAATCGACCTAAATTTGCATTAAATCGACTATTGCTTCCAGAATACTGCCAGTTTCCTTATATAGTACGATCAAGCAGCAAAAGACTTTCCCCGCGCATAAAAAGGCGGAAATAAGGAGCGAATCCCGATTTCCGTCTTTTATGCACTACTATGATTCCACGCTGTCAGAATGATACTAAAGCGCAGTCTTTATGCTACATGTGTATATCCGTCAATTGCCATCTTGATGAAATTCAATGTGTTTTCTTTCGTCTGGAAAGCAACAGTCGCAACTCCAAGATTGCCCATATCAAGCGCAAGTACGCCATCGTCGAGATCTGTTACACCGAAAGTCAGAGCCAATCCGTTTACCTCGTCAGAAATTGTCAGAGACGAACCATTTTCAGTCACCGGTCCTACAAAACTTACTGCAGTCATCGTACTGTCATCGGCAATGATCAGGATGCCATAATTCATGTCAGTGTCAAAGCCAACAATAACAGCTTCGTTAGTCGTATTGACTCCGACAAATCCATTCGTAACCCATGAAGCAATCTGATCATAATCCAATACAATTTCGTCTCCCTGTGTTGGCGCTGGATCGGGAGTCGGCGTCGGAGTTGGATCAGGTGTTGGAGTCGGAGTCGGCGTAGGTGTTGGAGTCGGAGTCGGCGTTGGTGTAGGTGTTGGAGTCGGCGTTGGTGTTGTCACGGAACTATTATTTATTGCAGGGATTGTAAGCACCTGTCCCTTGTAAATAATATAGTTGTTCTTTATGACTCCCGAATTCGCATCATAGATGACTTTCCATAAATCTTCATCGCCATATACCTTTTTGGCAATTTTCCTGAGATAATCATCTTTTTCAACAGTATAAGTGCCCTCTGCTGCCTCTGCCTTGATCGAAGACACAGGTGCTGCCACAAGTGTAAGCGCTAATGCAGCTGTAACCAGTAAGCCTTTTGCTAAACTCTTCAGTTTCATGTTAAAAACCTCCTAATCTCAATTTGCAATTATTCGTTTTGCATTTCCTTATTATACAGCAACGACTTTACTGTGCTGTTATTTTGACACGAATCGACTGAAATGTGCGCTGAATCGACAATGTATCCTAGTTTAGAACCATGGCGACATAATGTCCGTCATTCCCGTCAATGGTAAACATAGATTGCCCATTGTCTGTAATGGTGAATCGGCTTAGTTCAACGATCATTCCCGATATGTCATCGCAGCGATACAGAACGGCTTGCTTTCCGGCATTCTTTATGTTCCATCCAATGTGTATATTCACAGAAGTGGGGAGCGTACCCACGGATGTCAGGGAAAAAGCGCGTGTGGATTCTGCAGTTGTCTCGACCTGTGCAGGAAGTGTTGCATTATATGACAGTATTACATTCCAGGGCGCAGGAGCGGATGAAACGTTTGTCCCCGCAATACTCAATACGAAATCGCTGTCAATATGGAATGCACACAGGATATTTCTGCCCGAAATCAGATTTAATGTCTCCGCTGGAACTTCAAATCTGTTTCCAGTAAGAATATCGGCAGTACCACCATCTGGTGTTCCGGCGATGAGGGCATTTGCGGCAGCCCAGTCCGTATTTAGAATATGTTCTTCTGGCTGTACATTGTCGGGATCAAAGAAGTTTACCGTGTAGGATAAATTGACACCGCCTCCCGTGATTGAGACTTCAAAAGTATCTCCAGCATGATATCCGCCAGTCTGGTCTGGACGGAAGATGATACATCCGTTCTGTCCATATCCGCCGTTGTTTACATTGAAATATCCGTTTGATGCTCCAGCAGAAAAGTTCCATGTCATACCGTCGTTGACTCTCTTTAAGGTGACATGGACAGCGTTTTTGTCCACATTGCTGCCAATCGAGACAGACCATGGAAAACTGGTGCCGAAGTACTCGACAGGCATGTTTTGTGCCGGCCAGGCAATCTGGGTTTCCGATGCGGAACGGCTTCTGTCAAAACAGTACATGGCGGAATAAGTTCCCCCAGGTCCATAGACTGCCCCAAATCCGGTCTGTCCCATGGAGGGATTCAGAATCCAGCGTCTGTGTCCCACACGGTCAATATTGCTGGAGTCTCCGTCTTCCATCCATGACTGCACGAGTGTCTGATTTAGGGAACAATTCCAGGAGGCCATTGCGAGATTACAGCTGGATGAGCCATCATATCCCAGCTTGTACATACTCTCGCCCATTCCAGCAGGTTTGGAGGGACTATGACTCAAAGTGTGATTTGCAAAGTTGACCAGCGAAGCCGCCTGTGCTTTTCTGTTATATTCCTCATTGAGTGTCACATTGTCCTGCAGTCCAGCGATGTATCGGATCTGGTTTATCGTTTTCATGGCAGCATTGAGCGTGTCCGGTGATAGGACACCCGCACTGTCATACGGTGCCGTCAACTGTGGATCTGTCACAAAATTGAGTGGATCGTTTAATGAGATCCCATCGCTCTTGATACGTGCGCTGATCTCGGCTTGTGTGTGATAAGCTACATTGAGACTTCCTCCGGATTCCTCCTTTGCATAAACGAAAGAGATATCTCTCAGACCATTCCATGATGATGTGAAAACAATTGCAGTGACGGTTACCGCAGCAAATGCCTTCCGCAACGTTGTTTTAAAGTTTTGTTTATACATTTCCATATCTTCCTTTCTGTTCCTATTGGGAGCATTTTTATTATATCTTTTTGGGGGCAGATTATCAAGAGGCATAAACAGTCTTTGAGTAGTCCTGTGACAGTAGCCAGTAAGTTACAGGCATCTGTAAAGTCCAAATTTGGTATTGAGACTTTGGACAAAATGCATTATACTATTTTTTAGAGGATTTTTTCGGAGGACTTGTTGTTATTTTGGTATCTACAATACGAAAAGTGGAGGACATGGGTATGAAGTTTGCATATGGCAGCAGCAAGACGGGGAATGTGACGGAGGCGTTAAAAAATATCACGGCGCCTGCGGCACTTTTCTTTTCTGTCGCGCGTGAGGATATGCTTGAACGCACAGCTGCTGAGATCGAGAAGGCATTTCCCGGTGTGGCGTCGATCGGAGGCGTCGGGCAGGCGTATACGGACAAGCAGTTTTTTGATGCGGGCATCACGGTGATCGCAATGAAGGAAGATATTAAGGTGGCGGCGGATGTCCTGGAACAGGCGTCCGTGATGCCAGTCAAATATATCAGGCGGCTGGAAAATGCCGTGAAGGCAGTAGGCGGGGAACGGGGAAAAACGGCATGTTTTGATATCTGTTCGGCGGGGGCTGACGTCCGTGCGGTCACAACGCTGTCCGATTACCTCTGCCGTGCAGGATATGACCTCGCAGGAGGCACAAGCAATTCGTCGTCGGTTGCATGTAATGGAAAGATTTACAAGGACGCATGCGCTTTTTTTATCTTTAGAAATCTGAAGGGTAAAATCAGGTCGTACAAAGAAAACATCTATGTACATCCGCAGGGAAATGAGAAACAGTTTATGGTGACAGACGCGCAGCCGAAAGAGTATCGGATCCGCACGCTTGAAAACAGGTCTGCCGAGCAGGTGTATACCTCTGAGCTTGGAATCAGCAGGGACAAGATCATAACACAGACTTTCAAGAATCCATTCGGACATGTCTGCGGTTCCGATACATATATTATTTCCATAAAAGATGTGGAGGCAGACGGGAGCATTACGACTTTCCGGCCGGCAAACAAGATGGATTTTCTGACGATACTGAGTATCGGAGATTACCGGAACGTGGTGCAGGAGACGATTGCCAGGATCCAGAGCGATCTTGGCAAGGCATCGGCGGTGCTTTCTGTCAACTGCCTGTTTCGCTATATCATGTTCAACGATGATCATTACTGGGACAGTTATCTTGCCGAGATGAGCCGCAGCTTTTCTCATGCAGGCATGGTCGGAGTCGGCGAACACTACAACACGCAGTTTGTGAATCAGACAATGTGCTGTCTGGCATTTGAGTAGGGGGAAGAGACGTGTTCAGATTATTTGGAAATGACAGAAATAAGGAACAGGCAAAAGAGTCTGCAGGGTTTGTCAGTCAGGAACGGAGAGTGGAATATGACAAGTATCCCCTTGATTATGCGCTGGGAAGCGCTTATAAGGTTGTGGATGAACTGGCAGAGGACGTGTTTCTGACAACGCAGAAGATGCGCTATGCAAACGACCAGCTCTCAGGACTGCAGAGCGATATGGTTCGTCTGCAGGATGAAATCAACGCTTTGGACGAAGGATTCAGCAATATCACGATGGCAGCAGATCAGTTCGGTGATGTGGAGGTGCAGATCGATCAGTCTGTCATGGAGGCGCAGGGACAGATGGATCAGCTGAAACAGGATTCCAATGCGATGCAGGAAAATTTTAAGAATATGACCCATACATTTGATATGCTGCAGAGTGCACTGGATAAGATCAGAAACAGTCTGACAGGAATCGGCGAAGTTGCCGACCAGACAGATCTGCTTGCCCTGAACGCAAGTATAGAAGCGGCGAGAGCTGGTGAACAGGGAAAAGGGTTTGCAGTTGTGGCGGAGGAAGTAGGCAAGCTCGCAAAGATGAGTCAGGATATGGTTGAGGGCATTCATGCAAGCATTGCGGAAGTGGAGCGCCAGAGCAGTGAACTGAACAAATTTATCCAGGCATCGGATCAGGCCATGCTCTGCAATATTAAGAGTATGGAAAAGACGGGCAGATATTTTGACGATGTGAAGCGAAGTGTTTCGGGTACGACTGCGGTCCGGGAGGCGATTGAAGGGGCCGTGGAGAGAAACCGTGCGTCTGTCAGGAATGTTCAGGACTCTCTCGGAGCCACAGCAGGCGTCTACAGTGATATTATCGATAGGATGGACATTGACGACAGCAAAAAGGGCGTGTTGATCGAGACATTTCAAAATATCATTGAGCAGGCCATTGCCATGGTAAGAGAGCTTCCGTAAGGAGTACGGCTTTTTAGAGGTGATCTTCAAATGAATCGTCAAATATTGCAGCTTGCAAGATTGTTATCAATGAATCATTCCGCAGTGATGGAAGAGATGGAAGCCTGTGTTGCAGACACAGAAAAATACTGCAAAGCGCATCAACAGGAATATGAGATACTGAATTGTCTTGGCGGAGTGATCACCAAAGAGGATGAAGAGTGTATACAATGGATCATTCTGGCGGAATGCCTGGTCCAACACAATATAGCGGCGTTATTGGATTGGAAGTGTGAGCTGGAAGACTTCGCGTACTTTGTAAAAGGATTGGCAGGAAAGCGTAAATATAAGCTTGCGTTTCGCACTGCATGGTTCGATGATGAGGAGTCCATGGAGGAATGGTGTGCCATTCTGAATGCCAGGTGGCAGTCAGCTGGTGCGTGTCTTGTGCAGCTGGACATGGATAGTGATTCCTATATTCTTGTGCCAGTTTTGTCCGGCCAGTATGAGTCGGTACGTAAGCTTGCAGATGGGATTGGGCAAAAACTTCACGATTTTATGCAAAGGCACCCATATATGCCATCTGCAAATCATAACTCTGCGTCGGTTTCGTGCGAGAAATGTTTTGTGGACAGTGCGGTCATATATCCTGTGGTTCCGTGTAATTGTGACGAGAGGAAGCTATTTCAAATCGTGATCAAAGCCCAGAAATTGGCACCCAGGCAAATAATGACTGTTAGTAAACATTTGCGTATGGGAACAATGGAGGTGCGGCAGCGGCTTGCGCTTGGAAAAGACGTGTATGTCAAGGTTTATTTAAAGGATACGCTGTTGGCAATGAAGGCGCTGGGGGAAGGACAGATCCTATATGAAGTTCTGCCCGAAGCACCGCAGTATCCACACTTTTGTGAGTGCTTAAAAAGGTCTATGCGCAGTGAGTGTAACGATTACAAATATTTCCTGTTTGACAGGGAACGCGAGAAAGAATGGTCTCATAACTCAATCCAGACATAAGTTCGCTCTGTGGTTGTCTTCTCAATCTTACCGCCGTTTGCCAGTGCGACGTGGAGTGATGGTGTGTTTTGGGGGTGGATGGTAAGCAGAAGTCTATCCATACCCATTTTTCTACCTTCTTCGATCAGGAGGGACAGAAGGACTTTTCCCAAGCCTCTGTTTCTGTCTGCGGGGCGGATCGAGTAACCGATATTTCCGCCCTGCTCCAATAGTTTCTCTGTTAAGAAATGGCGCAGGTTGCCGCAGCCAACAGGCCGTCCGTTCTCGAAGAGCCAGAAGGTGGTCGATGGGACCTTCCAGCCGTCGACAAGACCAACCTGCTCCGCTTCCTGTACTTTGCCTTTGAGCCATTCCTGATATTCGTCAAAGCGCATGCCCGCCGCGCGGTTGATAAAACCATTTTCATCTGCGGGCAGCTCCTGAAGCATTTCGTAGATATCTGTGCCGTCGGTGGCAGCAAGTTTTCTTAATTTCAGTTTATTTAATTCCAGTTTTCCTAATTCCATTCCCATAAAAATCTCCTTCCCAAGTCTAAAGACACAATTTCCGCTAAAATAATTATCGCCATTATAACATGGAAGTTTTATAACCGCAAACAGTTTTCGGAATAACCCATTCAATAACACAGTTTATAACATGCATAATGCATTTCAGGGCAATTGGATTGTATCGGGAAAATGGGTATGGTAAAATACTATTTATCAACACGCTCTAGGAGGAGGCGGGACGCGTGATTCACATAGCAGTTTGCGATGATGAGCAATATATGACTGATCAGATCAGCTTGATGGTGTCTGATTTTTTTCAGAAAATAGATCATTCAGAACAGCCTGAGTATAGTCTTCCTGAATGGGATTGTCCAGAAGAGAAGCATTTTGAATGCAGATATGGGAAAGGGGCTCATTTTGAGATAAAAGTGACACAGTTTTCAAGCGGAGAAGCCTTGTTAGGATCGGATCAGAACTTTGATATCCTGTTTCTGGATATCCAGATGAAGGACATGGACGGAATGGAGACGGCGAGGCGTCTGCGGGATTGTGGATTCAGAGGGTATCTGATTTTCACGACGATCTTAAAAGAAATGGTATTTCAGTCTTTCGAGGTGCAGGCGTATGATTATCTGGTCAAGCCGATTGAGGAAAAACATTTTGAGCGGACGATGAAGCGTCTGCTTGTTTCGCTGCAAAAGGGCGAGGATAGGAAGCTGCTCGTTCAGAAAGGATATGACAGTAGTGTCATTTCTTTTGACGAGATCGTGTACTGTGAGATCATTGGCAGAAAGGTATATCTGCATTTAACCTCTTTGGAGGTCATCGATTTCTATGGCAGGATTGAAAATCTCGAGACAAAGCTGGACAGCAGATTTTACAGATGTCATAGAAGTTATCTGATCAACATGAAATATCTGCGCGGCTACAAAAACGGTGTTGCAAAAATGAAGGGCGGCATAGAGATACCGGTGTCGCGCCTGCGCAGTAAGGAATTTTCGGAGGTAATACTACAGTATATGAGTAGTCATTGTTGACATGAATCATTGCATTATACTGCCGACGTTCTGTTTCGGTCAGGCGGTCACTCTCTGAAAGAAAGGAAAACCGCAGCGCCTCCTGTCCAATAATGCTGCAAAGCATTCTCAATCCCCATGGGAAGCTTTGTCTGCATTGCCATAACACATCCTTTCCGGCGAAAAACAATTTGCTCTAAATGGTATACCACACATTAGGAAAGAAAGCACATCTTAATTCTGGAATGGTGTGCTATAATAAAATGATAAGCATCAATAGCAAAGAGCAAATGAAAGCTATCGTGGCGTTTTACGCTGGTGAAATGTAACAGCAGAGAGGAGACGTTTTGGTGGAGCAGTATCTTGATTTTTTGAATGATTATCTGATGGGCTTTGTTCAGATTTTTACGGGACTGTATTATTATACAAAATTTTTGAGGAAACAAATCCATCTGGTTTGCGAGCTACTGTTTGTGGCGTGCGGGGCACTTTGGATCATTGCGGTGCGAAGTAGCGGGTTCCATTCTTTTTTGAGTTATGTCCTTATACTGATCGTGTGGGGATGTCTGGTGTGCAGGGCTGGTCTTATGACCGTTGCGTTATATGCAGTTATGACAGCGGAAATTCTGCAGATCTGCGGCGGGGCGGTTCATTCCATTTTGTGCCTTTTGAACCCGTTTCTGTTCCCTTTTGCGCAGAGTGCTGTGCGTGTGCTGTTTATGCTGTTGGGAAATATATCGGTAGTAGCAGTGATCTGCTGCTGTCGCATGGTAGAGCGGTGCTTTGTGTCCGATGAAGCGGTGGACAGTCAATACGCGGCTTTGCTCCTCACACCGGTGCTGCTGATCTTTCTGGTCAGCGAATACATCAATTATGTGATCTATGGAAATGCCATTACGACAGACAGCCACGGTCATGTGATGAATGTAGACCATATCCGTATGCTTGTGATCCAGCTGTTGGGAATGGCGAGTCTCTTCTGTGTCATGACTGCGTATAAAAAGCTGCTGGAAAATGTTCGTTACAGTACGGAATTATCGCTGCTGCGGCAGCAGGAACATTTTATGAACCAGTATGTGGAGGAGGCTAAGGCGCACTATGAAAGCACAAAGTCGTTCCGCCACGACATCAAAAACCATATTACAGTGATCAGAGAGCTTTTGCAGAATGGCAGGTGGCATGAAGCGTTTGATTATGTCGGCGGTATGCAGGAAATAGCCGGTGAGATGTCCTTTCCATGCAGTACAGGGAATCCGGTAGTAGATATTTTACTTGAAAAGAAACTGGGAATTGCGAAAAGCAACGGTATTGATGTCTATTGTTCCCTGACACTGCCGTATCCTTGTCCGGTCCGCGACATTGATTTCTGTATCCTATTGTCAAACGCGCTGGACAATGCGATCTGCGCTTGTAAGAAAATGCAGGAACGGGAAGTATGGATGGACAAGTTTATCCGCGTGACGGGAAACAGGCAGGGGGATTTTGTCTTAATAGAGGTTGAGAACAGCTTTCAGGGGGAAGGCGTATTCAAGGAAGGTACGGGATTGTCGAATATCAGGAAGGTTGCTGAGAAATATCAGGGGACAGTGAACATAAAGTGCGGGGACGGAGTCGTAGTTCTTAGTGTTCTGTTGATCATTTCATGACAATGCGGGCCAATTTTTTCAATTCCTGCACTTCGTTCCCCGTATGCCAGAATAATAGAAAGACACGGCGCTGAATGACAGATGAGCCGCAATAACAAAGAATATGGGGAGTTAAAAAATACTTGCTTGTGACGCAGCGTAATGAGATATACTATCTCAAGGAGGTGTGACATGGATCAGTATAAAGCGATACCACAAGGTTATATGACCGTCGGTGAAATTGCAAGAAAAATGGACGTTACGGTACGGACATTACAACATTACGACAGAGAGGGATTGCTTTCCCCATCTGCCATGAGTGAAGGCGGGCGCAGGTTATATACAGATAAAGACATCGTAAAGCTTCATCAGATTTTGTCTCTGAAACATTTAGGTTTTTCTTTGGACGATATAAAGAATCAGCTTATTTCACTTGATACGCCGGCTGAGATTGCGGATGTCCTGATGGAGCAGGCAGCCGCTGTCAGACAAAAAATAGAAAGTCTGTCTGAATCATTGAGGGAGTTGGAGGTGCTGCGGGAGGAAGTCCTTCAAATGCAGTCCGTTGACTTCAAAAAATATGCTGACATTATTGTCAATTTGCAGATGAAAAATGAGTTCTATTGGCTGATTAAACATTTTGATGACCAGACGCTTGACCATATCCGCAGTCATTTCGATAAAAACAGCGGAAAGGCGTTTATGCATACGTTCATGCAGCTTCAGGACGAGGCAGTCAGACTTCAAAATGCGTGTGTTCCTCCGGATAGCGATGAGGGACAGAACTTTGCAAAAGCCTATTGGAATATGATTCAGGATTTCACTGGCGGAGATATGAGTATGCTTCCCAGACTGATCGAATTAGGGAAATTTCAGAATCCAGACAATAAATGGAAAGAGATTCAGGATATTACGAACGGGTATATTGAACAGACACTAAGCGTCTATTTTTCCCATTTAGGCATCAACCCGCTTCAGGAGAATACCAGGGAGGAGACAAAGTGAAAAACAAAATGAAATTTATTGGCAAGGCAACCGCTGCGCACGTTGTCACTTATTTTGTGTGCGGCATACTGTTTTCGACATTGTTTCACTATGAAACGTTGTTTCAACTGGGGAACGCAAGATATTTTATGAGAGATTTTTATGGCGTTTCCAGCCTGCTGGGACCATTTGTGCAGATCATAAGAGGGCTGCTGATCGGTTGTATTCTGCTGGTTTTGAGAGAGAATCTCTTAAAAGAAAACAGAGCCGGGCTGAAGCTCTGGATCGTATTTGCGGGATTGGGCATCCTATGTGCCCCCAGCGCCGCGCCGGTATCGATTGAAGGGATTGTCTATACACAGCTGCCGTTGGAATTTCATCTAAAAGGAGCACCGGAAATACTGGTACAGACATTGCTGTTTTCGCTGTGGGTCACCCATGATTTGAAATGGAAAGTGAAATGGAAGGTTTCTGAACGGGTGAAGATAGCGGCAATTGTGACAGCGGTTTCGGGCGTAGGATTTTCACTGGGCGGTGTTTTACTGGCACTTGTATTAAAACTTGATATCGCGGAAGGCTCCAGTGATCCGTTTGCGTTTCTGGTTATGTTTATCGCTATGATTATTGTGTTTGTGGCAACTATGTGGTATCAGCAGCGGGGAAAAGGGAAAAAGTTTACGGCTGCCTATTATTGCGTATGCTATTGTGCAATCGCAATACTGCCGATGATTTACAATTATTTATCCGATTCGGCTTTGAAGTCACCGCTGTCACTTGTGCTCAGTGGATGGCCTGTGATTGTAATAGGCGCGTATTTGCGTCGTAATACAGATTATTAGTTTGTGCAAGAGATGATCAGATCAGAAGTTTAGGGAGGGTTCTGGTATACTGGAAAATCAGGAGTGAAAAAGAGACAGGGAAAACGGAAATGATCGTGCAGTGCAGACAGCGGCTATGAATCATTTCATGACAATGAGAATGCATCTCATGGCAAATCCGTTTACAGGAAACGGTTAACAGACGAAAATAGTGATGACAGTGGTTCAGGAGCTGTTATTTTTCTACGGCTCCTGAAACGAAACAAAAGGAACTGTAAACGAATTAGAATGGAGGATTTATATGGCAATGGAAATCAATGGGAACTACAGTTATTATGGTACGGACTATGAAAAGCAGATGAAAACAACACGGCAGGAAAAGGCAAACGAGACGGAGAAAGAGGAGGCGGCGACAGACCATACCGGCAAAATACCTGTTCCAAGGGACGAGTACATCAGCAGTGAGGAATCAGACAGAAAACCGACTGGATTGTATCGTCTGGGACAAGATGAAAACGGTAATCCGAAAGTATGGTATGATGATCCGAAGAAACCCGTCAATGCAGGGAAAGGCAGCGAACCGGAAGCGCCGGAGGAAAAATGTACTGGCAGCACTGACCAGGTTGACAGGGAAATAAAACAATTAAAAGAGGAAAAGAAACAGCTGGAACAGCAGATCAAAACAGCTTCTGGAGATGAGGAGAAGCTTAAGGAACTGGAACAAAAACTTGCGCAGGTGGAAAACGAATTGACTCAGAAGGATAATGACACCTACAGGCGGCAGCATACAGTATTTACAGGAACACAAAATCAGGACAGTTAATCTGTCTTGATTTTGATGTACGGTCCTATGCAGAGGAAGTGTGACGTTTATTTTCTCTGTTTGAATAAAAGTTCATGACACGTTCATGAAAGTCTTTGGCTTCCTCGTATGCTGCGTGGCCCAGTTCTTCGTACAGATACAACTCACTGCCCTTGATTCGGTCAGCGATCTCGATCGAAGAATGCGCTCCGACGATTTTGTCCTGCCCGCCGCCAAGGATCAGAGTCGGACAGGTAATGCGCTCCAGTTCTGAATAGGCATTATGCTGTATACAGGATAATGCTTGTACGATAAAACGGCTGAAATCTTTTGGCTTTCCGATTCTGCCAAGGATGGGATAGAGTGGGCGGTATTTTTTCAGGTAGTTCTCGGAATAGGATTTTTCGGCGGTGTCGATCATGAGGGATTTGTAATCGCTGTTTTCGGCAAAGCGGATCCAGTTGGCAATGACATTCTGTACTGTCTCGTTTGGCTTTGAGAGCGTGACAGCCAGCACGAGACGGTCGACAAGCTCCGGATGGTCAATCGCCAGATACTGTGCGATCATTCCCCCTTGGGAAATGCCCAGAATCTTTGCTTTGGAGATGCCAAGTTTTTTCATGGCTGTGGCGAGGTCGTCTGTCATAGCTCTTGTCGAATAGCCTTTGTCCCGATCGTTTTCCAGCTTGTTTTTCCGGCTGAATATGTATACCTTGTAATCGCTTGCATAGACTCGGTATGTGAATGCCATTGCCGCCGCCATGCCTTTCACAGTTGTCAGCCCATCCCCCAGACCGGGGATCATGATCAAGATATCAGTTCCTTTACCAAATGTGACATAGTTCATGTCGGTATCATCGATGGCGACGCAACCGCCTTTTGCATTCCAGAGCATTATTGGGTTCTCCTTTTCTCATTGATTTTATCATTATACCTATTTCGTCTACTCCCCTATAAGATTTCGGTTAAGCAGTTATGTTTTTTACTTTTTTTGTCATAGGAGATGCCTACAGCAAGAATCCGGCCTGTGTATTCCCTTTTTTTGCCCAGAGTGCCTCTAAATCTCAAGTCATATTTTCTGGTTTTGATTTGGTTGATGGCTTCTTGGGGAGCGCTGTCAATCTTTAATTCAAGTATGATACAGTCCGCGGTTTTATCCACTTCAGGATAGAAGATAAAATCAACATAGCCAATGCCCGCTTTATCCTCCCGCTCAATCCGGTAGGAATCCCTCGCTGACAGATAAATCAGATTTACGAGCGCTGTCAATTCCACTTCGTTATTGTAGCTTAAAAGAGGAACTTCTGTATCGTGTGCGTATTCCAGAATCTCCTCCATTGTTTTGGTATCCCCTGCCAAGGTAGCTTTCAGCATACGATCAGATTCCTTTGCGAGGCGGTGCACATAGCCAAGAGAAGACTCTTTTTCCACCATATCCCTGAATCTGTCCATCAGTTCTTTATTTGGTATGGACACTTTTCCCTTGTGATGGCTGAGGAATCCATAGACAACCATTGCGGAAAATATCTCGTCTTTGGTATTGAGTTCCATGGAAGTTGCAGCGTATTCCTGAACTTTTGCAGGGACAGCGTTTCCCGCAACCATCAGAGCCAGATCTTCCCTCACATCTGCAACATTTTTACGGATATAATAGCTAATTTCATCAAATGGTCCGGAACTTGTCCAATAGTTTTCCAGATGATTAAACTTTAATGCGAGAACGACGGAGCGCGGATTATATATTTTCTGGTTAGCGGCTGTCTGATAGCCATCATACCATGTCTTCAAACCAGCCCGTGTTACGACAGGAGTGTCACAAATACTTAAGTACTTTTCATATAGCAGATCCACTTCGGATTCCGTGAACCCGAAATAGCTGCTAAAAGCCGGGGCTGCCGCCATGGTAAATTCCACAAACATATTCAATTCCGAGCCGCTGGAGTACTTCGAAATTGGCAGGATGCCAGTCATATAGGCGAGGGAGACATATGCCTTTCCCTTAAGCAGGCCTTTCAGAAAACGAAGATAGGATTCTTTATCCTTTTCTTTTATAAAAGGCATATGAAAGATCGCATCCCATTCGTCCAGAACAAAAATAAACTTTTCGTGTGTCTCTGCATAGATTCTCTTAAAATCTTCTGCAATACTGCTATTTTCCCGCAACATAATATCGGGATAGGCAGTATGCAGGTCTTCTCGAAGCAGCGTCTTGATATTTTTGATATAGGTCTGATAACTTTTGCACTCGTCGTCAATCTCGCTGAAGTCAATATAGATTACATTATATTGATTGACAAAATGGTTGTAGGCACAATCGTTGGATATTTTCAGCGAGTCAAATAGATCCGTGGATTGATGTGCCTTGGAAAAAAAGGAGCCGATCAGATTCGCCATGATTGTTTTCCCAAACCGGCGCGGTCTGATGATACAGATATATTTTTCTGTGCTGTCAATCAAAGGAAACAGGTCCTTTAATATTGCAGTTTTATCTACAAAATAAGGCTGTGCAGCTGCCTCCCGAAAGAGAATATAAGGCTCTTCGTTGTTTAAGAAATATCCCATAGAACGCCTCCGGTTCCAACAATTGTATTGATAAGATTTTGTAGTTTCCCATGGAATTTATTATAGCAATTCTATGTTGGTTATTCAACTAGGAAACCTTTACAATTCGAATTTCCGTGGCATAGAAGA
>DKVL01000117.1:23731-47927 GCA_002491195.1 Lachnospiraceae bacterium UBA7179
GTCATTCTTGAAACTGCCTTTCATTTCCACGGTCAGATCTTTCTCAATATCCTGAAATGTGGCTTCGGTATACTTTAACTTATGGACATTTGGAGGTCAGCAACATGAGGTACATTTTCAGGCGACTGCTCCTTTGCAGGAATCGGCTCTGGCAATGGAATAATGATTTTATATATCCTCCATAAATTTTTGTGAATTTTGCGTCTATTGAGTTGATTTTGCATTGTAATTAGCATATACTATAAGCACAATGAAACGCGAAAGGGGTTGATACTATGGCAAGCACAACAAATTTCAGCGTCCGTATGGACAGCGACATCAAAAAAAAGTGTGAAGCGCTTTATGGCGAGTTAGGTATGAACCTGACTACGGCAATCAATGTTTTTCTGCGCCAGTCTCTACGTGTCGGCGGTTTTCCCTTTGAGGTCAAGCTGGAACAGCCCAACAAGGAAACGATTGCCGCCATGCTGGAAGCGGAACGTATCGCGCGGGATCCCAGCGTAAAGCACTACTCCGATGTGGAAGAAGCACTTAGGGAGCTGAAACGATGAACCGGGAAATTGTCTGGACGACAAGGTTCAAAAAGGACTATAAGCTGGCGATTAAGCGCCACCTTGACATTGATCTGTTGGATGATATTATCAGAGCATTGTCGCGGGGCGAAAAATTGCCGGAGAAAAACAAAGACCATGAGCTGTCCGGAGATTGGGTAGGGCATCGGGAATGTCATATCCAGCCTGATTGGTTACTGGTCTATCGCATTGACGATGATATTCTGGTTTTGACACTGGCCCGAACCGGGACACACAGTGATATTTTCGGCAAATGAGATATTCAAAGTTCCGGCTCCTGTTTTCTTGTCTGTTCACTCCCTGAAAACTGTTCATCCGCTTTCCGCAAGCCCTCCGCAGCCTTGATTTCCTTACGCATGGCAATCGATGGCGACGCAGCCGCCTTTTGCATTCCAGAGCATTATGATTTCTCCTTTTTCACTGATTTTATAATTATACCTATTTGCACACAAGAAGTAAATGGAAAAATGTTTTACTGAATCGCAGCGTGTATACGAATACCGACTTTTTTGATATGATAAAAATGGGAAAGCAAAGGAGTGAGTGTTTGCGCTGGTTGAAAGCAACGATCAGATGTTGTGCAATCTTGAGAATGAGTTGACAGGCGGCGTAGAGGTGAATGTATTATGAGTAGGAGCTACAGAAAGACACCAATGATCAAATGTTGCGGGGATAAAAAATATGGCAAGCGGCAGGCCAACAAAAAAGTCCGGCGGTCATATCAGAATGTATTATGGAAAGGAAAACAGTATAGGAAACTTTACGAGACATGGGATATCAATGATATGATCCACTACTGGTCCAAAAGAGATGCGGAGAGACACGGCGAGCTGGACATCTGGAAAAAATGGTATTATCGAAAATAGAGGAGAATTGTATTTAGATGCTGTTGTGCACGTGTATGTTTTTCGAATGACACGGGAGGAGATTTTGGATTATATGGAGCGGAATATTTTGCCGGATCGATTCCAGTCTTATGAAAATGATTTGCGAAATTATGCATTGACATCAAACGGTGTAACTTATATGCAACGTGCAGCGAAGGACGGGAAACAGGAGAAATATAGAATGCCAAAGAATGTGGCAGCGGTTGCAGAATATCTGGATCTGCTTATAAAGAGAAAGATTTTTGTAGAATTATCGACTGATAAGGAGGTATGTGATATGACAATGGCACAATTTTCAAGAGATGATATGTTAATTTATCAAGGACGCGAAGAGGAGCGGGCAGAAGCTGTTATAGAGTTGTTGGAAGAAGTTGGAGAACTGCCTGGTGCGCTTAGACAGCTAATCATGGGGCAGAAAGATATTGAAGTGCTGCGCAGATGGCACAGGTTGGCGGCAAAGGCGCAGTCTATTGAAGAGTATGAGAAAGCAGTGGGAACATATTCTATACGATAAAACGCCAAAACTATTTTGGACTCCATTTGGGCAGAAATTAGAATCGTGAATTGTCTGTTTTATATCATGTAGTTCACGACTCTAATCCCTGTCTGGATGGAGTATTAGGAAACCTTCACAATTCGAATTTCCGTGGCATAGAAGACGTCATTCTTGAAACTGCCTTTCATTTCCACGGTCAGATCTTTCTCAATATCCTGAAATGTGGCTTCGGTATCTTCATAGCTGTCTCCGCCATTACGAATCGTTCTCATATAAAAATGGGTATTTTCATCATAAACCACTGGAACTAACTCGGAATCAGGAATTTCTGCATCAGAGCTGGGGGAACCAGCCATCAGAGTTCCATCATCAAGGATTTCCGTAGTTATTTCGACAATAGAAAAGGAATCCCCGTCAATTTTCCATACAACGCCTTCGAAATCCGCATCGACAGCTGCTGCGACTTCGGGAGGCAGGACATGCCATTTCCCTTCTGTGTTAGCAGCGCTTGTATCACTTGGCGCTGATGCTGCATCATTGTCGTTCGTGGATGCGTCATCTTGTGCCGTCTCTGGCTCAGATGGTTCAGCGGTGTCAGAAGAAGACGAGGTCAGGTCGATTACCTGATCAGCGTCTGTACCCGGTGCGGGGGTGGAACTGCATCCAGTGTTTAACAGGCTGGATATGCAGACGACACCTAATAATGTGATCGCATGTTTCGTTTGTTTTTTCATAAATAAAATCCTCCTGGTATTCATTTGCGAACAGTTCCTTACTGTCTGCAAGTCCCTATTATATTACGAGAATCTCTAATTTTGCTCTAAAACTGTAAATAGAAGAATTGTTTGAACACGGTCTAATGCGATGCAGAGAATAAGAATCCGTTAGAACGTATAGATATCATGGCAAAAATAAGATTCCTTATTGACAAACGAATAAGACTGTAGTAGTCTATGTATAGATACTACTACAGTCTTATATAAAGGAGAACTTATTTATGAAAGAAGAGACGACAAAATTATTTGATTCTGAACTGAAAGTGATGAATATCTTGTGGAGGGACGGCGATGTGCCAGCAAAATATATTGCAGATATTTTGAATAAGGAGCTGGGCTGGAACAAAAACACGACTTACACACTGATCAAGCGCTGTATGAAAAAAGGCGCGATTGAGCGCACAGAGCCGAATTTCATGTGTCATGCGCTGATTCCCAAGGAGAAGGTGCAGGAGGCAGAGACAAATGAGCTGATTGATAAGGTCTATGATGGTTCTGCAGATAAACTGTTTGCGGCTCTGCTTGGCAGAAAGAAGCTCTCCGCAGAGCAGATCGGGCAATTGAAACAGATTGTAGAGACATATGAGGAGAATTGATACTCAAGGATGAAAAGATTTTCCAAATGGTTAAAAGATGTTTGCTAAGAAAATGGAAGAACGCAAGGGCAGCATTCTTCACGGATTGTCTGTGCGCTGAGGCGGCATAACTGGAAGTGGGATATCGCTTGGGTTCAGAATAATGATATGAGAGGAGGGAGAGCATGAGTTTATTGCAGATGAGCTTATCGGGTGCGGTTATGATCGTGGTGGTGATTGTCATACGCGCGATTGCAATCAACCGTCTACCCAAAAGAACCTTTTTGATTTTATGGGGAATTGTGTTATTGAGACTACTGGTGCCGTTTTCCATTCCGTCGACGTTTCGTGTCTATTCGTTGATTGAGCAGAATATCACTTCGGATATGGCAGTTCAGATACCAACAGCACAAAGTTCGCTTGCGGAGCATCATGGAAGTGTGGAAGCGGATGATCCGGATGCCGCTTATATGGTGCAGAATGGAAATACGGGTGGTCGTGATACAGGGGAAATTGCTGCCTGGATGCAGGGAGTAGATAAAAAGATAAAGACTATATTTGCAGAGTCTGACAACAAAGATAATGAGAATGACAATGGTGTCAATAATGATGAGGGAGGGCAGGTCATTTCTGATAAGGAATATTTTGCAGATAAGAGAAATGACATAGGTGTCATTTTAATGTATGCGCTGCAAAAAGTATTGCTCTGTTATCAGCAGATCAAGTCGCTGTGTTTTATGATCTGGTGTGCTGGAATGATGTGCTGCATTGGCTATTTTGCGATATCTTATCTGCATTGCCGGTTTGAGTTCCGTATATCTCTTCCGGTTGAAAATGCATTTGTGCAGCGTTGGGTGCAGCAGAACCTGCGCTGTCGCGAAACATTCATTTTGCCGCGCCGTCTCATTTCCATCAGGCAGTCGGACCGGATCTCTTCGCCATTGACATATGGCATTGTTCATCCTGTCATTCTGATGCCCAAAAGCACAGACTGGGACAATACAGAACAGCTGCAGTATGTCCTGATGCATGAATATGTGCATATCTGCCGCTATGATGCACTGATGAAACTGATTGTCACATGCACGCTCTGTATCCACTGGTTGAATCCGCTGGTGTGGATCATGTGGTTTCTTTTTAACCGGGATGTGGAAATCGCCTGCGATGAGTGCGTTGTGCGCCATATGGGAGAAGCGTCAAAGTCGGCGTATGCGTTGATGCTGATTCAGATGGAGGCTAAGAGAAGCGGATTTGCACCACTATGCAGCGGCCTGTTATCAAGATTTGGAAACAAAGCAATGAAAGAGAGGATTACAGCGATCATGAAGATAAGAAAAAAATCCATGCTGGCAGTGGTTGTGGCAGCAGTCTTGGTCATCAGCGTGACGATTGTCATGCTGACGACGGCATTTGCCGCCTCTGCAGCAGAGACAAAAAACAATAATAAGGAATACGAGATGCTTCTTGCCCTAAAATTCGATGGCTATGAGGATATGAGCATTTCGGAGTATCGGAATAAGGTATGGGCATTGACGGACACGGAGGAGTATAGGGATCTCATAGAACGTTTTTTTCAGGATGAGACCATATACGCAATGTATGAGACTGCAAAGGGGACAGACAGCAATGAGACAGCTGATTTCCTGTACAATGTATTGGGACCCGTCATGTCGGGGAGACAGTCGGTCAGCTTTAACGGGTATGCTGTGACAGATTTTGACAGCGCTTCGGAAAATGCTTCCCTGGAGTACTCCGGGACACTGACGATTCTGGATGCAGACCAGCTTACTGTGGGGGAGTATCTCTCAGTGCGCCATCATATAGAGGAGGATATGGGGAGCAGTCTGCATGGCCTGTCTGTCAGTGAACTGCGCGATGAGGAATTGATGAAGGTGCTGCTTGATGAGACTGTACTAAATATCACAATGATGTACCAGAATAACCTGATGAAGACGGATCTGGAATATGTGTACAAGCCACTGGATGGCGTGGCTGCCGACGATATGGACGACTGGCAGAAAGAGCGCCGCGACGAGTGGGACAAAATGATGGAACCGTATGTGCCGTTTGGTCTGACATACAATTATGACTGGGATACGGATGATTACAAGATGTTTTTTAATGGAAAGGAAGTGCGGGGAATTTACGACGGAGAGGAGAACATCTGGATTTCAGAGCACGTGGGAATTGGTAAGGATATCTATGCGCCGGATGCGATCGAGCTGTTTGTGGTGTATGAGAATCATAAGATTGTCGGACTGCGGGAAGCGACCGCGCAGGAGATGGAGGAGATCACCGCAAGACGCCAGGCTGCGACAGATGCTTATCAAAGTGGGGAACAGGAAATCCGGGAGACGATGCCCGCAGCAAAGGAGGATTACCGGAGTCTCTTTACCCTTAAGACCTCAGACTACCGGCAAAAATCCATCGCGGATTTTAATATGGAATATCTGGACTGGTGCAATGAGGATTATGAGCGGATGGAACGGATCGGATGCGATCGCGGCTGGAGCGATTACCGTGTTGCCTTGACGGATGAGGAGAGATCGTTTGTCGAATTGACAACATGGCTGTCGGGTATGGAGAATGCAGAATACGTCAGAAGTCTGAATAAGAATAAGCCGGAGCAGGATATCAGCGATCGTGTCTGCCTAACCAGTAAGGAAGAATATGCGCAAAACGGTTATGGCTCGGCATGGTGCGCACTGGATTATGGCTTTTCCTACCATATTTCAGATAAGGAGAAGGTCAGCATCGGAGAGCGCGATGACCAGGTTGGCGGGATGGTGCGCGAGATACAGGACTATTGGGATTCGGCGGATATCAATGAAATACTGCAGCTGGCAAAGAGTGATCTATTAAAGCAGCTGCAATCTATCGCAGCGAAGTACAGCAACCAGAATATAGCCATTACAATTCTTGACGACCAGACATATTTTGAGAGTATGGATGAGAGAATGCTATATGATTGATGCGAGGGAATGATCTGATCCTAAAAGCAGTCAGCGCAGGTGAAAAGAGTATTCGTACCATTAAAAACGCTGCCATAAACGAGGAGCATTATGTGATGCTCCTCGTTTGTGGCAGTTGCATGAAAAAGAATCATTGTCATTTAAGTCTGTTGATAGCGCACAGTCGCAAGCTTGCAGTCGCGGCAGATCTGGATATAGTGCGTACCGCAGCCCGACAGTTCCTCGCCAAGCTGTGCCAGATGCATCATCAGTTTGCCGCATTCCGGGCAGACGGTATAGTCTGCATCGTCGATATATGCCGGTCTGCCACCGATTGCGCACCGCTCAAACTCTTCGCAGTAACTTTTGGGAACCATTTTCCTGGAGAGTATAATAGGCGTCTGATCGTTTATGTCTTCATCCTCAACAATATAATCTTCTCCCCCTTCGTGGGTAATGACAGTGCTTTCTCCGTCCTCCGTGTACCGGCAGAATAGGGATTCTGTCCATGGAAGGCAGCCCGGGCAGTATTTGATCTTGATCTTTCCGTTGATTCCCAGAAATGACAGGCGCTCATCGCTTCCGTCAATCACCAGCATATTTACATAGCTGGAATTACAGTAAGGGCATTTCTCTGATGCAGTTCCGCCGAACAAGTTGTCCTCCGGCGTAGCATTTTCCGATTTTTCCAGTGCGTAGCACTCATTGAAAAACAGGGATTTTCGCTGACCGTCCTCAATGCACCACCCGCCTTCTTTGGCGTAAGCAAGCGGTCCGACGTACAGCGACTTGCGCCACGGCCTGGGATTATCCTCCCATTTCTGGAAATATTTCGCGACGGTGTCGTCTCCGATCATGGCAAGCGCCACCAGGCAATCGTTGGCACGTAATTTTCCTAAGGCTTCCTCGTCCTCCTGATCCAGCAGGTCGATCAGCTTGTCCCTGACCTCAGGGGAAGCATCCTGATATAAAACAGCCGGGCGAAAGATGCCAGCTTCAAATGCTGCCTGTGCAAAAGCCGGGCTTTGCACTCCCTGAGTGCGGATCAGTTCTTCACAAAGATCTGTGTTTTTTGATTCTCTTAATTCCTGTATGGCATTTTCGATCTGTTCCTCTAACATATTTTATTCCTCCTGATCCTCTCCCCATGGGATGTCTACATCGTCGATATGAACGTGCCAGTGTGCGCCAGGAAGGTGATCGGTGATCTCTTCCAGACATTTTAACCACCAGTCTACTACTTTTTGCATAAAGTCAGCACCATCATCCAGCGGAAGCTTGGTGGCGCCGGCAAAAATGACATCCTTGTCATATTCATCGTGAAAGGACTCCCAATCGTAAATGCAAAAACCTTCATACAATTCTCCATATGGATACGTGGTGTCATAGCGCGCTGCGATTTCTTCACAGATCGTTTTTTCCTGTGGAGTGACAGGCTGTGGTCTTCGCGCTTCATAATAAAGTGATACGGACATTGATATTGCTCCTTTCTGTTCGCTAATCCTTTTGGATGTTCCATGCAGCAGTGATGTCCTGCCGGTCGGCGGAATATCCGCAGGGCAGATCAGCCAGCTGGGCAACCGAAGGATCGTGCACATAAATTCCATGCAATGAAATGATTCTTCCCTCATTGGTATCGTGGGATCTGCCGCACAGAAACTGCCACATGCCATCCTCTTCGTCATGGGAAACGTGCAGAATCGGCATATTTTGGTTCATGATATGGCAGCAGGTGATTGCAGCCGTATTGGGGGCATCATCAAACGGGAAATTCATACAAAAGTCCTCCTGAAAATTGATAAATACCAATGCGTGGTTGATGCTATTATACAACATCTTTAGGATAATGGAAAGAATTTTTTAAACATGTGTTAATATTCCGCTATTAATCCATAGTACATGGCTTTGACATTGCGAAACAATTTTGCATGGCCTGATGCGTTATCGGTTGGCAATATTAAACTGTAATTGAAGGATAAAAATATATAATTTTTTATATTGACAAAAGAGGGAAAGAATATTATATTGATTTTGCAAAATGGGTTTCATAGACGAAACGCAGTATAGGAACCAGATTTTTCCCAATTTGGTCACTGTTGTTAAAAAGTCAATAGAGGAAAAGAGGAAACGTTCATGAAGCATCGAATGAAAAAAGCGCCGATGGGGTGGAACAGTTATGATTATTATGATACGACTGTGAATGAGGAGCAGGTAAAAGCCAACGCGGACTTTATGGCGGCGAACATGAAAGCTGCCGGCTGGGAGTACATCGTGGTGGATATCGAGTGGTACGCAAAAGATGCGGGCACTATGAGGGATCGGTATCAATATATCCCGTTCGGGGATGAGGAGATTGACGAGTACGGGCGGTTGATGCCGGCTGTAAACAGATTTCCTTCCGCTGCAGGAGGAAAAGGGTTCGGCCCACTGGCAGCGTATGTACATCATCTCGGATTAAAATTTGGTATTCATATCATGCGCGGAATCCCAAGGATCGCGGCGCATCAGCATATGCCGGTTTTCGGAACCAATGTCACTGCAAATGAGATTGCAGATCCGTCCTCAATCTGCAGGTGGAATCCTGATATGTACGGAGTCCGCAAAGATGTGGAAGGCGCGCAGGAGTACTATGATTCGATTATCAGGCTGTATGCGGAGTGGGGCGTTGACTTCATCAAATGCGATGACATCTGCAACACCAACGCGTATCCGCATAATCCCTATTCCGCGGCGCATGAGGTGGAAATGCTGCAGCGCGCGATCCAGAAATCCGGCAGGGATATTGTGTTGTCGCTCTCTCCGGGACCAGCTTTGATCGAGAAGGCATGGCACTATGAGAAATTTGCCAATATGTGGCGTATCACAGATGACTTCTGGGATAACTGGGATCTGTTGAGAAATATGTTTGACCGCTGTGAGCTGTGGCAGAATCATGTGGCGGAGGGTTCCTATCCTGACTGCGATATGCTGCCCCTTGGAAAGCTTGGGAAAGGCTTTGGAAAGCCGGAGTGGGATACAAACTTCACAAAAGACGAACAGATCACGATGATGACGCTGTGGTGTATCTTCGGCTCGCCGCTCATGATCGGGGCGGAGCTGACAAAGCTGGATCAGTGGACATTGGATCTGCTTACCAGAGAGGACATCCTGAAATTAGTTTCCAATGATTATGTTGGAAAACAGTATGAGAAAAACGAGGATTATGCAGTCTGGAGCTGCCTGAATCAGGCGACAGGAGAAAAGTATATTGCATTCTTTAATTTTAAGGAAAACGAGCAGGAGATCAAGTGTGCTCTGAAAGATGTGGAGCAGTTTGCGGAAGTGGAAGCAGATGTCAGCTGTGCTAAGGAACTCTGGAAACAGAAAGAGGCTGCTGTGCAAGGCAATGTGCTCATAGATACAGTACCAGCACACGGAGTAAGATTATTTGAACTGCACTAAGGAACATATTATATATTGTTAACAGGTTATTTGTGGTTCGTTCCTGATAAAATAGAGTCAAAAGATGAGGAGTATGAAAAAATGATCAGTAGAAACATTATCTTGAGAAGTCAAAAAGAAACTATGGAGTTCGTGGATATTGTCGCACAGTATCCGTACTCTGTAGAGGTATCTTTGGGGAAAGAAACGATGGATGCGAAGTCGGTTCTGGGAATGTTGGCGCTCGGTTTTAACCGCGTGATGCAGATGAATATCCAGTCTGATCATGCAGAAGATCTGCTGGAGGCTGTCAGCAAATTCCTCTGCACGCAGTTTGGCCAGGCAGTATAACGCTGATTTTCAAATAGCGCGCAGCAGGATTGTGCTCCACACTGGCGTGGTCAGCAGGGACAGCACGGTGGTGGTGACGACACACTTGCTGGCATAGGCTGCGTCCCCGTCATATTTTGCCGCGAGGATCGCTGTGGTGCTGGCTGCCGGCATTGCCGCCAGCAAAACGGACACGCCTGTCACAAGTGGCTCGACGGCACAGGCAAGACAGCCAGCGTAGACGAGCAGAGGAATCAGGAGCAGCCGTAAGCCCGAAAACAGGAAGATGGATCGATCCAGCAGTTCCCGTGGGCTGACATCCGCCAATATCGTACCTATGACAAGCATGGACATGGCTGTATTGCAGTTTCCGATATCCTTCAGGGCAGCGTCCAGAAAAGAGGGCAGCTGCACTTGTCCCAACATAAAGATCAATCCGATCACTACCGAGATGATGCAAGGATGCGTGATGATTCGTTTGAGCACACTCCTCTGATGCACACGGGCGTCTTCCGTTCCTTTCGTAAAATAAGACACGCCCGCTGACCACATGACGATCCGCTGGGGAATCAGATAGACCGATGCGAGTGCCAGCCCCATGCTGCCAAACACGCCCTCCGCCACAGGATTTCCCAGAAATCCCGCATTGGATGCCACCGTGGCATATTGCAGGACTTTTCTGTGCGCTGGCGCTATGTGGTTGTAGAGCAGTCTTGCCAATATAGCGCAGACGATCTGTATCAGTACAGACACCACAAAGACTGTCCCGAATTTTTTCAGGGTATCGTCGTCAAACACGATCATAAAGGATTTCACGATATTACAGGGTAAGATCAGGTAGATCACCAGATCGGTGAGATTCTTTTTCCCCTCCGCAGAGATGATGTTTTTCTTCCGAAAGAAATGCCCGATCAGCATGATCAGAAACATTCTCAGCTGCAATGATATCAATTCTGTAGTTCCCATCGTTTTCTCCAGTCATAATACTTCATACGGCTGCAAATTGCAGTTGTGAAAAACTGTTTCGTAGTTTCCTTATGGAGTATTTTCATCAGGATCAAGACCGGCGAAAAAATCATCATAGGTGCAGTCATAGATTTTTCTAAGCTGAATGAGTACGCTGATGCGGATATTCAGTTCACCGGATTCATATTTTTCATAGGTGGTTCTGCCGATATCGCATGAACGGCGTTGTAATTCCGCACATAGTTTTTCCTGTGACAGCCCGTTCTTTTTACGCAGTTTTTTGAGATTTTCGCCCATATTGCAGTCGCGTCTTAATTTTTGTTCCATTAATTTATCCATTTTCATTAACATTACAATGTTACAGTTCAGCCTTGCCGAACTGTAACGCATCAAGTCATGCAAAATCGTTTCGCGATGTCAAAGCCATATACCATGGCTTGATGCATTTCAACCACTACGTTTTCTTACGTGGCTTGTAAAGCCATAATTTGCAGCACAGTGCAAAGTCCTACGCTGAATCGTAACTTACAATTTACATTTTGACCAGTATTGGTTACAGTTTATATCATTTTATGCTATATTTTGGGGAAATATTGACATCTATATTGGTCATTTTTGATATAGCAAATAAAGTATTACTATAATTACAATGCGGGGCACGGGGGAAGAATAGGAAAAGAGAGGTTTCTGTTACTGATAAGATAATACAAAAGGAGACTGTTGATGAATGTTCTTATTTTGCGGAAAAAGATCTGCCAGAAATAAACAGGATGGTCTGTCTAAAAACGATGGCTCGAAGAATGACATTTTAAAGTATCTGTGATAGAATGAAAAAATAAGTCTGAATTGATTGAGGTAAACAAATGGATGGAATTAGGTTATTAAAACCAACAATGGAATATGAAAAAGATATTATGGAATTTCGCGAAGAACTGATCAATGCAAATGATCAGGACTCGTTTGCAGGATGTGGTAGCTTGAAGCGTTGCGTAACAGTAGAGGAATGGTTAACGAATCTCGCAATGTGGGAAAATGCTGAAACTTGTCCAGAGGGAAGCGTTCCGTCAAATACATATATTGCTGTTCGTTGTTTTGATAACAAAATCGTTGGAATCATAGATTTAAGGCATCACATAAATCACCCTGTTTTAGGACTTTGGGGTGGTCATATGGGATATTCTGTACGACCGACCGAAAGAGGAAAAGGATACGCAAAGGAAATGCTAAGATTGAACCTGGAAAACTGTAGAAGTAGAAATATTGACAAAGTAATGATTACATGCAGCAGTGATAATAGAGCAAGCGAGAAAACGATTCTTGCTAATGGCGGTGTTTTTGAAAAAGAGGTCAATGTAGACGGCGAAATCATAAAAAGATATTGGATTACTTTATGATATTTCAACCCGCCCGTTCATAGAAAAAGCAAATTATATCAACAGGTACGCAATTTTACGAATTGAAATCGGACATTGAAAATGTTATTGTTGTAAAAATACCTGTAGTAAGGAACTGTTCAAAACGAGGAGGGTACCGATATGGTCTATTCATTGGCAGGCATATGGCAGGCAGACATTGGCGATGGCAGGGTTTATTCTATGAAGCTGCCGGGAACGCTGGATGAGAATGGGATTGGAGGCAGGGATACCGGCGGTAATCAGTGGCATCCCGACATTACATTAGGAAATCCAGGGGAAGGTTTCACGGAAGGCAGGGCAATTCTCACGAGGTTTACCCGAAAGCATACTTATGAAGGGGAAGCAAGGCTGATGCGCCGTGTGTCCTTTGCGGCGCCGCAAGGGAAGAGAATCTTTCTGGAAGTGGAGAGGGCAAGATGTTTGAAACTTCTCGTCGACGGACAGGAGATTCCTGATTTTCGAACGCCCACAATCAGCACGCCCCATGTGTTTGAGGTTACGGATGTCTGGCGCGGGGAACATGAATTGACATTGCTGTCAGATAACAGTTATCCAGGACTGCCATATGGTGATATCACAGCCTCGTCGGCAGCGACGGATGAGACGCAGACAAACTGGAACGGCGTGCTGGGATATCTTCGTCTGCGGACGGAAGAACCGGTATTCCTGGAAGCAGTCAGGGTATATCCGAAGGAAGGTACACTCACGGTCAAGGTCAGCCTGTGTGCGGCTGATGCATGGAAAGGAAAGCTGAGCATTGTTTCCGATGCATTAGCGGCAGATCAAGAGCTGGAGGTTTCTGTACAGAAGGGAGATACGGAAATCGTTGTAAAGGATCTGCAGCTGGCTGCCGATGTGGCGCGGTGGGATGAGTATGAGGGCAATTTATATGAACTGACCGCAGTTTTGGACAGTGGGGAAAAGAGGACGGTTTCATTCGGGGTGCGGGATTTTGGAAGCAATGCAGAGGGAAGGCTTGCGCTGAATGGAAGGACAATCTTTTTGAGAAGTGAAGCAAACTGCGCGGCGTTTCCTGAGACGGGATACTGTCCCATGTCAGCGGATGAATGGATCAGGATATTGGAACGTTACAAATCCTATGGGGTGAACTGTGTGCGCTTTCATTCTCATTGTCCTCCCGAGGCGGCTTTTATGGCAGCGGACCGGATGGGAATCCTGATGCAGCCGGAGTTATCCCACTGGAATCCGAAAGATGCTTTTGAGACCGAAGAAAGCGCTGCCTACTACAGGGAGGAGCTTTTCGGGGTGATATCCATGCTCGCAAATCATCCATCATTCGTGATGCTGACTTTCGGGAATGAGCTACACGCATCCAAACTGGGACATATGAGGATGGATGCGCTTCTTGCTGCTGCGCGGAAGCTGGACGGGACAAGATTGTATGCGAACGGTTCCAACGTGCATTATGGGACGCTCGGCTGCGACAGGGAGAGCGATTTTTATACCTCCTCCAATTATCTGGACCAGCCTCTGCGTGGAACCTTTTCCAACATGGAGGGTTACATCAACCATTGCTGCCCGAGCGCAAAGACAAACTACAATAAGACGATGGAACGTCTGCGGGAAACTTATCAGAAACCAGTATTTAGCTTTGAGGTGGGACAGTTTGAAGTGCTGCCTGACTTCGGGGAACTTGCGGAATTTCAAGGGATTTCAGAACCGGCAAACATTGAGCGGGTGAAGAAACGTGTGGAAGAATGCGGTCTGATGCCTGTCTGGACAAGGTATGTGGAGGCGACAGGAGAGCTTGCGAAAATCTGTTACCGGGAAGAGATTGAGGCAGCCATGCGGACAGAACAGCTGTCGGGCATTTCTCTGTTGGGGCTGCAGGATTTTCCGGGACAGGGTACAGCGTTAGTGGGTATGATGAACTCCCATCTGGAGCCAAAGCCGTATGCTTTCGCAAGCCCGGAAAGTTTTTGCTCCTTTTTCAGGTCACAACTGCCGCTGGCGATGCTTCCGAAATATACTTATGAAAATACGGAAATACTGGAAGCAGAGATACAGATCGCCAATTATGGGAAAGAGGATCTGGAGGGCGGGATACGATGCACACTGCAGGGTGAAAATTTTTCAGAGGAAAGACAGCTGGCATATTCGGTATATCCGACAGGTGGTCTTACAGATGCGGGAACGCTGCGGATACCGCTGGAGGCGGCTGCAAAACCACTCCGCCTGAATCTGACCATATCCATCGGGGAAGTTTCCAATCGCTACCCTGTCTGGGTATATCCTCCGGTCACTCCGGTCTGTCCGGAGACGGTATGCGAGACTTCCTGTCTGGATGAGCGGGCACAAGCGGCGCTGGAAGCAGGTAAAACAGTGTATCTGGCTCCGCCGTCAACGAAGGAAGCACTGCCTGATTCCATACAGGCGCAGTTCACAACAGATTTCTGGTCCGTGGGGACATTTCCAGAGCAGGAAGGCGGAATGGGACAGCTGATCGATGCAGCCCACCCGGTTTTCCGGAATTTCCCTACGGAATTTCACACCGACTGGCAATGGTGGCATATGGCATCACAGCGCGCTGTGATTCTGCCGGAATACTATCAGACAATTATTGCGGAGATGGACAGTTATGCATACCTGAGACCGATGGCACAACTGTTGGAGTGCCGGTGCGGAAATGGAAAACTGCTGTTTTCTACCATGGGACTGCAGGACCTGCAGGAATATCCGGAGGCGCGGGCACTTCTTGCGTCGGTTTACCAGTATATGGATTCAGCAGAGTTTCAGCCGAAGCAGGAGATCCCGTGGGATGTATTCAAAACATTGGTGTGGCAGAAATAGATAGATCGTCATCGTCCGGTCCATGTCCTGTACTGGGCCGGCGATATTTTTTGATGGCGTTTAAAGGTACTGCAGAATACACTCTCACTGGAAAACCCAGTGTTAAAACAAATGTCCTTTATTGGCAGACTGGTGTTTTTTAGCAGATATCTGGCGGTGGCAATGCGGGTGTTGACCAGATATTCGTGGGGAGTATAGCCGGTCATTTTTTTAAATGTGCGGATAAAATGATAGGGACTCAGGTTCACCCTGGCCGCCAGTGTATCAACGGAAAGATCTTCGGCGAAATGTTCATTGATGTAGGTAATCGTATCCTCTGCCATGCCGGCGTGATGGCAGGTCTTTGGCTGGTCAGGCATATGAAGCAGAAATTCAGTCAGAATATCATTGAGGTATTTTGACAGCAGGGGTTCCCTGACGATGCTGCCAGTGTAAAATATTTTCAAAATCGCCGTCAGCCGGTTCAGTGCAGGGAAAGGATCGGTCATGGAGAACACGTTTCCGAGATTTTCCACAATGGCTGTATACAGAGGGCGGGCGGTAATGCCGTCGAAATGACACCATAGGCATTCACATCCGTCATTCGTGGAATAAGCATGTCTTTGATAACAATCCAGCAATACAAACTGTCCGGCTTTTGCGGAAACACTTTTTTCTTCCAGTTTCAGTTCCAGCTCTCCTTTCTGAACATACATCAGCAGGAAACTGTCAAAGGAATCCCTTTTCAGGGAATATCCGGGCAAATATGAGAAAAATCCGCACTGCATGGGATACAGGAACATGTTCATGGCAAGTTTGCTTGGGGAATAGATAAAGTATTCTGATTCGGATGAAACCAGCGCCTCACAGGATTTCATGAATGATACCTCCAGAATTTTTTCCTACAGTTCCTTATCATAAGCCAGAAAGAAGAGAATTGCAAGAGCAAAAAATATAAACAACAACGCAATCGCAATGAATGATTTCTTGGGAAATAAGGGATATAGTGGTATTACAGAAACGCAAAAACAAGATATCACAGTGAAAAGAGAAAGGAGAAATCGATGAGCAAAGCAAACGTCTGGATGCAAAAAGTAGTCATCCCAACCTATGAAATTGGAGAGGCAGAAAAAAATCCAATTTTTCTGGATAAGCGGGTATACCAGGGAAGCAGTGGAAAAGTGTACCCTTATCCTACTGTTGAAAAAATCAGCAGTCAGAAAACAGATAAGGAACACACAGCAGTTTTTCTCGAAAATGAATATTTGAAAGTCATGGTTCTCCCAGAACTTGGCGGGAGAATTCAGAGGGCATACGACAAGACCAACGGTTATGATTTTGTCTACTATAACCATGTGATCAAGCCTGCTCTGGTGGGACTGACAGGACCATGGATCTCTGGCGGCATCGAGTTTAACTGGCCGCAGCACCACAGACCGACGACGTTCCTTCCGGTGGATTATGAGATGCAGGAGCAAGAGGACGGAAGCTGCGCTGTCCTGTGCCATGATGTGGACCAGATGTATGGCAGTAAATCCATTACAAAGATTACGCTGTATCCGGGCAGAGCCTATATAGAAATCACGGGGCAGCTCTATAACCGGACGGCATTCCCCCAGACCTTTCTCTGGTGGGCGAATCCTGCCGTTCCGGCAAATGACGACACACAGTCGGTCTTTCCGCCCGATGTCCATGCCGTGATGGACCATGGAAAGCGGGATGTCTCCCGTTTTCCGATTGCTACGGGAGTATATTACAAGAAGGATTACAGTGAGGGCGTGGACATTTCGCGATACAAAAATATCCCGGTTCCAACCTCTTACATGGCAGAGAAGTCAAAATACGATTTTGTGGGCGGTTACGATTACGGAAAGGAAGCCGGAATCCTTCATGTGGCAGACCACCACATTTCGCCTGGAAAGAAGCAGTGGACATGGGGCTGTGGTGATTTTGGCAGGGCATGGGACAGGAACCTTACAGATGAGGATGGTCCCTATGTGGAGCTGATGACGGGCGTCTATACGGATAACCAGCCGGACTTTGCATGGTTAAAGCCATTCGAGGAAAAGACCTTCCAACAGTATTTTATGCCCTATAAGGCAGTGGGACAGGTAAAAAATGCGACTGTGGATGCTGCAGTCCATCTCTCGTACAGCGGCGGGTGCGCAAAAGTGATCGCCTATGCTACCAGCGTGCATGAACAGGCAAACATCGTACTGACAGCGGCAGGGGAAAAGGTGCTGGATGTGACCACAAAACTTTCTCCGACCGACACTTACCAGACGGAAATCAATTTGCCCGATCAGAAAGAAGAAGATCTGCGGCTCTCTGTTTATGCCGGGGGCAGATGTCTGGTGGAATACCAGCCAGAGCCATATGAGATCCCCAAACTTCCGGAACCGGCGAAGGCGGCAAAAAAACCAGGAGAGATACAGACCTGCGAGGAACTTTATCTCACCGGGCAGCATATTGAGCAGTACCGCCACGCTACTTACCTGCCGGATCCCTATTATCTGGAAGGGCTGAAACGGGATGAGGGAGATATCCGCATCAACAATGCTTACGGACTGCTCCTTATGAGAAGGGGACAGTTTGCGCAGGCGGAGAGATATTTTAGAAAAGCACTGGAACGTCTGGTGGAGAGAAATCCGAACCCGTATCATAGTGAGAGCTATTACCTGCTTGGGCTGGCGCTGTTTTATCAGGATGAAAAGGATGCGGCGTACGATGCTTTTTACAAGGCGGCGTGGAGCAATGAACAGCAGGAAATGTCATACTATTATCTGGCGGCCATTGACACAGGGAGGAAACGATTTTCCCGGGCATACGATCATGTGGAAAAGGCACTGGTGAAAAATGCCCACAATATCAAGGCAAGGGGATTAAAGGCATACCTGCTGCGGAGATTGGAAATGACCGGCAAGGCAAGAGAGTGGGTGAAGGAAAATCTGCTGCTGGATCCTTTTGATTTTGTATCGGCTAACGAGGAGATCATGCTGGAAGAAAATGACAGGCAGCTTCGTGACAGGCTGAATGCAAGGATGCGCAATTTTCAGGAAAATTATCTGATGGCAGCAAGAGATTACGCGGAATTTGGCGCGTACAGTGAAGCGGTTGAAATGCTCGGCTGCTGTACAAAGGAATATCCAATGCTCTTTTATTACAAGGCGTACTATCAGAATCTGGCAGGAGATGCAGATGTCCGCAGCGTACTGGAAAGGGCGGAAACCAGTGCACCAGACTACTGCTTCCCGAACAAACTGGAGGATATCGCGGTACTGCGCTTTGCGATTGAGCATGGTTTTAAGGCGAAGGCATGCTACTATCTCGGAAATCTGTTCTATGACAAACTCCAATGGCAGGAGGCAATAAAGCTCTGGGAGACATCCATACAGGCAGACAGCGGATTTCCGACAGTATTCAGGAATCTGTCGCTGGCTTATTATAACAAAAAGAAAGACGCTAAGGCAGCGCAGGCTGCGTTGGAACGTGCATTTGATTTGAACACAAAGGACGCGCGTGTCTTTTTGGAGCTGGACCAGTTGTACAGGAAAATGGGCTGGACATTTGAGGACCGCCTGAAAAACTACGAGGAATACAGGGAACTGATCGAAGGGCGCGACGATCTTTATATAGAATATATCACGCTGGTAAATCTATGCGGTGATCACGAGAAAGCATACCAGTGCATCATGGAACACAGTTTCCACCCATGGGAGGGCGGCGAGGGTAAGATTACGACTCAGTACACACTTTCCCTGCTGGAGATGGCAAAGAACGCGCAGATGGAAGGATGCTTTTCTGATGCGGAAACATTGCTCCGAAAAGCACTGGTTTACCCGGAAAATCTGGGTGAAGGGAAACTGGAGGGCACGAAAGATAACCATATTTATTACCATCTCGGATTATCGCTCGAAGCGCAGGGACGGACAGCGGAAGCGGAGGAATGTTTCCGCAGGGCGACGGTCGGGACAGACGAGCCTGCCAGCGCAATGTATTATAATGACCAGCCGGCGGACATGATTCTGTATCAGGGGCTTGCATATCGGAAATTAGGAATGATTAAGGAAGCAAACGCACGCTTTTATCGTCTGATCGATTATGGAGAGCAGCATCTGGACGATCAGGTGCAGATCGAGTATTTTGCGGTTTCCCTTCCGGACTTTTTGATTTTTGATGAAGATTATACACGAAAAAACCGCGCACATTGCTATTATCTGATGGCGCTCGGAAATATTGGACTGGGAAACAGGGAAAGGGCTGCCAGTTTCCTGAAAGAAGTGTCCGCAATTGAGCCGTCTCATATGATGTGCAGGATTTATGAAAGACAGATCAGAACGGATGAGCCATAAGTATGCCAGAAACAATGAAGCTGTTCTGTCAGAATGAGATCGTGGAGGAAAAAGATGATTTATCGTTTTCAGAAGGAAGAGAAACAGGAGATTTTAACGGGACATTTGCATCTGGGAGGAGCGAGTCCCGGCGGGGAACGGATTGATGTGAACAGCGCTTATCTTACCAGAGGGGGAAAGCCATGGATACCAGTGATGGGGGAATTTCACTTTTCACGTTACAACAGGGATCAATGGGCAGAGGAGCTTGGCAAAATGAAGGCTGGCGGTATTACGCTGGTGTCCACCTATCTGTTTTGGATTTACCATGAAGAGATCGAGGGGAATTTTGATTTCAGCAAAGATAAGGATATCCGAGCCTTTGTGTCAGAATGTGGCAGGGCCGGGCTTGAAGTCGTACTGCGCATCGGCCCATGGGCACATGGCGAGTGCCGTAATGGCGGGTTTCCTGACTGGCTGCTGCAGAAAACCTATCCATTGCGTGGAAATCACCCGGAATATTTGTCTCAGGTAAAGCGTTGGTATGCGCGGATTGCCGCGGAGGTGCGGGGACTGTTTTACAGAGATGGCGGCAATATTGTGGCAATTCAGCTGGAAAATGAGTTTGGGGGCGGTGCGGAGCATCTGGCTGCGTTGAAGAGGATTGCCCTGGAGTGCGGCTTGGATGCGCCCCTGTTCACTGTGACAGGCTGGAACAGTGCAGCAGGCGTTGAAATTCCTGTGGACGAGGTGGTTCCGGTGTTTGGAGGGTACTGTGAAGCGCCATGGGAAAGGCATACAAGGCCATTGCCGCCCTCGCCCCATTATTTTTTTAACAGGATGCGCAATGATTCTGCAATCGGCGCGGATCTGACAACGTATACGAAGCCGGCGGGAGAGGATTCGTGGCAGCTTCCTTACGAGAGGTATCCTTTTGCGACTTGTGAGCTCGGAGGCGGGATTCAGGTGACACACCACAGGAGACCAATCATACATCCCATGGATATCTATGCGGTCGCCTTGGTAAAGCTGGGGGATGGAAACAACCTGCCGGGCTACTATATGTACCATGGAGGCACGAATCAGATTGGACAACGGACTACGTTACAGGAATCCAGGGCATCTGGTTATCCGAACGATTATCCAATTCTGTCCTATGATTTTCAGGCGGCGCTGTCAGAGTACGGCGAGGTCAGGGGACAGTATCGACTGTTAAATCTGCTGCACCTGTTTGTGCAGGATTTTCAACAGGATTTTGCGCCGCTGGGGGCAGTGGATGCACTGGAAAAGATCGAGCGGAATGATATGGTTTCTTTGCGTTATGGTATGAGAACAGACGGATATAAAGGATATGTGTTTATCAATCATTACCAGCGATTGACGAAACTTAGGGATGTTGCGCATGTGGTCATTGATACGGGAAGCGTCGTTTTTCCGCCGATTGATGTAAAGGGTGAAATTAGCTTTTTTCTGCCGTTTATGATGAAACTGGGGACAGGAACATCGTCTGTGATACTGGAGTACGCCACTGCACAGCCAGTATGTCATATGGATTCCGTTTATTTCTTTGTAGAAATTCCAGGTATTTCCAGTGTGTACCGCTTCACGGATGGCCGTGAAGTAAAGGCAGATGCAGGCAGGGACTCTTTGTTTTGGATGGAACAGACAGGTATCGTGACATTGACCTGGGAAGAGGCAAACTATTTGCGCAGGCTGGACTGTATACAGGAAGCAGATCATGGGAGCTGCCTGTATCTGGGAGAAGAATGCGATCTATATTGTTGTGATGGGAAATTGTGCTGTGTGCAGCCGGGAAAGCACGTTTATTATCGGTGGGATGGCAAAAAATTTCTGCCCTTTTCGATAGGGGAACCAGCGGACGAACCCAAAATCGCATGGCAGCCGGTCTTGGAGGCGCCGTTTGAACTGCCATATGAAGGCGAACTTCAGATTGGAGGGGAGAGAACTGTAATATGGAAGAAATTCACGGTAGAGGGCGAACATGGTTTTATTTCAATCGAAGAGGATTACGATGTGGCACAAATTTATGCAGATGGCCGGCTGGTGGCAGATCATTATTACTATGGTAGGCCATGGAGAGTGCCGGCGGAACTTTTGGCGGGAAAGGAGTGTTATTTGGTAATGTCGGAAAGGAAGGATGATTTTTATCGGGAGTTTTGAATTAGGAACAATACAGTTATGTTTGATCTGGATGGACTATTTTAAGCAGGGCGCATTGCAGTTGTTTGGTGGTGGCGTACACTTTTTTGTAAAAAAACATAAGGTGGAAGGCGGGATGAAAATATGTTACGCTATACAATAAGGATCCTTAAAGAAATAACTTGACATCTTGCTTGCCTTTTTCTCCGATATCAAATTGCTAAAACAATTAGGCAAAAATTAGTTACATAGCCCACTATGTGCCTAATTTTTGCCAGTTACGTAGTAACTTGCATTCTCGAAGAAAAATTCTGCGCAATCTTGTCATGTTATTTCTTTAAGGCTCCTAAATAAAAAATGACAGTTTGATTATGATAGGAGACTGAATTATGGATTATAGCAGAAAAATATCGGAACGCTTGTGGAATATGCCGGATAAAGGTGAATTGGAAAGCCGTCGCGAGGAAACCTTTATCGATGATATTATCCAAAAGAGTCATATAGAAAAGGAACTGCTATCCCACTTAGACGGAATAAAGACAGTGTTTGACGGTGGTGCAGGATGTGGAAGATTTTCCATTCTCCTTGCAAAAAAGGCTGTGCGGTAACACATTTTGACATATCGCAGCCTATGATCGAGAAAGCAAAGGACTTGGCAGCAAAAGAAGAGGTTCTTGACAAAATAACCTTTGTGAACGGCGCATTGGAAGAACTGAAAGATTTCAACGATAAATCGTTCGATATGGTGATTTCCTTTGATGCCCCTGTCTCGTATACCTATCCCAACCAGAAAAAAGTTATTGGTGAACTCATACGCATAGGCCGCAAACGAATTATGCTCAGTGTATCGAGTCGTTTGGGCTCTCTCCCATACTTGGCAAATCCAATACAAAAATACCAATTCATATTGGATGAAACCTGTGATGATCCTTTTGTAAAATGGTGCATTGATAATAAGGAAAATGCAATCGAAACATATCATTTCAGCAAAGATGCCGTTATGAAGCTGTATAAGGACGGGCTTATGGGAGGGGACAGTGAGATTGCCGAATATGAAAATGGAGGTACGCCGTGGTGCATCACATACGCTTTTATGCCAGATGAATTAGAGGATATACTCAAAACTTACGGCGTAAAAAATGTGAAACTGGCAGGTCCCGGCGCATATGCAAGAACCCTTCCGCGAGAATTGCTTGTAAAGATTATGAATGATCCAAAACAGCGTTCTGACTTTTTGGATTTTTGTCATTTATATGACTCGAATCCATTCGTATGTGGTATGGGGAAAGATAACCTGTTTGCCCAAGGCGAACTATGATTCTTTGATAAATGATCAGGAATTACCATAGTCTATTTCCTGTAGTATTAGCCATGGGCTGTTTTCTATGGTAAGGAACTGAAATATCCTGCACAAGTTGTATCACTTATTTTCCTGCAGTTCCTTACAGAAAAGGCAAAAAATATAAATATTAAGGAGCGTTTATTTATGCAGATTGAAACACAAAGATTGTTGATCCGGGATATCAAAACAGATGATGCGATACCATTTTCCGTAATGGCGGCAGACGGAACCCTGAACGATTGCGGCTTTGACAAAGACTGCGGCAGCTGGATCACAAAATGGATAGCCGAGGCAAAGGAGTTTGCACTTAGAAACAATCCGAATATGGATTATCTGGCTTATACAATAACCTTAAAGGATGGAGCTGTGGTCGTTGGTTCTGTCGGATGCTCCTATTATGAAGAACTCCGGGATACAGGGATCACCTATTTTGTCGGTGCGCAGTATAGAAACAATGGCTATGCTGCTGAAGCGGTTAAGGCATATACCAAATATTTTCTAAAACATTATCATGCAGCAAGAATCATCGCTACTGTGCGAAATGAAAACATACCCTCTTGGAAAGTGATTGAAAAAGCCGGGTATATCCTGAACACAAAAAGAATGTATAAAGATTTGAACGATGATAAAGAGGAATTATATCGTTTTTATGAAATCAAAGATCATATTAGATGAGATCATGCTGAACAACTTTTCAAAACAGATTGACTATTTTAAAAAATAGGGTATGATGCTATTGATGGTAAGTCGTACCGCAAAGTGGACAGGCATTCACCACAGCGTGTATTGAATGTGCAAGGACCGCGGGATATATCCAGCTTGCGTTGAATGTGGTTGTTGATAATGTAAGTGCATTATCTATGTATTAAAAAAATGGGTTTGTTGAATTTGGCAGAAATCATAAAGATTTTAATTCTTGAGTGAAAAGATTTCAGGAAGTGATTGATATGAGATTGGAATTGTGATCAGTATATAAATTAACAAATAGCAGGCTTAAATTCAAAATCGAAATGTTTCAAGAAGTACCTGCATTTGTAAAAAAGGGCAAAATAATATAAATTCTTATTCCAACTTTATTCCCAATGTGTTATAGTTTAAGCAGTTGGGAATAAAGTTGGGAATAAATCCGTATCGAGGAGAATGTCAATGGATATAAAACAGATTGTATTAGATTTATGTGCCATG
>DKVL01000117.1:48256-48639 GCA_002491195.1 Lachnospiraceae bacterium UBA7179
GAATTTAAAGAGAATTGGTTTCAGCCGGAAACATTAGGAGAGTATGTTTCCGCGTTATCAAACGCTGCAGCGTTCCACTATAAAAAATATGCTTATTTTATATGGGGAGTTAAAGATGAGAATCATAAAATAGTTGGGACGACATTCAACCAATATTGCGACTACAATAAAGAACCATATCAGAATTATCTGGCGAGAAATCTTTCTCCGAGCCTGAATTTTTCTTTTGAGGAAATTGAAATTCAGCAAAAGAGAGTTGTCGTATTGGTTATACCTGCGGCTTTTGAGATACCTACTGCATTTAAGGAAAAGCGGTATATAAGGATTGGTTCATCGAAATGCAATATCAAAGACTATCCTAAGAGGGAGATTGAACTTTTTAA
>DKVL01000057.1 GCA_002491195.1 Lachnospiraceae bacterium UBA7179
GTTACTGAAACGGAGTGAACAGTAGCTGCTTGCGATCATATGGCAATGGCATTGCCATGCAAGTATTGACAGTTTGTTATAAAATCAATACAATGAAAGTATCATGAGGTGGCATAGAGTGAAGAAAAAGCAGGATGCGAAAGACGAAGAGAGCATTCAATGGCATAATGCCTATTGTGCAGCTACAGAACTGGAACTGGCGGATAACGCAGATGTACTCAGCTTTCACAGAGAATACATTTTAGGTAAGGAACTATTACAAGTAGATATGTTAGTAGTACTTGCCGCAAAGGGCGCAGAGTTAAAAAATGAAATTGCAGACAGATTCTTTAGGGGACATAATCTGATTGAATATAAGTCACCGGGCGATAAGGCTAATATAGACACAGTGTATAAGACTTTGGCATATACTGCGCTTTATAAAGCTGAGACAGGCAAGTGTGTAGATGAAGTGAAAGATGATGATGTCACCATGACGATTATGAGAGAGGTAAAGCCTGTTAAGTTATTAAAGACTCTTGAAAAGAGAGGATATATCGCTGCAGGAGGCAAAGCGGTTAGCGAATCAATACAGGGCAATCAGGGAAAAGGGAACCAAAGATGAACTGCTCAATGCGGAAACGGTAGTAGAATTGGTGTCTAAGGCAAGCAATATCGCGCTGGCCAGGGATGTGAAGGAGGAAGGAATCATGACAATCATGGAAATGGCAGCACCTATGATAGAAGAGGAAAGGAAGAGAGCAGAAAAAGAAAGGAAGCAGGGCGTTCGAAATATGGCGGAGGCCTATTGGGAACTAAATGGTAATGCTGCTATGGCTGCACAGAAGATTCGTTCTAAATATCCTGACGTAGAAAAAGAATTTATAGACTCCGTTATACGCGAAGTATATGGCATGGAAAATTTTACTATGGGGAAATAATATGCTTGAAAAGATTGATTTCTATCGGGATTTGATGGAGGTGATTTGGTGAAAACCTATACGATTTGTGGTAGTATGCGATTTGAAAAAGAAATGAAAAAATTGGCTTATGATCTTGAAATTGGTAAAGGTTATAACATACTGCAATGTGTTTATTGTGAAGAAGATGTTGTTCCGACAGACGAGGAACTTTTACGACTTGCGGACGCTCATTTTAGAAAAATTGACTTGAGCGATGGTATATATGTTGTAAATATTGATGGTTATATTGGGGAATCGGTAAAAAAAGAAATTGAGTACGCTGAAAAAAATGGTAAAGAAGTAGTGTATCTTTATAATTGATAAAATTCCCGTTTAACGGTGAGATTAAGAAAAGAACAGTATCCGGATAGGTAAAAGATGAAAAATAATATTATTATTGCGGGTGTTCCAAGAGCCGGAAAAAGCACAATTTCCCACCGGCTGGCAAAGCAGTATGGGTATCAGCATATCAGTATGGATTCAATCATAGCGGGATTTGAGAAATGTTTTCCGGAAACAGGAGTGAATACTTATGCAGGGTTATCTTCCGCAGATACATTACGTTTGATCAGTGGTAAGATGGCGCCGTTTGTTCGGGCAATGTTGGACAGTGGCGAGTACGATGAGTTTGAACCTGGCGTCGTACTGGATATGTACCAGCTTTTGCCAGAGGATTATATGAAATATATACCTTTTACAAATCGGATGAAGAACTTCGGGAAGGCGCAGTGTATATTGTGGAGCAAAGCATCTGTATCAAAGAGCAGTGTCAAAAGTACGGTTTGCCATACTTTGAGACTGCAAGGGACAGGGAACGAGTATTTCAATGCTTTTTACAAGATTTCAACTTTCAATAACCAACGGACGATTTTCTGTTTCCATCAGAGAGCAGTATTTAATTCCTTTGATCACCTCACAAAAGCAAATAAATGTTCCGAAAATGTTTTATGAAATTACTTGAAATTTATGATGCTGTGTTTTATGATAATACTTGTGAAGAACAGATGTTTGGTAACGATGACATGGCGATGGGATTGCCATGCAAATATTGACAGTTTGTTATAAAATCAATACAATGAAAGTATCATGAGGTGGCATAGAGTGGTGAGACAGCAGGTTACGAAAGACGAAGAGAGCATTCAATGGCATAATGCCTATTGTGCAGCTACAGAACTGGAACTGGCGGATAACGCAGATGTTCTCAATTTCCATAGGGAATACATTTTAGGCAAGGAACCATTACAGGTAGATATGCTGGTAGTGCTTGCCGCAAAGGAAGCAGCGTTTAAAAATGAAATTGCAGACAGATTTTTCAAGGGACATAATCTGATTGAATATAAGTCACCGGGTGATAAGGCTAATATAGACACAGTGTATAAGACTTTGGCATATACTGCGCTTTATAAAGCTGAGACGGGCAAGCGTGTGGATGAAGTGAAAGATGATGATGTCACCATGACGATTATGAGAGAGGTAAAGCCTGTTAAGTTATTGAAAACTCTTGAAAAGAGAGGATGTAAGATTACAGTCAGGAGTAAAGGAATTTATGAGATTGGGCACACGGTATTTCCTCTGCAGATCATTCAAAGATGAACTGCTCAATGCAGAAACAGTAGTAGAATTGGTGTCTAAGGCAAGTAATATCGAGTTAGCCAGGGATGTGAAGGAGGAAGGAATCATGACAATCATGGAAATAGCAGCACCTATGATAGAAGAAGAAAGGAAGAAAACAGTAGAAGAAAGGAAGAAAGTAATAGAAGAAAGCAGGGCGTTCGCAATATGGCAGAGGCCTACTGGGAATTAAATGGCAATGCTGCTATGGCTGCACAGAAGATTCGCTCTAAATATCCTGACGTAGAAAAAGAATTTATAGACTCCGTTATATGCGAAGTATATGGCATATGAGAAAGGAAAGGTACAATATGGCAAACACAGAATTTAACAGCACACGGGATTACGTGGCAAGCGAGGAGCTACTCGCGAGTGTCAATGTGGCGATCGCACTGAAAAAGCCGCTCTTGATCAAGGGGGAGCCGGGCACGGGAAAGACGATGCTCGCGCAGGCGGTGGCCAATTCCCTTGGCAAGAAGCTGATCATATGGAACATCAAATCCACGACAAAGGCGCAGGATGGTCTGTACATGTATGATACGATCCAGAGACTTTATGACGGACAGTTCGGTGAGGAAGGTGTTGACGATATCGCGCGATATATCAAGCTGGGAAAACTTGGTGAGGCGTTCGAGAGCGATGAGCAGGTTGTTCTCCTGATCGACGAGATCGACAAGGCGGACTTGGAGTTTCCCAATGACCTTCTGTGGGAGCTTGACCAGATGGAGTTTTATATCCATGAGACAAAACGCACCGTCAGGGCAAAGCACAGACCGATTGTGATCATCACGTCCAACGCGGAGAAAGAGCTTCCAGATGCGTTTTTGAGAAGATGTATCTTTCACTATATCGACTTTCCGGACGCGGATCTGATGGAGGAGATCATCAAGACGCATTATCCTGATGTCGAGGAAAATCTTATGAAAAATGCGATGCAGGTATTTTATGATATCAGGGCGCTCCGCGATGTGCGCAAAAAGCCGAGTACCTCAGAGCTGATCGACTGGATCAATGCACTGCAGATCGGTGGCATTCCGGCAGATACACTGCGGTCAAAACTTCCGTTTGTCGGGGTGGTTGTGAAGAAGGATGAGGATCTGGAGACTGTGCGGCAGGAGATTCATTAAAGAACTGTTGTCTTGTTGGCGGCATGACGGAAGTGTGAAAGAAGATCGCTTTCGAAATTGTTGATTGGTATGCGTGCGGAGCACGCAAGGAGTATCAGAATGTTTTCTAAATTTTTCTACACATTAAAGGATAAAGGACTTGAGGTTTCCCTTGGCGAGTGGCTTGATCTGCAGGAGGCGCTGGACAAGGGGCTCTGCGAGAGTTCACTGACGCAGTTTTACTATGTGGCGCGGATGATACTGGTAAAGAGCGAGACCGAGTTTGACAAGTTTGACATGGCATTTGAGGAGTGCTTCAAGGGCGTAAAGACCGAGACCGAGGTCGGGAAAAATATGCTTCGGTGGCTTGATAAGTCCGATATGCTGGAGCTTGCGCACGAGGAGGCGAGGAGCTATCTGAATCAGGTCGAGGACATTCAGGTGGACAAGGACGATGTGGAGGAGAAGTTCAAACAGCGTCTCAAAGACCAGAATGAGGAGCACAACGGAGGAAGTTTCTGGATCGGAACGATGGGAAAGACTTCCTTTGGAAATATGGGCGGAAATGTGGGCGGCGTGCGTGTTGGTGGTCAGACAGGCTATCAGTCGGCATTTTCTGTTGTTGGTGCGCGCAAGTACCGGGATTTCAGGGACGACAAGGTGATTGATAACCGCCAGTTCCAGATGGCGCTGAGGCGGCTGAGACAGTTTTCCACGAAGCTTGATATTCCCAAGTCGGAACTTGATATTGATGAGACGATCGATAAGACCTGCAACAATGGCGGATATCTGCAGATCGAGATGATGAAACCGCGCAAAAATGCAGTGAAACTTTTGCTCCTGATGGATTCCGGCGGAACGATGATCCCATATACCAGATTGATGAATGATCTGTTTCAGTCTGTGAATAAGTCTAACCATTTTAAGGACGTGAAGGTATATTATTTTCACAATTGCATTTATTCCAAGTTATATAAAACGCCAGAATGCGAGAACGGTGACTGGATCGATACAGAGTGGATGTTTCGAAATGTCGGCAGTGATTACAAAGTGATCATTGTCGGTGATGCGGCGATGGCGCCGGAAGAGCTGTATTCGAATACAGGCAACTACAGGGGGCCTAACGGTGGATTGTCTGGTTTTGAGTGGCTTCAGCTGATGAAACGTCACTATAAAAAGGTTGTGTGGATGAATCCCAAGATGGCGCCGGGGCGTGCGCCGTGGCGTGAGGCGGAGACGGCTGTGAAGGAGATCTTCCCGATGTATAAGCTGACAGTAAAAGGGTTGAATGAAGCGATGGTCAAACTGATGGCAAATAAATGATTTGTCGCGAAGGAGAAAGGGTCTTGAAAGGCAAAGGACTGAGAGATGGAGAAGAAGGCGCCCGAGAGAAAGGTACAATTGCGGGATCGTGACGTTTTTTACGTCTATGATAAGAGAATCAATAAGTGTGTAAAAGAGGGATGCGAGGGGATTGTCAAGTACGGTCTCACGCTCAAAGTAAATATGCCAAACGGCGACACGCTGAACACATACGAATGCAATAAATGTCATATGAAATATACGGCGTATCCAAACTATGTACGTTTGACAGAGACGAAATGGCTGGCCATATACAACCAGGATGAAGTAAATGTACGCGACAGAAAACGCGCTTCGAAGCAGGCTTCCCGGGAGAGAAAGAAAGCGCTCGCACGCAGGTATGCACGTAAAACTGCGACGCAGTTTTGCGTACAGTCACAAAATCACACAAAAGAGACGGAGAAGAAAAGAGAGCATCATGGTCACAGTAAAGGCAGTGACGAATAGTACAGAAAAAAGGGAATCACAACTGTAGAATTTTAAAGGACAGTTATGGTTCTTTTTTTGTGCAGGCGTGCATAAATTGAAACAGATAGAGTGAGATTCACTCTGTAAGTCTGTTTCCACAAGCTTGTAGGTATTGATCAATCGTTTATATCATTCAATAAGAAAGGGGAATATAATGAGCCAGCTTGATGCAAATCAGGAATTTAATTTATACAGAGATATCAGTCAGCGGACTGGCGGAGAGATTTATGTGGGTGTGGTAGGACCGGTCAGGACAGGAAAATCTACTTTTATAAAACGTTTTATGGATCTGATGGTGCTGCCGCAGATTGAGAATGAACATGAGAGAACACGCACGCAGGATGAATTGCCACAGAGCAGCGGAGGGCGCACGATCACAACAACAGAGCCTAAATTTATACCGAAAGAGGCTGCCCAGATTGAGATCAGCGATGGAATCAACGTGAAAGTGCGGCTGATTGACTGTGTTGGATATATGGTGGATGGTGCTGCAGGGCATATGGAGGAGGACGTGGAACGCATGGTCAAAACACCATGGTCCAAGGAGGAAATTCCATTTACACAGGCAGCGGAGATTGGAACCAGGAAAGTGATTCAGGACCACTCAACGATCGGTATTGTAGTCACTACGGACGGAAGTTTTGGAGAGATACCGCGAAATGCCTACAAGCCCGCAGAGGAACAGACAATTACAGAGCTCAAGGAGCTTGGCAAACCATTTGTGGTGCTTGTCAATACAACAAAGCCCTATTCTGAAGAGGCAAAAAATATTGCCGCGGAGCTGGAAAAGAAATTTGAGATAAAGGCGATACCCGTCAATATCGAGCAGCTCCGACGCGATGATATCACGATGATACTGGAGCAGATTATGTATGAATTTCCGGTATCTGTGATTGAATTTTATACGCCGAAGTGGATGGATATCATGGAGATCGACAATCCCATGAAAAAGGAAGTGATCGAGAAGCTTCATGTTATCATGGATAAGGTCAGGACAGTGCGCGATCTGGTAGAGAAAGATTTTAGCCAGCTGCTTGAGAAGGACAGCGAGTATATCAGGCGCTGCAAGTATGATAAGGTAAATATCGCAGATGGTTCAGCTTCCTTTTTGCTCGAAGGGGACACCAAGTATTACTATGAGTTATTGAGCTCTATGACTGGGGAAAATATATCAGGTGAGTACCAGCTGATGCAGCTTTTGTCGAGTCTGGCTGACATGAAGCGGGAGTACAAGAAAGTGCTCAATGCACTTGAGAGTGTCCGGCAAAAGGGATACGGCGTTGTCACACCGGAGCGGGATGAGATCATGCTGGATAATCCAACGCTGATCAAGCATGGAAACAAATACGGTGTGAAGATTAAGGCACAGAGCCCGTCGATTCATATGATTAAGGCCAATATCGAGACAGAGATTGCGCCGATTGTCGGGACACAGCAGCAGGCGCAGGATTTGATCGGATATATTTCGGATGCAGAGACATCGAAGGAAGGAATCTGGGAGACGAATATCTTTGGCAAGACCGTGGAACAGTTGGTCAATGACGGCATCACAAGCAAGGTTTCCATGATCGGGGAGGAGAGTCAGATCAAACTGCAGGATACGATGCAGAAGATTGTCAATGATTCCAATGGAGGAATGGTTTGTATTATTATTTAAAAGGTATTGAAAACAGAGGATTTGAAGGCTGAAGTGCGAAGTGCTACGAAAAAGCGTTAAACGTAGGATAAAGTAGTTGATTTTTAAGGAAAATCAGTTATAATAAAAACAAAAGCAGCAATGTTTTTCGAACACTCTTATCTGAAAAGAATTGTCAGAGCAGCTTGTTTTAAGCAGGCTGCTCTTTTGCTAGAGCGTGTTTCAAAAATGCTGTTTGAAGGGAGACTGATTTTATATGGAAAACAGAGAACTGATCCGTCTGGCACTGGAGGCGCGTGAGATGGCATATGTGCCGTATTCAAAATACATGGTGGGTGCGGCGCTTTTGACAAAGCAGGGAAAAGTGTACAAGGGATGCAACATTGAAAATGCGGCCTACACGCCGACAAACTGTGCGGAGCGGACAGCATTTTTTAAGGCGGTGAGCGAGGGCGAGAGGGAGTTTGAGGCGATCGCGATAGTCGGCGGCTATCGGGGAGCACCGACGAGTTATGCCTATCCCTGTGGTGTGTGCAGACAGGTCATGATGGAGTTTTGTAATCCGGCCAGGTTTCGGATTATCACAGCGGTCTCTGAGGAACAATATATAGAGCGGACGCTGGCAGAGCTGTTTCCAGAGGGATTTGGACCAGATAATTTATGATATTGCAGAAAATGCAAAGGATGCTTTTGTGAGGAGACGGATTGGAGGGGATTATGGAGATCGCAATACTTTTCATAATACTATTTATAGTTTTTTTTTATGTGATGATTCGGGGAGCGGCGGAAGAGAAGAACCGAAAGAAAAAATACCGCAGGCAGCTCAAAGATCTTTATGGCAGCTTTCCGGACAGAACCTACAGTCCCGAGGAGCTTGACAAGATCTCGCGCTACTACTGGCATATGCATGAAAAACATAGTAATAGTAGAAATGATATAGACGAGATCACATGGAATGATTTGTCCATGGACAATATCTTTGCGCGCATGAATTTTACGCAGTCCGCATCGGGGGAGGAGTATCTGTATGCGATGCTGCGGCGTCCTGTGACTGACGACAGGGACGGTGCGCAGGAAAGAATGGAAACGCATATCAGATATATGATGGCGAATGAGGAGGAACGTCTGGACACGATGATGTCCCTGAAAGAGCTGGGCCACACAGGAAAATATTCACTTTCTGATTATCTGGATTATCTCGACGAGCTGGGCGTGCGCAGCAACAAAATGCATTTTGGCTGCATTTTACTGCTGCTGGTGTCGGTCGCAGTGATTTTTGTGAGGGCATCGCTGGGTGTGCCGATGGTGATCGCAGCGGCTTGTTTTAATATCGTGACCTATATGAAAGAGAAAGGCATCGCGGCTCCCTATGTGACGACTTTTTCCTATATCATGCGCATGATTCACTGTGCGGATGATATCATAAAACATCATTATGGCCCTGAGATGCAGGAGTATATTGCGACATTAAAATCAGAACGGGGAAACTTTAAAGATTTTGAGAAACATTCGGGTATGGTGCTCAAAATGAATGCATCTACTGGAAATATTGATGAACTGCTGTTTGATTACATTAAAATGCTGACACATGTTGATCTGATCCGCTTTAATCAAATGTTGAATATCGTCCACAAAAACAAGAAGGAGATCATCGGGATTGCGGGGGATATCGGGTATATCGATGCGGTGATTTCCATAGCGTATTTCAGGGCGGCGCTGCCATATTATACGACGCCCTTGCTGCAGACTGGATGCGACAGCCGTTTTGTGATCAGTGAGGGATTTCACCCATGTATCGAGAATCCTGTGGCAAACAGTTTTTCACAGAGCAGGGGAATGGTCATTACTGGTTCGAATGCATCGGGAAAGTCGACTTTTTTGAAAATGACAGCGATCAATGCGATCCTGGCGCAGACGATAAACACCTGTGCGGCAAAAATGTACAAGGGCAATTACTTTAGAATGTATTCTTCCATGTCGCTGCGGGACAACCTTGATCATGGTGAGAGTTACTATATCGTGGAGATCAAAGCGCTCAAACGCATCATGGACGCGGCAGATTCGGGCGATCACACACCGCTTTTGTGCTTTGTGGACGAGGTGCTGAGGGGGACCAATACCATGGAGCGCATCGCGGCGTCGACACAGATTTTGGAGCGGCTGTCACAGAGGGGAATCTATTGTTTTGCGGCGACACACGATATTGAGCTGACTCATCTGCTGGAACAGTATTATGATAATTATCATTTCGAGGAAGAGGTAAAGGATGACGATGTGCTTTTTTCCTACAGGCTTCTTGAGGGGAGGGCGCACACGAGAAATGCGATAAAGCTTCTGGAAATCATCGGATTTTCGAAGGAGATCATCAGGAAAGCGGACGACATGGCAGCTGCATTTCTGCGGGACGGCGAGTGGAAAGTGTGAAGAGATTTTCTAAGCGGCCAAAGTACGCCCGCTAAGAAAATCGAAAGCTTCATACAGAAGAATCGCAAGTGCAGCGATTCTTCATGGATTGTTTGTGCATGATAATACCACTTAGTCATGCCGTTGCTGTGGATCATCGTATGTTTCACAGAAACGCGCAGAAAAAGAGGGTTCTTCGCCAGCGGCATACAGGTGTGAGAGATCCCCAAAGCTGCTGATGCGGAAAATTGCAGTTCCTTCCCGGCGCTCCTCTGTGTAAACTGTGGTGACTGATGTGGGTGCTGCAGCAGTGTGGTGCCATAAAAGCACAGGGGACATATTGGCAAGATGACTCAAAAGCACGCATTCCACTCCAAAGTGACAGAAGAAGGCGAGTGTATCGCGGTTTGGTTTTTGGGCATGATAGAGGTCGCCTTTTCTGATATAGCCATGCTCTGCAAGCAGCTTGTCAAAGTTGGCGGTCACCCACTGATATTCCCTGCCAACATTTCCTTCCACCATAGCAGATTGTGTCTGCCATCGGTCTCGGTCATAAAAACAAGTTTCATTTGTCCAGTCCTCGGGCAGCCAGTCCCATGCGATTGTGCGCCTGCCAGTCACATCTGGACGTTGGATTGAAGGAGAAAATTCGCGGAGCCATTCGTGGGTGACAGCGGTGCGGTTCATTTTTTCCAATGTGCAGCCAGCGGTGTCCTGGGCACGCCCAAGCGGTGATACATAAAAATCGTCAATGTTCATTTTGCAGAGTCTCTCTGCCAACAGTCTGGCTTCACGCCAACCCTTTCTGGTCAGTGTATCGTTTTCATAATCGGGATCGCCGTGTCGTATAATCAATAATCTCATAAGATACGCTCCTAACTTTCATGATATGCTACAATTTCGTAGATGTCCATGCCAGCTTTCGCTGAGAAATAGTCTTTTAGTTCCATGTTCTTATCCCACTTTTCCTGTGGATAGTTTCCGTATCGGCGCGCTACATCTGACATACGGGCTTCCATCGTCATGACGCCTTCGGCTCCTGCCATACTGTCGCAGAGCTGGATCAGGCGGTCGTAGTCGTCATATTCCGCCGCGGCAAGTGCTGCTTCAAGCTCCCTAAGTTCATCGTCCGTGATATCGAACCTTCCTATGTAATCCTGGATGTTCTGGATACTGAACGAGTGCGTCAGGCAGATTTTAGCAGCTTCGTCATAGCCAAGCTCCAGCATGTAATGATAGCCGTCATAGATATGCCCCATATGCTTTACACCAAACTTTCTGCCAATATCGTGCAAAAGTCCTACGATATAAGCTTTTTCGCTGTTCATACCGGTGCAGGCGCCTGCAATTTGTTCCGCACACCGGGCAGTTATTTTGCTGTGGTTTACCCAGGCTCCTGGGTTACATTGTTCTGCGTCTTTTAATAATTGTTCTGCTGTATTTCGGTCTGGTAACATGATAGCCTCCTTGTATAGATGTCAAAGTATTTTTTATTTTTAGTATAGCATTGTCAGACAGGAAAAGACAAGACTATATATTATTACCTTGACGGGCAAATGAGATTAACTGCTTGACGATACCTTAAGTTTGACACCAAAATCAAT
>DKVL01000041.1 GCA_002491195.1 Lachnospiraceae bacterium UBA7179
ATTCTCGTTCATGCGTTTATTCTGGTCGGAATATCCTGCACTCTTGACAAGAACAGATATATTTTGTTAGCATGAAATAAGGAAAATCGGATAAGAAAAGGGGACAAAGCGGTTCATGGGAGATACGAAACGAGAGATTGAAGCAGAGTGCTTTTTACCACAGGCCGGAGATATTATAGTAAAGGAGGCAGACAGAACATGAATGTAATCATACTTGGTTCCGGCGGCTGTGTCAGCACGCCAAGGGCCTGTTGCAACTGTCGCGTATGTACTGAAGCGCGGCAGAAAGGATTTCCTTATGCAAGAACGGGATGCAGTCTGTTTATTGAAGGTGTGAATCTATTGATTGACACGCCGGAAGATATCAATGCTTCATTGAATCATTCCGACGTACAGAAAGTGGAACATATTTTATACAGCCATTGCGATCCTGATCATACAATGGGAATGCGTGTGATCGAACAGCTGAAAATGGATTGGCTTGCCGATTCGCTGGGAAAGAAACCGGATCATCCGATCGAAATTGCTTCTTTGCCGGCTATTCTTGAAGATGTGAAAAAGCAAAGTACAAAATATGGTTCAATGATTGAGTATTATGAGGCAAGAGGTCTTGTATATACAAAAGCAATTCGCGCTTTCAAGCAAGATAATATTTTGATTGAGTTGGTTCCCGTAGATGAACAGGAACATGTGGCAATATTTATTATTTCTTCTGACAGCCAAAAGATAATATATGCCCCATGTGATGTAAAACCATTTCCAAAGTCAGAGAAATTTCAGGATGCAGATGTTTTAATTATTGGGAATACGATCGTAGGTGACATATTAAAAGATGGCTTTGTCTTAAACGAAGATAACCCACTGCGAAAAGAACTCTTTACTTTAGATGAAATTGATGCGATACGCAGACAGTATGGAATCAAAAAAGTTATTATTACACATTTAGAGGAAGACTGGGGAAAATCATATGATGATTATAGAAAATTGGAGCGGGAATTGAATTTCACATATTTTGCGTATGATGGATTGAAAATAAGGTTATAGGTACTTTTACTCTTTTCCTTGATTTTTAGAAAACATTTCGATCACTTCACAATTCCCGTATGTTTTGTGTTATAGTGTTTCCTGTAATTTTATTTTCCTTATTCCTGTGTGAACAGTAACCATCGCTTCATGACAACATATTGCCAGATTTACAAGATGCTTGAAATAGTCTGTAAGTCTGATATAATGAAACAGGCAGGAGAGATCATAACAGACTTTGAATTTGCAGATAACAGATATGGCAGGAACAAAGCCGGAACATTCAATGAAAAAGGAAACGGAATCAAAACAGTGGAACAGGGAATTGAAAAGAAGACATTGAAACTGATGGGAAAAGGTATCATTGTATTTTGAGGTTCAAACTGGAATGAGGTGGAGCAGATTATGGGTATCAAATTAGTGAACAAGTATTTTGATCTAAATGAGAAAGATATTGCGGAAGGAAAATATAGCGCATGGGAACTGATTCAGCCGCTTTGGTATACGGTAAGTATTTATGATGGCCTTGATGTATATGAGCAGGACCTGAAGCCTTTTACGGAGGCACAGCGAAAGATACTCGCCTTATTCTGGTATGATTCAGAGGTCTGCAATGGTGGGCATGACCAGTTTTTCTTCAATTCAACGGGGATTGTCTGGAAAGATGCTTTAGAATGTATGCGAATGATAGGCGCCGGGAAATATGCTCAGAATTTTCAGAAAGCTGTTGATCTGTTTGGCGGCAGGATCCCTTTTGACCGCAGTGAGAGAATTGCAGCTCTTGAAAAGTTGCGCGAAGAGGAAGGATTTGATGATTTTGAGCAGATCGATTCCTTTTATGATGATGGAGAAGACATTGATCAGCTTATGAATGAATATGTGAAGTCCCATGCGGCTGATTTTGTTGTGAAAGGCGCGTATCTGGCGGATAACTTCCCTGACTAGATTTTTTGCGGGTGTTTGTTGTATTAGAATGAAAGCGAAGGAGACCAATGGATCATATATTATTAAAAGTAGAAAATTTGAATATAGAGTTTCATGACCATGATGTGCCGGAGCGCGTTGTGAATCACCTGGGCATGGAGCTGGCACAGGGCGAAATCCTTGGGATTGTCGGCGAATCCGGTTCAGGGAAATCCATGACAGCGATGGCGGTCGCAGGCTTGCTCCGGCGTCATGATATGGAGATGGAGGGGAAGATCCTGTTTGAGGGAAAGGAGCTGTTACATGCGAATCGCGGAGCGCTTAGGCAGATTCAGGGCAATGACATTGGCATCGTATTTCAGGAACCAATGACCTCATTAAATCCGGTAAAGCGCATCGGCTGGCAGGTGGAGGAGAGCCTTCGCATCCATCAGCCCAGGATGGGAAAGGACGAGCGGTATCGGCGCGTGATCAGGGCGCTTGAGGATGTGGAGCTTGAAAGTCCGCAGCTTGTGTACAAAAAGTATCCGCATGAGCTTTCTGGCGGTATGCGGCAGCGCGTGATGATCGCTTCCGCGATGATCTGTGAGCCGAAGCTTCTGATCGCAGATGAGCCGACGACAGCGCTTGATGTGACAATACAACTGCAGATCGTGAAGCTGTTGCAGCGGCTTAACAAAGAAAAGAATATGGCGATACTGTTCATATCCCACGATCTAAGCCTGGTGAAGCGTTTGTGCCATCGCATCATTGTGATGCATAATGGGAATATGGTGGAGACGGGAGCGACAGAGGATATCTTTTATCATCCGAAAGAAGATTACACAAAGGAATTAATTAACGCGATACCGAGACTGGAGAAGAAATCCTATGAATTTTACCAATGAAAGCATCTTACAAACTGCGATGCAGCAGTCGGCGGCGGATGCAAATTGTAAGGCTGGCGATTTTATGCAGGAGCAAAATATCATTGTCACATCAGCGGTAAACCCTGATGCGAGAAAATATTTGACGCTTCCTTTTGCGTGCAATCTGATTTCTTATGGAAATAATATTGTTGCTTCCATTGACGAGAAGTACCGCGGTATCGTTTCGGAATACATCAATCGTTTTTCGGTGGAACATTGCTTTGAGACGCCAAATTTACATGTGCTGAATGATGCAATGCAGAAAGACAATTTAAGGATTTGTTTCATGGCGGAGTATTTTCTGCCGGATTTAAAGGAATTAAAGGCATTGGATTGTCCATATGAATTAAAGGTGCTGCATTCCGGAGACTTTGATACACTTTATACAGACACATGGAGTAACGCGCTGTGCAAAGACCGCCGCGAATTGGATGTATTAGGAATCGGTGCATATGACAGGGGAAAGCTGGTCGGTCTCGCAGGGTGTTCCGCCGACTGTGAGACAATGTGGCAGATTGGCGTGGATGTTATTGCAAAGTACCGCAGACAAAACATCGCGTCAGCACTTACAAGCCGACTGGCGCTTGAAATCCTGGAACGGGAAAAAGTGCCATTTTACTGTGCTGCATGGTCCAATGTCAAATCTGTCCGCAATGCAATCAAAAGCGGATTTCGCCCTGCATGGGTTGAAATGACTGTGAAAAGTGCTTCCTTTGTTGATGAAATGAATAAGATGAAAGCGCATTAAATTGAAGTTTGTGGAGATCAGCAATGCAGAATAACAAAAGTTTATACACAAAGGCGAAGGAGCAGGAAAAAGGAATACTGTCAAAGCGGTGGCAGATGGTAAACTTTGAAGACTTCGAACAGGTTGATCTGGGAGTGTATGAATGTAAGATCGTAAGAATTATATGGGAAAAGAAAACAGATATCTCGATTGTGGGCTGGGAGGAACATGCAGAATATGGATATAACGATCAAGTCGTTATGCAGTATATAATTCAATCAAATGCATGTTTGAAATGGATAGGGAATCAGAAAGAATATATTCAAAAGATCATTTCAGAGAGCATTATGTACCAAACAGAATATCGTTTTGCGGCGGCTGAAAAGAAGTTAAGGAAAATTCAAATGGAAATCAATGTAGATGGTGAAGAATCATCGCAGATCTTGGCTTGTTTGTACATCGATGTCAAGCCATTTTTGTGCGCTGGGCATTGTCATTGTATCGAAGTGTCCATTCTGGCAAAAGAGGATGGGACGTATGAGGTAGATGTAATAGAAGATATGGAGCGCCTTTTGTTAGAGATCCGGGAAGTATCGAAAGAGAACAATGAGGAAACGCGTGAATGGGCAAAAAGGAATGAGATTTTCTATGCATTGGATGAGGAAGGCAATATGCTGGCGGTAGTGAGGCAGCAGTTTGGTTTATCCAAAGATCAGAAATTGATTTCAGAGACAGTTTGTGACAATGTGGAAAGAAACGCCCTTTATTTGATCTGGGCAAACCAGAAAATAGAGCAACATTGTGCAAGTTCATGGGAGGGAATACCAATGCCTCTTGGATTTGTCACAAAGGAAGTGACTTGTAAGAAAAACGTGTTTACAATTACGTCTTCATCGGGGCATACGTCTGTTTCGGGAACTTTTCTTGTCATGCATGAGGCTTTGACAATGATTGAAATGCTCCTATGTTCGAGGGGTGTTACAGAAGAAGAGATTTATCAATGTTATTACACGTTTCTTGTTGAAGACCATCAGAAATATATGAGTGGAAATTAGGAGGAGCTGATCTCATGGAATTGACATTGCAGCAAATAAAAGAAATTGTGGGTATAATAAAGCAAGAAACAGCAATGCAAGCTTATTTTCTCACCATCTGTCCAGATCAAAAACCTGGCATTTTCGACAATAAGTTTGGAGGTCTGCCGTATTGGCCTCAGTCAAAAGTGTACCCGGTTGATTCAGATGGCAATCCTTTAATTCTTTTGGCTCAGTTCAATTTTGATCAAATCCGTCCGGATGCGCCGTTACCAGGGCATGGGATGCTGCAGTTTTTCATCGGAACGGACAAGTTCTTTGGAATGGATTATGAATGTCCGAATGTTCAGAATACGTTTCGTATTGTTTACCATGAAGCACTGGATATGTCCATTTCCAGAGCTGATATTGAGAAAATGCATTTTCCAGATAATACAAAAAAGGAGTGGGAAGATGCTACCCCACTTTATGGAGAATGGGCAGTGAAATGGGAAAAGCGGCTCTGTTCAATGAATGTGGCAGACAGGAATTTTAAACCAATATTCTTATCAGCGGTGAAAGCGCTTTATGGGATCGAAGCAGAGGAAGGCGATCTTTGTCACATATTGCATCGTGAACTTTTTCATGCGCTCGAAAAAGAAATGATGCCAGATACAGGCAAACAGGAGGCAAACGGCGGACATTGGATACTTGGATATCCTAATTTCGCTATAGAAGATCCCCGTGCTTTGTGTGAGGAGGATGCAAAATATGATACTCTGCTTTTTCAGATGGATTCTGATGTGTGGGGGAATTACGTACTTTGGGGGGATCTCGGTGTTGGAAACTTCTTTATTAACCGTGAGGATTTGGAGAGGAAAGACTTTTCTGATGTTCTGTATGTCTGGGATTGTTGTTAGGAAAGAGCGGACAATTTTTCTGTATCAATGAAAGGAAAATACGCTATGAAAGTTCGATACATGACGCCATATGACAGGGAAAAACTGGTCGGTCCCGCAGGGTGTTCCGCCGACTGTGAAAAGCGATTCTTTCGCTAACGGGATGAATGCGCTAAGGCGCATGAAACGGAATAAGGATTTATCAAAAATGGAGAGGACTTGCTATGAATGAGTTAATGAATGATATTATACACACTGCGGATCATTTTGTTGAGAACTTTAGTCAGGATCCAGTGTACACTTTTATTCAAAAAGATTCTTTGGATTATTCCATTGAAAGTCTTGTGGTGGTTGATGAGCTTTTGGATGAATTGAGGAGCGATCTGGAACTGGACGAAGATACGCTGTACAATATGTCTTCTATGATCGGGTGTTATGTCTTTGAGACGGCGCGGAAGAATTATGGCGGGGAATATCTCTGGGTGAGAAATGAAGAGCAGCCTGTTCTGGTTGCCGGACGACCAGATTTTCAAGTCTCAATCCGTGCCTGGCAAAAGGTGAAAGGGCGCCTGGTTAATGGTAAAGAGGACAGTATTCCTTTTTATATTGCAGGATATCAAGAGCATATAGATGCTGCAAAAAAGGGAGACTTCATTATGATCGTATAATTTTTGTATGTCGGCATGGAGGGTAAGATGGAAGATATACTAAACGTAAGCAATTTAAATGTTTATTATAAAAATAAAGATAACCTGATGAGCCGTTTTCATGCAAAGCCGGAGAGAGATTTACAGCATGTCTTGAAAAATGTGAGTTTTGACATGAAAAGAGGCGAAGTACTAGGACTTGTCGGTGAGAGCGGGTGCGGAAAGACATCGCTTGCAAAGGCGATTCTTGGCATGCAGAAACAGTATGACGGCAAGATCGTGCTCGACTGTCCGAACCCGCAGATGGTCTTTCAGGATCCATATAGCTCGCTCAATCCTTCCAAGAAGATCGGTTGGATATTGGAAGAGCCGCTTCGCATGAAATCCCGCAGGAACAGAGGCAAAGATAAATTATCGAAAGAGGAGCGCGTCAGAAAAGTTGACAGGATGTTGGAGCGTGTAGGGCTTGATGTGAAGTTAAAGGAGCATTACCCTGCAGAACTTTCCGGCGGTCAGAGGCAGCGTGTCGCGATTGCGGCGGCGTTACTGTGTGACACAAATTTTCTGATTGCGGACGAACCGGTGTCTGCACTTGACGTGACAATACAGGCGCAGATTATCAGGCTGCTGTTGAATCTTCACAGGGAGCTTGGGATTTCCATCCTTTTTATTTCACATGACCTGCGTGTCGTGTACCAGATGTGCGACAGGGTGATCATCATGAAAAGCGGGGAGATTCTGGAACAGGGAAAGGTAGAGGAGATTTACGAAAATCCGTCAACCGACTACACGTGGCTTTTGCTGGAGGCGGCGAATTTGTGACAGGGTTTTCAGGGTACGATACCAATTCTGCATGATGGATGGAGGATATGTTTGATGCTGCAACGGTTTTATCCAGACGAATATCTTGACTCGACTTATGAAATTGACTTTGAAAAAAAATACAGACAGGGTTACAGAGGGATTCTGTTCGATATTGACAACACGCTGGTGCCACATGGACTTCCGGCGGACGAGCGCGCGGTCGCCCTGTTTCAGCGCCTGAAAAAAATAGGCTATCAAGTTACGATGCTCTCCAACAATAAGGAGCCGCGCGTGAAGATGTTTTGTGACGCGGTAGAGGCCCCTTATATTTATAAGGCGGGCAAGCCAAATCCCGGCAAGTATCGGGAAGCTATGAAGAACATGGGGACAGATGAGCAAAATACGCTGTTTGTGGGAGATCAGATTTTTACCGACGTGTGGGGGGCGAACAAGGCAGGGATTTACTCGATTCTGGTGAAGCCGATTCACCCAAAGGAGGAGATCCAGATTGTCTTGAAACGCTATCTTGAAAAAATCGTGCTGATTGGTTATCATCGATATGTGAGAAAAAATAGAAACAGATGGGGGAACGATTCATGCAGATGAATGGAAAAACAAAAGTTTATGGAATCATAGGAAATCCGGTGGAGCATACCTTGTCACCGCTGATACACGGTACCTTTGCAGACGCGCTTGGTATCAATCTGGTGTATGTGCCGTTTCATGTGGCGGACGGACAGCTCGAGGCAGCCTTAAAAGGCGCTTACGGGCTGAATATCCAGGGCATGAATGTCACGGTTCCCTATAAAAATGCAGTGATTCCTTTTTTGACGGAGGTTGATGCAGGCGCGGCAATGATGGGGGCTGTCAATACGCTTGTGCGCGACAGACGGGATGACAGGGAGGGATTTATCGGCTGCAATACGGACACCAGCGGACTCTGGCGGGCGATGGAGCAGGACGGTATCTCGCTCAAAAATGAAGAAGTTATTATACTTGGCGCAGGCGGCGTGGGGCGTGCAGCTGCTTTTACGTGTGCAAATGGCGAGGCAAAAAAAGTATATTTATTGAATCGCAGTATAGCGAGGGCTGATGCTGTGGCAGGCGAGATCAACAGTAGCCTCAGCCGATATGGAAAGGAATGCGTGACGGCGATGGCGCTTTCTGATTACAGGAAACTCTTAACAGGGGCAGAGAACAGGTATATCGTGATCCAGTGTACGAGCGTTGGCCTTGCACCGAATGTTGATGATGTGGTTATCGACGATGGGGATTTTTATCATTATGTGAAGTTTGGCTATGACCTGATCTACACGCCCTGGGAGACAAAGTTTATGCAGCTTGTCAAGGATAACGGCGGTTTGGCTTACAATGGACTCAAGATGCTTTTATACCAGGCTGTTGACGCTTTCGAGATATGGAATGGATGCAAGGTGCCGGGGGAGGCTGCGGATAAGGCATACCAAAAACTTTGCGATCAATTAAGGTAAAAGACTGACAGGATTCGCAGGCGATTGACAGTATGGGGGATTTTCATGGAGAATATTATTTTAATTGGTTATATGGGAAGCGGTAAGACGACTGTGGGTAAATGTGTCGCAAAATTAAAAGACTATACTTTTGTCGATACAGATGAGATGATCGTAGAGCAGCAGAAAAGAAGCATCAATGAGATTTTTGCCGCGGACGGCGAGCTGGCATTTCGGGATATGGAGACAGCACTGTTAAGACAATTGATTGATGAGAAAAGAGAATATCTGGTCATATCGACAGGCGGCGGAATGCCTCTGCGGGCGGAGAACAGACAGCTATTGTCAGAGCTTGGCAGGGTTGTCTATCTGAAGGCAGGCCCGGTAACAATCTACAACAGAATCAAGGGCGACACGACGAGACCGCTTTTAAAGTGTGAGGATCCGATGAAACGGATCGAGGAGATGCTTGCGGTGCGGGAACCCTTGTACGAGGCGGGGGCCGGGATCATCATCTGTGTGGATGCGTTGAGACAGTCGGATGTGGCAGAGGAAATATTGGGGGAGGTTTGAGAAAATAGCAAAACCTTTTCATGTTCTGGACTGGCTGGAATATTGGGCAGACAGGGAAAGGTCTTTGAATAGCATAGAGAGGCACCATTTCCTTTGGATTGGGCAGGTGAATATGAGAATGATTGAGAAAGGATGACAGAAAAATGAAACTATTGGTGATCAACGGACCGAATCTGAACTTCCTTGGGATCAGGGAAAAAGGGATTTACGGGACACAGGATTATAATGATCTTGTGAATATGATACAGAATAAGGCAAAGGAGTCAGACTGTGAGATCACATGTTTCCAGTCGAACCATGAGGGAGCCATCATAGACAGGATCCAGGAAGCATATTTTGACGGAACAGAGGGGATCGTCATCAATCCGGGGGCATTTACGCATTACTCGTACGCGATTCGTGACGCTCTTGCAAGCATCACAGTTCCAAAGGTGGAAATCCATATTTCAGACATCATGCAGAGAGAGGAATTCCGGCATGTTTCTGTC
>DKVL01000106.1 GCA_002491195.1 Lachnospiraceae bacterium UBA7179
GCATATGCAATTGGCAAAAAGCCTCGCCTAAGGCATTGCCCTTTATGCCTTTGCCTCCTACGCCTGCGTTTTTTGACATACATCCTCGAAGAAATATCCTGCGCAAGTTGCATCACTTACTTTCCTACAATTCCTTAGCACAAACAATCCGCTAGAAGAATGCCTGCCCGATAATTCTATCCAATATTTCTTTAAAGCTGTAACCCGCCGCCTTCATCATTCCTGGATAGCGGCTGTGCTCTGTAAAACCCGGGATCGTATTTACCTCGTTAAACACAACCTCCCCCTCCGGCGTCAGAAACAGATCCACCCTCGCAAAACCGGAACAGTCCAATGCTTTGTAAATCCGTTTAGCAGCCTCCTTGATCTCCTGCGCCTTGTCTGCAGCAATCCTCGCCGGCACATGAATCGCTGCAGTCTTGAGTGTGTATTTTTCCGTGTAATCAAAAAAACCGGTCTGGTCGAGCTCGATCTCATCCACTTCTCCTACGATCAGCTGGTCCCTGCCGCAAACAGCACAGCCCACCTCAAAGCCCTCGATTGTCTCCTCCACAATGACACGATCGTCATATTGGAAGGCAAGCGATACTGCCGACGCCAGCTGTTCCATGACCTCCACTTTCGTCACGCCATAGGAAGAACCCGCTTTCACAGGTTTTACAAAGACTGGAAATCCGATCTCTCTCGCAAAATCATACGCCTTGTTGACTGCACTGTTGTCTGCCAGCACCATCGCCCTCGGCACGCGCACCCCTGCCAATCCTGCCAGTCTGTGCGCCCTGTCCTTGTCCATGCAGAGCGCAGATGCCAGTGTACCGCAGCCGACAAGCGCAATCCCCGCAAGCTCCGCGATCCCCTGAACCGTTCCGTCCTCGCCGTTGCGCCCATGCAGCACTGGAAAAACTGCATCGATCGGAATCGTTTTGATTCCCTCACTATGGAAAAGAATCAGCTGATGCTCTGTCCTGTCTGGTGAAATCATTGCAGGCACACAGTCTGTGGCATTGCACCATGTATCCTCCTTGATCCTGCCGACATCCCCTGTGAAATAGAACCATCTTCCCTCCCGCGAGATACCGACTGTCACCGGCTTGTATTTTTCCCGGTCAATGTTATTGACCACCGCATACGCTGACTGCAGCGAAACTTCATATTCTGAAGAAGCTCCGCCAAAAATAATCACTATGTTTTTCACCTTTATACCTCCCTGCGTGCTTTGGCACGCGTACTCCCTTTCCTGTTTTGACTCCATATTTTTCCTATCATAGCATTCTTTTCTCTAAACATTTTCTAATCATCCTGTTGTGCGCAATTTCTGATTCGTTTGCGCACGATACGAGTATACGGAAAAACTTTTTAAGATCCAATGAGGAATCCTCTTAAAAATATTTAAGATTCCATAATGATTTCTGAAACATAAAGGAACCTGTTCTGATGCAATGATTGTATCAGAACAAGCTCCTCAATGTTTGTAGGTTTCTTATCACTTTTATGAAGTTTTTTCCACAGAAATCTTACGATTTTCTTACGGCAAACACTTCTTTGGTAATTTATGCACCAGGCAAATTGTATTCATTTGACAGTGCCTAAAGTCCATACTATAATGTTTATATCAAGAACTTCGAAATTACGAATTTCAGAACGATTCCCAAGGAGGTGTATCTATTGAATAAACTTCACATGACCAGAAATCCATGGGCAACAGCCCAGACCACCCTTCAGTGCCAGCACTGTGGAAATGTATTTCCCGTACAGCGGATCAACTGCATCGACACGCTTGTATGGCCGGAGGGAAGGCAGCTCTTAGACGATAACGCTTTTTTCCACCCCATCTGCCCCCAGTGCCAGACACGAGCCGAGATTTCTTATCCCAGCCGCTACATTGACAGGGAATCCGGCATCGCTGCCGTGCTGGTGCCAGGGATCGAGAGCCAGGATCCCGACGAACTGCTCCCGTACATGAACCGCTATATGGGCAATCTCGCCCTTGATGGAATGGAGCACCGGGCCGTCGGCAATTTCTATGCGATGGCAGAGCAGATGCGCATTCACCAGCACGGCTTAAATGACCGAGTGATACAGCTCTTAAAACCGATCATCATCGGAAGCCTACAGTCGGAAGGCTATGAGGTATGGAACGGGTTTTTCATGGATCTGCTTCATCCAGAAGGCGCGCAGCAGATGGAGGATACGGTGTACATGTCAACGCAGGAGAATTTGGAAGATGTGTATACGGAGGACGTCTATCAGTTTTACATTTACCTCACAAACGGCGATATCATTTCACGCGGGATCAACGAGACCGCCTACCAGATCTGCATGAAAATATTGCGGGACAAAGGACTGGCAGAGGATGACGGGATGTTTCATCTCTACGATCTGTCCTGGGCAATCAATATCCATAACAATCTGTACCCCAATTGAGACAGGAGGCGTCAAACATATGAAATCAAGTATTGTCAAAAAAGCAGAGCAACTATATCATACTGGAAATGTACAGGAAGCGCTCCACTATTATGCCTCCTGCCTGTGGAATGGTGAGGAGGACAGCACAGAACCCATAGCCGAATGGCTTGGAGATGAAAAACTTGTCGCAAAGGCCGGGGAAGAGGCAGTCTGTGCCTTCATCGCTGCAGTCATTTTCACAATCGACCGCTGTGAAGAGCCTCTGCAAAAACATCTATGGTCACTCTGTCACGAAACATTCAACCGCATCACAACGTGCAAAGCCAGAAATGAAACCTCCGACAGATATGTTGCGGAATGCAATCTCTACCGCCACCAGCAAGAACCCCAAAAGGCACTCGAAGTCATCTTAAAAGGACTCTCCCAAGGCGGCACCACATCGAGATACACTTTCGCCGGATTGACCTACCTTGACCTTGAACAGGAGGAGAACGCAGAAAAATATATTGCGCTGGGACTTGCGTCCGATCCTGGCAACGCCGCAGCGTACAATGATCTGGGCGATTATTACTTTAAGAAGAGGCGCTGGCAGAAAGCGGGCGAATGTTATTATACAGTTCTGGAAGCAGGAGATTACAATGACTGCAGTTGGGCGGAACCCTCGTGGATCTTCTGCCGCTTTATGGCAGACGCCGACCCCTATGAGCTGGAGCGGCTCGTCGTGTGCGCTGCCGCTGATATTCATAATGAGCGCGCGCAGGAGCTTTGCCAGATGGCAGCGTTTGAGCGAATGACACCCAATGTCGACTATCTTAATTCCAGCGCTGAAAGCATTGTCAACGCGGCGCGCAGCATGCGCAAAAACGGCAACACTTCCGGCGTAGCCAGCTGTGCCACAAGCTGTCAGGAATCGGCAAGCAGCATCAATGCGGCGCGCCTTGCCATAGAACAGATCTGCGGACATCCCTGCTCTTTCACAGTAACAACCAGTACGGCGCAGACCCCGCCGCTTGACAAGACACTGGACGATGAGGGGATTATTTTCTGGAACTATCTCGACCTCAACACTCCGATCCCAGCCGTCGACAAGCCGTCAGATTTCGTCAGCAGCCTTGTCGGAGAACTGGCCGCAACAGACTTTTCTCTGAAAGCATGGTATGAAGCCGCCAGGGAATGCGCCGCAAAACTCACCAGGGAACAGTACCATGAGCTATATGGCGTTATGGTATATCCGCCACGACAAAAAGATACACAGATCTATGCCGAGGACTGGCTGCTTCGCGTTCAGTTTGCGGCCGTGTGCATTTTATCGCACCTATCGCTACACGAACTTGACAAGATCTGCAAGGGACAGCTTGACTGGCCGATCATCCCCGCATTTACCCTCGCCGCATGGCTTGCCTCACAGGATTCCGCCTATACACAGTGGGCAGAAAAACTATTACATATCGTGCAGAGCCGTATCTCACGGAACAACTACTGCTTCTTTGCATACGCGTATGCCTGCGCCGCCTATCTGCTGCCAGACCAGACGGAGGAATACTATACGCAAATGTGGCAGTGGCGCCAGTCGTTGATGGAATGTTAAGAAATATTACAGTTCGGCAAGGCTGAACTGCGGCAAAAAGATAAGGAGTATCAACTATGTACCAAGCAAAGAAAATCGGCATCTTTATCTCACACATATTCGGTGAATTTCAGCGCAGTCTGTGTCAGGGAATCATTGACAAGGCAGCAGAGTTTGGCTATATCGTGGAAATTTTCTCCTCCACGGACGGGGAGGACGTCGGCAGTTACAGCTTAGGAGAAAGCAGCATCCTGCGCATTCCAAATTACGACGAATTTTCCGGCGTCTGCTTTGCCTCCGACACATACCTCCTGACCTCGCTGAAAGAACGCATCGCGCAGACTCTTGCTGAGAAATGCACCTGCCCCATCATAGAAATCACACAGCGCAATGCTGTTTTCCCGGCTGTTGCGCTGGATAACAACAAAGCTGCTGCCCAGTTGACAGAGCACCTGATCACAGAACACCGCCATAGGCGAATCTGTTATCTTGGAAACTGCCTGGAAAATGATTTCTCCGAAAAACGGTTTCAATATTATAAAGATACCATGGAAAAATACCAGCTGCCCATGTCAGAAAACGATTATTACAGCTGTGACTATTCTTATGAGGCAATCGCTGCCTCTGTAGATTACTTTTTCCAACCAGACATCAAGCCGGACTCCATCATCTGCTACAACGACCGCATGGCAATGTCCCTGATGGAAGCCCTGTACAAGCGCGGTCTGCGCATTCCGGCGGACATTGCCGTTGTGGGTTTTGACAATCTGGAGATCGGCAGAAACGTCACACCTGCCCTGTCCACCGTTACCTTCCCCATCTATGAAATGGGGCAGACGGTGATGAACCTTCTGCTGGACACCTTCAAGGGAAAACCACTCCCTGAACGCACTGTCATCACCGCAGAACCGTTATACCGCAGCTCCTGCGGCTGTGCCTTGAAGAAAAATGCGCTTCCCGACCTCTATGAAAACCGCCTGATGGAACGCATACACACGCTGGAAAACGCCATGTTTAACAACATCAAGATGACCACCACCCTCTACCGCATCCGCGAGCTGGACGAGGGCATGGAACTTCTGGAAAAGTTTCTTCCAAGGATTGACAACTGCCACGAATTTTACATTTGCCTGTACCAGAACTGGGATTCCATTCCATCCCATATCCGTGAGATTACCTCCGCACAGGAAGAATATAAAGATCGGGATATCCTGATGATGCCCTTTGCCTACAAGGACGGGAAGCTGCTCCACCCATGCAGTTTCACCAAGAAACACACCCTGCCGGACTACATCTATACCGATTCCCAGTCTGCCTACATATACTCTCCTCTGTATTTCGAGGACCGAGAATTTGGATACGTCGCCCTCTCCTACAAGGATAACATACTCGCTTACCAGTTCAATTTCCTCACATGGATCGTGAACGTGAGCCGGATGCTGCGAAATATCTGCGAATCCATGCAGACGGACCTGATGGTCAGCCGTCTGGAGGACATTTATATGAGAGACGAACTGACAGGACTGTACAACCGCCAGGGATTTCATCAGCTCACGGAATCCTACCTGGAACAGGCAAAAAAGGACAATGCCAGTCTGCTTGTCATGATCTGTGATCTGGACGGCCTAAAGACCATCAACGACACGTTCGGACATTTGGAAGGCGATTTTGCCATTCAGGTACTCGGACACGCCCTAAGACACAGCTGTACGGAGGAGACGCTTCTAGCCCGTGTCGGCGGGGACGAATTTTTCGCGCTCGCAGCAGGCATCACGGAAGAAGATGCAAAGGAAACGACTGGGGCAATCCACAAATATCTGGAAAATTATAACAAACTTCACACTAAGAAATATAACATCCGCGTCAGCATCGGCTACACGTTAGAACCTGCCCAAAGTATCATGGATATCCAGGAACTATTCGATGCCGCCGACCAGAAAATGTATGCGGAAAAGAAAAGCAAAAAGAAACTGATCCTGAAAAATAGTAAAGGGGAACCCGAGTAGTGAAAATGGTATTTATGCTTGATAAAACACAGGGCATCATAGTATAATAATCGTATAATCAAGCAAGGAAACAAAGCGATAACGAAAGGAAGTGTTCACAAATGCCATTATTAGAGGGAGAATACAGAAAAACAGAAAAAATTGATGGCGTCATCTATGATATGTCGCCATCGCCGAACTATCTGCATGGAATTGTAAATAATAATATTAATACAATTATTAAAACGGGTCTTAAAGATAGTTTATGCCTTGTGTTTATGGAAAACCTTGACTTCAAATATCAACCAGAAAAAAGTGACGATTATGTCATTCCCGACATTATGATCGTGTGTGACAGAAACAAAATAAAAGGTGGCAGCTATACCGGCGTCCCTAAATTCGTCGTGGAAACCCTGAGCCCCTCAACAGCTATGCGGGATCTATCTTCCAAGAAGGATATCTATGAGACCGCAGGTGTACTCGAATACTGGATCGTCTCACCGAAGGAATGCGGTGTGCAGATTTATTATCTCAATGATGGCAGATATGAACTGGTCAACAGCTATATCCTGGAAACTGATAAGTCTGACGAGCACTACAATGCAGAGACTGTCATAAGCCTGAGGGCATTTCCACATATCCACATGACACTGGCTGATATCTTTGAGGATGTTATAGTTGATTAAGGCCCTGTGGAAAAATAAGTGACACATCCCCTGCGGAACACTCTAAAATATGCAGTTCACTGCTCGCGGAACTGCATATTTTTTCTGTACTCTGTGGGCGACACCCCGCACTGGCTCTTGAAGAGCTTCATGAAATGTTTCTCGTTCTCATAGCCTACTTTCTGGCTGATTTCTATGACACGCAAGTCCGTTTCTTCCAGCAGGCGCTTCGCTTCATTCACCCGGAGCTCCTTGAGATAATTCACAAAATTTTTCCCTGTATATTGCTTGAACGCATAGGAGAACAGCGAATAGTTCATAGACACATAGTTGGAGATCACAGCCATGTTCAAATCCTTGTCAAAGTTTTCGTCAATATAAGCGATCGCCTGTTTCATCCTGGACTTATTTTTAAAATCGTCAAACTCCGTATGAATCTTCTCATGAAATCCAATCAGCCAGCCGGTCAGTTCTTCCATCAGCTCATCAAGGTTGGCAAACTGATAAATATTCTGAAACCGTAAAAGCCCCTGCTCTTCTCCCTGTAAAACATTCTGGTATGTACGGAGCATCTCTTCTGTAAAAATACGGATGCTCTTTTCCAGCACATTCCCCGAATACTGCTCCCGCTTGATCTCGCTAAAAAACAGTTCTATGAGTTTCAAAGCGCCGGAGATCTTGTCGGTACCTGCCATCTGCACGATCTGATGCACCTTCTCCGCATCGGCCTTTCCCCGTTCCTCCAGCAGCGTCTCCGTGTACTCCACCGCATGCTTTGAGCGCAAAAAGGCTTCCTTCCTCGCCGTCCCCGCTTCCACATACGCCGCTTTTAACTGCGCGACGCCCGAATGCAGCCTGCTGATCCCCACATACGAGTCCGCAAGCTCATTTTTCAATAAAAATTCTTTGTTTTCCCGCCCAATGATATACACACAGTTTCCTTCAATATCCCCAAGGCACAGAAAACTTGCGTTCTCATCCGTCTTCTCCCCGGAATTTTCGAGACAGCACACCACATACTCCTTCGACAGCAGTTTTTTCTCAAACCGCTGTGCCACTGTCTGGATCTCCTTCTCTGTGATATGCTCATTCAATATCATATATTTGAGCTGCTGACAGCCAATTTCCCTCGCCTCCCTGTCAATCTCGTTGTTTTTCTGGATTTCCTCCTCCAGCTTTTTCAGGATTTGTACGATCTGCTCCCGCTCCACAGGCTTTAAGATATATTCCTTCACCCCCATGCGCAAAAGCTGCACCGCATAGGTAAAATCGTCATATCCGCTGATCGCGACAGTCAGCGGCTTGTGCTCCAGCTTCTGCATCGCTTCCACCAGTTCAATGCCATCCATTTTCGGCATTCTGATATCGGTAAACATCACATCGATCTTCTGGCTGTTCAGGATATCCAACGCGATCTGTCCATTGTTGCATTCCATGATATTCTGCACCAGCACATCGGAACGCTGGATCATCGACTTGATTCCCTGTCGAATCATCTTCTCATCTTCCACAATCAATACTGTATTCAACTTTACTCCTCCAATCCGTCAGATTACAGTTCAGCCTTACCTCACGGACTTCGCAGCGCTGCGCTTGTCAATGGAATACGCACCATAATCTTTGTGTAGCACCCCAGCTTTGACGCGATCTCAATGCCGTAGGCATCGCCAAAGCTCATCCTGATCCTGTCCTGCACATTTTTTAAGCCGATCCCATTCCCAGAGCCGCCGGTCGTCTCGATCTCACCCGCGATCTTTTTGTACAGCTGCACGACTTCCTCCTCGCTCATACCCTTTCCCGCGTCCGTAATCTCTATCATACAGTCGTTCCCGTCTATGAGCCCTTTGATGTAAATGTTCGTATCCTCCGCCATCTGCTCAATCCCATGGTAGATCGCATTTTCCACGATCGGCTGCAGGGACATTTTGGGAATCTGCTGCTGATAAATGATATCTGGTATATTCAAAGACAGGTAGATTTCATAGTCAAAGCGCAGATTGATCAGCTTGAGGTAATTCCTGATATAGTCTATCTCCTGCTCCACCGTCGCATTCCCGGAATTCCAGCGCATACTATAACGCAGCAGCTTGCCAAAGGTCGTGATGGCATCTGAGATATCGTACTTCTCTTCGATCTCCGCCATCATTTTGATGGATTCCAGCACGTTGTAGATAAAATGGGCGTTGATCTGATTCTGCAGTGCCTTGATCTCGGCATTTTTTGCAAGCAGCTCCCGCTTGAGGTTGTCCTCCATCAGCCGCCTGATCTCGGAGAGCATCTTGTTGAACTGACTGCCAAGTTCCCCGATCTCATCCGTTCCGCAGTTCTCAATAGCGACATCCAGATTGCCTGCCTGCACTTCCTTGATCGCCCCCAGAATCCGATAAAGCTGATGCAGCACTGTCTTCACCACAGCATTGATCCCGATCACAAGAAATGGAATCAACGCCACTGCCATCAGAACAAACAGATTTCGCATGTACCTGACTCTGCCCACATCCCCTGAGATATCTTGTACGCAGACCAGTGTTCCTGACAGCTCCTTCACATCAAGACATCCTACGATGACATCTTTTCTGTTGATAACCGTATGGTAATAAGTGTCCGCGTAAGCATCCTGCGCCATATCCTCCAGGGTTGTCTGCATCAGAATATTTTCCCGATCTTGTTCCTCACCATAATAGTCATTGCCATTTTCATCCAAAAAACAGGTGATCATCTCCTCATTTCCAGCATACATCCCTTCAAACATTGTCTCCATGGACATCGCGACCTCAAGAATCCCAAGCTCTCCATACTCATAATCCTCAATGCGCGTCACCAGAGACATGATCTTACTGCTCTGATCAATCATATACGAGTCAAATATTGTATCCATATAATTAAATTTCCAGCCGGTTATCACCGCGTCCTGTGCCCATGTCAGACGCTCCATCCTGCTCCTCGAATACAGGACAGGCATCATTTCTTTCAGATTGTCACCCTCCGCATAGACGCGTATCTGATACAGATACAGATTGCTGTTGATCATTCGTTCCATGGCAGCAATATCATTGTGATAAAACGCATTCAACTCCTGCAGCGGTATCGATTTTCCCTGTTTTACTTGCACCAGATATTCCAATAATGCCTGATTGCTCAGAAAAAACTGCGTGGACATATTGATGGATTCCACATTCTTGCGAATCTGTGCCTCCTGGCGCCCCATCTCATACTCCAGCTTGCTCAGTCCCTCCTGAACCACAGACTGCTCCATCGTCCAGAACAGAAATCCCGCAAACACTCCGATCGGCACTTCAAGCAAGAAAATAATCATCAATGTAAATTTTACATTTAGCTTTAACGCATCAAACTTCCGCCTGATGCCCCTCAAACGATTCCGCATCTTATTGACACCCTATTCCAATCCAAGTCGCTCTTTTGCCCGCTGAAACTGCCGCTCCGCCTCTTCCGCCACCACATCAAAACCCATCTCATCGCGCTGCGCAGTATAGTCCGCCCAGATCTGGTCAAATTCCTCCTCGGTCGGCGCCAGTAACAGCTGCGGCAATACCTGACTCCAAAGTTTCTTAATCTTCGCATAATTGTTGCCCGCTTTCGTGCCAGTCTGAAAGGTCACTTCATACTGCCCCAGATAATGTGTATAAGGATAGGTCCACTCCTCAAGCTGCCCCATCGGCGGTTCCAACGCTCCACGCCATGGAAGCTGCATGATATTATTTTGAAGCATCCAATAAGTATTATCCGCACCGTAAAGCCGGTCGTATGCCACGCGGTCCGTATCTGCAAGCCCCTTTACATTCTCCCGCACGACATCCTTTCCGCCGATCACATCATACGTAACCTCTTCCACGCCCAGATACAGTATTTTCTGCCCTCTCTCGCTCATCATATAATCCAGCAGCTCGATCGCGCGGTCCGGCCGCTCGCAGTTCTTGGAGATCATCGTCACGGTCCAGCCATTGATACCCGCCCCCGGCAGCACCGGATCATCGCCCCTTGAATTTTTCGGTCCATCCACTGCGATATAGATACTGTCTGGATTTTTGCTGTATAGAACCTTCTGCTGATTTGCCATATCCGTCCGCTGATACAGCATACAAAAATACCGTCCCTGCGCCATTTTCTCCTCCATCTGCGTGCGCTGGTCGATGAAAATATCCTCTTTCAGATAACCCTCAGCCCCCAGTTCCCGAAAAGCCTTAAGCCAGCGCACATACTCCGGATCGGTATCCCTGTCATAGTACTTCCCGTCTTTTTCAAAAGGAATGGCGAGAAAATTCTGCAGATACTGGTCAAAAGAGGCGCAGCCCGTATCCGTAAACTCGTGGGCACCGATCGGAATCAGCTCTCTGTCGTCGACCTCGGGAAACTCCTGCGCCGCTTTCCTGACCGCCGCCTGAAATCCCTCCGGCGTTGTCATATCAGGGCTTCCGATCGCCTCATAGATGTCCTTGCGCACCAAAAATGTCTGGTTGGAGCCAATCGTGTCATAAGTCTCGTAATCGGACGGCATATAAGAGGAATTCGGATAACAGTACAGATTCCCGTCCTCCGCTGTATACCAGCTGCGCACAGCCTCCTGTGTCACCTCAAAAAAGGATATGTCGTACTCGTCGGCAAGCTCATTCAACGCATAGACCATGCCCTTGTCAACCATCACATTCACCTGCGGCTCCCACCAGCCAAGCGTCACGATATCCGGCAGAGAATCCGCAGAGATCATGGCATTGAGCCGCTCTTTCTCATTTCCAGCCGGCGTAAGGAAGTGAATTGAGATTCCCGTATCCTGCGTAATCTGTCTGGAAACCACATTTTCTCCCCAAGGCACCGTAAACCAGGAATAATTGACGTACCAGTCGAGTGTCACCGCCTCCTCCGCGTGCTGCTCACACAGCGTCAGGCCTGCGTTAGAGCGATCCGCCTCCTCACCTGCAATGTTTTTCATCCGCCCACATCCACACAACAAAATAGCACATGCCAAAACGCACCAATATTTTTTCATAAAAAATACAACCTTCTTGATTATTCTTCCGCAAATTCTTACAATAAGGAACTGTAAAGATAGTTCTTTATAGTTCCTTACTATATCAAATATAGCGCAAATAATCAAGAAGGCTGAATGATTACTACCTTGTCATTACTATTCTTTCACACTGCCCGCGGAGATACCGCTGATAATGTATTTGGAGAAGAAGCAGAACGCGATCATGATCGGTACAGCTGAAATCGCTACTGTCACATAGGTAGCGCCGATATTGCTCGCAATGTCTTTCACGGAACCAAGGGAAGCCACCATAACCGGCAATGTCCATTTCCTGGAATTGTTCAACAGGATCAACGGCATCAGATAACTGTTCCATGAACCGATAAATCCGCCAATCGCCATCGTCGCGATACCAGGCGCCATGATCGGGAGCACAATCCTGTGGAAGATATAGAGTTCACCCGCGCCATCGATCCTCGGCGCCTCCAGTATGGATTTCGGCATGACAGACAACAGGTACTGTCTCAGGAAAAACACGGTCGCCGGCGATGCGATAGATGGAACGATCAGTGGAATGTAGTTGTCGATCAATCCCATCTTTGTCATCAAATCGTAAAAACCGAGCATTCCCAGCTGAGACGGAATCATCATGAAGATCAGCATGATCGTAAAGATGATATTTCTGCCCTTAAATTTATAAAATGCAAACCCATACGCGGTCAGCGCAGAAAAGTAGGACATCAGCAGTGTGCTCAAAACCGCGATAACCAGACTGTTCATAAAACCTCTGCCAATCTCAAGGTTGTCTGTGACAATCTTCCAGTTTGACGGCAGAGAACTTCCCGGAAGCAGGGAAAAACTTGTCATAATGTCATTTCCGCTCCTCGTCGCGTTGACGATCATAAGCAGGAACGGGAGCAGACAAATGAGCGCCAAAAATCCCAATAAAATATATAAAATCGATTTTTTGATCTTAAAAGCCATTAGTCTTCCTCCTTCTTCCGATACATTGCAAAATAGATTCCTACGGAACAGATGGCAATGATAAAGAACAGAATAAACGCAATCGCGCCTGCATATCCGATCTGCCTGTTCTTAAACGCCATATTGTACAGATGCATCACAGCCGTATTGACTGAACGCGTCATCTTCTGGTTTCCTAACGATACCAGATACGGAATATCGAAGATCTGAAGTCCGCCGATCAAGGATGTGATCGCCACATAAAGCATGATCGGTCTCAGCAGCGGCAGTGTAATCTTTGCAAAGATCGTCCATCTCCCTGCCCCGTCGATCGCGGCCGCCTCGAAATAGTCCCCGTTGATGCCCTGTACGCCCGCCATCAGCATAATGAAGGAATTGCCAAACCACATCCATGCGCCGATCACACCGACCACTGTCCGAAGCAAAACAGGTGTTCCCAGCCAGTCAACCGGTGCATCCACGATGCCCAAACCTGTCAAAATCTGGTTGACAGAACCGAATTTCCAATCCAGCAGCGTCTTGAACAAAAAAGCAACAGAAGTACAGGCGATCAGGTTCGGCAGATAGAAGAGTGCCCTAAATACACCTAACCCTTTCATCTTGTACTTGATATCGCTGAATACGATCGTCAGAAGGAATGCAAGACCAAGCTGCAAAACAATGTTAATCCCCCATATTTTGATCGTGTTGCCAAACGCTTCCCAGAGCAGTTTATCCGTGAACACGCGCTTATAATTCGTCAATCCTGTCCAGGTCGGCTGATTGAATCCGCTATAATCCGTGAAACTCAGATACAGAGTACGCAGCACCGGATAGATACTGAACGTCAGAAACACGATCAGAAACGGCGCTATGAACAGCCAGCCCATATTATCCCTGTTTTTGATACCCTTTGATTTTTTCTTCTCCACACTCTTCACCCATCTTTCTATTCATTTGAGAGAACACCGCTCCTCTGCCCTCTCAGGCAACGTTTTTACTGCCATCCAATTCCGCAAATTCCATGAAGAACGCCGCCCCTCTCAGGCAGCGTACTTTACTTCCGTTCAATCCCTCAAATTTCTTAGTTTTTTATTATCGGTTTACTGTGATCTCCGGAAATGTTGTCTCGACCTGCATATAGAAGTCATCGATCGCCTCTTCCTTCGTCATCTCGCCTTTCTGGATTGACTCGATCGCAGCGCCCCAGAAGTTGCCGATGGAATCGTCATACTTTGTCACAACAGAGTAATCGATATTGTTTGCTTCCTTCAGATAGAACTCATATGTCTTCTGATTGCCAAAGGAAGGATTCTCATAGTCCTGATTTGCATCGAGCACTGCCTTGTTGGATACCACATCGCCGTTTGATGTCTCAAGCCACCACTGTGCTGTGTCTTCGTTCAGTGTGCAGAATCTTACGAAATCTGTCGCTGTGTCCTGATGCTCGCTGTATGTATTCACACCGATAAATGTACCGCCGCCGAAGTAGGAACATGGACCGGAGCAAATGCCGAAGTTTCCTTTGTTGTCGTTTGCATTGTCACGCACGATCAATGCTCCCCATGAAGGAAGTGAGTAAGAAAATACCTGTGTCATTTCTGCGCCGTCCAGCTCCGCAAGGTCAGACCAGCCTGCATCCAGCGGAAGTTCTCCTGCCATTGACGCGTACCATGCTGCAGACCACTCTGGTGCGAACGCTACCAGCTCATCCTGATACAGTTTTACTGCTGCATCCATGTATCCAAGCTTTGCATCCGATACCTGCAATACGCCGTCCTTTACCCATGGGCTTCCTGCATTTGCGTACCATCTAAGGTTTCCTGAGTCGGAGAAAATGCGGTAGCCTGCTTCCTTCACTTCCTCCGCCGTCTGTAAGATTGTATCAAAATCTTTAAATTTCTTTGACATTTCGTCCGGATCATCTGTGCCGTAAATTTCTTTTGCAAGATCGCGACGGTAGATGATCGCGCCCGGTGTCACCTGATAGCTCAATGCCCTAAGCACGCCTGAGTCGTCTTTTCCTGCCTCATATACATACTCTACGATCTGGTCCTTAGCCTCTGCATCCAATGCGGACAGATCTGCAAAGAAACCTGCTTCAAAAAAATTCCCAAGCATCTGCGGCTCTCCTACGATCACGTCAACCTCGCTGGACTTCGCGCCGAGCGCTGATGTCAGCTTTGTCGAGTAATCCGCCGGAGCAATGACATTAACCTCGATGTCAACCCCTGTCTGCTCTGTGTAGCGGTCCGCAAACTGTTTCAGGTCGTCCGCCAGTGTCCACACGACAAGTTTTTCACCTGTTGTTGATGTCGGTGTACTGCTGTCTGATCCTGTGCTATTGTCCGCCGCTGTGCTGTTTGACGATGCATTGCTGTCGGATGCTGTGTTGTTGTTTGATGCTGTGTTACTGCCTGAATTACCATTTCCACATCCTGCCATGGAAAGAGCCATAACGCCGGCCAGTGCTACTGCTGTTAACTTTTTCGCTTTCATATGAAATCCTCCTTTAATGAAACATATAAAATTTTTCGTGCATTTTTTGTAGCTTTTGGAACGTTTCGTTTCTTCCGTTCCTTGTTTATAAACTCATTATATAGACTTGCATTTCTCAAAAAAATGGTGCATTTTTTAAAAAGGTGTCATTTTTTTAATTTCCTTTATATAGTCTGTAAACAGGTTACGCGTCACATTCAACACTCGCTATTACTATACAAAATGTTTCATTATGTGATATAATATATAAAAATCGAACTATACAATGAAAAATGGAGGTATATCAGTGTGAATACACAGGAAAAAAGAAATCCCAAAAAAGGATCGATATTTCAATCGATCAAAGGGCGGATCAGCTTGCTGTTGATTGCATGTATTGCAGGAGTCGTAGTCATACTACTCTTTTTGATTCTCCCCAATGTAAAAAACAATATTCGAAATCTTACCCATAATTATTTGTATGATATTACGGTATCTGCCGGCGAACGGATCACTCTTGCCGCCTCAAACGATACCGCCATATTGAACCCGGAATCCTTAAGCCAGCTGGTCGGCAGCATCGGTCTGGAAGGAATTACGTCCAGTTATGCATATGTTGTGGATTCGGACGGCATCATGTTATACCATCCAACAGCATCCAAGATCGGACAGCCTGTCGAAAATGCAGTGATAACCGCTGTGGTGAAAGATCTCCAGGCGGGCAGTCGCACGATCGAACCACAGGTAGTGGATTATGCATTCAACGGCGTTACCAAATATGCTGCATATTATGTGGACAAGGACGCTGGTTTTATCCTTGTAATATCTGCCGATGAAGACGAAGTAATGCAGCCGATCACGAAGATCATGCAGGTCAGTGTGACGACCGCTGTCCTGATCGTCCTTGTCTGTTCCATCATCGGGTATATTCTGACCGGATTGATGATTCGTCCTGTGATCAGGATAACCGAAGTCATTAACAAACTTGCTCACATGGATTTCACAGAAAACCATATTCAGGCAGAACTCAACAAGCGCAAAGACGAGACGGGCGAGATGAGCCGTGCGATCAATGCGCTGCATAACCAGCTGATACATGTAGTCAGCAATCTGAAGAACCAGAGCGGAAACCTTTTTTCAGCATCCGATTCCCTGAGCGCCAACGTTTCTGAAACCGTAACCAGTATCAGTCAGGTGGAGAGAGCCGTTACAGAAATCGCCGATGGTGCAAGCTCTCAGGCTGATGAAACACAAAAAGCAACCGAAAATGTAATTTTAATCGGCAATATGGTCCAGGATACTACCGCCGAAGTTGAAAATCTGCTCTCCAACGCACAGAAAATGAAAGTTTCCGGTGACGAGGCCACAAAGACACTCGCGCAGTTAGAGCAAATTAATGATCAGGCCAGAAAGGCAATCGATACGATCTATGAACAGACGAATACGACAAATGAGTCCGCAAAGAAAATCCGGGAAGCAACAACAATGATCACTGCAATCGCGGAAGAAACCAACCTGCTATCCTTAAATGCAAACATTGAGGCAGCCAGAGCCGGCGAACAGGGAAGGGGATTTGCGGTTGTGGCAACCCAGATTCAGAAACTCGCAGAACAATCCAACGAATCTGCAAGCCAGATTGAATCCATTATTGATTCCCTAATCTCCGATTCCGAGAAAGCGGTTGCCATCATGGGCGAAGTAAAAGGTATCATGACGAAGCAGAGCGAACATGTAGCCAATACGGATCAAATCTTCGCGCAGGTTAAGGATGGCATCAACAGCTCTATCGAGGGAGTCAGCCGGATCGCAGAAAAAACCCGGCATATGGATGAGGCCAGGGTAAATGTCGTCGATGTCGTTCAAAATCTGACAGCCATCGCGGAGGAAAACGCGGCAAGTACCGAGGAGACCTCTGCTTCTGTTACGGATGTTGGCAGAATCATGACAGACATTTCCAACAATACTGAAAAAATGAAAGACATTGCAAGCGAATTAGAACAAAATATGGAAATTTTTAAACTGTAACCCGGACAAGGCATTTCAATCTTCCAGATATACGATAACTGCCTTTTTAAGGATTGTCAGGCAGCATCACCAGAATATTATAAATTGCAGATTTAACAGCATGAAACAAGGAGCTGATCTCTTCACAGTTCCTTGTTTTCATCATATCTGATCTTATTCGGTATATAAAAACGTCCGGATCGTATGTGCCTCCATCGTGACACTGACGCCAACACCTGCTTCCCTGAGCGCCACTGTCACGGGATTGTCCGTCCTGTTGAGCAGGATCACCACGCGCTCGCCGTCGGGATTCAAAAATGCCACAGTTTCAATCTGGTCTGTATATCTCGTGGATAAGATCTGTTGCGCGCCGCGTCTGACATATCTGCTAAAGTGTCCTATGTAATAATATGACAAGCGTTTTTCCAGCTTCTTTTCGTGAGGATCACACATCATGGGCGCAGCGCAGAAATTTCCGACATGATTCGGCCCGCCTTTTTCATCCAGCAGCAGATTCCAGTCCAGAAACGCTTCGATTCCCGCATTAAAATTTCCGATCATATCATGCGCGTACATCTCCGCTTTCTGTACCTCCCCGGAATCCGCAAAGCGCGAGTATTCCACGCAGCCTTCTGTGAAATAAACCCTCTTTTCCGGGTACATCTTCCGAACCGCCGCGACCGCCTCAAAATGATCGCCGGTATACCAGTGCACCGCGATCCCATCCACACACTTCCTCGCCTGCTCATTTTCGAAAATAGCCTTTGCGCGGTCATATACCGCTTCCTTATTGTGATCCCACACAAAAACTTTCACATCCGAAAGCCCTGCTGCACGCAATGCCGGCACCAGATAATCTGCGGCATACGCTGCCTCTTCCTGCGGCGTATAGGTGCACGAATCCCACGTCTGCACCGCCTCCGGCTCATTCTGCACAGTGATGGCATCAATGCGGATTCCTTCTTTTGCATAGGCCTTGATATACCGCACGACATATGCCGCCGATGTCTGATAATACTCTGGCTTCAGCTTTCCGCCGTGGTTCATATCGTTGTTTGTCTTCATGAATGCCGGCGGCGACCAGGGAGACGCCAGAAAATGAATCGGCGTATCGCTCTCGGCGATCGCTGCCTTGATCATCGGAATCATATTATTTTTGTCATGCGCAATGTCAAACGATTTTAATTCCGCATCGCCCTCCTCGATATAAGTATAGTTACCCAAGGCAAAATCACAGCTGTGGATATGCGTCCGCGCCAGATTGTAACGCAGTCCGTCCGCACCAAAATACCCTTCGAGCACTTCCCGCTGCAGATCTTGATCCAGCAGCGAGTAATTATAAGTACTCGCCTCAGTAAAAGCTCCTCCGAAGCCTTCCATCTGCTGTCCAGCAATCTCCGGATAAATGTTGACCACATGCATACAGTCTGTCACTTCCGTCCTGTCCAGCTCCTGTTCCTGCCAATATTTTTGTTCCTTGGCATCTGTTATAATACACTTCATAATCATATACCTCTTCTACAAATTTTGTGTCACCTTTGCTGATACGCTTTCCATAATCAGCAGCCTACGTTTATCACTATTTCATATTCAACCATATCCTGGTTATCATACTGCACGCCGGCAACTATGTTTATCACTATTTCATATTTCAACCAAAACAATGCGATTCCTGTTTTTAACCTAAGTGTCAGCGGAGCGTGACGCGGATTTCCTTCACCAGTCCGCCGCGGACATCCTGCGCCAGCTTTCCCCGGATTTCGCACCGCCCGGCGTTCATGACACTGCCGTCCTTGTATTCCAGCTCACACTCCGTGATCTCATATTCGCCAGGAAAATAATCTTTCTTATCCCCAATCCGATAGGTCACTTTCGTTTCTCCCAAAAATACAGCCTCCACCGTCTGTCCCGCCTCCACAAGATACTCCGGAAGTGCTGGCTCGAGCTGCAGCACAAGCTCTCCGCCCTGTACTGTGAAAGGATTGCGTCCAAACATCATGATCGTCCACATATTCAGGAATTCTACCGTGGAACCGCTCAGCCGCGCGACAAACCCTTTCCCGTGGTACTTTTTATTGGGATTTTTGCTGCTCGCGATAAAGGACGAATTTTCATAGATGCTTCTCCCGTAAATCTCCTCATCCAGAAACGGAATCGCCGCCTTGTGGAAGTCTGCAAAAAACTCATCGTACATACCAGACTTTAACAGCTCCAGCAGATACTTGTATTCCATGTGAAGCCAGATCGATTCATTTTCCAGCCAGCCCGGCGTAAATGCCCTCGCCCTTCCAAGTTCATAGGACGCATTTTCCAGGGACGCGTTCACCTTGTACATAGACAGATTCCTGTCATACAGATCGCTCTTCTTTACCTGCTCATACAGCATTTTCTTCTTTACCGCCGTGTTGTCGAGTTTAAGATAGCGCACAGGTCCCTCCAGAAACAGCGGAACCGCCTGCACCTCAAAATCCAGAGGCAGAACGCACGTCATTTTGCCATTTTCATACTCATCATAGCGCGTTACTCTATACGTAAAATAAGTTGGGCATATGATACCCTTACCGGCGCCCTCAGTCCTATCGCAGGCTTTCTTGATTCCTGCGCGCACCACGGTATACCACTCCTCCAGCACGCCAGCTAAATATGCGGCAGGCAGAACTACTGTCTCCCCTGTCAATCCCTCATAAACCTGGTCGCGATAGCGCTCCTTTGCAACATTCGCCTTATTCCAGAACGAGAGCACCTTTTCGTCGTTCAAAAGCGCCTGCCGCTCCTCCGCTACAATGCGCTCTGTCTGCTGGATCAGCCCTGCCAGTTCCTTTGAGAGCTCCACATCTCTCGGATAGCGTTTCAAAGCCTGTATCGTATACTCCAGGTTTCTCGCCAGCTCACAACTCTCTGCCATAGACGAGCCAAACAGCCCCGGAAGCCCGTTCAGCGCGTCATACCATCCCGGCTTTCCGCCTTCCATTTCCACGCCCATACCATAAGCATCGAGCGTCGTAAACTTCGTCACAGACAGCAGCAGTAGTTTTTCCATCAATGTGACATAGATCACGTCCCCTTTGCCACAGTCACTGCGCATCAGGCTGCCGTCTTTCTCATCCGTGTGGTCAATGGCATGGTACTGCCGGATTCCTTTTTCTGTCTTCACACAGCGTTCCGCACGCTTTCTCACCTTTGCCTGCGGCTTGTAGTAGGTGTATTTTTTTTCGTAGAGAAGTTCCTCTTCCTTCTCCGGAAATACACTGAGATAATTTTCCAGCAAATCCAGATTGTAGGTCCAGTGGTCAGACCAATAGCCCTCCAAAAATCTGCCGTTGACCACACCCTCGGCTTCCCGCATGACCTGTCCGAAAAAATCGTCCTTTTGCTCCTCCGCGTCCCACATACTGTCCAACTCCCGGTACAGCGCACCCGGCGTAAACGGCTCGCCAAGCGCTTGTGTGAGATGTCTCCTCGTCTCATCCGGCACATCGTGGAAAATCTCTTCCGTCTTTTCCGGCTTTAATATATAAGTCACTTTCTCCACACCCAGCGGATTGTAACCATCCGGCTGAATCAGGCTGTAGAATGTCCTGATATTCTCATCGCCGACAAAAGGGGCAAAAAACGTGTCGCAGCGTCTGTTCTGATTCACATCGCGGAAGTTGCCGTTTCCCTGCGAATAAAATTCGGAAAGCATGCTGAAAAAGTTGTAATCGCGCTCCAGATCTCCGTGCTTTCTGGAATAGACATAAAATACTTTATCCCCGGTCAGCTGCATCGGATAGCCACCGCGCAGTACATTGTCCATATAAGTGTATTCACAGTACGCATCGAAATCTTTGTCAGCGGTCTTTGTCTTAATATGGCAGCATAAATCCTCCACCAGATTTTCCGCCTCCGCCTTTTTATTGTCATAGTAAGCTGTGTCCAGCTTCTTTTCGGCAAACCGACGCAGCAGCTCCCTGTTTTCCACCTGTCCGACCATCTGATACAGGGTAATATCCTCCCCTGCCTGCAGATCTGCTTCGGTTCCGTAAAAACTGCATGGAACGATATTTTCCGTCACCTGCGGCAGCATCGTAAGCTCTTTGATTCCATGCTCAATCAATCCTACTGGCCTTCCCATCGACAAATCATAGGAAAAAACGATTTCCGGATCGGTAATCGCTTTCAGCCGCGTGCCGTCCGACAGACTTCCAATCGAGAAATTACCGCCGTTGACTTCCGATACCGCCGCCGAATCCACGGTGCTTGCACGCACACGGATAAACGGGACTCCCGCCTCCTGCTCCACCTGCATCCAAGCCTTGATGGTCTGTCCCATCATCTTCATGTCCTCCTGCGATACCCCATAGGGAATACACGCCGGCATTCCGTCCAGAATTTCCAGATGAATCGCCTTGGTGTCTGTATTAGTGATGCGCACCTTCCGAACAAGTGCGCCGAATTTCTCCCCCGGCAGCGTGAAATAAGCAACATTGGTGCGAATCCCCCACTCCCCGTTATCCTCCTCCAGCTCCAGCCCATTCATGGCGATGGACATACGGTGCGCGATCTCCTCATTCTGAAACGCTTCCAGCACCTTCCCGTCTTTCTTGATAAAGGTGCGGAAACCAGTCGTCTTCACGTTCTGATAGGCCTGATGTGCTGGGTAAAACTCCATGATGGCATGATCCTTATTCTCCACGCCAAAGCTGACAACGCCCTGCCCGCGGTTGACGTAGAAGCACCAGATTGGAATCCCTTTTACCCCGCTGATGCCGGGCAGAAAACTCGCAAAGGGCGATTTTTTTCCATAATTTTCTATTTTATATGCATTAGAATGTTTGCTCATAACTTTCCCTCACTTTACTTTCATGTTATTTTCCATAACTGTTACAGCATAACTCGCTGTCTTTACGTTTCAGCATCTTCTCTCGTCAACTTCCATTCTCACATGCCGATAAAACTAATGTTCCGACACATCAAAATTCATATTAATATAACAAATCAGTTCAACTTTCGCTATGCCAGTACACTAGAATCAGAATCGTCAAATTTCCGATCTCACACTAATTCCACGATCATTTCATGAACAGTATTCTCGTCTAACAACCTGATTTCCTCCAGGAAAACCGATGCGCTCTCCCGCTTTTTCCCGTCGAGCTGTACGCCTGCGATCCGATATTCGCCGCTCTCTTTTTCACCTGCATTCACATAGACAATGTGCCATCTCCGCTTTCCGAAATTCAGGTAAATGCCCGCCTTTCCCTCACGGAACTGCTCTTTTCTGAGCTTTGGCTCCAGGATCAGATCGCCGCAGCAACCTTTCACGCCAAACATTTCTGTGATCACCGTCAGCATCATCCAGCTTGCGGCGCCCGTCAGATAATGGTACATTCCCCTTCCCCTGTCGTTGAAATATTCCGGGATTCCAGGATAGATCCGGCTCACGTCGAAATCCGCCGCCTGCTCATACAAGGTGTGGATCGCGCGGTAGCCCTCCTCGATAAAACCGCGGCGGTAAAGCGAATTAGCATACATTGTTGTCATATGGGAAAATACAGCTCCGTTTTCCTTGTGTCCATAGGCAAAACCAAACATTCTCCCCAAATCCATCTTCAACTCGCCAAAATCGGTATTCAGACGGTATCCGCCGACTTCCTTCTTATATAAATACTTGTCAGCCGCCCTCACGATCTTTGCCGTCTGCTCCTCTGTCGCCGTCTTTGACATGATCGCAAAGACCTGGCCTGTCAGCATCATCCGGACGCCTTCCTCGCCCGCTCTCTCACACTGCTGTCCGTGATCGTCATAATAGCTGTTGAACCAGCCACAGTCCCCGCCGTCCGCAATCCACTCTGTCCTGCGGATATGCTCCCGGATCCACTGCGCTTTCTCCAGAAGGCTTTGCTGCACCGTCTTGCTGTCCATACAAACCTTTCTGCCAGAAATATCGTGGAAACATGCAGCGCAGTACTCCGCCAGATGTGCCCTCTTCTGTGCCGCATCCTCATAGAAATCCATTCCGGTCTTTAATAACGGCTGCAGCTCCTCCAAGATCTCTATCTCATGAGTCTGTTCCTTTTCCGCCAAAAGCCCGATCAACCCGGCGAGCACTTCCAGATTGTCCGCGTAGGCGACCGTGAAGGCCACGCTCTCTCCCCGCTGCGGCGCCATGTCCAGGGCATCATTCCAGTCTGCACCGCGCAGCCGCATATGGTTATGTTCGCCCACCTCATAAAAAACGGTGAGATTCTGCACCAGAATATGCTCCAAAATCGTTCCGACGTATTCTCTGCCGTCCTCTGTCCTTAAAACAGGCGCTGCGTCCGTTGTCCACAGCTCATCCGTCCTGGTTCCTCTCGCCTCCTGCCGATCCTTGAAATACGTATTTTCCTTTAACAAAATGGATAAATCCCCTGTCTGGTCAATGTAGAGCTTCGTTGTCATCAGAGGCCACAATCCATGATCCATCCAGACGCGCGTGATATTGTTCCTGTCCGCGATAAACTCTCCCTGCCTGCTTCCTATGATCGTCGCGTTGCTGCCGTCGATCCGCACACCGCCGTAATTGTCGATCAGCATCTGTCTCACGCCGTCCGGGTTCATGATCAGCAGCGCCAGACAGTCCTGCCACAAATCCCGCCAGCCTCTTCCACCCTTTCCGTAATCGTGGTGTGGGAGAAATGAGCAGCCATAAATCCTCCTGAGCATGGGCTGGAAATTCACCCAGTACATAAAGTTATCAAACACGTGATCCGCCGTCTCATAAGAGACATTGATCTTGTCCAGCCAATAGCGCTTTGTCTCCTCAAATGCTTTCCATACACATTTCTCATTGGTATATTCTTTCAACATCGCATCGATCATGGTCTTTTTCTCTTCCGCGCCGATAAAAATGGTATAGCTTCTCTTTTCTCCAGGCTGTAGTTGTGTTTCCGCAAACCGCAGCGCACCGATGATCTCATAGCCGTCATACTGTTTGCCACACGCATCATAAGGAAGATTTTTAAGAACACTCTCTGGCATCTCAAAGCTGCCGCCCTCGCCGATGTAATCCTCCACAACGGGCTGAAAACCGGCTGGCGCTGTGCCGTCCTCTTCCATACCACACACATAATACGTGATATGGTTTTTCTGATGTCCCCTCTCGTCGAAGGAGAGTGTCGGCGTCACATACACGCCTTTCTCGTCTGTGACAGCCCTGTGCAGCAGCGAAGTCACATGCCTGTGGTCCCGCAGGTTATCCGCGCTTCTGCCATAGAGCGGCACTGCAGCCGTCGGTGTAAAGCGGACTTCACTCTCCCCATTGTTGCTGATCTCCACATGCATCAGCTCCACACAGTAGTCCGATACTGGCACGAAGGAAAGAATCTTTGCAGAGAGTCCGTACTCCTTTGACTCCCTTTCGATCAAGTGCCACATGGGTCCCGCTGTCAGAACGCTTTTATCCTGTCTGTCCGTAAATCTGTCCGCCTGCGCTCTTGCGGAAACGCCCGTTACAGAAAAGCAGCCTTTTTCACCGAGATAACACCAGAAATTTCTCGTGGACTTATTATTGTGAAGCTCCTCCGCACTGACCGGCTGCAGGATAAACTCATTCTGGCTGCGCTTTAAGTCACCGCCAAGTGTCGGTGTCACGGCTCCTTTAATCCCCTGTTCCCCCGCGATCGGAAAATACAGATAGCTCACATTTTCCGGCTGTTCCAGACGAAATGTTCCCTGATTGTCTAAGAATGTATACATTGCCCTATCTCCCTTCATGATATATTGATTTCACTTTGATACGTTTATGTTCATGCTTCCAGTTTAAAGGCAGCGATCACCTGATCCAACTGCTGCATATGCTCCTTTAGTCCCTCCGCCTCTGTGCTCAACGTCTCCGCACACACAATCTGCTTTTCCAGCGTTTCTTTTACAGAATCGACAGATTTCACCGACTCCTCCGAACATTCATGGATTCTCCTCATGGCAGACATTGCGTTCCTCCGCTCAGTATTCATATCCTCGATTCCCGCCGCCACTTCCTCCATCTGCTTCACACATTCCTCGATAAACCGGTTGATCGCATCGAAGGCATGCGCTGTATCCTGTACGGTTTTCTCCTGCACTTCCACATACTGTTCCGCCTCTTTTACCTTCTCGGACGTATGCCCGGCGTGCCTCTCCACCTCGCCAACGACTTTTCGGATCTCCTCCGCCGTCTTTCCCGAACTCTCAGCGAGCTTGCGGATCTCCTCCGCCACCACGCTGAATCCCCTTCCGCTCTCCCCGGCCCGCGCCGCCTCTATGGACGCGTTGAGCGATAAGAGATTCGTCTGATCTGCGATCTCCTTAATGGAATCCACGAACTGTACAATATTATTCAGCCTGCCTCCTAATGCGCCGACCTGCTCCTTTACCTCCTCCGTTGCCTGATAGGTGGCTCCAGATTGCTCCGTCATAATATGCACAGTCTCCATTCCCTCGGAGACGATGACCTTTGTATGGTCAATATAATCAATCATCTCCTTGATCGTCGCATTGACCTTTTTAATCTTGGCAGATAGTTCCTCCATCAACTGGCTGCATGTGGCAATCTCTGTATCCTCCCGCGTGATATTGTTTCCAATCTCGTTGATCTCCGCACTCATATCATCGACCATGCCGCTCACACTCTCACTGGCTTCATTCACCTGTATTCCCGAAGCGGATACCAGACCGATCACCTGACGCACCGCACCAACCAAACCCCTCATTTTTTTCACAGTATTGTGAATCGCCGCATGAAGCCTGCCAAATTCATTGTTCTTTCTCCTGAGATTTTTCATCACCAGATTTCCCTGTGCCACCTCGTCCAGCGCGTCGATGCTCTTTGTGATATTGGAGCCGATTCCTGCAATGATCACGGTGCCTAACAGTACTGCGGCCACACACGCAAGCAGCACCATAAACATAGTTATATTTTTGATCGAGTCCGCTTTTTGGGTGATTGTCGTCTTTGGCACCATAACCGCGAAACTTCCCCCTGTTGTCTCACTCTTCCTCACCATGTAGAAATACTCTTTTCCGCCGTATTCCACATACTGTGTCGCGTCCTCGCCCTCCGTGTAAAAGTCCATCTCCGAAATACGGACAGTCTCGTCCAGATCCAGTTCCCTGCCATCTGCCGTGATAAAGGCCAGATGACTGCCCTCTCCGAAATCAAGCCGCTCCATCAGTTCCCGGATTGCCTTGGAACTAATGTCAATCGTCACCAGACCGCACTTGTCCCCATTGCCCACGCGGTAACTGCAATACAATATATAATTCTCCTCAGAGAGACCGAACTTTTGATCCACAAAAGGGTGCGCACTACCCCACAGGACTCCCGACTCCGAAACCATCGCGGCATCTTCGGATTCCTTGAGTTTGTTCATAAATCCCTGCACATTGCTGTTGGAGGTGTTGGCTGTCGTGACTGCCAGAATATCGCTGGAAGGAATAATATGAATATTCTCAATAAAATCGTTGGTCGTCTGCTTGACCATGATATCTGTAGAGATTGACGAGCGCACTGTGCTCTGGTTGGCACTATTTGAATCATAGCCGCCCTGCACATAGGATGACACCATTGTGTTGTTCGCCAGCTCCAGCACGTTTGCGACACTCGGAGAAAACCCTCTCTCCAGGCACTCCATCGTCATATCCAGCGCGTTGATGGCAGAATTTTCGTAGTTCTCGATCATGCCTGATGACGCATTGCGGTAGGAGATCACACCAACACCGATCAGAAATAAAATCGGTACTGCAAACCCTACGATCAGCTGTATGCGCAGGGAGATGCCAAATTCTTTCTTGTCAGTTTTTTCCTCTGTCATGCGCTTGTTATTCTGTTTCACCGTTTTTTTCTGTCCACTGTTTTTCATATCTTTCTCCCTTTTCTGACAACTGGCCGCTGCTCCAGTAAAATGGTACTGATTTATTATCATCATACAAAAAACAAATGAAAAAATCAGTGTGGTATTTTTGGTTTAGGTGCACTTTTTTTATCTGCGCAGCAGCGCTGCTATCTTCTCGCTGGCAGCTCACGGAGCAGACTTTGGGAGTCGCTGTAACGTTCGCCGGCAGCTACGCCTTAGTAACTTATTTCCTCTGCGCAGGTCCGCGTTATCAAGCAGGGGATAACCTTCTTTGCTACTTGCGTGCCACTGTGCAATTGACTTGTTGCGCTGGGCACATGCTGCAAAGCTGCTAATTTCCTTGCGTGCCACTGTGCATAAAAACAGCACTTATCCAAAGATAAGTGCTGTCCTAAAAATATGATATCTGCTAATTAATCTGCAGCAACTGCGGATTTCTTCCTGTCAGCGCGCAGCTTCTCGCATCAGGCTGCGAGCCGCCGATGCTGATCTCATAACCCTCCGCGATGTATTCCGCGACTCCATTCTCATCAAAGAGCCAGAATGCCTCCGGCGGCAGTTTCATCGTCAGTGTCTTCTCCTCCCCTGCCTTCAAATCGACCTTCCTGATTCCCTTAAGCTGAGCGTTCGGCGCATCTTCCCGCTTGGCCTTCACATACGCCTGCACGGTCTCCGTGCCGTCCATTGCACCTGTGTTCTTTACTGTAACGCGAATCTCCACACCCTGCCTGATATCCGGTGCCCCCACAAATGCAGCATTGCTGTAATCAAACGTTGTGTAAGAGAGACCATATCCGAACGGATAGAGCGCCTCCTGTTTCATGTACCGGTAGGTACGCCCCTTCATGGAATAATCCTCAAAATCAGGCAGCTCCTCCGTTGTCCTGTAAAACGTGACCGGCAGTTTTCCCTGCGGATTTGCCTCTCCGAACAGGATATCCGCGATCGCCTTCCCGCCCTGCGCGCCGGGATACCAGCCCTGCACAATAGCGTCGAGATGCTCCTGTTCCCAGGTGAGCGCTGTCGCACTGCCGCAGAGCACCACCAGAATTACCGGCTTTTGGTACTCCTTTGCAATCCTGAGAATATCATGCTGGATTCCCGGAAGCCTAAGATCAGGCTTGTCACCACAGCCATACTCATTGCCTGTATCGCCCTGCTCGCCCTCCAGCGTAGCATCCATGCCCATGACAGCAATGATCACATCGCTCTCCTCACAGATACCGCGCACCTCGGCACTCCTGTCATTTGCCTCCGCCAGTCTTGTCATGCGGTCCTTGTACAAATGGCAGCCCATGGAATACATCACTCTCACTTCGTCACCGACATAATCCTGTATTCCCTCCAGTACTGTCACATACCGCGATGCAGTCCCCTCGTAGTTTCCGACAAGCGCTTTCCGATTGTCTGCGTTTGGTCCGATCACACCGATCGTCCTTAGCTTTTTCTTGTCGAGCGGCAATGTATTGTTTTCATTTTTTAACAGCACAATGGATTTGGTGGAAACCTCACGATTGAACGCTCTCATCTCTTTGGAATCCACCACAGAATACGGAATCTTGTCAAATGGATTATCTTCGTTTTTGTCAAACACGCCAAGCTTCATGCGGGAAGTAAACAGATTAACAACCGCCTCATCAATGCGCGACTCCTCAACAAGCCCTTCTTTGACTGCCTGCACCAGATACGTAAACAGCACTCCGCAGTTCAGGTCACATCCATTTGCCATCGCCATCGCAACGGACTCCTGCGCGTTGGAAGTCACCTTGTGCCCCTCATAAAAATCCCTGATTGCCCAGCAGTCAGAGGTCACATGTCCCTCGAATCCCCACTCATTTCGCAGGATATCGATCAACAGTTCATGGCTGCCACAGCAAGGCACACCGTTTGTCCTGTTGTAAGCTCCCATAATGGTCTCCACGTGCCCTTCCTGCACACATGCCCGAAAAGCCGGAAGATACGTCTCCCTCATATCCTGTTTCGTCACCACAGCGTCAAATTCATGGCGCAGCGATTCCGGCCCGCTGTGCACTGCAAAATGCTTTGCGCAGGCTGCGGTTTTCAGATAATTTTCATCATGCCCCTGCAGTCCCTGTATGTAACGCACGCCCAGACGGCTTGTCAGATATGGATCCTCGCCAAAAGTCTCATGTCCTCTGCCCCACCGCGGATCGCGGAAAATATTGACATTGGGCGCCCAGAATGTCAGTCCCTTATAGATATCAGTATCCTTTCCCCGCTGCTGCATGTTAAACTTCGCGCGCGCCTCCGTCGAGACTGCGTCGCCGACCTTCTCAAGCAGCTCCTCGTCAAAGGTTGCCGCCATGCCGATCGCCTGTGGAAACACGGTCGCTGTGCCCGCCCGCGCCACACCGTGAAGCGCCTCGTTCCACCAGTTATACTTCTTGACACCAAGCCGCTCAATCGCCGGCGATCTGTGAAGTGTCTGCTCCACCTTCTCCTCCAGTGTCATCTGTGCGACCAGCGCTTTTGCGCGCTCGCGGTACTCCCTCAGTTTTTCCCTGTTTTCGTTTAGCTCCATAAAAACCTCCATCATAATATACGCTGCCACTTTTATCTGTTCATCTGCATTCGCAGCTTTTTGATCACATGCAGATACGCCGGTATCAAAAAGCAATCTGCAAAAAGCCACGCAAGCGGATTTGCCAGAATCACACAGAGATATCCAAAATGCGGCACCAGGATAAAACCAGCGATCGCCCTTGCAAACATCTCTGCGACACCAGCCAGAATTGCAAATGTCGAGAATCCCAATCCCTGTATCATAAAGCGGACAATATTAACCAGTGCCAGAAGAATATACGCCGCTGAGTTTGCCACAACAAAATAATAAATATAGGTGATGATTTCGTCTGAAGGACTGTCGAGGAAAAGCAGCGCCACTTTTTTCCCCAATACCACCATAAACAGAAATGCTATTACCGCATACGCAATTCCAAGCTTGATACAATCCTTTAACCCTTTGTCAATCCTGTCCAGTTTTCCCGCGCCGACATTCTGACCGCCAAAGGTTGCCATTGTCGAACCCATCGCATCAAACGGACAGCATGCAAGCATACTGATCCTGCTTCCTGCTGTCACCGAGGCGACGATCACCTCTCCCATTGAGTTTACCGCCGCCTGTAAGATAACACTTCCGATTGCCGTAATGGAATACTGTAATCCCATCGGTACACCCATCGAGCAGAGTTTGACGATATGGCTGCCGCTGAAGCGCCAGTCTTCTCTCTGAATGGCAAGGGACTGATACTTTTTTGTCATATAGATCAGACAGATCATGCCCGAAACCGCCTGTGAAATGACAGTGGCCAGTCCCGCCCCGCGCACACCAAGCGGCGACACAAGCAAGAGATCCAATATAACATTCAACACTGATGAAAAAACCAAAAATACGACAGGTGTGACGCTATCGCCGAGCGAGCGGAGAATCCCTGATACCAGGTTGTACAAAAACGCCGCCGGGATACCCATAAATATGATAAATATATACGAATACGCCTGATCCAGAATTGCCTCCGGTGTGTCCATCGCAATCAAGATCTGCCTTGTAAACATTCCGACAACCACTGTGATGACCACAGCAAACGCAGCCGCTGCCATAGCGCCATTTGTGATATACTTTTTCAGATTGGAAAAATCCTTTGCGCCGAACGTCTGTGCCACAGGGATCGCAAAGCCGTTGCAGACACCGATACAAAAGCCCAAGATCATAAAATTGATGGATCCTGTCGAACCGACTGCCGCAAGCGCGTCCACACCAAGTTTTTTGCCGACTATGATAGAGTCCACCATATTGTACATCTGCTGAAAAATCAGACCAAATAAAAGCGGCAGGCCAAATCCCAGAATCAGCTTCAACGGTTTGCCATCTGTCATGTCTTTTGTGCCGTTCAGACTCTTCAAAATGCCTGCCCACGAAAATCTGTTTTTTGTCTCCTCCATAACAGTACTCCTCTTTTTTCTTTCGGCTGCTCCACTTATTGGTGTTCTTCCAGCCAGCGGACCGCACAGTGCGCAAAACAGGCGGATCCGATCGGACAGACATCCTCATTGAACCGAACCTTCGGATTGTGGGCCGGGGCATCCCCCCGCTCATCCATATACCCTGCCGAAAGATACATATATACGCTGGGAACTTTCTTAGCAATGGCCGCAAAGTCCTCGGAAGCACTCGCTGACGTATTGGGAACGGGTGTCAGTCCTGGAATCGGCAGTTCTTTCATATAGCCCACCACCTCGTCCGTCATGGCAGGATCACAGACCAGCGGCGGCACCTCCGAGATCATCTCAATCTCCGCCGCTCCCCCAAATACCTCTGCAGTCCTTTGGACAACCTCCTTCAGCCGCTGAACCAGTTTCTCGCGGCTGGCGCTGTCATTCGTGCGCAAAGTTCCCTGGAGAATGGCAGTATCAGGGATGATATTGGGTGCTGACCCTGCTGAAAAATTGCCAATGGTCAACACACAGGCTTTGCTGGGATCTGCCTCCCGGGCAATCAGTGATTCCAAGGCAAGATAAACATGGACGCCGATATTGATCGGATCGATAGAACTGTGTGGATAGGCACCATGAGCCCCCCGACCATGAATCGTGATCCGGAATCCATCCACAGAGTACATCATAGTTCCGCCATTGTTATACATGAACAGGCCCACTGGCATTCTGCCGGAGCCAACATGATATGCTATGGCTGCATCGACACCCTCCAGTATCCCATTCTGTATCATATCCTTTGCGCCCTCAAACGTTTCTTCCGCAGTCTGGAACATAAAACGAACTTTGCCAGACAGCATGGATTCCTTTTCCTTTAGCATCTTTGCCGCTGTCAGCAGCATCGCTGTGTGGAAATCGTGGCCGCAGGTATGCGCCTCCGTGCCAGTTGGGCAGGAAAAGCTTTCGCCGCTTTCCTCAGGCATGGGCAAAGCATCCATATCCGCCCTCAGCAGGAGCGTTCTGCCTCCTTCCCGTCCCAGCTCTGCAGTCACTCCATGCCCGCAGGGCTGCGGATTGAGACCATATCCTTTCAGCTGATCCATAACATAATTTTGTCCTTTTGGCATATGCAGCCCCACCTCCGCGTTGCTGTGCAGCCAGCGGCGGTGGGTGACTGTTTCCTCACGCAGTTCCAGTGCCCGTTTATAAAAATCCATAATCATACCTCCTACTGTCTGGCAGGACTGTTCTTAAGCTTAAATTTTCCTACAAGCGTCTTCATGATCTGTGACTGGCTGGACAGTTCTTCGCTTGCAGCCGCGCTTTCCTCTGCAGTTGCCGAGTTTGTCTGTACAACATCGGAGATCTGGTCCATTCCGATCGTGACCTGGGAGATGGAATACGCCTGTTCGCTGCTGGCCTCTGAGATCTGTCCGATAATTCCTGTCATCTCATTGACATCGTTTACCGCATCAAGCAGAGACTGCGCGGTATCGTCCACGATCTGCTTTCCGTTTTCTACGACCTTTAACGAATTTTCAATCAGATCAGCAATATTCTTGGATGCCTCTCCGCTTTTATTTGCCAGACTGCGGACTTCGTCAGCCACTACGGCAAACCCTTTTCCGGCAACGCCTGCGCGGGCAGCTTCCACGGCAGCGTTCAGAGCCAGGATATTCGTCTGCAGCGCGATATCTTCAATAGTCTTTATGATTTTACCAATCTCATTAGAACTGCTGCTGATATCCTCCATTGCCTGTATCATCTGCTGCATTTTTTCGTTGCTCACGTTCATTTTCGTGCTGACACTTCCTGCTGTTTCCTCTGCCTGCTGCGCATTGTCTGCATTCTGTTTCACCTTGTCGGAGATTTCGTTGATGGTCGCGACGAGTTCCTGCACGGCGCTCGCCTGCTCACTCGTTCCCTGGGCAAGAGCCTGTGCGCCGTCCGATACCTGCTCTGCGCCTCCGGCAACCTGAGCGGAGCTCTGGCTGATCTGGCGCATCGTGTCGTTGAGCTTTTCTGCGATCCCACGGAAAGAGACCAGCACCGGATGGAAACTGCCTGTATATTCTGCTTCACAGATAGAATCCACCGTAAGATCTCCTTTCGCCATCTTAGCCAGGAATTTATTCTCATCATCAATTATCATCCGAAGCTTATAGATCAGTCTGCCTACCTGCGCAGCCAAAACTCCCAGTTCATCCTTAGAAGCATAGGAAATCGCTACATTCAGATCACCCTCTGCCATTTTTAACATGGCATTTTCGATTTCGGATATAGGAGTCTTAATCGAACGTATCACCACAAATGAGAAAAAGACTCCCACAAGGATTATAACAAGGATCACTATTGTCATAACTCTTGTAGCAGTACTGTAAAGGAAAGAGCTTTCCTCCGCCGCATTGTCACTGCCTTCTGTATTATAAGTAATAATGTCATTAAAGGCACTGTTCAAGGAGTTATAGAGCTCTACACATTCCCCTTCCAGAATCGCGCGGGCTTCCTCTTTGCGTCCTTGTCTGGCTAATGCCATCATTTCTTCATCCGCTTCATTGTATTGTGTCCAGAAATGCATTGCATTATCATAGAAAGCCCTTTCCTCCGCATCGATCAATCCCCCATATGTGGCTAAGAGAGCCGCCATATCTTCTTTTTCCTTCTGGAGATACTGGAGGCTGGATGCTTCCACGTCAGCAGAAATAGCGGTAAGGTACCCTAATTCATTGAGACGGATGTTAGAAATGGTAGCGCTCATTTCCCTTGCCGTATCAATACTTGGAAGCCAGCTTGTTGAAATATCAATGGTCATTTCGTTCATCTGTCCCATAAGATTGAATGACATGCCGCCAATGATAAACATGCCAATCAGCGCGACTCCTATCAGGATATAAAGCTTTAATCTGATTTTTAAGTTTCGTATAATGTGAATCATGTTCCCAATCCCCTTTTGTGTTATAATCTTTTTTATCATTTTATGTGTTTGTATCTGCTTTAAATGGCACCACCCTTCCGCATAAAATGGATAGCAGGCATCATTCCTGCAAATCTCTTAATTATAATATTCTATTATACTAAATGAATCGCGTTTATTCAAGCATATCTGATCGATTGAAAATAACACAGTTACAGTTCAGCAAGGCTGAACTGTAACTTAACACATGATTAAAAGAACGGCTTACAATCTTAATATAACAGTTTGTTCCCCTTCTCACAGATCTCATAAATCTCATCGTATTTTTCTTCGATCAACGGCGTGAGTTTTTCCGTCTGTTTCCCCACAATCTTTTTATATAGAAAATACGGAAAGATCCAGCCCAGAAATCCCGGTATGGCAAGCAGAATACATAGAATATAATATGGCGGCCGGGCTGTCACCGCAAATGTGGAACCTGCCATAAATGCAGTTCCGATCACTCCGAGAACAATCGCATAAGCCGTTGCCGCAGATGTTTTCCTCTGCTCCAGCGTCTGTATCTGGGCAATACATGCCTCAAAATTTCGCTGCAGTCTGGTAAGTTCCGCTTTATTGAGGATCTTCCGGTCACGCTTCAACCGGATTACTGTCTTCTGACCACCAACACTTTTCCCTCCCATACTGTCATTTACTTCCCAACCAAAATTCTCATACCCATCCAACAGCAATGCGACCATACTGCTGTCCGCTACAATCTCTTTATATTCATATCCTACATAATTTCTTTCTTCCATTCTTTTCCCTTCCCCCTGTTCCATCACTCTGCTCCGGCCACGGGCAGCACCACAAGAAATGTGCTTCCCTTTCCTTCCTCGCTGGTGATCTGAATCTCCCCATCCATCAGCTCAAGCACCCGTTTCACCAGTGCGAGGCCAAGTCCGTTTCCCTCTGTGGAATGTGAAGTATCTCCCTGATAGAACTTGTCGAAAATGTGGTTGATGTTCTCCCTCGATATGCCGCATCCTGTATCTGTCACGGATACCCTGACATGATTTTCATCCGACGTCTGCCGTATCGTGATGTTTCCGCCCTTCTCTGTAAATTTCACTGCATTGGAGAGCAGATTGTTCCATACCAGCTCCATCAGGCTGGCATCCGCTCTGACCATCGCCACATCCTCTATGTCCGCCTCCAGTTCGATCTCTTTCTCCTCCATTGCATCCTCAAATAAAAAAACGCTCTCGCATAACTGCCTGCACACATCATAGCTCTCTACTTCCGGCACAATCCGCTGATGTTCCAGCTTATTTAATTTTAGGATATTGCTGATCAGAGAAGAAAGCCTTGACGCCGCGTTCTCGATCTCCTTTGCATATTCCTTTTTCTGTTCCTCTGATGCCTTCCCCACCTGCAAAAGCTGCGCGTAGTTCTTGATAATGGCAATGGGTGTTTTCATCTCATGGGACACATTGGAGACAAAATCTGTTTTCAGCGTCTCAATGCTCCCCAGTTCCTCCACCATCTTATTGAAATCCAGAATCATGACATCGAGATAATCCAGCCGGTCTGCCGTGTGGACAGTAGGGATATATACAGAGAAATCGCCTTCTGATACCTTTCTGGCTGCTTCCGCCATCATGTGCATGGGCTCCGCATAAGTATTTTTGATCCTCTGTCTGGCAAACAGCGTAAGCCCCACCGCCACCATTCCCCAGTACAGGATCGGGAGCGTCGACTTGACAAAGGAATTCCATTGCAATTTCTCCATCATTATGATCAGCCCCGAATGAAAACCGGACATCAGCAGAAGGGTTCCCCAGTAAATGGCCAAAAGTGAAAGCGCAAAGCGTCGTTCCTTTATTTGTTCATAATCATTTCGTTTCTTCCCTCTCATTGCAGTACCGCCTTATATCCTAATCCCCTCACTGTCACAATCTGAAACCCGTCGCAGGCTGAAAGTTTATCCCGCAGTTTTGTCACATATACATCTACCGCCCGCAGGCTGGTATCACTGTCCACGCCCCAGAACTCATCCATCAGCTGCGCCCTGGAAAACGTCTTTTTGGGATATGACAGCAACTTATAAATAATGTTAAATTCCCTTGTGGTAAGACTGATCTCCTCCCCGTCAATCTCCGCACTCATGCCATCTGCATCCAGCACCAGATTTCCAACGGTAATCTTTCTCTCCATTTCAATATTCGCCCTCCGGAGCAGTGCCCTGACACGCAGCAGCAGTTCATCCAGTTCTATGGGTTTTACCATGTAATCGTCTATCCCTAGCTGGAATCCTTTCTGTTTCGAGGGCAGGTCGTCCTTAGCAGACATGAACAGGATCGGAATGGTCTTATTCACCTGACGAACCGTCCTGGCAAACTCGAACCCGTCAATTTCCGGCATCATGATGTCAGAAATAATCATTTCATAGAGATTGTTATACATCTCGTCATAAGCTTCCCTTGCGTTCAGACATCCCTTCGCCTGAAATCCGCTGTCATTCAGATAGGTACAGACGATCTGGTTCAATTTTGTGTCATCTTCCACTACAAGAATATTGATCATATCTCACATCTCCTTTTCCTGTTTCAACTGTTTTGTAGCATGCACAATCATAAAAACCGCCATACCAAGCACGATCACGCTGATACCTGCCCCTGTGGAGGCCGTCATGATCTGCCGGAACATTGGATCATCCGCAGCCCCGAACTGCGTCAACATGGCAGTTTCCAGTGACAGCATGGACACCAGCGCCGCTGTCAGGTTGATCACCTTTGCCGCAGACATAACCGGACTTCCGTATCTTCTGAATTTTACCACATTTCTGACGGCTGTGATCGTTGCATAAAAAGCATACATCGCCATAACATAAATCAACATACCGGGATACTCAAATCCGCTGTTCTGGTGCACTACCAAGATCACGATACCCGCCAGTGCAATATTCATCAACAGTAAAATAATTCCACACAGACGATACCTGCGCCACTCCGAAGCCTTACTTTTCCCAGGGCGTGCTTGAATTTTCAAACACGACCTTGATTTCCTCACATAATGGAGCAGGGAAGCGCGCATGACGGCAAGCAGGATATAATAGACTGCCAGCGTCACAAACCACACAGATCTGAAAAGAATTCCCGAAAACATCTTGATCCCTGCATATAGTATATTGATAAAGAATCCCTGATACAGAGCTGCCTCTGCCCGGAACAGATCTTCTTTGATATATCTGCTGACCAACGGGATGTCCATCATCTTTCTCACAAGTGGATGACCATTGATACCACGCCGGATCAGGCGCACAATGCCCGTAATTCCTGTTATCGTGATAATCAGTGCATAGGCAGATAAGAAATACGCGGCATAGGCAACTGCCGGATTCACTTCTTCCCCTGCGAGTGCATAAATAACAAGCCCGTAGGCTGGAATGGAAATCAGCAGCGTGGGAATGGGTGGCAGGAAGAATAGTTTCTTTAATAATCGCTTCATGCTCTGTAAGTTCATCGGACACCTCCTGCGTAAAATGGCAATTCACGAAACCATCTGGCCGCTTCATGCCTTGCATAAGGCTACTGTATCACAGTTTTGTTTGCGTTTTGTTTGCAAATTGTGTCCAAATTGTGAACAAGCACAAACAAAACAGGGTGTGCGGTCCAAACACTGTTCCACCACACACCCCAGATTCCGATTACTTTAATCCCTTTATAAAAGGAATCAGGCACAGCAGTACTACAATACCTGCAATTCCAACGATAATACCGACAACCATGTTGCTCCACACCATCGTCAGGCACATACCAACACCGAACAGCAGTGCTCCCACAATACCAATCAGTGTTGCACCGATTGTTTTCCCAGATAGCTTGACTGGCGCCTTATTTTCCATCTTCCTCCATACCAGCACCATAACCAGCAGCACAACTGCACCGACCACTCCCATAATGACACCTGGCTGGAAAGCATTCCACTCCGGGATCAGTGCCATGCACATTCCCAGTGCAAACAGGATTCCTCCAACCGTTCCCAGAATCATTGCCACAAATGTACTCTTTTTCATGATTTCCTCCCTGCCTTTCTTTCCGCTTCCGCTTTGAGTGCTTTTTCTTCTCTTTCCTTCTGCTCTGCTGCCAGCCGCTCCTTTGCCTCCTCCACAGACTCGCCGTCTCTCGTCAGGAAATTGTCCACGAATTTGTCGGCAATCTTGTTGAAGCCGCCTACTGCGCCTTCCTCGATCTTCTTGTAACCGCTGACTACGCCTTCCTCAATCTTCTTGTAGCCGCCGACTACGCCCTCCGCAATTTTTTCGTTTGCTTCCACTAATTTTGATTTTGCCATAGCTTTTCTCTTCCTTTCGTTTTGTTTGATGGATCTAGCATACAGGGGGATTGTTTTTGAAATGTTTGTGTTTTGTTTCGGAAATATTAATTGTGAAACTGCCCTCATTAAATGATGTGAATTATCTCGCTAAATACGGTTTTATTCATGATGATAAAGAAAACCGAAAAGTCAGTCTACACCCGCTGAACAGGTTCTTTCTTCCTATGAAAGTCTTGTTTTGAAACATGAGGGAACTCAAACTTTAGATAATGAAATCTGTCAGATGATGTGTGGCGCGATTTCGCTCTCGAAAGGCAACGCCAAGGAAACAGAATTACATCTACTATCTGCGGAAAATATTACAGAAGTTATGGAAACCAACAACGATTATGCCAAAACCGTTTATTTGTACCCGAATAACCTGTATTTCCGATGGCAGAAACCGAAACAGGTTTTGACATATAAAAATAAATATCTTGAATGTTCCAAGTAAAACTGATGCCAAACTTTATGACTATGAAAGTTAGCGAAAATTAAAAGAACTATAAAATCCCAAAAATTGCAGAAAGCAATATCAAAAACCACATGAAATATCAGGCTTTTGACATTGCTCCTACCGTTGCAAATTGCAAATTTATTATTTCGTGAAAATTAGCCAAAATTAAACCGAGTAAAATTTTTGATTCTTGCTTCGCGGCTTATCAGGTATTGTCATTGCAATTTTACCCTCATCCAATAATGGATTCAGGTAATCGCTTCTGAATGTTGTTCTGTGTTTTATACCAAGAAACTTCATCATCTCTGTCTCTCGGTTCTTTGCAATATTCAAGCAGCGCATTGATCCTTTCTTCCTTTTGAGCGTTTTTTTGAGCGGTACCGCTCAATTTTTGAGTACCGTGCCGATAAAATACAACAACAAAACCATCATCCGGTATTTCAAACTCAACCTTGCATCCCGCTTTGTCATTAGCATCCTTAATACTCTTTAATCCTGTTGCAAAACTTTCCATATCTTTAGAATAGTACAATGTACGGGCAATTAGAGGATTTCTACGAATTGGTCTTTGATTTCCCATCACATAACTTTCCGGCGTTTTATTTGCTGGAAAAGCACCCGAATTATAGATCTCAATTCTATTTTTGAAAATAGTAATTTCATTACTCTGCCCACTGTCAAACATTCTATGGCCAAAAGAATTTGTAATCGCCTCCCTAATCGATGTCACCAAATTGTTGTATCTTTATTTCTGGATAAATAGCAGGTTCAATATGATTTCCGATTGCCTGGCTTACTTTACGCAGAGATTCATCATTAATTTCCTGTCCGATTACTGTTCCATCATTTTTCACACCAAAATACAACTCACCTTTCTGGTGCTTATTCAAAATGGCAGCAATAGAAAACATCGCTTCCTTTAACTCACCAATACTCTTTTTATATTCTATTTGCTCTGTTTCTGATCCAATATTTACTAATGCCAATCTTACCACCTTCCTGCTATAATACACATTATGCGAAAATTTATCATTATATTTTTTACATACAAATAATTTGATAAATAATCCCCTTTAATCTTCACCACTACCTGATGCAATTTACTTAGCAGAATCAAACAATGGTATCAAACTTGCATCTAAATTTCCCTCATCATTGATATAACATTTATATATTTTGTCAATTCCTGCCTGATATGCTGTTCCTATCACTTTTGCCTCGTCTGATTTTGTCATAGAAAGACCTAAAATCACCGCATCAGGAACCCATTCCCGCATGACTGGACCCTCTTTATAAATTGGAAGAGCAATCATTCGCCATTCCTTATCATACCTATGACAAGTCTTTTTAATCAATGTGATTTATTCTCTCTCCCACGTTTGATTTCCCATGTCAGCTATTATGTTTTTAAATAATTCTTCATTTAGATTATTTCCAGCCATTTCACAAATTGACAAAAAATACGCAAACCTTGTTGCATCATATTTTTCATCAGAATAATAAACAGGATATAAAGAATTACCAGCCATATGTATTCCACAATTTACACATTTTGCTTGCCACAACGTAGTTTTTCCTCGTTTTCTAAATCGTATGAAACAGCAAAGCCTTTATGTTGATCTGCATACTTAAGCCATAAACTTTCATTTAACCCATCTTCTGAAAAGCATACAGACCATGTATCCTTTTTAATTTCATTTCTTATGTTTCTCCAATATTCTTTAACCCCTATCTTAAAGTTTGGATTTTCAAGACTCTTGTTTAATGTTTCAATCAACATCTTTCTTTGCTCATCATTAATCTGTATACCAAGCCATACTGACAACATATAATCCATACAAGATACTATGATTGAAGCGACAAAAGGGTA
>DKVL01000081.1 GCA_002491195.1 Lachnospiraceae bacterium UBA7179
CCGTCAGTTTATTTTGCGCTTACGAAGCAGTGGAAAATTGGCAGATTCTTGCGCCGGTAAGAAATAATGTACAGGGTGTTTTGAATATCAATCATCTGCTGCATGCAAAATATAGAGAACAGTATCTGGAATTGTCAGAAAGAGACCGATATAGAAAAATACCGCACAAGATGGGACCAGAGGAAATTGTATATGGAGATAAAGTCATTAATGTGGTAAATACTTCTATGAAAGAAGCATATCCGAAGAAAGAGGACAATTATATTGCAAACGGAGAGATTGGCATGGCCTGTGGAAAATTCGGAGTGACAGGAAAGGCGCTCGATTTTCTGAATGTCGAGTTTGCTTCGCAGATGGGATATACATATTCCTACACAAAGAGCGATTTTGGGGATGAGACGGCTGCGCCTTTGGAGCTTGCATATGCTCTGACTGTTCATAAAGCGCAGGGCAGTCAGTTTAAAAGTGTTATTCTCGTGCTGAGCAGCAAGTGTTTCCTGTTGTCAAAAGAACTGTTATATACCGCATTGACGAGGCAGATCGAGAAGATATACATTTTATTTGATGAGGAAGCATATCATTTGAGAAAGTATTCTTCCATGGAGTATTCTGACATTGCAGGAAGATTTACGGATCTGTTTGCGCCGCCTAAGATTGTGGAAGTGAATAATCACTATTATGAGGAAGGATTGATACACAGGGCTAAGGATGGGACGATGCTTCGCTCGAAGTCGGAAGTCATTATTGCGAATATGCTTTGTGACAATGGTATTGATTATTTGTATGAAGAAAAGCTTCCTGTCGGAGACACATATAAACTCCCGGATTTTACAATAAAGGATGCTGCAACAGGTTCTCATATTATATGGGAACACTGTGGAATGCTTACGAATCCATTGTACAGGCAAAGATGGGAAGCAAAAAAGAGAATGTATGAATTAAATGGTTTTTCGGAAGAGAATGGAAATCTTATTGTAACAGAAGATTTACCAAACGGTGGTATTGACGCACAGGTCATTCAGGAAAAGATTGATACGTATTTGCTTTAGCGCATTATTGGAAGGATATGCTTAAACAAAGATGAACCCTTCTTTCATGCCGGATGGAAATATGGTTTACCAGGTAACCTTTAACGATTATTGTATATGTTTTTGGAAACAGCGAACATTCTCCTTGACACTGTTTTTTAATGATGCTAGTATTAAAAACAGTAAACAGGCACATATTGTGCTAATATAAGAGAAAAGGATAATAAGAAAATGCAGGGACGTACACATAATTGTAACCAGCTGCGGCTGGAAAATGTCGGAGAGGAAGTAAAACTGGTAGGTTGGTATGACAATCTGCGCAAGGTCAGCAAAAATTTAGGTTTTTTGATTCTCAGGGATTTTTATGGAAAGACACAGATTGTTGTCGAGACAGAGGAGATCATGGAGCAGCTTAGCGGCATCAATAATGAGTCCACGCTTGAGATCGTCGGAACAGTGCGTGAGCGCAGTGCCAAGAATCGTAAGATGGAGACTGGTGATATCGAGATCGTACCGTCGAAGGTCACTGTCTTGGGAAAGTGCCAGTACAATGAGCTGCCTTTCCAGATCGACCACTCCAAGGAGGCGGACGAGAATACCCGGTTGAAATACCGCTACCTGGATCTGCGCAATCCCAACGTGAAAGAAAAGATTGTGCTCAGGAGCAAGATCGTTGCAGACCTTCGCGCAGCGATGATCGGTCATGACTTTATGGAGATCACAACGCCGATTCTGACGTGCTCTTCTCCAGAGGGTGCGCGCGATTATCTCGTGCCGTCAAGAAACCACCCGGGAAAATTTTATGCGCTGCCGCAGGCGCCGCAGCAGTTCAAGCAGCTGTTGATGGCTTCGGGATTTGACCGGTATTTCCAGATTGCCCCTTGTTTCCGCGATGAGGACGCGAGGGCGGACCGCTCGCCGGGAGAATTTTACCAGCTCGATATGGAGATGGCGTTTGCCAGTCAGGACGATGTGTTTACGATCTTAGAGGATGTGCTGCCTCCAATCTTTGCGAAGTATGGAATCTATCATGAGGCTTCCAAACCGCCATTTCAGAGAATACCGTATCTGGAAGCGATGGAGAAATATGGTTCGGACAAGCCGGATCTGCGTATTGATCTGTTGGTGCAGGATGCAACAGATGTGCTTGCTGACTGCGGTTTTGAGCCGTTTGCTGGAAAGAACATAAAAGCGGTTGTCGCAGATAACTTTACAGGGACGAGAAAACAGATTGACAAGATGTGCGCGGATATCGAGGTTGTGAGTGCGCAGAAGACATACTGGTTCCGTCTTGATGAAAATGGGGAACTTGTCGGCGGTATCTCCAAATTTGTGCAGGAGAAAAAAGCGGCAGTGATCGAAGTGCTTGGATTAAAAAATGGCAGCTTTGTCGCGCTTTCCGCAGGAGATCTGCGAACAGCACAGAAGACGGCGGGCGTGATCCGAAAGACACTTGCCAATACATTTGACGGTTATATGAAGAAAGAATGTTATGAATTTTGCTGGATTGTCGATTTCCCGATGTACGAGATCGGTGAAGAGTCGGGTGAGCTGGAGTTCTGCCACAATCCGTTCTCCATGCCGCAGGGCGGTGTGGAGGCGCTGGAAACGAAGGAACCGCTTGACATTCTCGCATATCAGTATGACCTTGTGTGCAACGGCGTTGAGTTGTCATCCGGCGCAGTCCGCAACCATGATCCCGAGATTATGGTGAAGGCATTCCAGATCGTGGGACTTGGCGAGGAGGACGTGAAGGCGAAGTTTCCCGCGATGTACAATGCATTCTGCTATGGAGCACCACCACACGCAGGCATTGCACCTGGCGTTGACCGTATGGTAATGCTGATCGCTGGTGAGGAGAGTATCCGCGAGATCATCCCGTTCCCGATGAATAAGACCGCGCAGGATGTGATGATGGGGGCGCCCGCTACTGTGGACGACAAGCAGCTTCGCGATGTGCATATCCAGATTGTAAAGGATGCGGAGAAGAAATTGTAAAAATTGCTTGCCTTTTTGATATAATTGTGATTAAATAATACTTGTCAGGGCGAAGCCCTGACATATGGGTGGATTCCCGAGTGGCCAAAGGGGACAGACTGTAAATCTGCTGCTTTATGCTTCGGTGGTTCGAATCCACCTCCACCCATTTTTGATGTACACCGTTAGGAATATCTATGTAGTGATATTCCTTTTTGTTTGCACAGCCTGATGCAATGTGAAAAAATTTCACATAAACCTGGTTCTATCTGCACAGCATGGAGCGCAGTGATACCACCGGCGAGCTGGAGACAGTCTCGGAGGAGTATGTCTTTGACAGCAGCAGGGAGAATGGGGAATTTCGGGTGGACGCGGCGGCGTGCGGGCGGTAGGAGCCACAAATGCATAGTATTTGAAGCGATGCGAAAGGAGCGTAAAATGAGAAGGACAAAATCAAAACAAGTGAAGATCGCTCTGTTCTGTTTTTTGTTGGGATGCGGTATGTTAGGGGCAGTTTTTTTGGCATTGCGGCTGCGGGGAAGTGTCGTTGTGAAATTCGGTGAGACGCAACTGGCTGCGGGGGAAGCCATGTCCTATCGTCAGGATGACAAAATGTGGGCAGATGATACGCTGGGGGATTCGGGTTTTACCATGCGGTCCTCTGGCTGTCTGGTGACATGCATTGCGGCTGCGGTCAGTATGGAGACTGGAAATGAGGTTACGCCGGGCGCACTGAATCATCTTTTTTCGGAAAATCAGGTGTACGACAGTGAAGGAAATGTTCAGTGGGCGGCAATTGAGGAGATCGAAGGATATTCTGTAGATGTTTTTCAGGAGGTATCAGAGCCTGAGATTGCGCAAAATCTTGCATTTGGGCATTATCCAATTGTGCGGGTACGGATGCATGGAATTGGTAGTTTTCACTATGTGTTAATTGTGGGCGTAGAGGACGGGAAGTACATCTGTATGGATCCGCTGGAGGACGAATTGACAAGATTATCCCGCTATTGGAACAGAGTGTACGCAGTGCGGGTGGTGTATGCAGAATAAAGGCATTGTATGTAATTATTGTTACAGTTCAACCTAGGACTTTGCACCGCACTGCAAAGTCCGTAAGAAAACGTAGCGGTTGAGATGCATCAAGCCATGGTACATGGCTTTGACATCGCGAAGCGATTGTGCATGGCTTGATGCGTTACAGTTCAGCAAGGCTGAACTGTAGTTACTGTTCACTCCGTTTCAGTAACGGGCAAAAATCCATGCAAAATTTGCTTCGCAAATGGATTTTTGCATCTCAATCGGTACGTTTTCTCACGGAATGCGCAGTTCAGCGCATTCCTGATCTGTGAACAGTAACAAACTGTAACTATTTATTTTATTCAAAAAATTTCCAGATTAAGTTGTTCGAATCGGAAAAAAGGTTTATAATGGTTACAGGTTGCCATGCAGAGGGGATTGACAGATCAGTCTAATGCCCTGCCATGGCAAAACAGCATATAAACACATTAATATGGAAATAATAATGCGCAGACACTGAATGCGAAGAAGGAGGTTCCCATGATAAGAATCGGAATGTTAACAAGTGGCGGCGACTGCCAGGCGCTTAACGCGGCGATGCGCGGCGTGGCAAAGGGATTGTTCAATGCTGGCAAGGAAGTGGAGTTGTTTGGTTTCCTTGACGGATACAAAGGGCTGATCTATGGCAAGTACAAGATGCTCTCACCGTCAGATTTTTCAGGAATACTAACAAAGGGTGGTACAATCCTTGGCAGTTCCCGTATGCCGTTCAAGAATATGCGTGAGCCGGACGAAAACGGGCTGGACAAGGTGGAGGCGATGAAGCACAATTATTACAAGTTAAGCCTTGACTGTCTGGTAATCCTTGGCGGTAACGGTACGCACAAGACGGCAAACCTGCTGCGCGAGGAGGGGCTGAATGTCGTGACACTGCCAAAGACGATCGACAACGATCTCTGGGGAACCGACATGACCTTTGGATTCCAGAGCGCGGTTGATATCGCGACACAGTGCATCGATCAGATTCACACGACTGCCGCGTCGCACGGACGTGTATTTATCGTGGAAGTGATGGGACACAAGGTAGGATACCTGACGCTCAATGCAGGTATGGCAGGCGGTGCGGATATTATTCTGATTCCGGAGATTCCGTATGATATTGACAAGATCATCAAGGCAATCAAGAAGCGTTCCGACCGGGGCAGTAAGTTTACGATCCTTGCGGTAGCAGAGGGTGCGATATCAAAAGAGGTAGCCGCACTTTCCAAGAAAGAATATAAGAAGTATATGGCGGAGTACAAATACCCTAGCGTTTCCTATGAGATCGCAGAGAAAATCAAGGAAAAGAGCGGTATGGAAGTGCGTGTCACTGTGCCTGGACACACACAGAGAGGCGGCAGTCCGAATTCTTATGACAGGGTGTTTGCAAGCAGACTTGGCGCAGAGGCGTCCAAGCTGATCCTCAAGGGCGAGTACGGCTACATGGTCGGTTATCAGAACAGAGAGGTTGTCAAAGTGCCGCTTGCGGATGTGGCTGGCAAACTCAAGATGGTTGATCCGGACTCTACGATCATCAAGGAAGCAAAGATGCTCGGCATCAGTTTTGGCGATTAATCAATAAAAATAAAAGTTCCACTGGCTTGATCGTGCCAGTGGAACTTTTTTATGCACAGGCCCGAGCGCGAGCAGGGGAAAATCTTCCCTGCCCGATTTGTCTGACACAAAGGTCAGGTATTGTTTGCAGTAGTTGTGGTTATCGTGGAAGCAGCATTTATGCGGTAAAATGTGGGAACGGAGTTGGTGGTAACATACCATACAACCTCTCCGTTATGGAGAATCGGCTGGCAGTCGGACAATGCTGCATTCGCTGTGGCGATTGCGCCGATCGTGCCGCCGTCCGCATATCTGGTATAATAGAAAGTACCAGCAGCATCTGTCCACATCAGATATCCGCCATCAAGCCCTGTTGGAACCAGAACAGGAGTCTGCATTCCGGCGGATGCTGTCAGTGGGGTTACGGTGGAGTTCAATCCGTTTTTGCTGGTATAACCGATGTAGATCTCGCGCGCACCACGGTTTCCGCCATCATAGTTCAATGCAGTTACATAGCCGTTTGCAGTTTCCGCGAAACCGCCCACAGATGCTCCTGTATAGTTATCTCCTGTCTGACCAGGGAAAGCCAGCAGAGTGCTGTTATCAACGCCGCCGCTGAATTTGTCACCGCCGCCTTTTGCTCCTTTATATCGCATCAATACGATACTGCGCGGGTAGGCGTCACCGTGATCCAGAGTAACAATGTTCTTGTTCTGATCAACGAGGACAAACTGGTTGAAAGAGTGGCTGACATAACCTACACTGCTGTTCATGACAATATGATAGGAATCCGTGAGTGCCATGTCACTTTGACGCACTGCAAGTGTCATGTTTGCCTGATGATTTTTTCCGTCGCGGGAAGATGCATACATTTCATGGCAAGTACGGATATACAGGTAATCACCGTATTCTGCGCAGCGGACAGCACCTGCATCAAACGGGACAGTGGTATTGGCGCCGCGAAGGCTTGCCTGCCCCAGACGTTTCCAGTCCTTGGAATATTTCACGACGCGGACAACCTCTTTGCCGTTGTCCTGAGAGGCATTTTCCTGTCCGAAGATCACGAAATTATAGTCTTTCCCAGCATAAAAACCGCCCCAGATGGATAGTTCCATAGGGATCGTGCGGGTTGAGCGCAGGTAGTAACTGTTGTCGTAATCTTCTACTACGATCTCTCCATTGATATACTCTACCCGGGTAACGCCTCCGATCTGGTTTTCGTACAGATAAGATTTGACTGTATCAGCCCAGTTCCAATTGTAGTTGTTGTACCAGCGGTAGTTCTGGGCATCTTTGTTGAAGGATACGGAAGGCGTGAGGTTGGATGGAACTGGGGTGTCAGGCATTGTCTCTGCTGCACCCTGATAAGGTAGTACGTTTGCGGGATCAAACGTCAATACATTGTAGGGTGTCCGTCCTTCTTTTACGCCGCATGTGACATAGTGTTGGTAGAGCACCTCCGCAGATACTCCTGCTGGAAATGCAGCAGCGACATCGGGATTTTGTTCCAGATACCATTCCGCGTCAAATATATTGCCGTCAGCCATATATTCCGGGGCAGCATACACAGGAAAACTGCTTCCGAGGAGCATGACAGCCAACGCTGTGATCAGTAATTTTTTCTTCATGATTCCTCCATTCTTCTGCTTTAGACGTTGTTTGTACCTGGCAAACAAGGAGCAGAAAACGATTGATATTGACAAGTTATCTCTATTATTATAGCATTTTCGTACAGTTTGTCAATGAAGAGGTAAGCGGTTACTGTTCACACAGGACTTAGCATTTACTGCTAATTATGGCTTTACAAGCCACGTACGAAAACGTACATGTGTCAAGCAAAAATTCATTTGCGCAACGAACGAAGTTCGTTTTGCAATTTTTGCATGGATTTTTGCATGTTACTGGAACGAAGTGAACAGTAACGGCAGGCGGGTGAAATCGTAACGGAATAGGATTTGAATATTGCCTAAAATGCTAGAGACAGGTATACTATAGATAGCGTTTATTCAGGAGGTTGAAGAGTATGAAACCGATAATCTTATGTTATGACAAATGCACTACTTGTAAAAAGGCGTTAAAATGGGTTGAGGAGATGGGTTGTGATGTGATAATACGCCCTGTTAAGGAAGAAAATCCAACAGCAGATGAGTTAAAACAGTGGCATGAAAAGAGCGGTCTGCCGCTGAAGCGTTTTTTTAATACAAGTGGAAATCGATACAAGGAGCTTAATCTCAAGGACAAGCTGCCAGAGATGAGTGAGGAAGAGCAGTATGAGCTGCTGGCATCGGACGGAATGTTGGTAAAACGCCCTCTTCTGGTAGCAGAAAGCGGGATCTGTCCGGGATTTCAGCAGGGACAGTGGGAGAAAATCCTGAATGGATAAGTAGGAGTAGAGAGTGATTACAGAAGAGTTATATATGGAACTCAAAAAAATTACAGAGGAAGAAGCACGCATTTTAAACGGTGATACGGAGATTGAGAAGGCGCTCTATATGTCGCAGGAGGCAGATCTTGCGGGCACAAATATTGTCGATGCGAAAAAGCTTCTGGATACAGGCAAGCTGATCCAGGTACGCCCCCACACCCGCTTTGTCCATTTTCCGAAACACACGCATAATTATATTGAAGTGATCTATATGTGCTGCGGCAGCACGCATCATGTGATTGACGGGGAGGATGTCTGGCTTCAGGAAGGAGAGATGCTTTTTTTGAATCAGAAAGCAGAACAGGAAATTTATCCCGCCGCAGAGGGAGATATCGCAGTCAATTTTATCATTTTACCGGAATTTTTTGATTTTGTTTTGAAAATGATCGGCGAGGAAAAGAATTTGCTGCGCGATTTCGTGATTGACTGTCTAACCGGCGAGAACGAGGACGCAGGGTATCTGCACTTTAAGGTCTCAGGGATTCTGCCGATTCAAAATCTCGTGGAGAACCTGATCTGGTCCATCTGGAACAAACAGCCTAACAGGCGCAGTATCAATCAGGCGACGATGGGACTGCTGTTTCTGCAGCTGATGAATCATATGGAATGTATGGAGACGAACACGGAAAATTGCGGCCGACGGCTGCTCATCGAAGTGTACGCTTATATTGAAGAAAATTATCGTGACGGGGAGCTGACAGAGCTTGCGGGCTTACTGAATTACGATGTGTGTTGGCTTTCCAAAGAGATCAAGAAGCGCACAGGGCGTAATTATACAGAGCTGGTGCAGGAAAAACGGCTGAACCAGGCGGTATATCTGCTGCAGAATACAACGATGTCTGTCATGGATATCGGGCTGTCCGTGGGATATGACAATCTGAGTTATTTTCACCGTATTTTTCAGAAACGGTATGGCATGACACCGCGGAAATATCGGATTCGGCCTTAACTGTTTGGATGAAACGTCCAATGACAAAATCAGCCAATCGATTTATAATGAATAAAAGCGATCAATGCTGATACAATAAAGGGAAGCTTCTAAAGGAGTGGCGGTGAATATGGAGAATACTACTTTCAGATCGTATGATGCATGCCTGATGAAACGTCTGGGGCATATGTATAACAGCAGCAGGACATACAGGGAGGCGGTGAAGGCTGAGGACGCCTTGTTCCAACAGTTTCGGAGTGGACTTAGCGAAGAGCAGCAAAGACAGCTGGATGACTGTCATAATGCTATGTGTTATAGTGCCAGCGTCTGTGAACAGTTGGCGTATAGGCAGGGGATGCGGGATATGATCGCGCTGTTGTATGGCGAGTAAGCGGCAATATGTGCCATAGCCGGCAGCTCTTATTCATGAAAATCCAACAGATTTTTGGCGGGGACATCCAGTGCGTCCGCGATGTCCAGCAATGCGTCCAGTGAGATTGCGGTGGGCATGTTGGGCGCTTCGATATTGCTGATGTGGGTACGGCTTAAGTCAACTTTTTCAGCCAGTGTAAGCTGGCTGATGCCTTTTAGTTTACGATAGTAGGCAATATTTAATCCGATCATTTTGTATTCCTGGTCTCTTTTGGTCATAGGTCTCCTCTTTTCTAAATTGATTTCTATATATAGGAAAGTATTATCTCTCTATACATAGTATTAATAATACTAGGAAAAAAGGTTCAAACAAAACAAAGTAATTATTTGCTTGTGCAATACATTTATTTGTACTATATGTTTGATCAGAAATAGTTGCCAGGATTGGGACTGACAGAATCGTTTGAGGTGTGTCGGGAAAATGCGATGCATCGCAGTGCGTATTGTATTATTTGAAGGGGATTGTCGAGGGATGAATCGACCATTTAGATTTGCGTTAATATGCTTTAAATTGATTTGTATATAGAAAACTGCCATGTGTTGCGCGGCAGTTTTCTTTGTGTACGGCATGTGTGCGATCTAAACTCAAATAGATGCAGATTTTCCACAATAGCTTGCGTTTTGTCAATGCATCAGGGTGGAATTTGTTGATGAAAATGTTATGTCTGGATTCCCGCCTCGGCAAGCAGTTTCTTAAGTTTTTGAATCTCCGCATCTTTGTCCGCGAGCTTAGCATCTTTGTCCGCGAGTTTAGCATCTTTGTCCGCGAGCTTAGCATCTTTGTCCGCAAGCTTAGCATCTTTGTCCGCGAGCTTAGCATCTTTGTCCGCGAGCTTGATAGCGTTGTCCGCAAGCTCTGCATTCTGCGCTGCCAGAAGTATTTTGAATTCTACGATTTCAGGCGCAAGCATTTCTTTTAATTCCTCACACATTTGATCACCCTCCTGTATCATTTTTTTAAATAGACTGATGTTGGCCTCTGATACGACATTCATGACAGAATCTGCGTTCTCCCTGTCCTCATTGTCTTCCAGCTTTGAGGTACTGTCCAGGAACCAGCGTGCCTGTTCCCGGCTCATGGTACGTGTCAGGGCAGTAAGGAACACATGGCTTTTTTTGTCCAGCTCTTTGGTCACGAGGATCTGCATCGGGAACAGCATTCCATGGATGCGGTAGATGCCATCCGACCGTCTGGTCACTTCATAGTGTTCCCCAAGCTGCTGCAGGAGCTTAATTGGTTTCTGCTCCCGGACAAGCGTGATCGTAGTATCAGTGTGAAATGTCTCGTTCGCTTCCTCGGTGGCTGTGCTGTGTGCAATCTCGTCCTTGTACAGACAGGCGTAGGCCAGTGCCTTGTAAAAAGTTCCGCTGTCCATGCTGTCTCCTGGTGATTTGTATTCAAATAGATTGTTCTTCAGGAAGAAATCACCGATCTCATTTTTGATGATGGCATTTTGTTTTTTTCTGATCACAAGAAAATCGATCTGGAGCGGCTTCTTACTCAGGTTGTGTTCCCTCTCGTATTTCAGGTCTTTTTTGTTTTCCCGCAGTTCCAGCTCGATCGCGGAACAGAAGGCGGGATGCCATTGTATATTATCCTCAATTTCCAATATTTTATCTTAGGAATTGTAGGAAAATAACTGATGCAGATTGCGTAGGATATTTCTTCGAGAGTGCCGTTCCACGATCAGGCGCATAGTGGGCTATGTAACTGATCGTGGAGTGGTGCTATCGGAGAAATAGACAAGCAAGATGTGTCAGTTATTTTTCTACAGTTCCTTACCTTTCGCATTCTTCAGCTCTTTACTTTAGAGTATAGCATATGGGACACCGACACGCAATAATTACTTCCTTTTGCGGTGTCAGGGATGGTCATACGGTGTTACTGTTTCATTCTGATTCTTCTAAAAAATAGTTTCACAGGTCTCCATAAAAATGTCATTCTGCTGAGCTAACATTTTTAATTCCTCCCATGTCGTAGATTTAAATGTATCCTAAGTATTGTATCATTTAGAATCTGGCAAAACAAGAGCGAGTTTTTACATTTCAAAGAACAAATGATCGATATGCATTGGAACCTTGCTATTTGGTTAATCTTTCATAAACTATCTGCCGCCTTCGTAAAATGCGAGGTAAAAGTCAAAAAATATAAAATGCAAATTATAACTTTGCTATTGCAATGTTTAAAATGGCGTGATATAATTTCGGAGTACAAGCAAATTGTAAATCGTCATATAGAGGAGGAACATTCAATGAAAATGAAAAATGCAAAAACAGTACTTGCAGCTGCATTGATGGCAGTTACAGTCATGGCGTCATCAGTGACAGCAGGCGCTTCCAGTGCCGTGTCAAGCGGTACGCCGGGTGAAAGTTCTGCGCCATCGGAAGAGCAGGCATCGCAGGTTCAGAGCTTTGCGGAGAAGAATAGCGTATCTGCGGACGCAACAGTTACGGTTGGTGGCGTCAAGGTGAAGACAGCCGTGGAGGGCGTATATGCAGCATCATCTGTACAGGGCTGTGCGATCAAGGCAGATCTTTCTTCTGTCAAGGCTGCACTGGGACTAAAATCAAATCAGAAGCCGGTTGTTATCATCTATGATACAGATGTACAGAAGAGCAATAAGGCAATGGCGAGCGTCAATGCAGCCGTGGAGGCACTGGGCGGAAAATTGGTGTCAACACTGAATATTGACCTCGGTGCAAAGGAGAATGGTAAGTGGGTAACTCTGAAAGACGGAACTGTTGCAATGACAGTAGGTCTTCCAAAAGATGCGGATCCCAACAAGGAGTACGTTGTTGTGTGCGTGCAGCCGGGCGGAGTGACAACAATTCTGGAAAATATGAGCCAGGAACCGGGAACAATCGTATTTGAAGTGCGCGCAGGGCTTGGAACATACGCAATTGTAGCACGGTAAATATGCCTTGACATGGATGCCGGAACCCTCCTTCTCTGCACCATGTCAAATGATCGAGGGAACTGTCCGCGGCAAAAGAGCAGACAGTTCCTATATAATGATGAGAGGGATATACTTATGCGGAATGTGTGGCGCAGGATCAATTGGGAACGCATACTCATATGTCTGGTGATCGTCTTATTCGGATTATGTCTGACTGGAAACCTGTATGGTTTTTATATTATGCCAGATGAGTATACTTATTGGTCTTATGCGGCATATGCGGCGGGATACGACTGGTCAGAGACAGTGGCGCTTGGACCATATTTTTCTTATGGGTATTCGATCCTGCTGTATCCTTTCTTTTTGTTTTTCAAGGATTCGATCACGGCATATCGCATGGCAGTACGGATTAATTTTATTTTTCTCGCATTGGGATATGTTCTGTTGGAGAGACTTGGAAGAAGATTTTCAGAGGACAAAAGGAGTCTGACTGGATACGCAGCTGTCTGTATATTTTTTCCGTGTTATTTTTTTTATGCGCAGACCACGATGGCTGAGACACTGATCTTGCTGTTATATCTTGTGATCTGTACGCTGCTGTATGATTATCTGGAAAATGACAGGAGTGTAACACTGATACTGCTCGCTGCTGCCGTCATGTATTTGTACATTGTGCATATGAGAACTGTGGGTGTGCTGGTTTCTATAGTGCCTGTGCTTGGGATGCATTTTTATCGGGACTGGACAGGAAAAGGAAAAAAGCATCTGATCCTTTGCGTTAGTATGATGACGCTTCTGTTTGTTGCTGCAAGTATCATTAAGGACAAAACCTGTCAGGAAATATATAGAGGAATTAATCAGGAACTTGTAACTGGAAATGATTATGGCGGACAGTTGGAGAAGATCAGATATATTTTGACATGGAATGGATTCTGTGATTTTCTGATCAGCCTGATGGGAAAAGTACTGTATCTGGGACTGGCATCTTTCGGACTTTTTTATTTTGGCATTGTCAGGCTGATAAAAAAGGCAAAAAGAAATCTTCTGTCCATGGAGGGTTTTGTTCTTTTGACGGTAGGGGTACAGATCGGAATATCCACAATATATCTGCTGACACTGGGTGAAATCTGTGATTATACCTATGGCAGATACAATGAATTTGTCCTTCTGATACCGATGCTGTATGGGATATCAGAACTGAGGGAGATGACGCAGGGCAGGCAGTATAAGAATATTGTAACAGCAGTAGTATGGATCGCAGTGATACAACTGGCTGCTATTGTTGTGATTGTCAGACAGACTGTCCGCGCGGATGCGGATAACTTTCAGGGATTTTTTATCACTGGAATCGGTTATCTGTATCAGGAGGAAAATTTTGCAGTAGAGACATTTTACAGAAATGCATACTTGTTTAATACAGCACTGATGGCTGGGGTGGTCGGGACGATTGTCCTTTCGGGGATTGGTGCGCGCAGAGTGCTTCTGTATGGTATTGTTGTACTTGAAATGTGCCTGTCTGTAAGGCTGTATCAGATCTATCAGAAACCCTATCGTATTGGGGCATACCGCGATGTCAGCATTGCAGATGAGATTGGACGGTTATATGAGGAAGAATATGAAATATATTATTTAGATAGTACATACCCTGCATCCGTTGGAATGATTCAGTTTTTGCAGCGGGAGATTCCGATTCACGTACGCTATGATAAGCAGTGCAAACCAGAGCCAAAAGAGAAAGTGCTCTATATCATGGATTACGAAGATGCGCGGTATGATGAGTGGAAACTGGAGTACAAATATTATGATATGTATGGGCATTTTGCCATTTTATATAATTAAGGAACTGCATGAAAATATAGGAAGAGATAAGCAAAGTAATGAAAAGGGATAGATGGTCATGAAAATAAGGGAAAGGATTACATATATTATTATTGCCGGACTGTTGCTGATAGCCGGATTGAATGCGGCAGGCTGTGTTGTCTGTGCACAGGAGACGGACATGGTGCTGATGGAGCTGCAGGAGACGGTGCAGGTGCGGGAATCGGACGATGAGGATGCAGCGGTGATCACAGAGCTGCAAAAGGGAACGCCCGTCATCACAGTTGCAGAAGGAAAAAATGGCATGGTTAAGATTCAGTACCAGAGCTATACAGGGTATATTCCACAGACCGCTGTCAGGATCTATGGGGAGGAGAACCTCGAGGAGATCGCGCAGGAGCAGCGGGAGGAGGAAGCAGTCAATTTCAGGGCGATGGAGGAGTTTGAAGTGACACAGAAGGACAAAAAGGGATCGCTGGTTCTGGGGGGACTGATTGCTTTGATTGTCATCGCGATCTTTGGAATTGGAATTGTCGCAGCATTGAAACAGGAGAAGAAAAAAGAAGATTGATATACATGGAGATGACTTATGGCTAAGCTTGTGATCAAATACAGGAAACAGTTTATTTTTATAGGTATTGTTCTATATACGTTCTTGTTTGTCACATGGATCTCATACAGTGACAATCCTTTTTTGCAGGATGATAATGGATTGCAGTGGAATCCGGTCATCGAGACAGCGTTTCGTCAGTTTTTTTCTACAGGACATATGCCGCAGTACAATTTCTACCAGTTAAAGGGATATGATATTTTTCAGGTGGGGTACTATGGATTGTATAATCCGCTGATGTATATTGCCTGTCTGTGCAGTTTGATCTTTCAGACCAATCCACTGTGTGCTTATACATACATCAGTTTTGTGATCGGTAACTGTGTGGTGTTCGAACTGGCAAAAAAGAGTAAATGCTCTGAGATTCTGTCTCTGATGATCATGCTGCTGTATTCGGCTTCCAGTGTGTTTTTTTATTATGCTTACTGGTATTACGCTATGGAAAATTACTGGATGATACCGCTGCTGTTTCTGTTGTTTATGGGAGACCACGGCGGAAAAAGCACGTGGTATCAATATGGATTGTGGATGGCATTCAGCGTGTATCTGGGAAATATACAGTTTACTATGTATCACTGGATGATCTGTGGAATTGCGATGCTTGTGATATGGACAGTACGCAGGGATGGGTATTGGAAAAAGATTGGAACCAATATAGCAACGGCGCTGGCGTTTTCGTTGTTTCCGTTGATCGGGGTGATGAAGGCCTCTGCGCGGAGTGAAGTTTACAGTGGCAAAAATGCAGATTTTATGGCGTATCCGGTCAAGTTTATGCAGTATCTGGATGAGTCCGTATTTGGATTTCGGGGAATCAATTTACTGCTCTTATGCGCCTTTTTCGTAGGAGTGTATGAGCTGCTGTGCCATATCAAAAAGAACAAGGAGATCAGTTATCAGGTAAGTATATTGTTCGCTGCTATGGTTGTCTCTGTATTTTTTGCTCTGTTTATGGGGGGACAGGATTATCTGCTGGCAAAAATCCTGTACAAGATTCCGGGATTGTCAAGCAGCAGGTATCTGATGAAAATTATGCTGGTTTTGCCTGGGTGTATGCTTCCGTTGTCAATAGATGCGTTTCGGCATGTGTTTCAAACGAATAAACAAAACAACATGCTGCGGATCGTGGCAGGTCAGCTGTTGGTCATGGTTTGCTTTGTCATTGGGGGAAAGCAGTCCCAAATAGCATATGAACAGCCTTTTTCTGGTGAATTTGGGGGAGAGGCGGCATTGGACATTGGCAGGAATATTCAGCGCATCTATGATATGGATTATTTAGACCTTAGTAACTATCGTGTTGTCAGCCTGATCAGTGGACAAAACGAGAATGATTATGATGCGTATTATACGGAAACACATAATGTAGAAAGCTTGCTGCCAGGGAATTTAGGAACAAAACTATCTGTGTTTTCTCTAGGCGGGTATGACAATACATTTCACAGTGATAGTTTGAAATCAGTGGTTGGCTTATATAGGGAAGACGCTGAGAGATGGTCGTCATGGATGGAATCAGAGATGTTCAGCGTCCGCAATACCATCAGCCTGAAAACGTTGATGCGAAATATATACAGGCAGGGAGATTATAATGCTGAGGTATGGAATGCGGTCAGGGAACGTTATCCAGATTATGAACTGTTAAAAACGGAATATCAATATGATGAGTTTGGCATATGCAGAGGTGTGATCTTATTCATGAAGAGAGATGGAGCAGTACAGCTGATGGCAGTGAGTCTGGACGAGCTTGGCCTTATTCATAAATCTACAGAGGTTTTTGACATACTGGCGCAAAATGGTGTGAAATATGTACTGTATGATGCGGCAATGCAGCAGTCTGCGGAGGCACTGATCAGAGAGTGTGAAAGTTTGGGGATTCCCTGTTCTATGGGACCGCTTGTCGAAAATTGCAACTACATTGAATTTTATAATACAATGCCGATTCTTACGAATCAGAAGTCAGAATGTATTTCCTTTTCGTCAGGTATGGATTGGATTCAGGTGAATGTGTCAGAGCATGACCAGACTTATTATATGACCCTGACTTACGATGCCAATCTGAAGGCAAAGTTTTATTCAGAGGATGGTCAGACGCTCAAGAATGTCAAATTGAGTGAAGATAATAAAGGAAATTTGGTGATTGATCTGGGAGATCATGCGAGAGGTACATTAAAGATACAATATAAAAATCCAGTCAATACCTGCACAATAGCAGCTATGGTGACATTGCTTTTTATAATAGTACTGGCAGTGTGTTTCAACTGTAGGAGACAATATAATGAAAAGGATTGAGCAATGCAGCGTTTGTGACGTTTTGTATTTTTTGATGATCATTGCCGTGCTGTTATGTGGGGACTACAGAAAAGTCACAAGTAACTATGAAGAAAAAACAGGTATTGACAGCTGGGTACAGGTTCATGACCAGGAGATGGCAGAACAGCAAATCAACATGATTCAATATGCCTATAGGGTGACAGAACAAAAAATAAGTATATTTTGCAGGGCAGAAAATACTGTGGGAGATGACTGGATTGAAATAAGTCTGCTTCAGGAATCCGGGCAGCACAAAATTGAATGTGGATTCGAAAAAATAGAAAATGGTGTGCAGCAAATAGATATAAAGCTGCCGGCTGGTTTGGATCCAGGGAAATATGTGATTCGTATCACGCCGCATATCAATGCTTCCACCAGGCTCGAGATTGGAATGTCACAGGATCAGTTCAATTTGGCACATGCGATTGTAAGTGGAACAGAAGAACACAGGCACTTGGCATTGTCGGTATCCTATGAAGTGTTTGAACTTGATAAGCAAACAATGTTATATCGCGCTATTGCGATCATTCTTTTGGTCAGTATGACCTTGACTGCTATTGTATGTCTTTGTCAGGGCAGGAAAAAATATGATGTTTTTATCTGTTCGTTTGTAATTACGTTTCTCTATATTATATTGTCTTATTTTGAGTTGCTTTTGGATGCCTCTCCTTTTATCGAAGATGGATTGTTATTTGGAGAGTCTGCACGGTATGAAAGCTTTTGGACACAATGCTTCATAAGAGACGAGGGATATTTGTGTATTTTGCAGCATTTGTGCGCGTGGTTTTTCGTGAGAATTCTTTCGTTAGGATATCATGCATATTTGTGCATGAATGTGATTGCAGTATTGTTTATTAGTTTGATGAATTCTTTGATTAACCTGCCGGTATTCGACAAAGTGGCAGACAGAAAAATACGATTTTTTGTTAGTATCTGTACGCCTGTTTTATTTGCGAGACAGTATGAATCATATGCATTTATTAACTGTGTTTATTGGGGGATTATCCTGATTCTATTGCTGCTGTTTATTGATTTGGACACCTTAAGGTTTGATTTATATATTGGATTGATGATTGCAGTGGTGTTGATCTGCCTTAGTAAAGGCGTTTATGCGATTTTGTTTCCAGTTTCTTTGCTGTATTTGTTTATGATGGTAATTACTGGAAAGTGCAGCAAAAAGAAAGTTTGTTTTTGGTCTGGTATTGGTTTGGCAGCATTGGGACAGATTTTCTGCTACATGGTGGCAGGTTCTGGAGCAGTGAGTAGTTCTGGGATTTCACTGCAGAGGATATTACAGTTGTTTATGCAAACTGGAAGGTTGATTCTTGGAATAACACCAATGCTCACGTCATTTGGCAGTGAAATTTTCCTGGTGGTTTTGGGAATTCTGGTATGTGTTTATGGACTGATCGAGTTTGTGAAAGCAATTACAACAAAAGAAACGAGACATATATTGTTGACAGTACTGATAGCATTAGGCATTTGTAATAGCTTTATGGTTGGAATAAATGCCTATTATGACAAAAAGGAAATTGCGTTGTGGTACGCAAGGCAGGAATTCATTTCTATTACAGCGTATCTCTTTGTAATCATGATTCTTGTGGATCATATGAAAAAATACAGGAATATGGTTCATTATGGCATATTGATTCTTGTGGGGATGCTATGTCTTAGAGTATCGATGAAAGGTTATACGGATCAGATCACAACACCGGATACAGCTGATTTTTCCGTGGCTAAGATGGATACGATGGATTGGGATTTATATGGTACCTACTGGGATAGTGAAAACTATTTTATTAAGATAATGCCTGCTTATTTTGCACTTAAGAAAAATGTTTCTGTGGATTACTATTCGGCAGGAATTGATTATTGGTTTTTGGGGGTAAGGGATGAAAATTACGGGAAAGATTCCATGCCATGTACAGAGATACCCAAACAAAATATAAGCAGGGTCAATGTAATAGATGGTACCGAACTTTGGGGCATTTATTTTCTGAAAAATGGAATCAGTTACCAGTATGAAGCGCAGGTGTATGACGATTCTGGAAACTTGTTGGCCTTTGCATCGCAGCCAGACAGCTGCAATGCAAAGGGATGTATCATCAAGTTTGCAAAGCCAGTCCAAAATGCAGCGTACATTATATTCCATGATGCGATTGCCGACAGGGAGATCAGTATTTTGCCCGAGTATGCAGTCGTGTATATGGAATGACATTTTTATGACATCCATGTCATTTTATACGAGTGGGAGGCGTCACGATCATGAAAGGTTTCATCGAGATATCAAGATACGCAGGGATGCGTGAGGACCTGGTACAGGCGGGAGGTGGTAATTCCTCGTACAAGGAATCAGAGGAGAAAATGTACATCAAGGCATCCGGTTTCCGCCTGGCGGACGTGTCTGCGACACAGGGATATGCGGTCGTCAATCCGGCTGTCATCAGAGATTTCTTCCTGTCAGGCAAGGTGACAGACCAGATCACAGAGCAGGAGGGAAGAGCGCTGTTGGACAGGGCGTTTGTGGAGGGTGCGCGTCCTTCCATCGAGACGTTTCTGCATGCGGTGTCGGGCAGATATACGCTGCACACGCACCCTGTTGTGGTCAATGCGCTTGCCTGCAGGGAGGAGGGCATGCAGATCTTAAAGAGTTTGTTTCCCGATGCAATGATGGTGCCTTATGCGACGCCGGGGATAGCGCTTGCAAGGGCGTATTTCAGGGAGTATCAGGGAAGCCCGGATATCGTATTTTTGCAGAATCATGGGCTGGTAGTCAGCGCAGATACAGCACATGAAGTGATCGACCGGACGGAGGCTGTGCTAAACAGACTTGAGGATTATCTGTCTGTTGCAGACAGGAGCTGTCATGCTGTGACACGGTTGTGGAGATTGTTTCCAGAGCAGATCGTATGGCAGGTTACGGATGAGCATGTCCTGCGCACATACCGCAGGCAGGGATTGTGGAATACGGCATTCTGTCCGGACTGCGTGGTGTTTCTCGGAAAGCAGATCATGCAGTTTGCGGAGGGAATGGATATAGAAACATATATTCAAGAGAGCGGAAAGCCTGTCGTTCTGGAGTATGACGGTTATCTGTATATCCTGGCGGAGAGTGTGGACAAGGCGCTTATGATTCAGAGTGTCTTAAGCTTCAGCGCGCAGGTTATGGAGCTGAACAACGGGCAGCGATGCAATGTCCTTTCAGAAACTGAGCAGGACTTTTTGTTGGACTGGGACGCAGAGCGGTACAGGCAAAAGATGAGATGAGGAGGGGGATTCGATGCAGATTATTATTCCAATGACAGGGTACGGATCACGGTTTGTGGCAGCAGGTTATCAGGAGTTAAAGCCATTCATCCGCGTGATGGGAAAGCCGATCATACAGTGGATCGTTGAGGGCATTTTTCCGAAGGAAGAAAAGATCCTCTTTGTGTGCAGGAAAGAGCATCTGGATACCAATGTGCACATGAGGGATGCGCTGCTTGGCATCTGTCCCACTGCAGCCATCTATGCCGTGGATCCGTGGGTCAAGAAAGGGCCGGTCTATGATGTGCTGCGGGCGGAGGAATGGATCGATGACGAGGAGCCGGCGATCATCAATTATTGTGATTTTTATATGCAGTGGGACTGGGAGCGGTTTCAGGCGGAGGTTGTGCAGAGGGGGTGTGACGGCTGTATTCCGTGCTATACAGGCTTTCACCCGCATCTGCTGCCGGATCGGAATGTGTATGCTTCCTGTCTAACCGACGCGGATGACAATTTGATAGAAATCCGTGAGAAATATAGTTTTGAGGCGGATAAGACCAAGGCAAAGCACTCGCCGGGAACGTATTATTTCCGGACGGGGAGTCTGTTGAAAAAATACTGCCAGGCGCTGGTGGATGCGCAGTGTACATTAAACGGGGAATACTATGCGAGTCTTCCCTACAATGCCATGGTCAGGGACGGGTTGAAAGTGTGGGTCCCGACGAATGTATCATACTTCTGCCAGTGGGGCACACCGGAGGACATGCAGGAATTTGAGTACTGGACGGGGTTGATTATGGAAGGAAGTTTCAATAAGAAAAGGAGTGGAGAGACGAGATGAGAATTGTAATACCGATGGCTGGTGCGGGAAGCCGTTTTACACAAAAGGGTTACAAAGTCCATAAACCTGCCATTCCGACATATGACAGACACACAGGACAACTGCTTCCTATGGTGGTCTGCGCGGTGAGGGATTTGCCCGGTGTGGAGCATGGCGGGGAGAATGTCATCTTTATAGACAGGGAATTTCATAAAGCCAGCGGTGTGGAGGAAGAGATCAGATCCTATTTTCCCAGGGCGCAGTTTATCACAGTAAAGGAGCTGACACAGGGACAGGCGTGCACCTGCCTGCTTGCGCAGAAACTTTGGGATCCTGAGGAAAGTCTTTTGATCGCGGCGTGTGACAATGGAATGGATCTGGACAGGGAAAAGTTTGCGCATATGACTTCCGCAGGCGATGCGGACGAACTTGTCTTTACCTACAGACACAATGAGGCAGTGCTGAGAAATCCCGCATCATACGGCTGGATGCAGGTGAATGGCAATCATGTGATAACGGGTGTATCGGTCAAAAAGGCGATTTCTGATACGCCGTGCGAGGACCATGCTGTGGCAGCTACGTTCTGGTTTCGCAAAGCGGAAGTGTTTTGCAGGGCTGCAGAGAAAATGATTGCAGAGAATGACCGCATCAATGATGAGTTTTATGTGGATGAGATCGCAAAACATGTGATGGAGCTGGGCGGATGTGCGAAAGTGTTTGAACTGGAGCGCTATATCGGCTGGGGAACACCAGAGGACTATGAGAATTACCAAAATACTTACCAGTACTGGACGGAGTTTCTGAACAATGAGGGTATGATAGCGACGTGATGTGTGACAGGGTAGGAAGAATAAGAACAATAAGAATAGAGCGGGATACAAAGTCTTATAGGGGAATCATAGCGGCGGCTGTTCTGGTGGGGATCGGGTTAAAAATCTGTCTGATGACAATCTTCTCGTCGGACTATCAGACCAGGATGTTCATGCCGTTTGTAAACTGCTTTGTGGAGCATACATTCAATCCCTATGACTTTTATTATCTGTATGGCCAGCCGCCTTCGTTCCCATATCCGCCGATGATGCTCTGGATCGCGTCAATCGGCGGATATCTGATGAAACTGATGAACGTCACAAATGGGTACGCTGCCAATTTCCTGTTCAAGCTGCCGCTGCTGCTTTTTGATCTGATGATGTTTGTGTTTATCAACAAGCTGTGCAGGAACAGGATCAAGTATACGCTGGTGTTTTATTTCTACTCTCCGATTATCCTGTATTCGACATACATGCACGGGCAGCTGGATATCATTCCGACGGCGTTTCTGGTGGCTGCAATCTATTTCCTCCTGAGTGAGGGAAAGGGATCTCTGCCAGTCTTTATCGTGGGTCTGGTCTGTGCGATCACCTCCAAACTGCATATTTTGGCGGTTGTACCACTGCTATTTTATTATGTTTATAAAAAGCGGGGGCTGTCCAAACTGCTTGTGAGCATCGCGGGTGTCTGTCTCGGCGTGGCTGTGATCGTCTGGCCTTTTTGGGGGGAGGGGCTTGTCAGGCTGGTGCTGTTTGCAAAGGAAAATGCGGGGGTGTGCCGCGTCAGTATCGATTATGGGGACGTGAAACTCTATCTGGCGATTCTGGCGGTCTGCTTTCTGTATCTGAAAATTTTTCAGCTGAAAACGATCACCAGGGAGTTGTTACTATGTTTTACCGGTATTATTTATATGATTTTTCTGGTGTTTGTACCACCGATGCCCGGATGGTTTGTGTGGATCGTGCCGTTTATCATGATCTATTTCTGCGAGGTGGACGCCAGCAGATACAGGGCTTTTATGCACTGCTTTCTGTTTTATCTACTGTACAGCGTGTACTTTACCGCGTTTCACAGGACAGGCTATGTGGACTTATACTGGGGCAGCACAAGCCTTGAGTTCCTCAAGATTGACAATGTCACAGCCAAGAGCACGTGCTTTACGGTTTTATTGTCTGTTCTGATCATGTTTATCTGTCTGATGTATCAGTTTGGGATACAGCAGAATGAGATATACCGGCGCAATGGTCTACCTTTTACGCTGGGGATCGCGGGGGACAGCGGGACGGGGAAATCCGAGCTGCTGGGCAATATCGAGTGTCTGATCGACAGCAGGCAGATTCTCTACATAGAAGGCGACGGGGACCATCGGTGGGAGCGGGGAAGTGACAACTGGGATCAATATACGCATCTGGACCCAAGGGCCAATTACCTGTACAGACAGGCGTCGGATATCCGGCGGCTTCGGATGGGAAACTCGGTCAGAAGGGTGGATTATGACCACAGCACGGGAACGTTTACGGATCGTCACCGCATACTGCCCAAGCCCTATATCATCATGTGCGGGCTGCATTCTCTGTATCTGCCGCAGATGCGCTCAGAGCTGGATCTGAAGATCTATCTGGATACGGACGAGAATCTGCGGCGGTACTGGAAGATACAGCGCGATACGGGAAAAAGGGGCTATTCCGATGAGGAGATCATTGCCCAGATCGAGAAGCGGATTCCTGATGCCATGAAGTACATTTACCCGCAGTCAGCGTATGCGGATCTGGTGATCCACTATTTTGATGACACACTCACAGACTGTTTTGACCGTGGACACTCTCTGCTGCTGAGCCTGAAAATTACTGTGAAGTCCTCCTGGAATCTGGATGCTCTGATACAGGAGTTCGAGATGGCAGGGTTTCATGTGGAGCATCTGTATGAGGAGGATTTGCGGCATCAGGTACTGATCTTCAAGGGGGAGGAGATACAGCGGTATGCTGTCGATTATGAGGAGATTTCCAGAAGGAATTTTGACGGTTTCAAGGACATTTTTCCAGGAAAACTGCAGTGGAAGACAGGGATAGACGGGATCGTGCAGCTGCTGATCGTGTTTGGGATCTGCAGGGAGCTAACGGATTTCAATAAATAGTTTTTATTGTATAGTCTTCAGTTAAGAGGAAAGGAAGATCGCATTGTACAGAGGCATGATATTTGATTTGGATGATACGCTGTATGATTACGCGGAATGTGACCGGGCTGCGTCAGTGCGGCTGGAAAACTTTTGCTGTGAAAAGTTTGGCATCGGGAAGGACGTGTTCCGGGCGCTCTATGAAAAAGCCAAAGAAAGCGTAAAGGCGCGCGTGGGAATGACAGCAGCGTCACACAACAGAATCCTCTATATGCAGGCTTTGCTGGAGGAGCTCGATGGAAAGCCGCTGGAAATGACCCTGGATCTGTATAACATTTACTGGGATGCCATGCTGGACCGCATGCGGCTATTTCCGTATGTGCTTCCTTATTTTCAATATCTGCGGCGCAACGGGATCCGGATTGGTATTTTGACGGATCTGACGGCGTATATCCAGCATCGCAAACTTCGTGTCCTGGGAATTGCGGGTTACATAGACGAACTTGTCACAAGCGAGGAAGCCGGTGCGGAAAAGCCCTCGGCTAAAATGTTTGAATTGATGCTTGGAAAGCTTGCGCTGGGACCAGAGGAGGTCTGTATGATCGGGGACAGCGGTGAGAAGGACATTGACGGTGCCCAAAAAAGTGGGATTCACGGTGTGCTGCTGACACAGGAAATGCGCATGGATACGGAGTGCAGGATCCTTAGAAAGCTGATGGCGGAGGAATGTGACGGATGAAACGGTTTCAAAACAGATCACTGGCTGAGCTGTGCAAGTTTGGCGTCGGGGGCGGGAGCGCGGTACTGACAGACTTTGTGGGATATCTGATCCTGAAAAATGTGACAGATGTGTCCGTTGCAAAAGGGATTTCTTTTGTGCTGGGTTCCATCGTGGGATTTGTCATCAATAAGCTCTGGACATTTGAGAGCAGGCGGTTTATGTGGCAGGAAATTGTTCGATACATCGTATTGTACGCTGTCTCGGCAGCCGTTAATACAGCTGTCAACAGAGGTGTATTGGGGATCAGCCGCTCTACACTGCTAAGTTTTCTCGTCGCGACGGGCGTGAGTACTGTGATGAATTTTATAGGGCAGAAATTTTTTGTGTTCAGAAAACATATACAGGAAGAGGGGAGCTGACATGGGAGGATATACACTGTCAATCGTGATACCGTGTTATAACGAGAAGGACAATCTTCCGCTGCTGCTCGATGGTTTCGGGCGGGCAATCAAGGATTGTGGACTGATCGAGGTGGTACTTGTGGACAATGGCTCGACGGATGGTTCCGCGGAAGTGATTCAGAAGCTTCTGCCGCGGTATTCTTTTGCGAGAACACTGCGGGTGGAGATCAATCAGGGATATGGTTATGGGATATTGCAGGGGCTTGCCTCGTGTCAGTCGGATTATATCGGATGGACACATGCGGATCTGCAGACGGACCCGGGGGATGTCATCAAGGCGCATGGTCTCCTTGTGCAGGAGGGATTGTTTGTCAAGGGAAGACGCAGGGGCCGGCCATTGTCCGATCAGTTTTTTACGACTGGGATGAGTGTGTTTGAATCGCTGTATCTTGGAGCACGGCTGTATGATATCAATGCACAACCCAATATTTTTCCGCGCAGCTTTTATGAGGCGTGGAAGAATCCGCCGTATGATTTTGCGCTGGATCTGTATGCCCTGTATCAGGCGCGGGAGAAGAAGTTGGAAATAGTCCGGTTTGATGTGGATTTTCCGGAGAGAATCCACGGGGAATCGAAGTGGAATCATGGTCTGGCGTCCAGGATCAAATTTATCCGGCGCACGATTGCGTTTTCGCGCAGGCTCAAAAAGGAGGGAATCGACTGATGGAGACCGAGTATATTGCACACAGGATCAACACGATCGAAGAACTGATCAGCCTGCCCGCTGCATATGGCGTGGAGCTGGATCTGCGGGATGACTGCGAGGGGAATCTCTATATCTCGCACAATCCTTTTGCGCGGGGGGAGGATTTTGAGCGGTATCTGCAGCAGTACCACCATGGGACGATGATACTGAATGTCAAGAGCGAGCGGATCGAGCTGGCGGTATTGGACTTGTTAGAAAAGTACCATATCGGGAATTACTTCTTCCTGGACAGTTCATTTCCGATGATTTATCTGCTCAGCAATATGGGGGAGCATCAGATCGCGCTTCGTTACTCGGAGTTTGAGGGGATGGATACGATCAGGAACATGCAGGGCAGGGCCAAATGGATATGGATTGACTGCTTTACCAGGCTGCCGGTCACACGGGAGAGTTACCGGGAGTTTCGGGATATGGGCTACAGGCTGTGCCTGGTATCCCCGGAGCTGCAGGGCCGGGAAAATGACATAGAGGAGTATAAAAAGTATCTGGAACATGAGGGGATCGTGTTGGATGCCATCTGTACCAAACAACACAATATTGTCCGTTGGAGATAGGTTTATGCAAAAAAAGAGAGTGGTGATCATCGGTGCGGGGCCGGCTGGAATAACGGCTGGTCTGGAGCTGCTCAGAAAGAGCGGGGACTATGAGGTTTTGATTCTGGAGGAGACGGATGCGGTCGGAGGGATTTCCAGGACTGTCAACTGCCGGGGAAACCGCATGGATATGGGAGGGCATCGGTTTTTCTCAAAGGATAAGCGTGTCACAGACTGGTGGGAAAGCATTCTGCCCATGCAGGGGATGCCGGCGTATGACGACAAAAGACTGCATCGGGACTGCTATGTGCAGACTGGGGGAACAGACCCGGAGAGAGAGGAGCGGGTGATGCTCTGGCGCAGGCGGATCTCGCGGATTTTGTACAACAGCTGCTTTTTCGACTATCCGGTCAAACTCAGTATGCGCACAATACAAAACATGGGATTTGCGGCGACATGCGCCGTGGGACTTAGTTATATCAAAGCCGTTTTGTGCAGGCGGCCAGAGACGTCTCTGGAGAATTTTTACGTCAATCGTTTTGGCAAAAAGTTGTACACAATGTTTTTTGAAGATTACACAGAGAAAGTGTGGGGCAGGCATCCGAAAAATATATCTGCTGACTGGGGAGCGCAGCGTGTGAAAGGACTGTCCGTCAGCGCGGTTTTGAAGGATATCTTCAGACGTCAGGTATCTGGAAAAACGGACGGACCGGTGGAGACATCGCTGATCGAGGCGTTTTACTATCCAAAGTATGGACCTGGACAGATGTGGGAGACAGCAGCTGCGCTCTTTGAACAGCAGGGCGGTATTATCCGGAAAAACAGCAGGGTGGTTGGGTTCGGGACACAGGGACGGCGTGTGCGTGAGGTGGCCTGTCTCTCTATGAAGGGGCATAGAGAGACCGTGAGGGCGGATTATGTGATATCTTCCATGGCGTTAAAGGATTTGTTGAGAGGGATCAAAGAAGTGCCGCAGGAAGTGCGCCGTATCGGGGAAGGGCTTTGTTACAGGGACTTTGTCACGGTCGGTCTTCTGGTGAAAAAGATTCGGCTGGTCAACACGACAAAGATCCGGACCTTTCACAACAGGATTCCTGACTGCTGGATCTACGTGCAGGACAGGGAGGTGAAGCTGGGCAGGATACAGCTGTTTAACAACTGGTCGCCCTATATGGTGGCGGATGTGGAGGGCACAGTCTGGATGGGGCTGGAATACTTTTGCAGCGAGGGTGATGCAGACTGGCGCCGGCCGGAGGAGGAGTGGATGCGGTTTGGCGTCAGCGAGCTCGTTAAAATCGGGGTGCTGGACGCCGGGGAGCCGGTCCTCGACTGGCACTGTGAAAAAGTGAAAAAAGCGTATCCGGCGTATTTTGGTACCTATGCGGAGATTGACAGGCTGACAGCGTATCTGGATACTTTTGAGAACCTGTACTGCGTCGGGCGCAATGGCCAACACAGATATAATAATATGGACCACTCCATGATGACTGCTTTTGAAGCGGTTGACAATATTCTGAGCGGCAGGAAGGACAAGGGGAACGTGTGGGGTGTCAATACGGAGAAGGTGTATGCGGAGTGAGGATGTCAGTTGCTCCAATGTGTTCACATCTTTTTATGCAGTCCGATAAGCGTCAGACGACCACACCGGATGATTTCAGAAATCTTGCAAAAGATTTCAAGGTGACATTACCAGAGAGATTTCTATATGAAAAGTGATAAGTTATATTTTAAATCGACCGCGGGATGCGGTCGTTTTTTCTCAGTTATGAAACCAGATAAACTGTTTCTGTGTAAACTCATATTTCCAGAGCAGGTTCGGTTTTTTGTGAATATACATATTCCGAAAACTAAGAAGGTAATCGCCAACCAGCAGTACGATCAGGCTGACAGCCAGTATCTGCAGTGTCATTTTGGGAATCTGCTGTACTTTCATCAAAATGGGTTCCATCAGATATTCCATAAAAAATTCAATAATACCGGCAAAACCCATGCTGGTGAACAGCGATGTATATTTTGTGAAATGAAACGGCAGATTTTCATAGTTCCAATAGGTAAAGCCGCAGAAATATTCTACCGCTGTTCCAAGGATGATCTCACCGATGCTCACGAGAACCATCATCAGCAGAAAATATGCCAGATAGATCAGGCATTTATTGGCAGGCCGCCTTTTCAGCCATTTTCCGGGTGTCCCAAAGATCAGGTAGATCCCTACGACAGTCAGACCATAGCCCAGTAAGAAGGGAAGGTACATGTTGCGGTTGTTGATATATCTCTGAGTCAGGGCAATCCATATATTTTCAACACAATAGCCTAAAAATGAGATAATAGTAACAGTTAATAAATAAGTAGAAACGGAATACTTCATAATCAATGTCCTCATAAAAATTTCCTTTTCATTTGCAGAATAGTTTTATATTATCACATTATACGAAAAATTCAATTAAGATTTCATAAAAATTTTGTTTCACAGTTTCTTACATCAGGTTTGCAAAGAGGGAAGCACCCACGACGGTCAAGAGGCCGGCAACGGCAATCGCCAGACTGCTCATGGCACCCTCGATCTCACCCAGTTCCATGGCCTTTGCTGTGCCGATCGCGTGGGAGGCTGTTCCGAGTGCCAGGCCTTTTGCAATCGGTTCCTCAATGCGAAAGATCCTGCACACAAATTCCGCGATCACATTTCCAAGAATCCCGGTGATGATAATGACGGCGACAGTAATCGTGGTGATGCCGCCCAGTTCCTCCGCAACACCCATGCCGATGGCGGTGGTGATGGATTTGGGCAGCAGTGTCACATACTGTTCATGTGTTAGGGAAAATAGTTTTGCCAGCAGAAAGACACTGACAAGGCTTGCGAGTACGCCTGCAGTAATGCCGCCCGCTACGGCTTTCAGATTTTTCCGGAGGAGTTCGAGCTGCTGGTAGAGCGGAACCGCCAGACAGACAGTGGCGGGCGTCAGTAGATAGCTGATGTATTTGGCGCCTTCATTGTAATGCTGGTATTCTACTTTGAAAAGTGTCAATACTGCCATGACACAGACTGTGGCAATGAGCAGGGGATTTAAGATTGCCAGTTTGAATTTCCGCCTGATCAAAAGTCCTGCCTCATATGCGGCGAGACTGATTACGCCTCCGAAAAAGACGGAGTCAACGAAGAATGCTTTCATTTTTTGTCTGCTCCTTTCGCGTTTTTGTGAGAATCCCTTCGGATCAGATGTTGTGTGACGCGCCCAGTCACTGCCATGACAATGATTGTGGTCAGGATCGTGATCACAATGACAGGTAACCAGATGGACTGCAGGGCGGACCAGGAGTCCAGAAGTCCCACAGCTGCCGGAATGAACATGACTGGCATGATTTCGATCAAAAAGTTGGCGGCTTCCTTGACCTGTGCCAGCTTCAGGACTCCGGTGCAAAGCGCCAAAAGCATCAGAATCAGTCCGTATACGCTTGCCGGAATAGGAAGCGGTATCAGGATATGAAGCAGCTCTCCGAGAAAAGATACAAACAAAATAATGCAGAATTGTCTTAAATAGTTCATTATGATATTCCCTTTGCAATAATATTTTCTTTGCGTGCTCTGACACGCATTTTTCCAACTGATAATACCAGTTTATCATAATGCATATGTTATAAGATGTCAATAGGTTACAGCTTGGCATGGCGTTCTTGATGTCATGGCTCTTCACAGAATTCACAAAATAAACACAGGTAATTTAAGTTTCATTTAAGTTTCGCATTCTATACTCATAACATAGCACCAAGCAATACGGGTATCGAAAATGAAATAAGGAATTGTGGTAAAGGAGATAGAAATATGGCATACCAGGCAGTATTTAAGCGATACGAAATGAAATATATGATGACAAGGAGACAGCGGAGGAATATACTTGAGGCGATGCTTCCCTATATGAAGTTAGATGATTTTGGTCATACTACGATCAGAAATGTTTATTTTGATACAGACAGCTACATACTGGTGCGGCGTTCGATCGAGAAACCAGTCTATAAAGAGAAGTTCCGCATCAGGAGTTACAAACAGGCAGAAGCGCAGGACAACGTGTTTATCGAACTCAAGAAAAAATACGACGATGTGGTATATAAGCGCCGCGAGTCGCTCTCACAGCTGGAAATGCTGGAGTGGCTTGCGCGGGGGACGCCGTTTCCCAAGGCGACGCAGATCGGAAATGAGATTGACTACTTTTTCAGGCTGTATCAGACTTTAAATCCAAAGGTGTTTTTGTCTTATGAGCGCGAGGCGTTCTATGCGCTGGACGGCAGCGATTTCAGGGTGACGTTTGATGAGAATATCCTTGCGAGGCAGGAGGAACTGTCGCTTTCCAGGGAAGTATGGGGCGAGCCGCTGATGGACGGGGATATGGTATTGATGGAAATTAAGACTTCGGGCGCTATCCCGCTCTGGATGACGCATACGCTGGCACAGGAAAAAATATATAAAACGTCGTTTTCGAAATATGGAACAGCATATCAGAAAATGATCTGTGGACACCAGACGGAGACAGCGGGAAAGGTATTTATCGCATAATATGGAAAAAGAGAAGAGGGTATCAGAATGTTAGAGAGCATTTTCAGGGGATTATTTGACGCAGAGACGGCGAGCGTTATATCAGTCGCAGATTTTCTGATCTGCATTGCCAGCTCACTTGTGATAGGATTGATCTTGTCAGTGGTGTATATGTACAGGAATACTTATTCCAGGAGTTTTATTGTGACCATTGCCACGATTCCGGCAATCGTGTGCGTGGTGATCATGATGGTAAACGGAAATGTGGGAGCAGGTGTGGCAGTCGCAGGCGCATTCAGTCTGGTGCGGTTCCGTTCCGCACCGGGGACAGCAAAGGAGATCGGCGTACTTTTCCTGGCGATGGGGGCAGGTATCATCACCGGAATGGGTTACATTGCGTATGCGTTTTTATTTGTAATCATCATGGCAGCCGTTGATATACTTTATGCGCAGATCGATTTTGGAGCGCGGAAAAATGCCGCGCTGGAGCGTACACTGCACATAACGATTCCGGAGGATTTGGACTATGTGGATGTGTTTGCGGATCTGTTTGACCAATATGCGAGCAAGTGTGAACTGATCAATGTCAAGACAACAAATATGGGAAGCCTGTTTAAGCTGACTTATCAGATCACGTTTCGGGAGATAGGCAGAGAGAAGGCGTTTCTTGATGCGGTGCGCTGCAGGAATGGAAATCTGGAAATCTCGCTGACGAACCAGGAGAGCAGTGCAGCGGAGATGATGTAGCACGAGACTAGAGCGTGTCTGAAAGATGTTCTGATGAGAAGGAGTAATATTTATGAAGAAAAAACGATATCAGGTGATAGCAGCGGCATTCCTGTTCAGTATGGCGGCAGTGGGATGCGGGAACTCTGCGGGTATCACTACAGATGCAAACGCAGCTGCAGTAGAGACAGAAAAAGATGCGGATACAGGGATTGATCCTTCTAATTTATTTTCGGACCGTGATCTGAGCGGGGAATATGATGCGGCGAAGTGTGACAGTATCACACTCTCCGATACAGGCTGTACGACGGATTCAAAAAATGTTACAATTGATGGGAGCACAGTCACAGTCACTGGCGAGGGAACCTATATCGTCAGCGGTACATTGAGCGACGGCATGATCGTTGTTGATGTGGACAAATCAGAGAAAGTCCAGCTGGTGCTAAACGGTGTCGATCTTACATCGAAATCGTCCGCGGCAATTTATGTAAAAAAGGCGGATAAGGTATTTGTGACATTGGCGGACAAAACAGAAAATGTACTGGCAAATGGTGGGACTTTTGCCGCAATCGATGATAATAATATCGATGCAGTTATTTTCTCAAAGGATGATTTGACGATGAACGGAACTGGAACACTGATCATTGATTCGCCTGCAGATCATGGTATCGTGTCAAAAAATGAACTTGTCATCACAAATGGGACATACCGGATCACAGCTGCATCTCATGGGATGACAGGTAAAGATAACATAGCAATTGCAGACGGCAGTTTTGTGATCACGGCTGGAAAGGATGCGATCCAGTCACAAAATGAGGACGACGACACACTGGGCTGGGTGTATATTGCGGATGGAAACTTTTTACTCAATGCAAAGAGCGATGGAATCAATGCAATCAACGAGATCAATATCGCAGGCGGAACGATTACCGTGGAGCAGTCGGAAGAAGGATTAGAAGCAAGGCTGATCAATATATCTGGTGGTGAGATTGAGATTACTTCTTCCGATGATGGAATCAATGCAACGGATAAACGGTCTGGCGCGTCAGATGTGGAGACAGATCTGAACCACGGCGGCATGGGCGATACCCAAAGTGAAGCGAACATTCATATTTCTGGTGGTGTGATCCGCATCAATGCGGAGGGGGACGGCGTTGACTCCAATGGTTATTTCACGGTGAGCGGCGGTGAACTCTATGTGACTGGTCCCTCCAATGGAGGAAATGGCGCGCTTGATTATGGGATTGATGCCATGATCAGCGGTGGTATTGTGGTAGCAGCAGGCCAGAGCGGTATGGCGCAGAATTTTGGCGCAGACTCAACACAGGGCACGATCCTGGTCAACACACAGCAGCAGAACACAGCGGGAAGTGATATTGTGCTGCTTGACAGCGAGGGCAGGGAACTTGTTGCATGGACGATGGAAAAAGCTTATAATTCTGTTGTGATCAGCTGTCCTGAAATTGAGAGTGGCAGTTCCTACACTGTAAAGACTGGCGATGTAGAGACAAGGGTCACTATGGACAGCCTGGTCTACGGGGACGGTTTTGGGTTTGGCGGAGGAAGACATGATTTTCAGGGCGGCGAGAGACCAGAAGGAATGCCAGAGCAGCCAGAGTTTGGGAACGGCGAGAGGCCGGAAGGAATGCCAGAACCGCCGGAGTTTGAGAACGGCGAGAGGCCGAAAGGAAGACCAGATTCACCAGAATCTGAGAATGGCGGGAGTCTGGAAGGAATGCCAGAACCGCCAGAGTTTGAGAACGACGAGAGACCAGAAAGAATGCCAGAACCATCGGAGTCTGAGAACGGCGGGAGACCGGAAGGAATGCCAGAACCGCCAGAGTTTGAGAACAGCGGGAGATCAGAAGGAATGTCAGAATAGTAATCGGCAAGAGGAGGCAGCGGAACAATGAGATTGTTGTTGGCTGAAGATGAATTGTCACTTTCCAGGGCGCTTGTGACGATCCTTAAGAAAAATAATTATACCGTCGATGCGGCCTATGACGGCGTTGAAGCATTGGAATATCTGGAGGCAAACGAATACGATGGCGCGATACTGGACGTGATGATGCCGCGCATGGATGGCATCCGTGTGCTGCAGGAGATCAGAAAGGCAGGCAGCAATGTTCCGGTGCTCATACTGACTGCAAAGGCGGAGGTCGACGACAAAGTGCTGGGGCTTGACAGCGGGGCAAACGATTATCTTACCAAACCGTTTGCATCCAAAGAGTTGTTAGCACGCATACGGGCCATGACGCGCAGCAGCGTATCCGCAGTGCAGGCGGATTCAAAGCTGCATCTGGGGAACGTTACCCTGGACTGCGCGACGTTTACCCTGTCCTCTCCTGTCAACAGTTTCGTCCTTGCCAACAAGGAATTTCAGATGATCGAGCTTATGATGCGGAATCCGAGACAGATTATCTCAGCAGAACAGTTTATGGATAAGATCTGGGGATTTGATACAAATGCCGAGAGCAATGTAGTATGGACATATATCTCGTATCTGAGAAAAAAACTGACGGCGCTCAAGGCGGATGTGGAGATCCGGGCAAGACGGAACGCAGGATATTCATTGGAGGAAATAGCAAAGTAGGAGATCGGTATGATCAGGAGGCTTAGGACAAAGTTCATCATACTTTCAACGATATCGTTGTTACTGTTGCTGGGTATTATTGTAATATCCAGCAATTTGCTGACGTACAGGGATCTGGTGTTCAATGCGGACAGGGTGCTTGACATGATTGCCGGTAACGGCGGACCTCATAAGCCAGAGCCGTCGCTTGAAAACATGGCGCCGCCTGAAAACATGGAGCCACCTGAAAACATGGATGCCCCCGGGAAAGCAGCAGACACCGGGTATAGAGGAATTATAGGACAAAAGCTTCTGTCGCCAGAGATTTTATATGAGGCGCGTTTTTTTGTAGCAGAACTTTCCATGGAAGGAGAAGTGCTTTGGGTGGATACAGAACGCATTGCCATGGTTGATGATGAAGAAGCATGCGAGTATGCCCGGCAGGCACAGCGGAAAAAGGGCGACAGGGGATTTATCGGAGATTTCAGATATGCGAAGTTTTCAGATTTAAGCGGTGGTGAAGGCAGTGCCCAAAATGAGATACGTGTCATATTCCTGGACTGCGGCAGGAAACTTTTTACGTTCCGAAACGCGCTCTTTATCAATTGTCTGATATCATTCCTGGGATTGCTGGCTATTTTCATGGTTATTGTCTTTCTGTCAAAGAAGATTGTCAGACCGGTATCAGAGAGCTATGAGAAGCAGAAACAGTTTATCTCGGTGGCAGGGCATGAGATCAGGACTCCGGTCACGATCATTGACGCCGATGCAGAAATCCTTGCGATGGAGATCGGAGACGAGAACGAATGGCTTCAGGATATCTGTAAACAGACAAAGAGGATGACAGCGCTCACCAATGACCTGCTGACGCTCTCGCGCATGGATGAGAACAGGCAGCAGTTTACGATGATTGATTTCCCCATATCAGACGTTGTCAGTGAAACGGTCCAGTCGTTTCAGTCATTAGCGCACAGCAGACAGCGAAACATCAGAGCGGAGATTGCGCCGATGCTCTCCTGCTGTGGTGATGAGAACAGTATCCGGCAGCTGGCAGGAATCCTTCTGGATAACGCCATCAAATATACGAAGGAGAACGAGGACGGCAGTTGTAACGATATTTTGTTGAAATTAGAGAAGAAAAGTCATAATCTATATCTGAGTGTAACGAACCGTTCCGAACCGGTCAGCGAGGAACAGTTGAAGCATTTTTTTGACCGTTTTTATCGGACAGAGCAGTCAAGGAACTCGGAAACAGGCGGTTATGGTTTAGGGCTGTCCATCGCAAGATCGATTGTGGAGATGCATAAAGGCAGGATCGCCGCATCTGCGCCGACGCCGGAAACCGTACAGATCACAGCTGTTTTTCCAGTAAGATAAAATGCCTGGCCTGGATAAAACGGAACTAAAATGCAGGAAAGGATGCACGAAAAAGAAATCGTATATAAAGAGAGGACAGAATATGAGTGAAGCAGTAGTTACCCTGAAAAAGGGAGAGGGAAGAAGCCTGAAAGCGGGCGGGCTCTGGGTGTATGACAATGAGATTGATACGATCATGGGAACCTTTACAAACGGGGATATCGTGGTAGTACATGATTTTGACGGGTATGGGATGGGCCGTGGGTTTATCAACCAGAATTCCAGGATCCGCATCCGTATGATGACGCGTGACAGAGACCAGCAGATTGACAGGGATTTCCTGAAAATGCGCGTGCGCGAGGCGTGGGATTACCGCAAGAAGACGGTCGATACGTCAAGCTGCCGCATTGTATTTGGCGAGGCGGATTTTCTGCCTGGCATCGTCATTGACAAGTTTGCAGACGTATTGGTTGTGGAGTCGCTGGCACTTGGCATTGACCGGTTAAAACCAGTTATCATCGAATGTCTGCGGGAAGTGCTCGGCGAAGACGGAATTTCTGTGAAGGGTGTGTACGAGAGAAGTGACGCGAAGGTGCGGCTTCAGGAAGGGATGGAACGCTTTAAGGGATTTATCGGCGATGCGTTTGACACGAACGTGGAAATCATAGAAAACGGTGTCCGGTATCTCGTCGATGTTAAGGATGGGCAGAAGACTGGTTTCTTCCTGGATCAAAAGTACAATCGGCTTGCGATACAGAAGCTATGTAAGGATGCAAAGGTACTCGACTGTTTTACGCACACAGGTTCCTTTGCACTGAATGCAGGTATCGCGGGAGCCAAGAGCGTGCTTGGCGTTGACGCATCGGAACTTGCCATCGGGCAGGCGATCACAAATGCGGCGTTGAATCATATGCAGGACCGCGTGAAATTCCAGTGCGCTGATGTGTTTGACCTGCTTCCGCAGCTGGAGGAAGCAGGCGAGCAGTATGATGTCGTAATCCTGGATCCGCCGGCCTTTACGAAGTCGAGAAACTCTGTGAAAAATGCCATAAAGGGTTATCGTGAAATCAACATGAGGGGAATGAAACTTGTAAAAGACGGCGGCTTTCTGGCGACCTGTTCCTGTTCTCACTTTATGGATTATGAGTTGTTTACGCAGACGATCGCACAGGCAGCAAAAAGTGTGCATTGCCGTCTGCGCCAGGTAGAGTACAGAACACAGTCGGCGGATCATCCGATTCTGTGGAACGCGGACGAGTCATATTATCTGAAATTCTATATCTTCCAGGTACGCCGCGAACGCTGAGGCGTTCGCGGGAGCGGTAAGTGTGTACAGGGCTGATAAAATATGCAAGTTTGATGCAATTCCGATGCAAGTCTGATGCACTCCCAAAGTAAAATAAGAATTTAAGTTACGGGGGAGGATAGAGCATGGAAACAAAGCAAAAGAAAAAGATACGGATTGTTATCTGGACTGGATTAGCAGTGGTGATTTCTGGACTGGTGTCAGGAGGATATTTCCTGTTTCATGGGCGGATACCGAAAGGGTATCGGGATTATACAGTACAAAAGGAACAGTATGATGTGGAGTATTCGGACCAGTATGATTACGGGGATGTAATCACGGTGGAGTATCCGGTTTTATCAGGCATTGAGGGAGAGCAGACAGAGGCGGTCAACAGGCTTTTGTATGATACGGCGATGGAAAAGGTCAATTTCTGGCATCTTGATCCAGATGAGGAGGTGAAGGAGCTGCAAAAGATTTACGAGATCTATAGCAGCGATGTGCGATGCGAGGTTCCTTTTCACAGCCAGTATCTGATGAGCGTGCATTTTCAGGAAACCTATGCGCCGATATCGCCTGCCGACTATACACATAGGACACAGCGCAGTGTCAATGTCAATCTGATGACTGGCGAGCAGTATGCGCTCTCGGATATCTTTGTGATCAATGATGATTTTATAGGTCTCTGGTGCGGGCAGGTAGCATCAGAAGGCGCTTACAGCGACCTGATCGTGAACGATGCGGATACCAGGGAGACCTTTTTGATGTGGTTTTTGGACGAGGATGAGGAGGCTGCGGAATTCTATCTGTTCACGCCGTTTTTTTACATGGATGAGGACAAAAATTTTGTGATCGGGCTTTCTTACGATCCCAAGCCTGGCAGGGTAGTCAATGCACTGCCGATCAACAATAGCTTTTTTGCGTATTTTGAGAGTGAAGTTCTGACGCCTTATCGGACAGATTCGGAATTTTGGGATTGGTATGAGCGGTCAGAGACTGCGGGCGAAGTACCTGCCTGCGAAAATCTGCGGGAAAATCTCCGGTTTGGAAGTGATTCCTGAAAATAACCTCTTTTCTTGAAAATAAAAGTGTGCTATAATTACGACGGTTTAGGAACTGCATGATAATAACCTGAACCAGGATATTGTCATGTATGATTGATTGGTAGTTCTTTACAATCGGAAGAGGAAAATATGGCGCATAAGAGAAAATATCGGTTGATCAGTCTTATATTAGTGATAGTACTGCTTCTGACTGGAGCGTATCTTGATCAGGCGGCGGAGAAGACGTTTGTTTTGCATGGTTTTATGGAAGACGCCGCAATCTGCTCCAGATTATTTCAGGTAGATTTCAATGATGTCGCAGCATGCATGACAGAAATGCTTAATGAGTGCAGCAGTATGGAACAACAGTCAATTGAATTGGATCCATTGCTGTACTTATTGTGTTCCAACCATATGACTCTGTTTGCAGGAAACTCGTTTGGTCACCTGGAAACAGTACAATCTCTCTCGCGGACTTCAGACAGTGTGGTGGTGGATTATATGCACCAGTCGGATGGGAAAAAGCGAAACTAACATTGGGAATTACATATGATATAATGTTAGAAAGAAGGGATTGATATGTTAGCGCAGATCTTTGCAGTAATGATCTTTATTGCAATGTTTGTTTTTATTGTGACGGAAATTGTGGAGAGGCATATTGTCTCGCTGGTATGTGCACTCCTGACGATAATTCTCGTATTTGGTGTGGGAATGCACAGCATGACGGCGGTGATCGATACGATCAATCTAAGGAGTATCTTTACCGCACGTTTCTGGTATGTGTCTGGAGAGACGGGGCAGAGCAGTGCCGGGATCAACTGGGAGACGATCCTGTTTATCTTTGGCATGATGGTAATGGTAGAAGGGATGGCAAGAGCAGGCTTTTTCAGATGGCTGTGTATGCGCCTCGCCAGGCTTGTCAGATATCAGGTGATACCGCTGTTTATCACGTTTATGGTCCTGTCAACCGTGCTTGCAATGTTCATTGATAGTATCACGGTGATCCTGTTTCTGGCAGCTGTCACGATTGAGTTGTCACAGCTGTTGAAGTTCAATCCGGTTCCGATGATCCTGTCCGAGATCTTCTGTGCGAATCTGGGCGGTTCGGCTACGATGTGCGGGGATCCGCCCAATATCATTATCGGTACATCGCTCGGATATTCGTTTACAGACTTTGTGACCAATACGGGCCTGATTGCCGGGATATCGTTGATCGCGGTGCTGCTTTACTTTTATCTGGTTTTTCACAAAGAATTGAAAAAAAGCACAGCGGAATCGATCGATTACAGCAGTCTGCCAAGCCCGGAATCGACGATCACCGACAAGAAAGGCTTTGTCATAAGCAGTGTTATATTTGCGGTCGCGATCGTCCTGCTGGTCACACACGCGCAGACGGGGCTTACGGTGTCTACGATCGGAGTGATCGTTGCAGTGGCGACACTGGCAACGTCATGGAAGTATGCGGCCACTTTGTTGAAAAAAGTGGACTACAAGACACTGCTGTTTTTTACCGGACTGTTCGTCGTGATCGGCGGTCTGGAACAGACAGGAACCCTGGGGATCATGGCGGCATTTATCGGAAAGATCAGCGGCGGCAACGTCATGGTTATGGTAGCGATCATCATATGGCTCTCAGCGATCGCCAGCGCGTTTGTTGATAACATTCCGTTTGCCACGACGATGATACCGATCATCAAGAGTCTGTCGGTTACTTACGGTGTGGATCTGTCTATGCTTGCGTGGACGCTGGCAATGGGAACGGACATCGGCGGAAGCGCCACACCGATCGGCGCATCTGCCAATGTTGTGGGCATTGCGACGGCGGCGAGAGAAGGATATATGATCAAGTGGGGGCAGTATTGCAGGAAAATGATGCCGGCTACGGTCATGGTCGTGCTGATCTCCATGCTTATTGTCTATGTCAGGTATATATAGAGGGAGGTGAACCTGATGGAAAAACAAATGATTATCTCTGTGGGCAGGGAATATGGCAGCGGAGGACATGAGATCGCGGACCGGCTATCACAACACTATGGGATCCAGCTATTTGACCACAATCTGCTGGATGAGATCGCGGCGGAGAAGAATCTCGATATGCAGAACCTGAGGGGGCTTGACGAGAAACACAGAAACAGGCTTGCGTCGAGGACTGTGCGCGGTTACAGCAGTTCACCGGAGGAAAATCTGTACCTGCTTCAGTTTGATTATCTGAAAAATAAAGCGGCGTCAGGGGAGTCCTTTGTCGTTGTGGGCCGTTGCAGCGAGACGATCTTAAGAGAATACGACAGTCTGATCTCAATCTTTGTCCTCGGCGATATGGACAAGAAGATTGAGCGCATCATGCGGCTGTATCAGCTGTCGGAGGAGCAGGCAGTGCGGAAGATCCACGAGAAGGATATGAAACGCAGACGTTATCATAATGACCATTGTGACAGGAAATGGGGCGATTCCAGAAATTATGACATTTGCATAAACAGCAGCAAACTTGGGATTGACGGCACCGTTGTACTGCTGGCAGATTATATTGACCGCAGGCGGATGAAGCAGTGAGATCATCAGTCGTTTGCGCTTTGTACCTGAAAAAGTGCGATTCGTGCCTGAAATATTTTTTTCGACAAAATATTTAGTATAATAGAAAGGGATTGCGGTGGCAATTCATATTACTCCTATATAAGCTGCCGGAGTGTTCATTTCCCCGAATGAATCTCTGGCAGCTTTGCTTTTGGTGAGCAGGAGTACACAGAAAAAGTGGATGTTTTGGCGGTTAAGGAGGCGCGAAGTGGTATGTTAGGAGGGCCGGTCTATGTAGCGCTGATACGATTGGCGCTGAATCTGGCAGGGACGGTGCTGCTGTTTTGTCTGATCAGTGAATCGCGGTATAATTTTAAAAAGACAGTGATCTGTTATGGAGGATTTTGTGTGGCTGCAGTCGTGCTGTCCTGTATCTGGTATGTGGTCGACTGGTTGAGCTATGTGCGGCTGGTAACGTTTGCAGTGTATATGTGTTTTTGCGTTTTTGCGGTTTTTATGAGCAGGGATCCGATCTATCTGGTTGTGTATAAGCTCGCGCTTAATTTTTATCTGTTGGCAGTGTTTATGATCGGCGGGATTGAAATTTCCACGATTTTTTTTAACGGGAACATATGGGTTGACATTATCATTCGCATCGTACTGATTGCGGGGATCGCATATTTTATCAATAAAAAGATTAAAGATTCCATCAGGGGATTTGGATATTATGTGGAGAATGAGCTGGACAGGTTCAGTGTCGGTGTTATGGTGCTCAGTATTCTTTCCGGTATTGGTTTTATATTGAATCCCAATTTGCAGGATGCGACGCCCTATCGCCTGTTTCAGATTGTCATGAACCTATTTTTGACAGGCTCTTTGCAACTGCTGGTATTTCGGCTCTATCTGCATATTGGAAAAGAGAAAAAGTACCAGAAAGAAAACCAGCTGATGCAGATGAATCACCGGCTGCTGGAGCGGAATATGGAGCTTCTGGAGGAATCGGTGGAGTCCAGCAGACGGATCCGTCACGATGCCAGACATCACAACACAGTGATTGCGGAATATGCCCGCAGGGGGCAGAACGAAGAGCTTTTGCAATATCTGAAAGAATATGACAGGGAGACGGACGCGCATACAGCCGAGAGTATCTGTGGCAACACCACGGTCAACAATCTCTTGTCAGCGTATACCAGAAGGGCCAGGAAAGAGCAGATTAAGGTTACGCTTGACGTGGAGCTGGGCGGAAATCTGACGATACCCAATATCGATCTGGTCACGATACTGGCCAATGCCTATGAGAATGCGATCTATGGCTGCATCGAGGTAAAAAAGCAATATCCAGGGAGGGAGTGTTTCATTCAGCTGGTACTCAAAAAAAAGAAAAATAAACTGGTGATCAGCTGCAGAAATACATGCCGGATTGAGACGGAAGTAAAAAACGGACAGCCAAAACCGGAGTTTACAGGCGGTGTTGGCGTGTTGAGTATCATCAAAACGGCGGAGAATTTTCATGGGGAGTATGAGTTTAAGAATGATAACGGGGTGTTTGTATTTCGGTTGATTATGAACATTCCGGCGGCTGGAGAAGATAAAACGGAAGGGAAGAGAGGAACGGGCGATGTATCGGATAGCACTCTGCGATGATGAGACGGCGGAATTACATGAGACAGAACGAATGTTAAAGGAGTATGAGGAGGGGCATTCCGAAGCAGAGTTTATAATCAAATGCTTTGAAAGTGCAGAGGAACTGTTGAATCAGGTCCGGGAGAACAGTTATGTACCGGATTTTATAATAATGGATATATACATGCCGGAAAAGTTGGGGATTGAGGTGGCTCATGAGCTGCGCGACATGGGCAGCAAGGGGCGGATCATCTTCCTCACCAGATCAAGGGAGCACGCGCTCGATGCGTTCGGCGTGGAGGCGTCCCAGTATCTGATCAAGCCAATCACAGAAAAAGTACTGTTTCCGGTGTTGGATAAGCTGCTGGGAGATATGGAAGAGACGCGCAGGAAATATCTGCTGCTGCGCATCGACGGAAGGATACAGCGTGTGGCGGTGAACGATATTGTATACTGTGAGGCAGAGGGGAAGACGCAGCATCTGTATCTATCCAACGGCACACAGTATGAACTCCGGCGGACGATGGCTGAGATCTACGAGATGCTTGCCTGTTACCGGGAATTTTCGCGGGTGGGCGTGGCATACATTGTGAATCTGGAACATGTGGACAGCCTGAATGCGCAGGAAGTAGAGATGGATAACGGGAAGAAGATCTATCTTCCGCGGGGATCCTACCAGCCCTTGCGGGAGCGGTATTTTAGTTACTACTGCGAGGAGAATGAGGTGTTATAGCGTGCGATTTGTTTTTCCCATGTTTTTTCCGTCTGTTTTACTAAAAAGGCACGAAACACATTGAGATCCTGTTTGGAATCCCATGCTTCCAGTGCCCCGTAATACTCTTTGCGGTCCTCCTCGTGTATGGTGATGGGCGGATGGTTGTGCATGACAAGAAAATAGTTCATTGCAAGCCTTCCGGTACGCCCGTTTCCGTCCGCAAAAGGATGAATGTTTTCGAATTTGGCATGAAAATATGCCGCCGCAGTCAGGGCATTTCGTTCTGAGATGCCCTCAAGTTCTGAAAGCAGTTCTGAGAGCTCCTCTTGCACATCTTCCGGCGCAGCGCCGATCTCATTTCTACCGGTTACAAAGTCATGATGCTTGTATTCTCCAGGGCGTTCGCCCAACTGCCATCTGCGTGTGTCGTAGGTGTTTTGTGTCAGAAGGCACTGCAGTTCTTTTACAAAAGTTTCATCAAGTACGCGTTTGTTATGAAAGGCGGTCAGGAAAAATTCATATGCATCTTTGGAATTACGGATCTCAAAAAGTGTCCTCAGATCTCCCGTGTAAGATGTCACACCATCATGCTCAAAAATCTCCCTGGTATCGTGATAAGTAACGTTGTCATTTTCTATTTTGCCAGAGTGGTATGAAAATAAAATACTGTGGCTGTTTAAGGCCTCTGCTAATTCGGCATCAGTGGCGATCTGTTTCTGCTGCCATAGCGTGATGGCTTTCTCATAATTGGTCATGAACACACACCTCCTTATCCTAATATATCACATGCAGCAGGCGTGCGCAATCTGGGAATGAATTTCAAAACCTTTCCTCTGCATGGGGCTGTGCATAAAAAAGTTTAGCGAGATTCTCGCTAAATGAACTTAGCGGATAAATCACTAAGCTATGATATTATTGAGGTGATTATATGCGCTATGCACGATTGAGAGATTTGAGGGAAGATCATGATCTGACACAGAAGCAGCTTGCTGCGAGACTGCAGTGCAGCCAACGGATCTACAGCGACTATGAGACAGGCAGAGTGGGAATTCCTGCGGAGATATTGATCCGCCTTGCGATTGTCTACAATACAAGTGTTGATTATCTGCTGGATCTGACAGATGAGAGGGAGCCTTATGCCAGAAAAGTGAAGGAACGAATATAGAAGATAGCGAAAACGTACAGGATACTGTATATGGAGGAGAAAGCCATGATGCAGCAGCTAGGTATCATGCTCTGCAAAGAGCGTGAGAAAATAGGTGAAAAACAAAAGCGTGTAGTGGAGGGAATTATAAATTTATCCGACTTAAGCAGGGTGGAGAATGGAACGATGGAAGTTGATTATTTCACGCTGCAGGCGTTGTTCGAGCGGCTGGGGAAGTCCATCGACAAGCTGGAGCTGACGATATCCTGCGAGGAATATGAGGCTATTGAATATCGGGCGGAGATCGAACGCAGCATAGAGGAGCAGGATCTGGGAAGGCTGGAAGAACTGATCGCAGGCTATGGTACATACAATGAGAAAAAGCGCACGATCCACAGGCAATACAAAGCTGTGCTGCGGGCAATGGCGCAATATGCCAAAGACCAGGATTATGCGTCCTGCCTGCAGGGGATGGAGCAGGCACTTGCATACACCCGGCACGATGACTGGATGCAGAAAATCGAATCAGGACTGTGTCTTTGCAATCAGGAAATACGGATCATACTGATGATCGCATACTGTCAGTGGAAACTCGGAAACACGGACGGACTCGCAGGGCAGCTGGAACATCTGGGTGGATATATACGATCCCACTACACGGACACGGAGGAGCAGGTAAAGGTCTATCCACACTGTATGTGGCTGTTGGGGCAGCTCTATCTGGAACAGGACAGGGTTGAAGCGGCATATATCACGTGCGGAGAGGGAAAGGAATCGCTCATAGAGAATGGTTCTCTCAATCCTTTGTGGGAGATCCTGAAGCTGGAAGAGACCTGTCTGGAAAAACTGGGCAGGCAGGAAGAACTGCTTCAGTGCAGGAAATATCAGGAGGCAGTCGCATTTTTATACAGAGCAGCGGGAGCGCATCCGGTATCCAGTATGATGATTCCATTTTTTAAAAGCAGTTTTCAGGGAGAGTTTGTCCTTTCCAATGAACTGGTGAGGGATCTGCGGGAGTCAAGAGGACTGTCGCAGGAGGAGTTTGGTGCGGATATCTGCGCACAGGAAACGTTGTCGCGGATCGAGCGTGGCAAGAGAAGTCCCAACAAGAAGAATCTCTATCAGCTGCTTAAGCGGGTGGGCATGGAGCGGGAGAATTATTATGGATTTATCGAGGCGGATGATTATGAACTGTATGAGAAAGTCAGGGAGTATAACCGGTGCTTTCCGAAGGGCAGGCTGGAGGAGGCCTGGAGACTGCTGGATGAGATCGAAAAAGAGGTGGACATGACGAAAGCAGTCAACAGGCAGTTTGTTGGAACAGGGCAAATCTTCCAGCAGACAGTTCAAGGTAAATTGTCTTTGGAACAGGCCAATCAGCAGCTTGGGAAATTGTTTTATCTGACGATGCCGCCCGTTGCTTCGGGCAAGCTGATTTATCGGGTGCCCTTTCGGACAGAGTATATTATATTGAACCATATCGCGATCAATCTGAAGAAAGATGGTAAAATGGAAGAGGCACTTCAGATTTATGAGGAGTTGTTGCAATGTTATAAAAAAAGCAGAGTATTGATGCGATATCATGCTGTGCCAGGATTAACGTTATATATAAACTATACGGGATTTCTGGAAGAGCACGATGAGTTAGAAAAGGCAGAGACGATTGGCATGGAAGGATTGCATCACAGTCTGGAATGCTGCCGGGGAGATATAGCAGGAGACATCCTGGCAAACCTGTCCCTCGTATATGGGAAACAAGGTTTGCCAGCGCTGGAAGAAACGTATCTTAGATATGGATATGAGTTGCTTTGTTTGTATGACAGGAGAAATGAGACTGGTGTGTTACAGAGAGCATATCAGGATAAGTTTCATAAAGAACTTGATTAATTTAACATTTTCTTGTATAAAGTACACATATGAACTAATCCTGGAGTCATCACTCTGGATGGAAAATAATCCGTTTCATATTTGAGGAGGAGAAAGCCATGATGCAGCAGCTGGGTATCATGCTCTGCAAAGAGCGTGAGAAAATGGGTGAAAAACAAAAGAATGTGGCAAAGGGGATCATAAGCATATCCGACTTGAGCAAGGTGGAGAACGGCGCGATGGAGATTGATTATTTCACGCTGCAGGCGCTGTTCGAGCGGCTGGGGAAGTCCATCGACAAGCTGGAGCTGACGATATCCTGCGAGGAATATGATTCCATCGCATATCGCGTGGAGATTGAGCGCAGCATAGAGGAGCAGGATCTGGGAAAGCTGGAAGAACTGATCGCAGGCTATAGTACATACAATGAGAAGAAGCGCACGATCCATAAGCAATACAAAGCTGTGCTGCGGGCATTGGCGCAATATGCCAAAGACCAGGATTATGCGTCCTGCCTGCGGGGGATGAAGCAGGCGCTTGCATATACCCGGCATGATGACTGGAGACAGAAAGTCAGATCAGGACTGTGTCTTTGCAATCAGGAAATACGGATCATACTGATGATCGCATACTGTCAGTGGAAGCTCGGAAACACGGACGGACTTGCAGGGCAGCTGGAACAGCTGGGCGGATATATACTGTCCCACTACACAGACACGGAGGAGCAGGTAAAGGTCTATCCGCACTGTATGTGGCTGCTGGGGCAGCTATATCTGGAGCAGGACAGGGTCGAGGCGGCATATACCACATGCGGAAAGGGAAAGGAATCACTTATAGAGAATGGTTCCCTCAATCCTTTGTGGGAGATCCTGGAGCTGGAAGAGACCTGTCTGGAAAAACTGGGCAGACAGGAAGAACTGCTTCAGTGCAGGAAATATCAGGAGGCAGTCGCATTTTTATACAGAGTAGCGGGAGCGCATCCAGCATCCAGTATGATGATTCCATTTTTTAAAAGCAGTTTTCAGGGAGAGTTTGTCCTTTCCAATGAACTGGTGAGGGATCTGCGGGAGTCCAGAGGGCTGTCGCAGGAGGAGTTTGGCGCGGATATCTGCGCACGGGAAACGTTGTCGCGGATCGAGAGCGGCAAGAGCAGTCCCAACAAGAAGAATCTCTATCAGCTGCTTAAGCGAATGGGCATGGAACGGGAGAATTATTATGGATTTATCGAGGCGGATGATTATGAACTGTATGAGAAAGTGAGGGAGTATAACAGGTGCTTTCCGAAGGGCAGGCTGGAGGAAGCCTGGAGACTGCTGGATGAGATAGAAAATGGAATTGATCTGGCTGTTCGGGTTAACCGACAGTTTATTGAAATGGGGCATATTACGAAACAAATAGCCCAAGGCACGTTGTCAAGAGAACATGCAATTGAGCTATATAAGGAATTGCTGGATTTGACGATGCCGCCAGTGGATTCTGGTGTGATGATATACCGTGTTCCATTTCGGATGGAATATGTGTTATGGAACAAGATAGCAATTAATCTGAGTAAAGTCGGCAAAGCGGAAGAAACACTTAATATCTATGAGAAACTGGTGCAATGCTATAAGAGAAGTAAAGTTTCAATGATGTATCATGCTGTTCCAGGGTTATCATTATATATAAATTATACTGGTATTTTGGAAGAACAAAATGAGTTAAAAAAAGCGGAGGAGATTGGAAAAGAAGGATTGCAGCACAGTCTGAAATGTTGTCGCGGAGATATGGCAGGAGACATTCTGGCAAACCTGTCTCTGGTATACGGTAAACAAGGTTTGCCAGCGCTAGAAGAAACTTATCTTAGATATGGATATGATTTGCTTTGTTTGTATGACAGGAGAAATGAGACTGGTATTTTACAGAGAGCATATCAGGATAAGTTTCATAAAGAACTTGATTAATTAACATCTTCTTGCAAATAGTACGCATATGGACTAATCCCAGAGTCATCACCATTGTCGTCATCCGGAATTGGCGGGACAACAACCGTTACCAAACATAACATTAGAAGAGTAGCAATTACTTTTTTCATGATTCAATAACCTCCTTAAATACATAGCTTAAATTAACATTTAATTCCATAGTATAATAAAGGCATAGAAAAGTCTGTGACGTTTTTTGAAAAAATTTTTTTCAAAAAACGACATAGACTTTTTTATATGTGAACGATACCATTTTATACAAAGTTCGATTAAATATAACAAATTTCGCGGGGCCTGAAAGAGAAGGCAGAGAATGAGTAAGGGCATAAAATTATATACCAGGATATCTGGTATAAGGCAGCAATAGAAACAAAAAAATTGAAAACAAGGAGGAAAATGTAATGGGATTACGGTTAAACATCGAAGGAAGCGAATCAATCAAGCTGAAGGAAACCAGCATCATGCGCGTGAAATTTGGGGCAGACATTCCCCATGATTCCAACGCCAGGTCAACAGACCTCGGTTCGACAGTACTGATCGAGGGCAAGATCCTGACAGCTGTAGACGGGGAAGAGGCGGACGATACATCCAAGATCGCAAAATGGTCCCTGGTTCCAGCAGAAAATTCAGACTGCTACAGGAATGTGGAGATCACAGTCGTGAACGCATCACAGATCGTGCGTCAGGTTACGATCCCAAATGCCTTTGTGGTAGGGTATGAGGAAGATTTCTCGGATGATACCGGTGCAGGCGTATTCCGTCTCCTGATCAAGCAGAAGAAGGACAAGATGGCAAACCTGAAGTTTGAGGGCGGATTCAGCGGCGAATGATGAGCATTTGCAGAGAACGATGAGAGGAAAAAAGAAAGGAGTAGTTTATTATGGGATTTACATTAAAGGTGGAAGGAAATTCCACGATTGATTTAGGCAAAGACAGTATTATCAGTGTCAAAGTGCGCACAGATATTCCACAGGACAGCAATGCACGTTCAACAGACCTGGGAAGCACTGTGACAATCACCGGCAAGATCCTGACAGCTGTGGACGGGGATCCATTTGACAGCACGAGGCAGCTGGGACTCTGGGCGCTGGTACCGGCAGAAAGTTCAGACTGCTACCGCAAGGTAACGATCGAGGTGATCGCTTCTTCCCAGATGGTACGCAAGTATACCTATCCAAATGCGTTCGTGGTGGATTACAGCGAGCATTACGGGGACGAAGAAGGTGTCGGAACCTTTACACTGGTTATAAAACAGAAAAAGGATAAGATGGCGCAGGTATCAGTAGATGGCGGATATAGCATCTAATGTATAGAAAAAGGCTGACTGCTTTTGCAGGCAGCCTTTTTCTAATAGGAGATCGCCAGAAAATCGAAAACAGGAGGCGGAAACATCATGTTCCGAAACATATACCCAGTCTTTGAAGCAAAAAAGGTGCTGCGAATAGAAATGCTGGAAAATCTGCGGGATTATCCAAGAACACTGTTTGACATCGAGTACCAGGAGTACAGTGACGGGATTCTGTACGGCTGCAGGCTAAAGGCAGCGGACAAGGAACTTACAGTCCTGCCAGGTATAATACTCTTTAAGGGTGTTCCCTATTTCATGGAGGAGCCCTATATGGTTCCCTGTGATGCGCTGGGAAAGCTTACCTATCTGAAGGTATGCTTCACGGACAAGGAGGTCGGAATAGGACGGGAAGTGTACCGCGGACAGATCTGCCTGGACGAACAGGAGCCGGATGCTGGCAGGGAGCTGGAGCTTGGGCGGTTCAAACTCCAGCCGGGAGCAAGACTGCGCACGGAGTATGTGGATCTCAGTGATTATGACACAGAGTTCGACACAGTAAACCGCATTCATGTGCCATATGCCGCGCCGGGGCGCCCTGTGATCTGGCCGCAGATCCTGAGATGTTTTGCGGGGGAGATGATGCACCGCAGGCTGCGTGACCCGTGGGACTGCGCATTCTGCATGCACTGTATGCAGACGCGGGAAGCGATGTCGTATGAGGCTGTCCGCGCATACCTGAACGCAAAACTCGAACAGGAAGGGGAATACACCAGTGAACAGACATATCATGCCTTGCTGCAGATCCTCCGGGAGGCAGAAGGAGACAGGCCCAGGAGAACGGACAGGCAGGACAATCGGTTGATTATGATCTGATTACATAGAAAGATAATAGTATAGCTGTAAATAGCATTCTGGTGAAATGTCAAG
>DKVL01000011.1:0-6677 GCA_002491195.1 Lachnospiraceae bacterium UBA7179
CGTTATCTTACCTCAACAAAATTCGCCCCCGAATAACCATCATCAATGTAAATATCATAGATCCGCAAATCTTCATGATTTTGAACGTACGCTTTTAATAGATCCCTTTGACTGCTGATGCTGTTGCTCTCTGTCTTTTTGCGGCCGTCGACATCTGCATCATCTCTGGACAGGCGCAGATACAGACCAGTATCATAAATAATCCTGTTGCCCATCGTGACATCCTTCTTAATATTTCAATTCTGCAATCTGTTTCAGATAGTGTTTTAGCGCATCTGTTGCAGTATAATTGCCCTTGCTGAAATGTACCCTGACAATATAGCCCTCATTCAGGTGTGTTAGCGCATCTTCTTTTTTTTCTTCCATAATGTCCGTTTTGGGGATATTTTCACGCTGTGCATCTCTTATTTCCTGCATTTTCTACAGCTCCTTTTCCCTCCGTTTCCTTCATCCTATGCAGGCTCTGGATTGTCCTATGCCCTCCAAAGCATTTTTCAAACATGCTCTATTGCAAAAAATAATACCATCCATGATCTTCTCCTGACAGTAAATCACAGATGGTAAAAACTTTCTAATCAACATTATTTGTTTGAACGTTTGAACAGTGATGTCGAATCCAGAAAGGCCTGCACACAGCTTCCTGCCTCCGCAGCCAGCAGCATCCAGACAATCCCCTCCGCCGGGAAACAAAGCATCAGAAGCAGCACTACGGCAACCGGCTTTTTCATCAGAAAACCGAGCAATGCCGCGGTTACCGCTGCCGCTGCAAACACTGGGGAAACAGAGCAGATCAGTCCCGCCCCATAACCGATGCTGACGCCCGCAAAAATAACCGGGAAGAAATGCCCTCCCTTAAAGCCGCTCTGGATCGATATATTGGTGATCAGAAGCTTTGCCATACCGATCAACAATAACATTACCGGTGCATACTCCATATACCGCTGCGCCAATTCCTCCATCTGGGCCTCACCGGAAAACATACTGTACGGAACATATGTACCAAACAGGCCAATACAGAGACCGCCAAGCACTGTGCAGAAGATAACGCCTGCTTTTTTATTCAAAAAAACAAACAGTTTTTGCGCCCCCTGAAGGAATATTGTATAAAGTATCCCCGCCAGGATACCAACGGCAATCAGTACGACGGCAAATATGCGCTCCCTGCTGCCGATTCCGTTTCCCTCCAGGCGGACAATTCCCATGCCTCCCCCAAAAAGATGGGATAACAGAGAATAGGCGCCAAAACCACCCAGAATAGACGCAACATAGGCAAGCATCTTATCCCTGCGGGCAAGTTCCCCTGCCATCTCCCCATCCTCAATCGGCATCATAAAACCAAAAAGCGGTGATTTAAAAATCACACCCAGCACGGCTCCCATCCCGATCTGCGAGAGCTCCGAAAGGTGCTTTCCCACATAGCGAAACCTTTCCCCGGCCCAGAAACACAGACCTGCTATAATTCCAGTCAACCCTGCCTCCGGACCAATACTTGCCCCGAAAATTAGCGGCAGAATCGCACCGACAGCCCGAATCCCCAGACGATCGCAGCTATAGCTGCCGTCACGCTTGATGGCCGCCATCACCGTCTCTAACTCTTCCGGCGACGCATGAAAAATTTTCTCATAAACGCCAATCAGCAGCCCGCCAGCCACACAAGTGATCAGTGTCAAATATGGCAGATTGATAGATTTAGGCAGATCGACAAACAAAAAATCCTGCCCTATACCCATCACTTTCAGAAATGCCCATATAAAGACACCGATCACACCGCCGATACAGGCCGCAAAAAATGTAAATTGTACCTGATTCCATAACGCTTTTTTCATGATTTTATTTTTGGCTCCTTCGTTTTTTCTCAATTCCCTGGTATACCTTTGCCATTGTCATTCCCTGCACGATTGTCGTAAAGAATACGATCGCATAGGTGCCGCCAAGCACGATGCAGTATGTATCGCTTCCAAGAAACGGCTGGGTACTCATCGCCAACGCCACCGACAAGCCGCCCCGAAGCCCTCCCCATGTCAGAAGCTTTGTAAAACTGATCCTGTCATATCCATCCGGCAGACCGCCCGCCAGAAAGGACATGGAGAGAACGCTTGAGGAACGGCCGATCAGATTCATCATAATGGCGGCACACGACATCAGCAGTACATGAGGCATCTGCAAAATATGGGGGAAACTCAATCCAAGCATGACGTACAGCAGGGAATTGAGCAGACTGTCAAGGATCTCCCAGAACCCATCAAACTGCTCTAACTCCATCACACGGCCTTTGGAGGCTTCCAGATTCCGAAAGGCAGAAAATAAAACCCCGCATACAACAGAAGCGATCGCTCCCGAAAATTCGAAACATTCACACAGCATGTACGAAGCAGAGACCGCTAAAAGGCTCGTAAAAATCCTGCGCGCCGAATCTTTGGTGTTTCGGAAGACAAAAAGACATATAAAACTGACAACACCCCCCACAAGCACTGCCCCAAACAATTCCCTTATCATAACAGAAAAAAAGCCCCCGTTCTCTTCTGCTGTCACCATGCCCGAAAAGCAGACAAACAATGCAACGCCCACTCCGTCATTCAGCAAAGACTCTCCTTCTATGATAAACCCTGTATCCTTTGGCAGATTAAATTTTTTCAGGATACTTGTTGCAGCAATCGGATCGGTAGGCGCTGTGATGCTACCAAACATCAGACAGACAGGCAGTGAAAGCGGTAAATGAAAAAGCCGCGCAACCGCATAAAACAGCAGCCCGTAAAAAACAGCGCCAAGAAGTGTTGCGCCGATTGACAGCAGTCCGATGATCTTCGCATGTTTTTTGAAATCCAACAGCCGCATATGACAGGAGCCGGCAAACAACATAAAACAAAGCACGCCCTCCATCAAAAAAGACTGCAGATTGATTCTGTGGACACTGTTTAGGATTTCCATGACAGAGACAGAACGAAGGAGACTGTTTGCCAGCAGAAGTATGATGCCAATCACAACGGAAAACAACATTAACGATATTTCATAGGTAAATTTTGTTATTTTTTCATTAAAAAATCCAATGACAACAATAATCAGTAAAAGTATCACTGCATACACTAAAAACGGGCTCATGCTAATTCCCATCACCTTTCTTATACTGAAAAAACCTCCTTATAGAGATCTGGTGATACTACCTATGCAGTTCTCACAGAACAACTATAAAGAGGTAAAAACGATCTTATTCTGCCGATGGTACGGACGCTGCCAGCACGATCATATTGATGCCGCTCTCTATAAAGTACATACCTACGAGAACGCCAAACGTGAACGCCAAAAGCATCGGATGTGCCAGCGAATAAATCCCCAACAATACGCCAAGGATTCCAAGAACAAGCGTTCCGATCCATCCTTTGCCCTCCGCGACCTTTTTCTGCCGAAAGGCCAGCACAATGCCCACAACGCCCTGCATCAGGAACCAGACTGCCATGATATAGATCAGCATACCGTCAGTCATCAGCTTCAGCCCTGGCACAACCATGATCACAATGCCAAGAATCACACTCAATATTCCAAACAAAAACGGGATTCCAAACTCCTTCTGCATCACTGCCTTAACAATAGCTGCAATTCCATAGACAAGCAGCAGGATCACCAGAAAATATCCAGCCTCCAAAAATGTCATCACAGGTGTGCATATGCAGGAAATCCCGCAAATTGCCATCAGTACTCCTAAAATAATCGTAAAAATTTTCATTGTTCTAATCCTCCTAATTTTTGTACATCAATATTTTCACGTTTCTTGTTCTGTCTCTTCCGCCGTCAATTGAACCACAGTATCCATGGCGCTCTGCACCGTTTGCCCCTCCAGCACAAGCACGAGCACACTGCACAGGAGTTCGTAATCATCCATCAGCATCTCAACGACATCCCCGCAACGCTCCAGCTCCTCGTCGCTGTCCAGCTCTGTCCGCATGGTATAGCGCAGCCCGATAGCATGCATGGGACTCTTGTCATCCTGCATGTACAGAAGCTGTCCGACCGGAAACATCTTGTTCAGCAGATTGATCATCTGCAGAATCGTTAATTCCGTGAGTGTCCCCGGGCTCTCCGCCATCATGCCGTCAAGATCTAACTGCCCATAATACTGCAAAATACTCCCATAATCCGGCGCATCGACAAAATTGCAGGAGACATCCAGACTCAGTTCGTCGCTGATTCTTAACCCAAGTATCAGCGAATCTAAAGGCGCCTGATCCCCTTCCTCCAGAAACATGCTGGTCATCTCATACTGTTCCAGGTATGCCTCCAGCTTCTTTAATCCTTCCCGCAGCTCTTTCTTGTCCATAATTTCCTCCATTCCCTATTTGATCTATATAAAATACTAGATTTTATATCCATAATACTCCTTTAGCTCTGCTTTTCCAAGTATTTTTCCCGATTTCTCATACTCCTGCTGCAGCGCTGTCATAATGTGCTCCATCCCTGTGTTTTCCTGCCTGGAAGCAGCAATAAAAGCCGCGTTCAATGCGATATTCTTGATGGAGGCCCCGGAAAGTTCAAAATTCTCTGCAAGATAGGCGATATCGATATCCTTCTGCAAGGGCATCTGCCTGGGGAAAACCTTCTCCCAGAGCAGCTCCCGCTGTTCCCTCTGCGGAAACGTAAACCGGATGATATATTTCATCCTCCTCTTGTACGCATCGTCAAAGTTCTGCATCAGATTCGTGGCAAGGATCGTGATCCCGTCATACTCTTCCATCTTCTGCAGCAGATAGGCCGTCTGCGCGTTGGCACTGATGTCCCTCGCGTCCGAGACATCCACACGCTTTCCGAACAGCACGTCCGCCTCATCGAAAAAGAGGATGCTCCGGCTCTTCTTCACCTCGTCAAAGATTTCCCGGAGATTCTTCTGTGTCTCTCCGATGTACTTGGACAGCACGCCTGACAGGTCCACCTTATACAGTTCCAGATTAAGTTCCTTTGCAAGCACCTGCGCCGCCATGGTCTTCCCGGTACCGGGAGGCCCCGCAAACAGCAGCGAAACGCCCCTGCCGTATGCGATCTTATCCTGGAATCCCCACTGTTCATAGACCTTGCCCCGATAGGATACCTGACCGCAGGCCTGACGCAGCAGCTCCTTGGGACCATCCTCCAATACCAGGTCATCCCATGTATAGGCCGCATTTACTCTGCTGGCGCGCTCGCCCAGCCGGTGCGAGATCTTCTTCTGGCAGGCCTGGTACAACAGCGTGGCGGACACCTGCTGTTCCCCTCGGTTTTTCGCTTCCCTGCAGGCAGCTTTGGCCGCTTCCCGGATCACTCCCGGCGTAAAGTCAAACTGGGCTGCAAGTCTGTCATACAGCGCAGCGTCCTCCTGTGCGGATTCCTCCGCGAGAAATTGTTTCCAGAGCAGGCTTCTCTCCTGAATGGAGGGAAAACGCAGCCGGAATTCCTCAATCTGGTATCCCGCCGGATACTGCCCTTCCATCCTGTCTTCGATCCGGTTTTCTGTCGCTTCCTCCTCCACTGTCAGAAAGATATCATGGAAAAATAAAGAAGCCTTTCGAAGCATTCCCTGCGCTGCCTGACGCTTTTGCTTTTCCCCGGACCAGATGATTTCCCAGTGACAAAATACCAGAAAAGCTCTGTCCAGCACCGCGCGCACCACCGCGTCGCCCACTGCTTCCAGCATCTGATCCTCTCTCCTGTCAATCACCTCCCGGATATCGAAAAACAAAACGCTGTACCCCAAAGCCCCCGCAGCAAGCTGTACCTGCAGTTTCTTCCCGCTTCCATAAGGCCCGCGCAGGAGAAATAACCGCCCCTGCGCGCTGATATCCTTTTCCTCAAGATGCCGTCCGATGGCCTGCGTCACCTCCTGATTGATGCGAAGCCCTGCCTTTATGGTCCCGATACTACTGTCAGCCATACGCAGCTGGTACTCCGCTTTGCGTCCCAGCAGATCGGATTCATAGAAATAGATAAAATCAATCAGATCCCTGTGCAGCCGCAGCCGCCACGCAAGCCCGCTTTCCTGTGCGGCGGGTTGTCTCTCAAAAACACAGCACAGCAACTCCCTGCGGACAAACGTCTGGTGAATCAGCGCGTTCTCCGCCAGTTCATCCATCGTGTACATCTTGACGCACAGATCCAGCGACGGAGAACGCCACGCAAGATCATCCTGCAGATAGCAGTACATGCGCTCGAACTCCCTGTTGAGCTCCGGCGCTATGGCGAGACAGGCCATATACTGCTCAAACGCTGTCAGCTCCAGCTTGCGGAGCATATATTCAAAGGGCAGCATCACACCGCCTTTGATCGTATGGTACGCCCTCTCGTGCAAATCCTCCCACCGCGAAAAGAGGGCTCCGCGCTCCTTTTCGTAATCCGCCCGGCTCATATTGGAGAAGGAATCTTCCATAATATTCGAGAGTTCGTCCTTAAATATTTTTGTATTGTATATATGCCGTACTCTTCCATCTTCCTTCAGCCGCACTGCGTATTTCGTATAGAGTCCAATCTCCTGCTTCACGAGCATCAGCAGCTCCTGAAAGTATTCCTCCTGCCCGGAAAACACTTTTTTTGTCATCTTAATCCTCCATGCCGCCATCAGCAGCACAAACAATCCGTGAAGAACGCTGCCCCTTGCGTTCTTCCAGTGTGAAGTTTTAGATTTTCTTAGCGGGCGTCTTTTGGCCGCTTAGAAAATC
>DKVL01000011.1:6968-73387 GCA_002491195.1 Lachnospiraceae bacterium UBA7179
TTAGAAAATCTCTTCACACTTCCATCGCTTTTTATAGTCCCGCTACCAGGGAATTTTTGAAGGTATCCAGATCATTCGCCGCAAACAGTTTAGCATAATTAACGCCCGCTCCTTCAAACTGGTCCGACGCAGTCTCATATCGTTTCACCACAGCACTTGCCTCCTTCACCTTATCCTCATTCGGATTCTCCGCCTCCAAGGTCGCCGAAACTTTCCTCAGTCCGTACTTATCATCACTGCCCAGATCGTGCAGGGCTCCCCAGAGCCCTTCCTTGACAAGACCTGTCTGTCTTGCGCTTGGCCCGCTGTTTACGATTTTTCCCGCAACGTGCATACTCAGACCGGCTGCCAGCGTATTGATATTCGCCGCTATGCCAAGATACGTGGCGCTCTTTGTTGCCCTTTCTACATCGCCCTCACTGCTCTTCTTATTTGTCATGACACCCTTGGATACGCTTGCGCCCAGTCCCAGCGTCGCTGTGATCAATCCGGTCGAAACATTGGCAAGAGCAAGCCTGCTCTTGGAAAGCCTTTCCCCGCGCGCCAGATAGGTTGCCAGAACAGCCTTGTCCTCCGCGCTGACATCCGGGCGCTCCAGCAGATTGAGCACTTTTCCCTTCGGAACTTTTCTTTTGAACGGGTTTTTAATGTGAAGCCTCCGCCTGCCCTTTTTCGGCTCTTCTACTTTCTCTTCTAATTTCTGTTCTTTCTCCTTTTCTTCTTTCTTCTGTTCTTCCTCCTTTTCTTCTTTCTTCTGGTCTTCCTCGTTTTCTTCTTTCTTCTGTTCTTCTGCTTTCCCTTCTTCCTTCTTTTCTTCTACTTTCCCTTCTTCCTTCTTTTCTTCTGCTTCTTCTTTCTTTTCCTCCTCTGCATTCCCGGCGTTTTCTTTCCCTGGCTCTTCCCCGGCTTTCTGCTCCGCCTTTTCCTTCTGCGCGTCCCCGGCGCTGGCGTCCGTATCGTATTTTGCAAAGATATTCAGCACATTTGCCTCCTCGGTCTTCTGTGCCTTCTTGATCTTTCTGTGCTGTACCGCGAGATCCGTCAGCCCTTTACACACGCTTGTCAGTCCGGCAATCTGTCCCACGATGCCGGCGTAAGTCGAGATCTGATCCAGAAGGGCTTCCAGCTTTCCCCAGCCTCTTCTTTTGGCGATCGTCTTGGCAAGGGCAGCCCCCTTGGAGATCGCCATGCCAAAATCCGAGACAAGGCCCACGACCGCAAAGACCTTCTTTACCGGAGATGTATTCACCTGCCTGAAATTTCTCAGCCTTTTGATGATGCTGCGGACAGAATTGATCAGGATCATGATATCATTCACCGTAGTGATCAGATTGCTGATTCTGGAATTCTTATAATTATTATCCACCGATCCCATTAATCCAGAAGTTGCATTTACCATCTTCATAGCTGTTCCCGCTTTATTCAGCTTGGAAGAATTCAAAAAGCGGTTAAAACGGCTCTGGGGCGCTGCCTGCTGCTCCGCCGCCTGTGCCTGCTCCACAGGGCTCTGGCCGTTCTCCAGCATTCTTGCATAGATCACTGCTTTGTACAGATTCCCTTTTCTGAGCTGCATCACTGCCTTCCGGTTCTTCGCTGCATCCGTTTCATCGCCGCCTTTCTCATCTGCATTGTCCTGGTCGGATTTCAGCTTTGCCAGGTCAGAGAGCGTATCAAACGCACGGTCAGGATCGACGTCTTCTTCCTCCTCGTCCTTCTCCTCCACGCCAACGTCCGTCGCCATTTTCAAAATAGTCGGATCGACGACATCCCCTGCCAGCTCTCCGCCCTGTTTTGGATCCTTCGGATTTTCTCCCTGATCCGGCTGGGCTTCCTTCGCTTCCGCCTTTTCTTCCTCTTCGTCCTGCGGGTTCTCTTCCTTCACAGCCTCCTGGTTTTCCTGCGCAGCCCGTTGTTCGATCTGCTCCTCTGCATTCTGGTCCTCATCAGGCGCTGCCTCCTTATTCGCAGCCGGAGCTTCCTCCTTATTATCGGCAGGTACCGCTTCCTTATTATCGGCAGGTGCTGCCTGCACTTGCTGGTTTTCCTCCTGATCTGGTTTCTCCCCTTCAGCAGGCATCGGCTGCATTGGCACTGCTTCTACTGGCGGCTGCTCTACCGGCTCTGCCGGCTTCGCATTCTGATCCACCTGTTGATTGTCATTTACTTTATCTTCCGGTTCCATACTTTCACCCCACTCCTTCGATTCTACTATAACTGTTTCAATTGAAAACTTCTTGATTTCCAGTACTATTCTGATTTTCAGAACTTCTCGATCACTGTCTCCACTTCCTCGCCTGTCGTCTGTTTATAATACTGGTCGCACCGGTACAGATACTCCTTTGCCGCCTTATCCTTCCGGTACTGCTTGAGCACTTCCACAAACACGAGCCTCGCCTCATAGAACTTCCTTGCCACGAACAAGCCGACGCCTTTTTCAAACAGTTGTTTCGTCTCCTCTTTACTGTAAAACTCGTCTTCGCTGTCCCCGTCATAGACATCATAGATCCGCTCATAGGTATCGTTTGCTGTCAAATAAATATTTCCCAGATACCTTGCATGATAGCGCTCCTCAAAATCCGGAATCTGCTCATATACCAGATGCGTAATCAAAATATGCGCACCGTACTGGTCTCCCCGCAGCCGCAGCGTCTTTGCCAGATCCGAGTGGGCTGAAATCGCAGTGGCCTCCATGCGCTGCTCGTGCCCTATGACACCGATCATCACCTGTCCGTAGCTGATGGCAATGGTCCTGCCATTTCCTAACATCAGCTGGCGCATCAGATTCTGCATATCGATCGCCGCGTCCAGAGCCTCTCTGCTGCTGGCTGTAAACAGCGCTGTCAACCCGGTATCCTCAAAATGCTCCACCACGCCGGAATGGCTGTTGATCGGCTCCACGAGAATGGATAACATCTTATTGATGTTGTTGTACACCTGCTCTGCGGAAATGAAAACACTCTGTTTGGGATAGTCGATGGCATGCAGTGACAGTATGGTAAATTCCCCAGTCATCTGATCTCCCAGCTTCACTTCCTGAACCGACTCCTTGCCCAGCATATCGAGCGTCTTTGCCGGAATAAACTTGTAATACCCATCCGAAATACCCTTGATCTCCTGCACATACTGCGCGATTTTCAGGGACATCTGGTTAAAGGCCTGGGAGATATCCGCCACCTCGTCGTGTCCGCGCACCGCCACCGTGACGCCCAGATCGCCTGCTGCCAGTTTTCCGGCACATTCCTTCAAGGTCTTTAACGGCCGCAGGAATATGTATAAAATCACCATCAGCGCCACGGTCAGCGCCAGAAGCAGCACGGAAGACGCATTTTTCAGATTCCACTGAAAATACCATACCTGGTAATCCTGTATATTTCCATCAACAGAAACAGCAAGCACTCCATATTTTGTCCCATCATTCAGCACAAGCGGAATGTACTGGTTGATCCGTTTTCCATTTGTGTCCTCATCGGTCTTGTTGATGATCTCACTGGAATCATACGCCTGGTAAATCTTTTCTAAGATCTCCCCCGAATACACCCATTCTACAGGAACACCGATATACTCCGACATCGATTCACTGACATACAGCCTTCCGTTCTCATCCGCATGGAAGATACTGTAGACATACATGCACAGTTCTCCCTGTCCTTTTCCCGCGTTAATACTGCGATGACTCAGCATCAGGGCGCGGTCCCCGGAAGGAAATTTCTCCGCATCCATCTCAATATTATTGATGATATCCTCCTGCAGCAGCTTTCCCAGCGCAGACAAAGCATTCGTCTGGTTCCGCTCCAGCTGTTCCTGCATGGACATGCCCACCCAGTATTCCAGGAAACGATCCATCATGAAAAGCCCCAGAAGAAACACTACCCCGAGCCGGACCAGAATCGTCTGAACATGATAACGCACACGAGCCATCCAATAGACACCTAAAATCACTGCCACAAGTATGATTATAATATAGTTTGCTATCATTCGACGCAGAACAGAAAACGCAGTAATGGTAATCTCGTCAATATCCTGATGGCTTCCTCTCTGATAAGAGCAGACGGAAACCAGTCCAACCTCATCCTCCACGCCAGCACAAAAACCATCCTGGGTACAGTCAATGCTCTGTAGATTCTGAAAAGTAAACTCCGGATCTACTCTTTGAAGTTCCTCCTGGGAGAATACGATCTTAGAAGTCCGTTCCGCCAGATCGATATACCGGATACATGCCTCCTCATAGTCCAGGACATAGGCTCCTGTCCCATCATCCGACAGGCTCTTAAACGCCCCTTGTCTGTCAGTGATGCCGCTAATCCATAGATAATTTTCCGTTCCGATCTCCTTGGCGTACACTTCCCCTGCATAATCCATCCACAGAAGTACTTTTTCCTTACTTAAGAAAAACTGTGTATTCAGGTACGGATACTCAAACGACACGTCCTCGATCATCTCCCTGTTTCCGCTCTGATCCAGCGAAAACAGTCTGGCATTTACAGAACCTTGGTCCGAATCGGGAATCCCCACATAGTAAAGGTGGTCATTCCAGATACGCTGTATCAGTACCTGGCTGTACCCGCTGATATCCTGTGTCAGATCATATCCGGTTGCGACCAGTCTTCCATGTGCAAAATCACACCGATAGACTTTGCAGCTGAGTTCGTTCTGCACTTCCACACTGATCTCCTCAACCAGCACATATGCATGATTCGCGTCATCAAAAAAGATCTGGCTGATAATCCGGTATTTACCCTTATCATGCTTGTCACAGAAAATCACATCACCCTTTTTTCCCGCAGGATCGGAACGGATAATCTTTAGATCTTCATTTTTTCCCCGGTCCACATAATACAGATATCCGTCCTGCAGATGAATCTGTTCAATATAGTTTAACTGAATGGTTCTCCCATACATGCTAACTGCTGCGATTGCTATGACAGCCGCCGCCACGATGCAAATAATGCCATGGTAAACTTTACCATACTTATATTTTTTATTCATATCTTTTTCCCCAGAATCCATTCCTCTAACCACATTTCCAGACTGCAGCCTCAGAGCTGCACTGTCTGACAGCCTGGATTGGTAAACTGTATCATCCCTCCATAGGCGCAGGTCAGCTTACACTGGTTGTTTACTGCCGGTTTTCCGCCCACCAGCACCTGGGGAACTCCCGGCGCCCATGGTCCCGCCGGAACAGGGACGCAGGGCATCGGCGTCAATACCCCCATCGCCGCGGCTGTCGCCGCCGCCACCATTGGATTGGCCATGCTCTGACACATCCCAAAAGGCATAATATTCACTAAGGGTATATTGTCCGCAATTGATGCAAGCGGCATAGCCGACACCACCTGCGCTGTCGGCAGAACATTCAGCGTGGACGGCGCCATGCCAAAAGTGCAAGTCATCATAGCGCCTCCTGTCACACATAATCCCATACGTTCAGTCCTCCTCCCAAATACAATTCTTTGATAGATCGTTTTCCTTTGCCTGGACGATCTCGATCGTTCCCTGCTTCTCCTCCCCTGCCTTTTCATAAGAATAATACAGCAGGCATTTTTCCTGGGGCAGCTCCTGGAACAAAATATAAAATTCTCCATTCTCATCCGCAACCGTCTCCTGCGCCGGATAGATCACGGTATCCTTGATCTGGTAATCCTGCTTCAAGGGCTCGCGCAGGCGATAGACTTCGGAATCTTCCTCTCTGTTTTTCAGGGCAAAATAGGCGCCCGATGTCTCCTTCTTTTTGCGGATATACCAGAGCGCACCTGCAATCCTGTTTTTGATATAAAAGGAAATCTGTTCTTCCCCTTTCTTGTAACCGCCAAACAGACGGCATATTCCCTTTTCATCCTCTATATGAAACCGCAGGATACTCCCCGGCAGCGCTTTTCCTCTGACTGCAGTGTAACCTGCCCGCCTGGGATAGCCCGGGGACGGATACATGAGCACATCCTCCAACTCCGCTCCCTGATCGGTCTTCAGACATATTTTCCTGGACTGGTACACAGGCGATTCCACCTCAAACCCAATCTCCGGATCGGTTACATTGATAAACAGGACATACCCGCCGCTTCGCTTTTCGATTTTTCCGCCAGAGAGAGAACGAATCCGAATGCCTGATGACACTGGCTCGCCAGTCAGTGCATCCCGCAGAAGAACTGCCTTGGACAATTGTATCTTTGTCTCCTGCAGCAGCATATTATCCCTCCTTCCCAGCGATGCGGTAATCGATCTCCCGCACTCTCGTCACGTTCTTTCTTCTTGTAGACTGGATTTCCACAGGTCCCGCCGTGTAGAACAACGATGTCCTGTAGGCCGCATTCGGCACCGTCCACAGCCTCAGTTTTTCCTCCAGTTCCAAATCCTGCATCTGAATACGGATATTGCTTCCCGTCGCTCCATCCAGCGGTGTAAAATGATCTGGATCCATAGCCGCATTGTCCCGGAGCGCCTGGATGATCCTGCCAAAGATCTGATGCTCCTGCGGTGCGCGGTATTTCAGATCGCTCTGCAGATAGAGCGTGATCATATAGTGCAATGTCAGATAAGTGGATGGATAGCGCTGGGTATTTCTTCCAATATTCGTCATCTCATGGGCCTGTATGGAGGTGTCCTCCTTCACATCATAAAGCCATACCCCGACTGCAAAATCTCCGTGGTCCTCCGGTGAACAGAGTCCGATCTGATCCGGGCTGTTCAAAAGCTCCGGGATCAGGGCATCCTTTAATAACGCAATCATTCCGTTTCCTGTGTCTGCGATTTTGGTATAATCTGACATAAACATCCCTTTCTCCGAAATAATAAATATTGTCCCAAATCAATTACCTCTACGTCGTCCATCTGTGTCTCAGGTGTTGTCTCTTCCTCTGGAATCGGAATCATTGTTTCCTCCTCTGGAATCGGAATCATTGTTTCCTCCTCTGAGCTTGAGATCGTTTCCTCCTCCGGGCTTGAAATCGTTTCCTCCTCTGGAATTGAAGTTGTTTCTTCCTCTGGAATCGGAGTTGTTTCCTCCTCAGGATCCGGGATCGGTACAGTCTCTTCCTCTGGAATTGGAGTTTCCTCTGCCGCAGGATCTGGAACCTCTTCTGCCAGGAACAGCATATTGTTCTTGAATTGCCCTTCCGCCAGGATTTTTCCGGTAGCAGCTTCATAGAGCGTTCCTTTTCCATGATATTCTCCGTTGACAAATTCTCCTTGATAGATCAGATTACCATCTTCATCCCACAGACTTCCAGCACCATAAAACGCACCTTTCAGAAATCCACCTTCATACTTCAGATTCCCTGTTGTAGTGTGGTATAACTTTCCCTGCCCATCATACAGCCCCTTATAAAAACTGCCGTCATACATCAGATTTTCCGTCTCGGCATCAGTCAGTTTCCCGGCTCCCTCATACAACCCTTCTACAAACCCGCCTTCATAGACAGGTATCTCTTTTTCGGGATCATACAATTTTCCCTCTCCGGTATAATTGTCCGCCTGAAAATTTCCTTCATAGATGAGCACACCGTTTTCGTCGTAAGCTTTTCCAGGCCCCTCCTTCTGACCTTTGACAAAGGTTCCATCATATACGAGAATCTCTTCGTTATAGAGTTTTCCTTCCCCCTCATAGGCGTTTTCTACAAACTCGCCCTCATATAATAATACTCCATCTTCGTACTGTTTCCCCTTTCCTTCATGAGCGCCCTTGACAAACTCGCCTTCATAAAGCAGATTGCCTTCCTGATCATACTCTGTTCCGGCGCCTTCCTTTTCCCCGCCGGAAAAAGTGCCTTCATAGATCAGAGGACCTTTTATTTCTCCTGAACCAGTATCTTCCTGGGCTAAATAGAGTTTTCCTTCTCCCTCTCTCTTTCCATCAGCAAAATTCCCCTCATAGATCATGTTATTCGCCGCGTCAAACTCGATGCCGGCGCCTTCCTTTTTCCCCTCCGCGAAACTTCCTTCATAGACGGGCTCTCCTCCTCCATAGAGCGTTCCGTCTCCCTGATATGCACCGTCCGCATTGATCGTTCCCTCATAGAGAAGATCTCCCTCTTCGTCATAGAGAACGGTTTCCTGTAATGTCGGCACACCATTTTCAAAAAGTCCCTTAGCAATCACATTTCCGTCATCGTCGTAGAGAGTTCCTTTTCCTTCGGGCACTCCACTGGCGAATGTACCCACATACTCTTCCTGCCCATCTGCAAAATACAATGTGCCATTTCCTTCATACAGACCGTTTTTAAACGCGCCCTGATAGATCAGACTGCCATCTCTGTCATAGAGACTCCCCTGCCCATCGTACAGATTTAACAGAAAGGTTCCCTTATAACAAAGCTGCTCCGAATTTTTATAATACAGCTCTCCCTCTCCCGAGTAGGCTTCCATCTCAAAGTTGCCCTCATAGAGCAGCGCGCCTTCGTAAGTGTAGAGCTGACCTTTTCCATTGATCCTTCCGTCATCCATCTTTCCCTTGAAAATCAGCGTATTGTCATACTCTGACAAGAGCTCCACCTTGCCGGAATAGCCGATCATCTCCGGGGAATTGATGACCATCGTCTTTGTAAAGAACCACGACACCAGGACAGGATGCAGCAGTTTAATATACAGAACCGGAAGAATTAACACTGCAAGCATCACAACATAGACCAACCTCTTTAGCACATAATAACGCCCTATCGAGAAGTAGTCCTGAATGGTCCGCTCCTTTTTCTCCTTTTTCTGGCTGATCCCCTTACGGACATCGCTTAAAACCTTTGAAGAAAAAGATTCCGGGCTGACCATTCTCTTCACTTTGCGAACTGCCACCTGAATCGGTGCTGTTAGAATATGCGACAACTTTCTCGCTGTACGTCCGATCAGTCCGCCCTTCATACTCCATCCCCCCTGTCAAAGCATACCCTTTTTATTTTGCCTGCTCCTGCATCTCTAAAGTACCAATCTGCCCGAATTTGATCCCATTGTCTGACATCACCGGATTGGGCAGATTCAGCAGTAAATAGATCGCTGCTGATAGAATCAGCGCCGCTGCAAGCGCTGCGCGGATCTTTGGAAAGATCTGTTTCAGCTTCTCCCACGCACGCCACCAGATCCGTCTCGGCTGTAACTCCTGCCGCTCACTCTTTGTCAGAACAACCTCATAAATATTATCATAGGCCACATAACAGTCCCACAGATAGGCAAACCGCCCTTCCTCCATATCCCGGGCAAACTTTGTCAATTCCCGCGAGCTTTTTTGTTCCAGTTCTTTTGCAAACAATTCCTGCACCAGTCCGCTGATGCGGCCGATACAGTCCTTCTCCTGCACTTTCCAATAATAGTCCACCTCGGTAAAGAAATAGTTAAACCGAACGCTGAGATCCTCTTCAATTACTATATTATCTTTGCGCAGTACTTCGTAAAGAAAGCAATCCGGCATGTTTAACAGAAAGATTTGAGCAAAAATATTCTTCATCAACAACAGGCGTTCCTGTAAATTGCAGTTTCCCCGCTCAATTACCTGCTGCAGCGTTCTTCCGCTGGCATGAAGGAACACCACATAATATCTGCCGTCCGCATTGAAGCTTGCATGCAGATCTTTAAAAGAAAAGTTTGTGTTTGCCTTAGTCGTTACAGGCACCAGCTTTCTTGCCAGCTCCAGGTCGCTGACACAGGCGATCGTATATTTCACACCTTCCACTCCTGCATCCGACGCAGCATAGAGTTCAATCGTCCCGGAACCTGTGGTCTTGATCTTTGAAACCAGCTCATACTGCCTGTTCTGAAAATTAATTACCATAACCTAACTCCCATACAGCTATTTATTTTTCACCCTTCCCGTCATGCCGCCATCAGCGCGGCACAAACAATCTGCAGGAAGAATCGCCGCCCTTGCGATTCTTCTGGGTGAACAAAGTCTGCTATGCAGACTTAGATTTTCTTAGCGGGCGTCTTTTGGCCGCTTAGAAAATCTCTTCACACTACTCTCTCTCTCGTACAATCACAAAGGTAGACGCCTGCACTTCCGGATATGCCACGCTGGACACTGTAATCTGGTAAATTCCCTCTGTCTCTGGCGCCGTATACTTTCCGTTTTTGTCGATCACCCCACCGTCGCGGTCCTTCACACTCCATTTCAGCCGCTCATCTGTAAAGCCCTCAAATGCCGCTGTAAATACCATGCTGTCACCCACAAAGACGTTCGGGTTGTCAGGCTGTATGAAGATCCGTTTCTTCTTCACAGGCTCCGACCTGCGGATCTCATTGCGCAAAGCAGTCCAATGTACCCGCACCTGCCTTGCCCCGTCATTCTTCACAATCTTTAATCCGATCTCAAAGGTTCCCTCCGCCGGCATCAGACGCGCTCCCAGCGATGCAGCAAAGCCGTCCTGCCCCTGAAACATGGAAGCATCCCCAAACAGTATCCTTGCATCGCTGTCAAATCCATGGTCCACCTCGTAGCCAAGCTCAATGGCAACCGGTCCAAATCCCAGTCCATGGACAATCTCATCGGAGTAGAGCACCTCTCCCGGACGCATATGCCCAACGTCGAACAAGACTTCGCCATAAGTAGCCCTGAGCGGCTTTTCCTCTTTCTTTTCCTTCTGGTTTTCCTTCTCCTGCAGCTTTGCTTCCTTTAGTTTTCTCACATCCTCCACAAGCTTTTGAATGACCGCCGCAGAGATCTCTGTATGCATGATCTTCTGGTCAAAAGGCAGCTGCTCAATCCGCTCGATCAGACAGATATTTCCCGCACGCACCACATAAATCTTTGCAAGATAAATTCCCTGATGAAAGGTATTTCCCACGATATAATCCATCGCCGTCTTGTAATACTGGACCTGCAGCGCCTCATATTCGTCCAGGTCATTGACTGATGCCTGAATCGTACATCCCTTCGCGTCAGTGTAAGTCCGCCCCCCGATCTGAAGCCGGAAGCTGTCCCTCACCATGGAAACCTGCGCCTGTACATTTGAGACACAGGCTGTCTTTAGAGGAATATCCAGCTGATATTTTCCTCCCTTTCCAGGTTCCTTATCCTCATATGCAACGCGGACCCTGTTACTCTCCCCATTCGTGAGAAAAACAAGTTCCAACTCATACTCGAAAGAAAACGTCTGTTGTCCCGCATAAGAAATCTCAACCCTTAAAGCAGTCTCCTTTCCCATCTCCAGAAACTTCGGCAGCACCTGGACGATCTGAAGATCCTGCCCCTGATACACGATCCCTCTCTCCTCATACAACCGCGCCGGCGAATAAATCTCACGCTCCGGCTCCTCCTGGGTCACGAACAGGCGGTATCCTTCCTTGTATTTATTAAATTCACTGCTGTTGCGCCCGGCCGCCCCCGTGACGTTGTGCATCAGTTCTGTAGCTTCCTCCTGATATTCCAGGCAAAGGTAATAAAATCCTTCCTCCTGCCCGTTTCCGTACCCCTCCAGCTCCGTGATCTTGCGCACCGCCGGCTCGTCGAGCACGATCTCCCGCCCGGCAAAATCCAATGCAAGACCCCGCTCCACAGAGATGTTCTCATCATCCACTTCCACAACATTCAGCCCACAGACAACACCGGACCCAAAAAGAAAACGATTAATAGTTCTGCGCTTGTCGTTAAAATATTTCTGCTCTGTCTCAAAATCTTCTACAGACAGCAACTTCCCATAAAAATACCGATTCCGCTCAAATGGAAAGCTTTTCAAATTCTTCATCTCTCTTCCTCCTCTACTCTGGTATCCGACACGTCAGACGCCATTGTTACCACAGACGGAATTGCAGCTACACCGTTCAAATTCGCATGTTCATACGCTACCAGCGTGCTGTTTACTCCTACATACACATTTTGTCCCAGATAGATTCCCGGCCGTAAAATAATCAGATGCATCCTGATATGAGCCGGCTTCATGTCCTCTATCATTTTCTTCAAAGCATGCTGCTCCCGCAGGGAAGGCACTGTCTGTTCCCGCACAAGCACATTGACCTCATACGGGCCATGTGCGTATGACTGTTTCAGACTCTTATATGCCTTTGTGTTCCCCCGGTATTCCTCGATATCACCATACTCCAGAATAAACGGCTGCTCTCCTGTAAAGGTACTGATCATGTGCTCTGTATATTCCCGTGTACCCCGGATCAGGTTTTTCCTGACAATCCCTTCCAGCAGAAGCCTAAGCCGCTCCTCCTGCCACAGATGTGCGTTGGAGATTCCCACCCATTTCGCTAGCCAGCCCAAAAATTCAGGCTCCGCAGTCATTGGGTCGAGCTGTTTGGTAGAATCCGTGATCCGCTCCTCCAAATCCTGATAAACTGCTTCGAACATACCCAGAAATCTTCCCAGAAAATCTTCCCTGCCGCCAGTCTGATAAATTGCTGGAAGATAGGATAAAAAGCTGCGGTTTCCAGCATAAATCTTCATATGCTGAATCTCCGGAAAAAAGCCTGCCTGACAAAACAACTGGATCTCCATCCACAAATATCTTCCTCTGGCATGATACAGCAGGATATCCTGTGGATTCTGCACAATATGAACCAGACACTGCTCCATGATCTGATGTTTTTTCTCCAGGGGGATCTTCCTGCTCCTGATCAATTCTTCCCATTGGCAGATCCTGCCGTCCACCATCACCTGGTCTTCATCGCAGCAGTAAAAGGAAAAACGAACCGAATCATCCCCATAAGACTTGCTCTGAATCACAGCCCGGTGCCACTGATTCCCCTCCTCCCCGCTGTCCAACAAACGGGAGATAAAGATACCATTTTCCGAAACGCCCTCCTCCAGGGCAAGTCCCCGCTCTGTAACCCTGATATCCTGCCGGTATCCAGATTCATAGTCTCTTTTCTTGTTAAATACGAAATATTTTAACTGCTCCACACAATCGCCCCTCCATCTATGGATTTAAGATCCTGTTAGAATATTGCATCCCCGCCCGCTGTAAAAATCCTGAAATCCATGTCATTCAGATAAGGCAGCCCATTGGGAGGAAGCTGTACGTCTCCATTGACCAGATGACGGAATCCCCGGCCCCTGGCTTCCACAGACAGGGATTTTGCCTGATGCACGCAGGGCAGCATATCAATGATTCCATAAATCTCACTGCTGGAAACCGGCCTGCCAATCTCCCATGACTTTTCATCCAGATAAGCGCGCACCGCATCCTCAATCATCATCTCCGCATCGGTAAACTGTGGTCTGATCACAATCTCCGCAAAAATGGAAATTCCCACATATTCCGGACTCAAAATCTTGATCGTGGTTCCGATCAGTTTCCTGCAGCGCAGCATCTGCTCCAGATTCTGCCGGTACTTCTCATTGAGACTGTCATCCCGCTCCTTGTAACTTAAGGGGCGCACCACAATACAAACCTCATTCAAAGCTTTATCTTCCGGCGTAGATTTCCCTCCCGTGGATGAGATTCCCACCCCGGCCGCAGGCGGGACAACCTTGCTGTCCAGGATCAACAGCCCCGGCGTCTGCCGCACCAGCTTTTCATAATCCGAAAACGTAACTCCGCGCCTGATCTTCTTTAATTCCTGACGCAGACGCTCAAAGCACTCCTCTATTGTCTCATTATTCCTGCCGCCGCTGGTCATCTCATACTGCTTCACTAACAGTTCTGGAAACGCATCACACTCATGGATTTTTCCTGCCTTGATATTGCCTGCTCTTCCCTGACTCACCTTAAGCCGCAGCAAACATATATTTCCCTCAGGGGCCATTCCGTTTTCACAGTTGCCAAACGACAGCCTGTTTTCCGCCGGTTCCAGGACATAGACTGCATCCTCAGGCGTATAATTGTCAAAATCCTCCACTCTCTGATAGGAATAGTACTTGCCATCCCGTCTGTCATAAACCATGATTTCAAATTCATCATACAAGATATTGTCGATATCCAGCGCATATGACTGATTGGCCGAACCGTCTCCCACACCAAGCTCCCGCTTTTCCCAGAAGCTATCCTCATATGCGGCCAGACGGCAGGTAAGCTTCTCCTCCGCCCAGTCCGGCTTTGCAAAATACAGCAGACAATCCCCGTCCTCTGCCTCTTCCTTTCGCCTGACAGGCACTAACACCCAGCCTCCGTCCTGTTCCAGATAGAGCTGTGTCTGACCGGTTTTTGCCAGATACATACTGCTCCTGACACACCCAAACAGCGCAGTGTCCGAACACGTAATCTCATAATCCTCATAATCACAGCACGAATACTGCTGCCTTACCTCGATCTCATTAAAATAAATATTCTGTATCAGCGGCGCCACATCATAATCGTTTTCCATCAGGGTGACACGGATCTGAAAGGCGCCATATGTCTCATCCTCCACCATTTTCCCTGGCAGATCGAACCCGATTTTCCCACTCTGCAAAAAAGCGTACGTCGTGTCAAATGCCACTGGGAGCTCCTCCCACCCCTCAGCAGACTGATATTCCCATTTTAGCCTTGCAAGCGGGATAAAATCCTTCCCGATCGGATTGCGGCTCACCTCGTAATCCGTGCGGATATCAAAGGTGATGACTGTCTGTGTCCTGGTGGAAAACTCCTTATCCATTATAAAATAACAGCAATTGCCTTCTTTGGGACATTCCCCAAAAGGATACAGCCGCATCCGTTTGTCCAGATCATTGCCAATATTGACGTATTTGTCCAACAGATCCCCACACAGGATATACGCCCCCATCAGCCGTATGGAATACGGCCATTCCTTCGAAATGGTCTCAAATACCATGTCCCCGGCAAAAAAACGAGTGCCTTTCATCAGGGATACCTGCATATCAGGCAGCCCCGCTGGAAGCTCCACACTGATGGAACCCTGTGCCGGCCTTGCATAATTCATGGAAAACCCAAACAGTTTCAAATATTTCTGCCGTTTCCAACCACAGAGCTGGCTGATATGATACTGCTGGATCTCCTTCAGCCATGAAAGGAGCCCAATCAACATAATCCCTGGATCAGACTGGTTGTGGTTGGTCCAGTCCGGACAAATCCCAGGTATTTGAAATACCGCGTCCGCTTCAATTTCCTGATAAGATTTATCATCCAGATTTAAATTATAGAACATAGCCCGCGCTCCTTCTCATACGATTCAACCATCTATTCTGTCAAGGCTCTGCGATCACCTCATGATAGCCACTTCTGGGCAGTCTGTAAAATGGCAGCAGCCGTTCCTCGTTCACTTCGTATTCTTCAAAACGTCCATTTCTGTATTTCCTCAGGGTAAGCTGACTGATATACTTTACCCCTTCCACCTTTTTGAGTGCATGGGTGATCTGATTGTTGTCCGGAAGTGTGCCGATCTCCCATCCGTCCCCATAAAAGTTGCCATGCATCGGGTCCAGAAAACGTTCCAATTCCTCTCTGACTCTTTTGAGCGTGGCAAAAATCTCTTTTTTCTGTGTCAACTCCAGGACAACTTTCACATCCAACCGAATCAGCTCCGGCATGACGATATGAAATTGTCCACGGTTTACGATATTTTCATCCATGTGCGCGGTCAGATCATTGTAAATCTTCTTTCTGGTACGCTCAAAGCTGTAAAAGCTCTCCCCGTAATCTCTTGGAAGCACAACCAGCGTCACTGCTCCCGGCTGAGGTCTTCCCAGTTCATCATAACCTGCAAAACACCGAACCTTGCTGATATCCCTGGCTGCCTCCCTGGCCATATCCTCATAGTCTTCCGCCGAGATACAGCGCCTGTTATGACGCAGCAGATTCGCGTTTCTCTCCACAGCCTCCATCACCGTTTCCTCGGCAAGTCCACACACCGTTGCCATCGGATTAAACACACTGTTGACAAATCCCACTGTCCGGTCCAGCCGGCTGATTTCCCCGACAGACAGATTCCCCTGCTCTCCCCGGCTGTAGCTGTATTTTACACGGATTCCAATCTCATCCTGCTCATTCCTTCCGCTGACGTTCATATACTTTGGAAACATCAGTTTTCCAATGCGTCTGTCCGCAGTATATTCCTTTCTGTCCCCGCTGCCTTCTGTCAGCTCCTCCACTTCTGTCCACAGCTCCCACAAGCTATTAGAGTTGTCATAATTATCACTGATCTTTAGCACATAGACCTCTATGCTGGAGATATCCGCATAAGAAAGCTGGATCTCCTTTTCCTCTGCACGTGGCTCTATTCCGTAAATCTCTTCCACAGTCTCAACGCCCAGGATACTGGCCGCATTCGGATAAATTCCCTCTATTTTGGGACAGCTGTCCAGATCACTATCGCTTTGTTTTCCCTTTTCTTCACTAAAACGGATCCAGTACAGATTCTGTTCGAACATCTGCCTGCGTTTGCTGTCCATGCGCCCATACCAGGAAATCAAACCTGTATGGGAAAACCCTTCTGTTCCGTCAGCAGGATGCATTTCCTTCCAGCCTTCCTCCGACAGATACTCCCATTTTACAGCCAGACTGTCTTTCACCAGATCGTGCATGACAAACAGAAATTTCAGTGGTCCTCCCACCGGCGGATCCCGAAAGCCAAGATAACAGGTCCTGTTTTCCTCCTGTCTTGCCTTGCACAGCGGAAATCCAAAACCTTTCCGCTGCATCTCCTCCGACTGGTACGCCGTCCGCTCCATATTGCTCTGCTGAACAATCACACGCGGTGCCAGAGGATCTGCCATGTAACTGTAGCTGATCGAAAAATTACCGATCACAGGCGCAATATAGGCCCCCTTTGTCTTATAAGCATTATTCATGCGGATGATCCTTGCGCGGATACAGTAATTTTCTGCAGAATTGACCAACGCGGGCTGGATATCCTTTGGACAGGTAAATTCCATTTTTCTCCGCACGCCGCGCAGCCCATCCTCCACATCAAAGATATCCCTGTACTGCCCGGACACAGCAAGCCGTTTCCAGCCAAACCCATTATAATATTCCCAGATGACCTCCCGGATGGTAATATCATATTCCTGCTCTGGCACAAACTCCTGTTTGCGCATGATCCGTTTCCAGACAATCTTTGCACCGGAGGCAATCTCTTCTATGGGAATCTTTACAAAATCCAGGTCAAACTCCAGACTGATCTGCGCTCCCGCTTTTCCGAAAATCTCACCGCTTCCGATATAGCATTCATCATACAGGGAAGGATTTTCTCCAAACGCCAGAAATTCCTCGATCTCCTGATCGGTACCGTTTACATTGACAAACTCCGGCTGCTGTTTCTGACATTCTGTGCCTAGCAGCATTTTTTTCAGATACATCCTCGAAAAAAACCTGCCATCAAGAATCTCCATAGCGATCACATAGCGGGACTCAAATTCCTCTGATGCATAGTCCTCCATAGGAGCAATGCCCTGCTCGCCGCCTGGAATCTGGAACCAGAGCGCTCCGTCCCGATACTCGCAGTCAGTAATATCCCGAAATTCTTCCCCCGATCCGTAATAAAATCGAACACGGGAAGAATCGCAGAGCGCCTCCGCCAGACTATGATCCGTTCCCTTGCCGCCCACAGCAACGCCCTCGAGCACAAGCGACAGCCGGACGTCTGCATGACTTGTAATCTTTAGCTCCTGACCAAAGCAGAACGCCAGCAGGTGGTGCTGCAGATTCTCTGTTCCATTCTGAAACAAAAAGAAAGAAGGCTCAAGCTCATAAATGGCATCCTCTCCAGGAACAGCAAGAAAGATCTTCTGGATATCCAATGGGCGCACCAGGACTTCCTCCTGCGTCTCAAATACAAGCTGCTCTTCTGCTCCGTCCGCCAGCAGTCTGGTTCCTGACGGGACCTCCGCCTCACTGAGCAGTCCCTCCGGCATTCCAAACACCGCAAACCCTTCGGCCGGGCTCGACGGAAGGAGCTTTGCGCCTATTCCGTCAAAGAAAGAAAAGAGATCTCCTGCCACGGACATATTAAATTTTTTAATATTGTCATACATCATATCAGCAAATATAGAGACAAGCGCAGTTCCGGCGTCCGGCTGTTTTTTGTCGTATCGCCACTCCGGAACGTACTGCTTTGCACATTTTCTCATATAATCTATGATATCTTCTCTCGACATTTTCTCCATCTGCGGAATATTCATAAACGCCTAAACCTCACCCTCATTGATATAAAAAGGATACACCAGATTATATTGATTGTTTGTAGCACGGACTACATAACTGACCTGGATCGACAGCAGTCCCTGATCGATCTGCTCATCGCTGACCTCTGCCCTGATATCAGTGATCCGTGGTTCCCAGCGGATCAGGGCATGCTCCACCTCTGTTTTCATGGAATACAGGGTTGTATAATTGACAGTCTCAAAGGCATAATCCTGTATCCTGCATCCAAATTCCGGATGCATGGGCAGCTCTCCCTGCCTGGTCCCTATGATGATGCGGATCGACTCCTGGATGCTTTCTTCGTTGGAAGACATCTTGATCCTCCCGGTAGCTCCGTCAATTTCAATCGGAAATTTCCAGCCGGTTCCAAGAAATGCTTTTACGCTGCTTCTCTGATCCATGGTTTTGCCCCTTCCTTCTAAATTAATCCAAGTTAATTAATTTTTACCATGCTGCCTTTGAGCTGTGCCATCCCGGACGCCTGCAGTCCCAGCTCGCCGTCCGCTTTGACCTTCACGCTGGTTCCAGAGACATTTGTGGTCTGACCAGCTAATTTTAAAGTCTGCTGGGCATCCAACTGTACAGTTCCACAGGTAAGCTTAACGGTATCTGAACTGGCATTCATCACTTCCTTGGTTCCGATCGACAAGGAGATCTCCTTCTTTGCCGTCAGCTTTAACGTCCCGTTTTTGCAGTCCATCTGAATGCTGTTATCTTTATTCTTGTCCTGCACCGACACCGCTTCGTTCTCGTCATCGAGCAGGATCTGCAGTTCCTTGGGAGTCGTGACAGTGATCTTTTCCTTCCCCTCCGTCTCGGTAAAGGTGATCTTATGTCCACCTTTTGTCATGATGGTCTTGGTCTCGTTCTTTTCCGTGGGCGCTCCATCCGGCGGCAGGTCCTTTCCATTCCAGAGACAGCCCAGAACCACGGGCATGTTCATATTCCCATGAATAAAGCCTACAAGAACCTCCGAACCAATCTCCGGCAGCCAGTAATTGCCAAAGCCATTTCCGCCGTAATTTGTCATGACTCTCACCCAGTCAGAAGTCTTTTTGTCCTTCTCACCCATCAGATACTCTACCTTGATCATGCCTTTGTGCTCTTCATCCCAGATTTCCTTCACAATGGCATTCAGGAGTCCTGGCGCCGTGATCTCAGGATAAGTCTTGTCGTCTTTTTGTTCTGTCAGCAGCTCGTCATAAAAATTCAACGTTTCCAGCCTCCTACCTCAAAAGTCGTCTTGTAGCCATCTCCTGTAAAGGAATGCTTTACTTCGATAATATCATAAGTTCCGTCAAGCAGCCTGCTATCCGCATTCGTGATCTTAACGCGGCCGCCCGGCTGAATCTCCGGCACGCCGATGCACACACCCGTGGCCTGTCTTGCCTGCTTCTTCATCTCGTCGGCCTTGTGCTCCGCGACCTGCTTCGCGTCGCCGGTATCCTCCACTGCGGCATCCATCTGCGTCGTCTCATTCTGCACCAGTGACTTCTGATCGTCGTCGGACTTGACAGTCACCTCCGCCTCGACCTCTTCCTTCTTGTCCGTGTCCTGTCCCATGACCCGGATCACTGCATCCTGAAAGGAAGCCTTTCGCTGAAATGATATAAAATCCTTTGCCCATTCCATCTCGACCGTAAAGAACAGTTCCTCTGTTATCTTCTTAAAATAAAGCTTTCCGGCATGAACAAAAAAATCCCGGTTTCCTTTTCTGCACAGCTCCTCCATGATAAAGTCATAGTCGCTGCCATTCTGAATAATACAGTCTGTCTCCAACTGATCTGTCGCGTCCACATCCTTTGTCTTATATGCCGGCTGATATTTTTTCACGACTTCATTAAACGCATCGGAATAACTCTTTACCTGGTGTGAGATATTGCTTTTCTTGCTCCCCATCATCATCCTGCGCACATCGACTGCCGTCACGCGAACAGAAGGGTTCTCGGAGAGCTCATAGTTGATCTCGTCTACATATCCATAAAATAAGGAAGTCAGAGAGGAGCCATACCCCATCTCAACCTCGACCATCTCCCCCAAGATAAAATCACTGATATCGCTGATGAATTTGCGGTTTTCCAGGTCATACACATTGGTGAGCTTGATGACTGCCGCGCTCGCCGCCGACTGTGAGAGGGTAAGCTCGACAGACTCCACGCCATACTGGCTTGCACCGATCAGATCAAAGCCCCCCGCCTTTACCTTGATTGCAGGTACCAGGAAATCATTATATTTTGCAGCCAGGCTTGTCATGGAAACATTTGCCACTTTTTTCTCCCTCCTCAGTCTTTTGCTCCTGTATCAACAGACCCATCAAAGCGCTGGCAGCTTCACCACCTGCCCTGGCCGGATATCCAATGGATTCAGGATGCCATTCTCCTTGGCGATCACCTTCCACATATCGGGATCACCATATTCCATATTGGCGATGTCCCACAGCCCCATCCCCTGACGGATCGTGCGGTACTTGCTGCGGTCGGGGGATTCAAAAGGGGATTTTCTCCGCGTATCCGTCGGCGAGATCAGCGACTTAAAGGTCAGATTTACCTTGGCACGGACCGGCATGCCGCTTTCTGTAAACATAATGTACGTGTGGTTAAACTTGGTTACCACTCCGTTAAAATTCAGAGAACCCCACTTAAAGGTCACCTTAGGCGGACGGTGCAGACTACCGTCAATCGAAGTCGCATCTGCAATCTCTCTTGTGATTTCCGACACATCGGTAGAGGCATTGCTACCACCGCCTATGCCGATGACCGACAGCAAGCCTGGAGGTTTTGGGGGCACATAAGTATCCAGAAAAAGACTAAGCGATAACTCTGTCGCTTCCCCAGAAATATACTGCAGGATCGGTCCGTCTAATCCCGGTACTTTCTTTTCAGAATAATTGGCGCCGTCTGTCAGCTGATATTCTGACGGATTGAACAGCACATCGATGGTACTCGTCCCGACTTCCCTTTCAATCTCTAATTGTGCTTTTGTAAGTCCCAAAAAACCTCCTCCTTTTCCTAATCACCCACTATGGATCAGATGAGTCCCCGGCGCAGCTTTTCTACGTGCAATTCCTCATATAACTGGCGCTTTACCTGTTCCGCAAAGGTTCTTACATCCTCCTTCGCCTTAGTGCTATCCTCCACTTTCTTCAGCTGCTGCTCGACATCCTTCAGTTTCTTGTCAAGCTGTTCCTGCACAGATTTGAGCTGGGCCGTTTCCTGCTGCATGCGCAGTTCCCTCCTTTGCTGGTCCTCCTCAGACACCGAAGCCGCCTGCGTAGAATATTCCAATTCGCGTGGCTGATAACTGCTTTCCTGGTGACTCCTATCATAGGGTGTTATCTGCTCATATTCTTTTTCTGATTCCTCATTTGGCATAAGATCATATATATGACTGCTTATTTCATAGGGTGTCAAGCCATTTACATTGATGTCTGTTTCATAGAGTGCCCGGCCATCTGTATTGATTCCTGTTTCATAGGGTGCCTGGCTATTTGCATTAATTTTTATTTCATAAGATATCTGGCCATTTGCATTGATTCCTGTTTCATCGAGTGTCAGACCATTTGCATTGATTCCTGTTTCATCGAAAAGCAGGGCTGATTCTTCCTTCCTGTAAGTCTGTGGAAGAATTTTCTGCTCTATTTTTCTAATGTCCCTATAGAGAATTAATTGGCGTTGTTTCTCATAATTCTGGATATATTGCACCAGTGTTTGATAAGGTGCGAAAGGCGTTTTTTCTACTTCTGCAACAGCAGCTGGCAGCATCTCTATATTGTCATATGACAGTTTTTGAGCCATCATAACCTGCGCCAATTCCCTGACAAATGCCCCGTACTGCTTCACATCCAACTGCCGGACATACTGCAGCAAAGCCTGGACCTGTGGCATTCTGAGCTGTGCATCTGTGTATGTCAGCTGCACATCAGCCTGGTGATTGATCTGCCCGATCAGACTCTGGAGATGATTCCTTTGATGCGCCATCTGTGTCTGCCCATCCGCCTTTTGTACATCGTTATAATCAGAAGCAGACACTTCCTGCTGTGGACTGGATATACTGTCATCCGAATCGCGTTCTAGTTGATTCTCCGGGTGGAGCAGCAATGCCTCTCCCCATTCCCACATAGTTCTATAGGACACCTCCTGTGACTGTCCGTCATTGTCCCTCAGCAGCTTCCAGACAACTTCTTTGTCCCCGATTCGCAGCAGCCTTTCAGCAAAGTCTTTATTTTCTATCTGCAGCAGTTTCCCGGCTAATTCTCGATCCTCGATCTGCAGCAGTCTCTCGACGAAGTCCTTATTTTCAATCTGCAGCAGTTTCTCGGCTAATTCTCGATCTTCTATCTGTAACAGTCTCCCGGCTAAGTCCTTATTCTCAATCTGCAACAGTTTCTCAGCGAATTTTCTATCCTCGATCTGTAATAGTTTCTCGACAAAGTCCTCATTTTTTAGCTGCAGCAGTTTCTCAACGAAGTCTCTGTCTTCTACCCTCAGCAATTTCTCAGCCAGCTCCCTGTTCTCTACCTGCAGCAACCGCCCAGCAAATTCTCTGTCCTCTACCTGCAGCAGTTTCTCAATAAATTTCTTATCCTCTATGCGCAGCTGATTTTGGACTGGCTCATACGCATTGTCTTGTCTTAATTGCCCTGTATAGTCGATCTTATTATGCAGCACAATTGCATTTGTTTCCTCTATACTGGAATATTTCTCTTCGTCCGCTGTTTGAGCAACAATAGCCTGCGCTTTTGGTTCCTCATATGACAACTTCTGAAGCTGCGTAATCTGGGCCAGTTCCTTTACAAGGACTCCATACTGTTTTTCATCCAATTGCTGGACATACTGCAGCAAGGTCTGAATCTGTGGCGATCTAAGCTGGGCATCCGTGTACACCAGCTGTATATCGGCCTGATGATTGATCTGCCTGATCAGGCTCTGGAGACGATTTCTGTCCTTTGCCATCTCAATCTGACGGCGTATCATCTGTGTCTGAACATCCGCCTGCTGCGCTTCATCCGTATCAGAAAAGTTCGTTTCCTGCCGTGAAAAAGACAAAACGTCTGCATCTTCCTGTTCCGGCTCCTGTTCTGGATGAAACAACAATGTTTCTCCCCACTCCCACAAACTCCTGTACGATATCTCCAACAGTTGCCCGTTGCTATCCTGCGACAGTTGTGAGACAGACTCTTCGTTTTCTGTCTGCAACAGTTTCCTGGCAATTTCCCTGTCTTCGATCTGCAATAGTCTCTCGGCAATTTCCCTGTCTTCGATCTGCAATAATCTCCTGACAAATTCTCTGTCCTCGATCTGCAATAGTCTCTTAACAAATTCTTTGTCCTCGATCTGCAATAATTTCCCGGCAATTTCTTTGTCCTTTATTTGCACCAGTCTCTTGGCAAGCTCCCTGTCCTCGATCTGCAGCAGCCTCTCGACGAGCTCCCTGTCCTCGATCTGCAGTAATCCCCTGGCAAGCTCCCTGTCCTCGATCTGCAGCAGTCTCTCGGCAAATTCCCTGTCCTCGGTCTGCAATAGTCTCTCAGCAAGCTCCCTGTCCTCTAACCACAATATTCTCTGCGCAAATTCTCTATCCTCTAACTGTAGCAGTTTCTGTGCAAATTCCATGTCCTCTGTCTGCAGCAGCCTTTCCACAGATCTCTGTTGGCTGCCCTGCATTGGCAACACTGCCGGACTTGTATTTTCCCTTTTCTGGGAAGATAATTGGACTGACATCCAAACCATCTCCGCCAGAGCATGAATCAGCTGCTCCTTCTGCTGTTCCTCCAACTCACGCATATAGATCAGTAACTTCTGTATTCTCTCATCCTTAGAAAGCGCTTCCTGCCGGCGCAATATCAATCGTTCTCCGGTTCCATACTGTTTCTCTATATCATGATCCACGATATATTGGTCCATCTTCTGAATCAAATGAGTCAGCTCTAACTGTTCTATTTGATTCCATTGATCAGAAGAAAAAGAGCCCTCTTCTGGAAAATCCCTGTCATTGACTGCCCACCCCTGCTGCGTAAGATAAACCTCCAAAAAGGCCTGGCTCCACTCACAAATATTTTGGATTTCCTCCTCTGTCAACTGCTCCTGATGTTGTTCCCGGAAGATTCGCTCTGCATCCTGCTGCATCGTGCTCGCTTCTGTCTTAAATATCTGATGATAGATCTCCTGATAGGCCTTAGCTGCCTGCATCTGCTGCTGTTCAATGCGCTCCCTGCGCATCTTTTGCTCATGCTCAAGATTCTGGATCACCTGGTAAGCTCCATCCCACAATACCAGCTGTTCACGCTCTCCATACCCTGACAACGGCTCCTGTATGACATCCACAGAGTTCTCTGTTTCCTCCGCCCTGTCATGATCCTGCACCAATTGCTCTGGATCGATCAGATCAGCAACGCCTGCCAAGTCACTCTCTTCCATTAAGACAGCAATCTGCTCCTGCAGATTTTCGCTCGTGTTCTGCTGATACTGGTTCTGCAGAGATCGCATTTTCCTGGCAAACACCTGCTTGAGCCCCTGCACTGGTTCCACTGCCTGCATCTGCTCCCACACCTGCTGCAAGCCTCCTGAACCCAGATCGTCAATCGAGCGACTCATCTCTGCTCTGCTTTTCTTCCATATAACAATCTGTGGATTGACATTTAAAAACTCCACTATCTGCCAATAAAATGAGCGAAACTCGCTTTGTTCCAGCTGATACGCCGCCGCAATGAGCTTCTTTTTCGCAGATTGCTTTTGAATCGCTGCCAGAACCCGTCTCATACGTGTGTCTTTCTCCAACTGCTTGATGATCTCTTTGCACCGGGCTTTTTCAAGCTCTCTGAAATAGGCGATCAACTCTGGTTTCTCCTGCCAGATCAACCGTTCCGCCAACGTTTGGTATTCTGTTTCCAGCAGAGAATCCAACAGCTCCTTTTCCTGTGTCCGCAGTGTTTCCTGGCTCTGAACATCTTTCTCATACGCCCTGAGCGTATCGCTTTCAGACTGGTGTTCCGCCCGCTCGATCTGCTCCCACGCCTGCTGCAGCGCCTTTGACTCCATCTGGTCAATAAAATAAAGCATTTCCGCTCTGCTTTCTTTCCATAACACAATCTGTGGCGCGATATCTTCGCGTTTCATCACCTGATGATAAAACAGACAAAATTCCTTTTGCTCCAGCTTCTCTGCCGCTGTGATGAGCCTCTCCTTCGCTGGCTGTTCCGAATACAGTGACAAAATCTCACGCATGCGTACGTCTTTTTCCAGTTCCCTGACAATTTCCATACACGGAACTTGTTCGCATTTCCTGAGATATGCGATCAGTTCCGGCTTCTCCTGCCAGATATTCTTTTCAGATAAAGTCTGATATTCTGTTTCAGACAAAGAATACACCAGTTCTCTTTCGAGCGTCCGCAGCAATTCCTGATCCAGTCCCTCATCGTCCTGTGTCTGCAAAATATCCTGGACATAGCTGTCATCTTCCTGTACTTGTGACGGATCCTGTTCCAATGGATTGATCAGATTTTCGATCTGCCTTTGCAGCTGTTGTAACGTTTCTAAATCCATCTGGTCTATCGTGTGAAGCATCTTCGCTCTGCTTTCTCTCCACAATATCACCTGTGGATTGACAGTTTCCAGATCCGTTAACTGATGATAAAACAGACAAAATTCCTTCTGTCCAAACTTCTCTACTGCTGTGATTAATTTTTCCTTCCATTTTTCCTTCAAAGACTGACTCGATACCTGCGAAAGGATCTGTTGTATATCCGAATTTTGGTCAATCTCTCTCTCCAATTCTGTGATCATATGCTCACACTGGGATTCATCCCACTCGTTAAAATACGCAATAAGCTCTGGCTTCTCCTGCCAGATCAGCTCTTCCGCCAGCATCTGATACTCTGTCTCTGTTAAGGAATTGACAAAATCCCTTTCCATCATCCGCATCGTACTGATGGAATGCACTGTCAGACGCTCCCGCAGCTTCTCAGAAAAAAGAGAAAGCAGACGATACTCCTCTTTTTGCTTTTCAATCGTCTGATTCGTCTTCTGCCAGTTCTGATAACGCCTGTCGTCTTCCCCTACCTGTTCCAACAGCGTAAAATACTGTCTCACTGTCCGGTACATTGCAGGATCGGCGCTCTTTAGCTGCACGGTATAATACCGCTCCATTCTCTGCAGACTGTTCTCCATCTGCTTCTGGCCAAGTTTCATCACCGCAGGCTGCCGCATCAGATTCAATTGCAGCATTTTATTTTTCAGGATCAAATGGAGCAATAGCTGTATTCGTTCTGGCTGCTTCTCCAGCTCCTCCGGCCCGCCTTTCAGATAAATCAGTTCGATCTTCTTATATTCCGGCGAAGACGTTGGAACATACTTATCCCACAGCTGTTGCAGTATATTTTGTCTGATATGAAGCTGTACTTTTTGTGAAAAAGGTTTCCGTAATTTTATCATCTTTTTGTTTCACTATTGATTCTATATTCCAAGTTTATTGATCGTTTCTGATAGTCCGTTGTGAGAAATCTCCACTTTTTTGATCAACAGGCCGCTGCTTGTCGCGTCCAGCGTATCGATCTCCCATTTTGTCACAATTCCCCAGTTTGCCTGGTAAGTCGCCGTGGGAACCATTCCCTTTTCTGGCATGACCATGATCACGATCCCCTTTGTCAATTCATATCCCGCCGTGAGTGTGGTGCGGGTCAGCTCCCCGCTGGCAATACCGTATTCCAGGATCAGTTTGTCCAATGACTGCCGGGGCTTTGGGAGATAATGAACACTGTCATTTACTCCGCCTTCAGCCACCGCCTCAAACTCCATCGTGCTGGATATATTGGATACTTTTGAAAATCCCAACGGCATCCCGTTTAAGATCACCTTAAATTTGGTGCGACTTGCAAGATTACTCTGCGCTGCCATTTTCTTTCACCTCTATCCATAACAAACCTATAGCCATCATATCTTGAATATATCATTTTTCGGCGGTTCATGACTGACTTTCCGGTTAATCTCTGATATTTCTTTGCACCAGCGCAGCCGCTCTGCATGTGGAAGATTCAACACATCCTCCCGGCTCCAGTGCACATAATAGGCGATAAAAGCCGCCTCCTCATAAATCTTGTCCGCCGGATACATACTTATGGCCCGGCTTCCATAAAATTTATAGGCACTGTGATCTCCTCTCCGCAGTGAGGGCAGACGGTGCGGTAAGAAGGAATCTCGGCCTGGTTGACCCGCTCATACAGGTCCTGCAGATAGGCAAGATCCGATGTATACAGTCCCTCGATTACTTTTGTATCCACTGCCGGCATTGTTCCCAGACTTGTGATTACACGGGACAACAAAATGATCACAAGATACCCCGGATTCTGCTGCACCCTTGGGTCGCGCAGCGGTATGATCTCGTCCGCCGCTGTGGCAAGGCGCATTTTTCCTTCTTTATGGAGATTTCCTTCCCTGTCCACATACCCTTTGGGCAGAACAAAAGAAAACTCTGTGTCAAACATTTACTGTTTCCCCCTGTTTTCCTATTACTATTCACTTCATTCCAGTAACATTTTCCTGTCAGCTCCGGACAGCTGTGCGCTTCCGGAGCTGGATTTTAATGATTAAGAAACTCTGGTCATTCCTTCATGGGCAATCTCGATTGACTCAATGGCAACCTCTGAGGTCAACGCATTGAAATCCGGCGCCGTATACTTTGCAGGCCATGCATTGACCACCTGCCATGACGCTGTCGCTGTCTCTGTCTCGTCTAAGATTGTAATCGTGATCGTCTTACGCTCTACTTCGCCTTCTACACCTGCGATCATCCATTCGTACATTACCATGGAATCCGCCACGCCCTGCTTTAAGGTAATATTTCCATATTTTTTCAATCCCGGAAGCTTCATCGGTGTCTGAACCATATCGCCTTCGCGGTACTCGATCACATCGATCGAAGCATCGAATCCAGACGCCTCTGAAAAACCTCCGGCCTCTAAACCGTCTATTTCCACCTTGTATCTAAATTTTGCATATGGGGTACTAGCCATCTCTTCTCTACGCTCCTTCCTTTATTTTTATCTTACGATTTTATACAGAATCGCCTGTCTTCTGCGAAATTCTAAAGATTACAAATTCAGCAGGTTTCACTGGTGCAACACCGATCACGCACACAAGTCTTCCATTGTCAATGTCATCCTGGCTCATTGTATTTCTTCCGCAGTCAACGAAAAACGCCTCTGACGGTGCAGAACCTGCAAGGGCTCCTCCCCTCCAAAGTCCTGTCAGGAATACATCGATCGTCCTCTTTACACGCACCCACAGAACCTCGTCATTGGGTTCAAATACCGCCCAGTTTGTATTGGCCTTGATGCTCTCCTCAATGAAGATGAACAGACGACGCACGTTAATGTATTTCCAGCTCGGATCACTGCTGGCTGTCCGCGCACCCCAGACACGGATTCCCTGTCCTGGGAAAGAACGGATCAGATTCACACCCTTCGGATTCAGGATATCCTGCTCGCCCTTGTTGAACTGGCAGTCTAATCCTACACAGGCACGTACCGTTTCATTTGCAGGTGCTTTATGTACACCTCTTGAATTGTCACTGCGCGCGTAGATTCCGATCACGGATCCTGATGGTGGAATTGCGATATTCCTCTTGTCCAACGGATCAAATACTTCCAGCCATGGATGATACATCGCTGCATAATTGCTGTCCACAATCTCTCTGTGGGCAATGATATCGTCCATCTTCTTTGCATCCCTTGGCATATCCAACACTGCAAAGCGGCTGGCAAGATTCTCACAATGAGCAACTAACATCAGCTGCACGTTGGGATCAACCACTCCTGGAACCGCCATGATAGAAACATTGTCATTGTCCAAAAATGCCTGGATACCTGTCCGTTTTCCTGCGCCCTTATCTGTTCCGATAAAGTCAGCCGCACTGATGTTTGCAACAGATCCATTGCTTCCGCCCTTTAATGAAATGACGCAGAAAGCTTTCTCCGGATCTGCTCCGGCAATCTCGTCAAACGGTGCAACAGCCTCTTCGCTCTTCTCTCCAACATACTCTGCAACGATCAGATCAGACTTTGCTGTCTTCTTCTCGATGTAATTCGGGATCGATACATTAAAGGAAAGATTTTCATAGAATTCCACAATGTCGTCATACTTGACTTCCAGATTGAACTCACAGGTGGAAATCACTTTTGTCGGCAGCAGATTCTTATCTACAACATCCTCCTCAAACTCTTTCTCGAAGACAAGGATATTGTCCTGGCTCTTCACAACACGATTGTACACGACATTGGTCATGTCCTTATATACAACCACATCTCCTTCGTTAAAGCCCGCAGAGCTTTTCACTGCATACTGTTTTCCATCTGCCGTCTCAAGCTCTTCTAAAATCTGTGTCTTTGCCTTGCTTGCGGGTGTCACCACAATACTCATGTTATTGCCCCATAAACCTGGGTTCTTTGCCCGGATCTGCAGCACTGCATCCGTAAGTGGAGCTTTCCCCATCGCAGCCTTCGCGTCGCTTGGCGCCACGCGGGAGATATAACATCTGGAACCCCCGTTTACAAAAAAGTGCTCTACTGCATAGGAAAGAAAACGATACTCCCCAAACTCATTCTCAGAGAGATACCCTCCAAATTTCCTCTTGAAGTCAGCGAAATTGGTAACAAGCTGTGGTACTCCCTCCGCCGGGCCTCTCTCTGCAAGACCGATAAAACCGGCTGTACTCGTACTAACGCCTTCCATCGGCTTTCCGCCCGAATCAAATTCCTCTACATATACGCCTGGTGATAAATATTCAGCCATAATCCTCCAGCATCAGCAGCACTCTACCGCCAATGCCCTCTCCTCCTTTCTTTCTTTTAAAGTGTAAAAACTTTTTTCACAACATGCTGTTTTTGTACTAGGTGCTTCTGCATCTTTACTTTTTCGATTATAAAACACAATACTGAACAAAATTCTAAACAATTTTCCTGTTTAGAAATCTTTTTTTACAAAAAATACCTCAAAAAATGCGATTCATGCCAAAAAAATGCGGTTCGTGCCAAACCGCTTTTTTTTTCGTCAAAAACATTTTATAATAACTTCAATTTACATTTCAGAAAAATAATTTAAAAAGTATATTGATTACAGAAAGATACGCAATATGATAAACAAAAACAATAAAATCCAAATACCTAATGTTGACAAAGGATATACCAAACGCACAGCGGATGTACTTCTTGCCTCACTGCAGGAGGATATCATCCTGCTCAACGCCGGCGCCGGTTACGGAAAAACGCAGATTCTTGCTAATTATGTATCCCATTTTCCCGGAAAAAGCGCATGGTACAGCATTGATGGCACGGATAACGATCTGATGTCCTTTATCCGTAACTTTACGAGATCGGTCCAGTACGCGTTAGATATCCCCGGCGGTGATTTCAATATCTCCCTCCCCTTTTTGAAGAACATTGACATTTTAATAGAACAGTTAGTCATATGGCTGGACAGTCGGATTGACTTTTTGAACGTGATTCTTGACGATTTCCAGGAGATCAGCAATCCTGATATTTTCAATTTATTAGATATTCTGATCGAGACCATGGACAAGAAAATCCGCCTGTTTATTGTCGAGAAGCGCTCTCTTCCTGTTTTTCTGGAGAAATATGTCCAGAGCGGACAGGCCTTCTGCATCGGTACAGATGATCTGAAATTCAGTCCGCCGGAAATTGCCGGATTGCTCGAACAGGTTGGCGAACATTCTGAACAATGGACTACACTGATCTATGACTGCACGGAAGGATGGCCTGTGGGAATCGCCCAGATTATGCTCCAGCTGCACCAGCAGAAAAGAAACGCCACCTTCGAGGACCTAAAGAAAATCTGTGACAACCTGGAAGTCTCCGACTACTTTATGACGCGGGTATACAAGACTCTGCCTTTTGATATCCAGACATTTTTGACCAAAACTGCCGTGTTGGATTACATGACGCCTTCGATCTGCAACAAAGTCACTGGTATCCACAATTCAGAAAGTATGCTGCGCTATCTTGTAAATGAGAAACTCTTTGTCCAGACATTAGGCGAAGTCAACAGTCTGTATCGATATCATTCCATCTTTCAGCACTTTTTGCTTGCACAGACCACCTTTGAAGAACAACAGGACGCCCTTCGGACTGCCTCCTGCTTTCTTCTGAAGACAAGCGACAAGATTCAGGCTGCAGAATATGCCTGCCGTGGAAAAGCTGCAGACATTGTCCAGACTGTGATCGAGGTCTCCGGCGATTCCATGTTAGATGACAGACTCTACGGCACTTTAGAGCGCTGGTTTGCGTTCCTTGACGCGCAGCACTATACTCTGAGCGCCAGGAGCAGATTTATCTATGGAAAATATCTGATGGCCGTCGGGCAGCCCCATGAGGCAAACCAGCAGATCACGCAGGCAGAAAAAGAATTTTTGGAAGCCGGCCACCTGCAGGATTACAAAAAAGTCCTGCTGTTTATCGCAGCGACCAGGCGAAAAGAAGGCGACCTGATAACAGCTGATCAATATTTGACACAGGCCGAAGCAGAACAGGAAACAGTGTGGAACGATCTCACGAGAGAGATCTGTACGGAACACATTAAGCTAAAATGCTGCCTTCACCAACTGGAAAGCGCTGCCAAAATGCTCTCCGAATATATCAGTCAGGGGTTCTTACTGCAGCAAAGTCCTTTTTTATCTGCGGCATGGAACATTTTTGTGATGTTTAAAAATCAGACAACAGAGTTTCACCAGACAGAAAATCTATTGTCACTTTATGATGTGCCGATCGGGCATATACCAGAGGGATTCCTTCTGCGAAACTGCATTCTCGCAGAACATATGAAAGCTGCGTTCGCAGCCGGCAGTCAAACCGTTGCAGAACAAGCGGCCATGAGCATTATACAGGGTTCCGAGTACGATACCCTGCAGACTGCTGCCGCATGGGAAATTCTTGCCATTTTATCATGGAACAGGGGAGATTACCGGAAAGCTGTGGAGCAGTCCCGGACAGGCAATACGTTTTTATCCAAAAACCATATATGGAACTTAGGTTTTACGCCAAAACAGCAGCAGATTTTAAATAAAATTAATTCTGTTCACCGAAATGTTAACGATATTCGCTGCCTCCATCTCATTTCCCAGGAAACACAAAATCCTGAAACAGAGCAAAAAAACTCTGAAAAAATCAGGGTTCAATGCATGGATTGTTTCCATGTGTTTCTCCCAAATTCGGAGGGACAAGAAGTAAAATGGAGGACAAAGAAGGCGCAGGAGCTGTTTGCCTATCTGTTCCATCTGCAGGGAAGAGGCGCCTCCAAGGATGTTTTAATTGAACTCTTGTGGCCGGAATCAGAGGCCAAAAACGCGATTGCGCTGTTTCACACCACCCTGTACAGTATTCGTCAGGTCTTCTCCCAGGAAGGACTCGAAGATCTGATCGCCTATGAAAAGAAAAAATATTTCCTTAAGATGCAGCTGGTAGACTCCGACTTAGAGGAGCTGACTTCTTATTTTAATGACCAAAAAGCATGTGAGGAGGAACCTAAGCGTATCATGCGGCTTTATCCCGGAAGCTATATGGGAAACAGCGGCTATCTCTGGTCGTATGGAATGGCAAAGGAACTGGAAAATGAATATTTCAAGGTGCTGCAGTCCGGCGCTGCCAAAAGGATCCAGCAAAAACGGCCAGATGCTGCGGTTCCATTTCTCCAAAGGATCATTGAGGCTGATCCCTACAATGAAGAGATCGCATCCCAGCTCATTGTCTGCCTGTATCAAAGCGGCAGACAGTCGGACGCCAAACACCAATATGACCAGATGCAGAAGCTGTACCGCGAAGATTTGGAACTGGATTTTACAAGGACGCTCAAAGATATCTTAAAAACCGTCGCAAAATAAACGATATTTATGAGTTCAGAAAAGTGTCCGCACATATAAAGGAGCATTTATGAATCAATATTGCAATTATCAGGAATTTGTGGAGGACTTGATCGCATGGGGTGATTGTGTGTCCGAACAACATTTGGAAAATCACCCTAAAAACTCCTTTTTTCCTCTTCTGCAAAAAGCCATACAAAGTGCCGGTCAAGATGTCTTTTCACCGTTTCTATATATTGCCCTCTCTGCGCGTTTAGAGCAGGAAGATATGCTGCTTCTTGCTGCCGCTTTCTATGCAGGGCTAAATGGAGATGTTCTTACACTGGCCTCCTGGAGACTTTTTCTGATGTATGAAGAAATGGATCTTTCAGATATGGAATTGTTTTATCAATCTGCCCCTCTGCTCTTTGAGCGCAGACAGGACACAGAATACACAGACATTTATCTGCAGATCGCACCGCAGGTTCTTCTCTTTTTGCAGGGAATCTGCCTGGAAAGAAAGCAGCTTTCTGGCATGTACTGGTACTATGACTCTGAGAAACAGCTTCCTTTCCTTGGAAAAAATATTCATATATACCAGAAGATCCATGCCTGCCTTTCCAGTGTTCCAGGCAAAAAGCTGGTCTATCTGCAAGGAGAAAAGGGAAGCGGTCGCAAACTGAACTATGCCTGTCTCGCTGCCATGTCCCACATGAAACTTGCTGTGATCTCCTATGAAAAACTGCAGTCAAAAGAGCAGCTGCGGGAAATGCAGCTCGAATGTCTGCTGCAGCATTCCATGTTTGTCATCGAGCTGCCAGAACAGGAAACGGAGCTAACACTTCTATTTCAATGGCTTGAGCAGGAGGAGACCGTTTTCCTTCTAGGTACAAAGCCAACGCTTCACGAGGGCACCGCTTTTTCCAGGCAATACCTTCCATTTTCGATCTGTTCCAAACAGGTATTGGGGGACAAAGAATTATATGAGCAATTGACACAGGCTTATCCATGGGAATGTGAGGATATACGAACAGGTTTTCTGAACCGTTACAATTTCCTTCCAGGCAGAATGCGCGATATTCTGGAGCTTGCCAAGGCCTATGCACTCAGCCAGGGCACCGGATCCATCACCAGCGAATACCTGCGCAGCGCTATTCTGGGCGTCTCCTCCCACTCCCTGGACCAATATGCAACAAAGATTGAGGGACTTTACCAGATGCATGACCTGATCCTTCCCGACGCTCCCAAGCTGCAGCTATCACACATTATCAACCGGGTGCGCAATCGAAAGCTAATCTATGAGACATGGGGATTTCTGGAGAAATCCGCCTATGGCAACGGCACTGCCATGATCTTTGCAGGACCGCCCGGCACCGGAAAGACAATGGCTGCACAGGTAATGGCTGCGGAGCTTGGCATGGAACTCTATCGGATCGAACTTCCCGCCGTCGTGGACAAATACATCGGTGAGACGGAAAAAAAACTAAACCGCATCTTCGACGAGGCGGAAAAAAGCATGGCAATCCTCTTTTTTGACGAGGCAGATGTATTGTTTTCAAAGCGTACAGAAGTCAAGGAATCCAATGACAAATACAGCAATATGGAAATCGCTTTCTTACTGCAGAAAATGGAAGAATATGACGGCGTAAGCATTCTGGCAACCAACTATCTGCAGAATTTCGACAACGCTTTCCGCCGCCGTGTCAGCGACATTATCAGTTTTCCGATGCCCGATGCCGACATGCGCCTGCAGATGTGGCAGTCCATGATTCCCTCAAGGCTTCCGGTGTCTGACGAAATCGATTTTCGCTTTCTGGCAAAGCACTTTGAACTCTCAGGCAGCATGATCAAAAATACATTGATCTACGCCAGTTTTCTGGCCGCAGAAAACGACAGACCACTCCTTACTATGGAGCAAATACTGAAAGGACTAAGTCATGAACTGGAAAAGAGCGGCAAAAAACTCAGTCGTGACGAATATGGAGAATATGGGTATTTATTTTGAAGAACGCAAAAAAACGCGCTGGGATTCCGGGCAGGCAGTCCTGCACAAAGAAACTGTAACAAACCAGAAGGAAAGAGATTCGCAAATAAAAAATTCCTATGGCACGCTCCGCTATCTCAAAAAAGAGAAGAAAAAAGGCGGCCGGGAAGGCTTTGCGGTGGAAGCATTTGAAGCGCCTGGCACTCCGATCCACACAGAAAAAGAAAAACATCTGAACAGGCGGACCATGAAGAAGATCCGGCAGAACGACAAACAGGCCCTGTTCGCCTCAGAGACTCCGCTTCGCGACCAGGCGCTGTTTTTCGATATGAAAGGCGGCAAAAAGAGTGCTGATCTCATCGATTATATGAAAGAACTTCTTCAAAGACAGGGACACCAGACATTAGAAGATACATTCGGTTTCTTAGACCAGGAACCTGAGCGCATGGAATTGGAAGCCCTGAAATCAGAAGCGAAAGAGTCCCTGACACCGGAAGAAAACGAGTTAGACCAGCAGTTTCTCCCGCAAGAAAGGCCGGACGCTGCCAGGAAACGCATGGACTCCTTAAACAGCCGTCTCCTCAGAAAAGAAGCCAAAGAGCGCCAGCTTCGCAACGAACTGCAACTCATGTTAGACCAGCGTGCACGGGAAGAATTTCTGGACGAGCATCAAAACCTCTCTCAAAACGAGCAGGAATCACCACAGAAAGAAAAAACGAAAAACGGAAGCGGCGATTCCCCGCAAAGACGCCTGTTTACTGATCCGGAACTGTCCGAAGCAGCTTCGGAGGGGGAAGAGGATACGTCTCCTGATGAATCCGAGTAGGGAAAGATTTCCCTACTATCTTGACTCCCCCTTAAAAATCAAAATTAAAATATTACAGCCATTGCTATATTCATAGTGGACCTGATCTGCCATGTCAAAGGCAAGCAGTCTCCCCAGGCCCCCAACCTGCGTATCCATATCATAGTTCTCCACATCCACCATATTCTCCAGCGGATTAAATGCCTTTCCTCTGTCACGGAATTCCACAAGGATCTGATCCGATATCCTCATAAAGATCTCCACCTTGCCCTTCTCCTGCCCAGAAGCATTTTCAGAGCCAGCCTTTTCATAACCATAGGAACAGATATTAACGAAGATTTCCTCCACTGCCAGACAGAGCTTCTTCCGCAAACTGCGCGAAAACTGCCCATTTTCAACAATAAACCGCTGAACTACATCCAGGTTCTCCAGTTCTGCTGTGACACAGAGTCGAAAGCCCGGCAAAGGGCTGAATGCAAGCATGGTGATATCATCGCTCTGCGGCGTGTCCTGCGCAAACTCCTTCACCCCTTCCAGAACAGCAGCCACACACTGCTCCCGGTCTCTTCGCTCCAGGATCTGCTCCAATCGGTCCAGTCCAAAAAATGTCCCGTCCCTGCCGACAGCCTCGCTCACACCGTCCGTGTATAAAAATACTGCATCGCCCTCCTTCAATTTCACTTCTCTCTCCCCGTAAACCTCATCCTCAAAAATTCCGATTGCCATTCCCTTGGAATCCTCTAATTTTTTCAAGCGATCAGAGATGAGATACGGCGGATTGTGTCCTGCATTGGCATAGGTAAACCTTCGCGTGCGGCTATCATAAATCCCCACAAACAAGGTCAAAAACATCTGCTCTGGATTGCTGCAGCACAGCGTATTATTGGTATAAAACAGTATTTCTGACGGAGAGTACCCCAGTTTCGCATACTGCCTTACCACTGTGACTGCGCTTGCCATAAATAATGCAGCCGAAATTCCCTTCCCAGATACGTCTGCAATCACTGTACAGAACAAGTCGTCATCCAGACAAAAGTAATCATAAAAATCCCCGCCAACATCCTGTGCTGGAATCATCACAGCCTTTGATTTGATACCCTGTGCCTGAAAGCTTTCGCCAGGAAGAAGACCTTTCTGAATCTTTCCCGCAATGTTCATCTCAGCCTCCCGGCGATGTTTTTCTTCGGTCAGTACATTGATATTTTTGATGTAGCGGTCGATCTCCTCTGTCATCTGATAAAAGGTATCCGCCATCTGAGCAAACTCATCCTCCCCCTTTATCTCGATTTTCTGAAAATTGGACTGCCTGTCAGTCGCAAACTGCCTCATCTGTGTACTGATCAGCCTTGCCGGCTTCAACACCCGCGTTTTCAAGAGAACTGCCAATATGACCAGAATAAACACAAACGAGACAATCACTGCCGCTACCATGATCCGATACCGGTGCAAAAAGCTCGCAATCGCCTCGTCCATGGACACATCTGCCGCTGCCAGAGCCATCACCTTTCCGTTCGCATCATGCACTGCACTGTATGCCGTCATCACATGCCCGTATTTGTTGTCTGTCTCCTCTACATTTTCTGTCTGCTGTCCATTCCACACACAGACTTCTGTCTCTGTCAGCACATACGGCACAACTGTCCCTGGAACCCGCTCTGCCCGCGCGGAATCCTGGCTGTTGTTCCCATAGATCACCATGTCAAACAGGATCGTATCATTCTCAATGTCCGGCGTATAAATATATAAATATTCCAGATCGTTTGTCCTGCAGAGATCCTCCAGGACAGGTCTGTACTCGTCCGCATATTGTTCATCTGTCCGAAGCCTTTCCAGATCGGCCCCAGCCAACAGATCTGCTGCCACCGTCGACGCCGCCGTAGCATAGAAAACATATGCTCTGCGCACCATTGTCTGGACCGAAGAAAACCCAAGTACCAGCAGACCAACATCTGTAATAAGCAAAACAACCGCTATGGTAACGAGTATTTTCGTAAAAATTGATTTTTTCAAGTCTTATCCTCCTTGGTTTTCCTGTATTTTATATATGTCATACAATCGGTGAACTCCGTCTCCTCCGCGCACACTGACACCCTATACCCCGGAATACTGTATTCCCTTATATGACAGGAAAGCATTTCTTCCCCCCGGCGCACCCGGATCTGCTCTCCCGCTGGCAAAATTGCAAAATCCTGCAGGGAAAGATACGCTCCTTCCCCGGTCATTTTCATATAGCTCTCCTTCCATGTCCAGAGACGGAAAAACATCTCATTGCGCTCCTCCCTCTGAAACTTTTGTAAATACGCTGCTTCCTGTTGGTGGAAAAAGCGCTGCGCTACTCCCTCCGGTTCCTGATCGATCTTTTCAATATCACAACCCACGGCTTTCCCGCTCACTGCACAGATCACCCAGTCTCCAGAGTGGGAAATATTAAAATGTACCTTCTCGGCCTTTGGCTTTCCCATAGGTCCCAGCGTAATCCTCTCAGGATTTTCCCCATAGAGCGGCAGGATCCGTGCCAGCAGAATCCCCGCCCCCAGACATCTTCTCCTGTCATCCGCCTGCAGATATTCCATAACTTTGCTTCTTCGGCTGCTGCTGATATCCTGAAGAACTGCCGGGCGATCTCTGGCATCTGGCAGTTCTTTGATATTGATTGCATATACATTTACCATATGTTATTCTTTCTCAATTTTGTTGTATTTCTTAATATTTGTTTTTTATATTCTAATTGAATTTCTACAAGACTTCAATGAAATTTCAGCAAACTGTCGCAATTCGCACTTTTTCGGGAATACTTTGCACGCCAGACAACCTTGTACAATCCTGCACATTATAATAATATAAATAAGAAAGCACTAACATCCAAGTTCAAAATCTCAAAAAATGACAAAAGAAAGGAAAAAATAATGACTGGGAATTACCTGGATCTAATGATTGTATTTACGACACTGCTGCTCAGTGTCCTCTGTATCATAGGCGGCAGCACGCTGCGGCTGTTCTACCACCGGGAGGTTTCTCTCGAGTACCTTGGGTGGGGAACTCTGCTTGCTGCCGCCTGGAACTTTTCCAATTCTGCCGCCGGACAATATCTGTTTCCAGAAACGGCAGATTACCTGACATTTTTCACAACCATATTTCTACCACTTCCGTTTTTTCTGTATCTGAATACACTTCAGCAAAAACGCTATCAAAAAATGTATCGGGTATTGGTAATGGCTGTACTTCTGGAAACTGTGATATTGACAGTATTACAGCTGACAGGACTATATGGTACTGCGAAAAGTGTCTTTCTCATCCTACTTTTGCTCAGCCTGTATATGGTGTGTACAATGGCAACAATACTGATCGATCTATATCACAGGCGAATCCGAGATTATCTTCTGGCAGCGCTTGGGCTGACATTTATCTGGATTGTATGCCTTACACGGCTTGTCCCTTATTTCCTGCTGAACCGAAAACTACGGGACAATGTATTGCTGCCGTTCGGACTGATCTTTCTACTGCTGCTTGCCATGATCAATACCATTCATGAATTGATCCAGATGGAACGCCAGAGACAACAGGCCATTGCAGCCAGTGATGCGAAAGGTCGTTTTCTCGCCAATATGTCGCATGAGATCCGCACGCCCATCAACGCAGTGCTTGGCATGGATACCATGATCCTGCGGGAGACAAAAGAAGCCCAGATCAAAGAATACGCACTGGATATCCAGAATGCTGGTCAAAGCCTGCTCTCCCTCATCAACGATATCCTGGATCTGTCCAAGATTGAATCCGGCAAACTGGAACTGATCGAGGAAGAATATGATTTCAGCAGTCTGATCCACGACATTATGAATATGATTTCCATGAAAGCTGAAAACAAAGGACTCACTGTTCACCTGTCCATCGAAGAACAGCTGCCGTCACGGCTGTGGGGCGATGATGTGCGGCTCCGACAGGTTCTGATCAACCTCATGAATAATGCAGTGAAGTACACCGAACAAGGCAGCGTTACACTATCAGTCGAAGGTAATTCTATCGCAGAAACAGAAACTGTTTCCTTAACCTTTCACGTAAGAGACACTGGTATCGGAATCAAACAGGAGGATATCTCGAAGCTCTTTGCAGAATTTGAGCGAATCGAAGAGCAGCGGAACCGGAATATCGAAGGCACCGGCCTTGGCATGAGCATTACCACGCAACTACTTGATCTGATGAACAGCCGCCTTCAGGTGGAAAGCGTCTATGGCGAGGGCTCTGACTTCTATTTCACCCTGGACCAGAAGATCATCAGTACAGAGCCAATTGGCAATCTGGAGGAACGGATCCGCAGACAGGCCAAGGACTATTCCTACCAGACCATGCTGACCGCCCCAGATGCACACCTGCTCGTCGTGGACGACAATGCCATGAACCGCCGTGTATTCAAAAATCTTTTAAAGGCAACCCGTGTGCAGATCGATGAGGCGGGGAGCGGCATGGAATGTCTGACGCTCACACGCCAGAACCACTACGACCTGATCTTTCTGGATCACATGATGCCAGATATGGATGGTATCGAAACGCTGCATCGGCTTATGCAGGAAACGGACTCTCCCTGTCGATCCACGCCGGTTATCGCACTGACAGCCAATGCTGTCACAGGCGCAAAGGAAATGTATCTAAGCGAAGGGTTCCACAGCTTTTTATCCAAACCAGTCAATCCCGAAAAGCTGGAAAAAATGCTGCTCGACCTGCTACCCGACGATAAAATAGTGCCCGGTAAACCATCAGACGGCAATTCGGATGCAGGCATCTTCACGACAGACGATACACAGAGCACTGATTCTGAATCGGAATACGAATTCCCGGAAATTGACGGATTGGACTGGGATTATGCCCGACTGCATCTCAAGGACCCGGAACTTCTATTCGAAACCATCCGGGATTTCTACCGCGCAATGGACACCGACCACGATATGCTGTTGAAGTTTCTTGAACAGATCCAGAACGATGACGCAGACGCACTCAGACAGTTTAAAGTACGTGTCCATTCGATGAAAAGCTCTGCTGCCATGATTGGTGCCACATCCCTGTCAGGCATTGCAAAAATGTTGGAGTATGCAGCAAGAGACGGGAGAACTGACATTCTATTCTCCGTAACTCCGTATTTTCTGGAAGAATGGAAACATATGAAAGCACGGCTACGCCCCCTTGCAGACGAACCGGCAAGTCATACAGACCTCCAGAAACCACAGGCAGACTTAAAAATCATACAGGAATATTTCCCAATGCTGGATCTGGCAATGCAGGGTATGGATATTGACACTGCTGACGAAATCATGCGCCACCTGGAGACATTTCAATATCCGGAACCAGTACTTGCGCTGATCAAACAGCTTAGTCTGGCTGTTACCAATTTAGATGCAGGTCAGACAACAGAACTAATTACAAACTTGAAAAAAACGATCAATGAAATATCAACGATCTAGGATAACCAGGAGGTAAACAATGAAAAAAATATTAATTATCGGAGACCTAGGCAATTCAGAAAAAAACCTGTCAGACTATCTGTCCGACGAATATCAGGTGCAGTTATGCACGAAACAGCTTGACAATATTCAGGCCATGACAGGAATCCTAAAACCGGATCTGGCAATTCTGTCCCATTTGGAGGATCCACAGGACCAACCCATTCTCGACTGGTTTCATGAGAAGCACGAAAAGCTTCCTGTACTGATCATTGTCGGCAGCAAGGACGCACAACAGCACAAGGAACTCTTCGAAAAAGAACAATTCAGCAAATTGGCTCCCCCGATCACGAAGACCAGTGTGCAGAACAAATGCCGCCAGCTTTTAAAAACTGGCAAAGTATCCAGATACACTTCCGACAAAAAGAAAATCTTGATCGTGGATGACACCCCTGTAATGCTCCGAAATCTCAAAGCGATGTTGGAGAATACATATGATGTCATACTCGCCACATCCGGAAGGCAGGCCCTGGGCGCTATTCCCCAGGAGCAGCCTGACTTGGTCCTGTTAGACTATGAGATGCCAGAAATGAATGGTCATGAAGTCTTTGAAACAATGCTTGCCGACGAGGACATGCGGCACATTCCAGTCGTATTCCTGACAAGTGTATCTGACCGCAAAGCCGTCTTTTCGATCTTGCAGTCAAAACCGGCCGGTTATATTCTCAAACCGGCTGACCAGGAAAAATTATTGAGTACCGTCCAGGAAGTCTTAAACCAATAATTCTTTCCATTTGATTTTTGTACAGGCAGCCGCCAGAGTACTCAACTCTGACGGCTGCCTGTTATCTAACATAACCTTATTATATCCCCCTCCCCCCACTCCATTAACAATGCAGCCGCTCCTGTCACAAACGGTGTTGCAAACGAAGTCCCCGACACCTGTTCATAACCGCCATTTGGCATGGGTACGGTAATGCCCACCCCTGGCGCGGTCAGGTCAGGCTTCACGTCCGCGATAATCTGCTGTCCTCCCGCAGTATCTGTTCTCCCGTCGCCATACCTGTACACATATCCTCTTCCCGAAAAATCCGCGTAACTCCTGCGCGGCACATCGTATGCACCGACTGTGATGGCACGCCTCGCCGTCGAGGGAATCGTGATTGTCATCTCTGGCGTCGGCAGGACAAATCCGGTTGCAGTACTTCTCGCCGCATAGCTTGGAAGATACAACCTGTATTCCCCTGTAACCAGCGATACCGGCTGAAGCTCTATGCGCCACACGCCGCTGTTCAGATAACTTCCTGTTGGTATCATGTCAATAAAAATTTCCTGCTGCACATTATAGGGAAGCGGTTTTCCCAGATAACACAGCAGCTGCGTCTGCTCCAATGTCCGTCTGATCGTCTGCGCTTCCCTGATATTAGAAAGCTCTATTGTCATCTGCTCTCCACCGGGTGAGATGACAACCAGATGAAACACATCCTGATAAAACTTCCACAGCTGAATGCTAAGCCCTGTCTCATAATCGGATACCGTAAGCTCCACTGTGCGGCTGCTGTTCTGCACGACCCCCGCCGTATGCCCTCCCGACGTGCCCTCATTCCCACTTCCTATAATAATGGCGCTTCTCCCAATCTCGGAAGCGTTATCAATAAACCGTTCCAGCAGCGAGTTTCCCTGATGATCGCCATAGGTATTTCCAAAACTTAAATTGATCGCCACCGGTCTGCCCAATTCCACACCCAGATTCACTGCATAGTTGATTCCCCGCATGAGCTGTGTTGTTCTCGGAAAAGAATCCGCCTGGGGATTACCTAATTTGATGATTAGCAGATCCGCCTTTGCCGCCACACCCATTCCTGTACCCGCCGCCACGCCTGCCACCGCAGTCCCATGCCCTGACAGATCAAAAACAGGCACCAGCCTTTGACCGCTCCCGCGCCCCAAAGCCAGTGCCTCATTAATCATTTCTCTCGTATAGAGTACTCCCTCACGGTATCCGGCAGGCGGCATTCTTCCTTGTCCTTCATCCTGCTGTCCTGTCTGATCCCATATCGCCAGAATGCGCGTCCGCCCATCTGCGCCGCGAAACTCTGGCAGGAAGTAATCAATTCCGCTGTCAAGTACCGCGATAATCACATTCTCACCTGTAAGATACGGCTCCTGCTGTGTCACCTGTGTAATGCAGGACTGCGCCTTCTCCAAATCATTCATAAGAACCCTCACGCGCCATTTTCAAAAATCTTACTATCATCATATGCCGCGCAAACAGGTTATGTACCTTGTATTATATCTTGAATTTACTCATTAAAGCTACCATGGACTCAACCTGTGCCTTCTGTTGCTCACTGACCGCCGCTGTCTCCTCCGACGTTGCTGAATTATTATCCACAATTCCCGCTACAACCCCGATGCTTTCATTGATATGGGCGATACTCTCCACTTCTTTCTGCAGCTTCTCAACAATACCATGGATGCGGCCTGTCGTCTCCTCGGCACCCATCTGTACCTCTTCCATATTGACAGCTGCCTCGTGGGATACCCTCACCCCGATCTCCACAGACTGAACCGTCCGTGCAATCAGTTCCGATGTCTGCCCGACTGCATTCTGGGACGCTTCCGCCAGTTTCTTAACCTGCTCCGCCACTACTGCAAATCCTTTTCCCGCTTCGCCTGCCCTCGCAGACTCAATGGAAGCATTCAGGGAAAGCATATCGATCTCATCACCGATCTCCGATATTGCCGCCATGACCGAAATAATCTGGTCGGAACACTTGCTGATCTCCTGCATGGCACCCTGAAGCTCGCCCATTTTCTGACTACTTACAATCAGCGTAGAACTAGCCAGATTGGCTATCTTTACGGCCTCCTCTGCCTCTTTTTCATTATACTCAATACTGTCGCCAAGCTCTGTCAACAGCATCATCAGATCAGAAACCTCTGTCGCCTGCCCGGTGCACGCCACTGCCAGATCATCTGCCGCGGCTGCAAGCTGTCCAGATCCACTGTCGATCTCCTTTGCAACTTCCTGTATCGTGCTGACCGTACTGCGCATCTCCTCCACAATTCTATTCAGGGAATCCCTGATTTTTACATATTCACCAACATAATTCTGTTTGACCGCCACAATATAATTTCCCTGTCCCATCTGTTCCAGGATATAAGAAATCTCATCAATGATCGCTGTCATATTATCTTTCATAAACCGAATGGCCGCAACCATGTTTCCAACCTCACTGTCATCCTCTTTCAAATCAAAGTCAGCGTGCAGATTGCCGTCGGCAAGCAGCGTCATCTGTTCAGAGACCTTAATGATCGGGGTAAGCAATTCCGCCTGCGAAAAATTGATCGTCCGCATGCACTGCTGTGCCAGCCTGATAAAACCTGCCAGAAAAGCAATCGCACAGATAATCTGCAGGATCATAAACATCTTCTTTAAGAAATCCAGACGATTTTGTATTTCCATAATGACCGTATCTGTCATAGAATTGATCTTCTGAATTGTGTTGGCATACTCTTCCCCAAACACAAACTCGATTGCGGAATCTGTGTTGCCCGCTGCCACCGCCGCCATCGCCTCCTCCTCAAGAGGCACCAGATTATTAGAAAGAGAGGCAATCTCATTGAGATCCGCCCACTCATCCGCCTTGATGTTATTCCCCTCCAGGCCTGCCCACGCAACGTCTCTGTTCTTGTCCGTATTTAACTCCCGCATATAATCGTCATAATACATTGTATCGCCAGTAACCGCATAAGACTGCACTGCTGTCGTCAGCGCCTTGGAACCCAGACGGTACTGATTCAGGTACATCGTACTCTCCAGCTGCTCATTGGAGACAAACGCATAGCTGATACTGGCGAAAAACAACAGTACAAGCAAAACAATACCAAGCACTAATGAAAATCTTGTCTGCTTCACGATCTTTCTCAAACGCGCGACCTGACTATTCTTCCCTAATACCTTACCGTTAGCTATTTCATCTTTTCTTTCCATACCTGTAACCATATCCTTTCAACTTCTTACATAGCCCCTATTTGGAAAAAATACCATACCCATACTGCAATTTTATAGTTACAAGCAAAAAAAGTTTACAAAATATCTAAATCGTATAACTTTTTCTATGATATTCTTAGCAAATATTAACTATCATTATACTTGATAAAAGAACAATGGTCAACCAATATTACCAAAATGCAAAAATAAAATAAAGATTTTATAAAAACTCCCGGATATCCAGTGTCAGTTTTTCCTCAATATTGATCAGCTGCTTTGTGATATCCTTGGACTTCTCGTCTGCTGCTTTGTACTGATTCAGGTACTTGTGCAGTGTCTTGACGCCCATATTGCAGCCGTCTGTCATCAGGTCCGCGATCGTGTGGTCCGACTCATTCATGACAAGCTTTACATTTGTCTTCATCCATGACATACTCTTTGCCATGACATTCGGCTCCTTCCCGTCATCATGGTATTCCGTGAGCAGCACCTCGATCTCGCCCTTTAATTTTTCGTGTTTCGCCTTGCAATCTTCCAGGCATTTACGCAGCTTGTCGTGGCTTACGTACTCCATCACTTCATCGATTGACGACACGCCCATCTTAATCCCTGCATCGCACTCCCGCAAAAGCCTGATTGTATCCTGTTCTACCATTCCTTGATACCTCCTGATTTTCATATATTTTTACAAGATCAGTATCTCCACCTTTGCGGTATTTATCCACTGATATCGTGCTATTCCCTGTTGGTACATGTCTGAAACAATCCGACTACCATCAAAATGATCGCAACAATTTGTATGATATACTTCACTCCATGCGGAATGACATCAACGAGCAACATCGCACAACCGTTCATCAACACTCCGATTGCCATAAGCGCTGAGATTTTGAGGCATCTGCCCTTTTTCTCAATTCCGGTCAATCGGATATTCAGTTTGTCAATTGTATCATTCAATCTCACTAACGCATTCAGCATTCCCACCAAAAAAGCCCCGATCAAAAGCGCAAAGGCATATCCCAGCCGGAACCCTCCGAAAGCTCCACAATATAGCTCAATAAAAAGGCAGATCATTTCTATGATTGTTACCACCTTGAACATCCTGCGGATTTTTTTGTAATGTTTGATGCTCGAAGCCGCATCGGTATACAGCTCGAATGTCCCTTCGGACACCCTTTTGCGCAGGATCACCCAATACCCCCATGTCTGAATAATCTCAATACCTGTATCCTGCATCAGTTCCCTGTAATCGCTGCTGACAGAAAACAGCCTGTCGCCAAAATCGATCTGGTAGCGGTATGCACCCATTTCACATTTCCCAAAACTGTAAAATCCGGCAAAAAAGCGTTTCATCGCCCATCCGTCCGCCGCCATCTGATTGAGCCACTCTGTCTCCGCGTCCTTGTCAAAGTATAAACGAAACCTGATCATTTCCTGATTCCTCCCCTTTATTCATTCCTCATAAGCGCCGCGTTGCGCAGCAGTTCTTCCAGCCGCATTCGCTCCGTCTCAAAGACCTCTTTCCCCAGGTCTGTGATCCTATACTCTTTTTTCTTTCTGGATTCTGTGTCAACACTGTAGATGTCGATCCACTTCTTTTTCTGAAGTGTCTGGAGCGCACCATACAAAGTCCCGGCGCCTAGCACGACACGCCCGTTTGTCAGCTGCTCTACTTCCTGAATAATTCCATAACCATGATTGGGCTTTCGCACAGCCAGAAGGATATAATATACTGCTTCCGTCAGCGGACTATCTTTTTCTCCCATCTGATCACCTCCTCTATAATCGTTATTTTATTGCATCCCTATATACCATTAACTAAGGAACCGTTAATAAATTACTCATGACAATGACTTGTCTTTTTCTCCAATTGCACGTATCAAAAAGCCTCGCCTAAGGCATTGCCTTTTATGCCTTTGCCTCCTACGCCTACGTTTTTTAATATGCACACCCGAAGAAATATCCTGCGCAAGCTACATATGCTATTGTACTGTATCCAATATATTATAAGAAGCAAGAACAGCTTCTTATAATCAGATGCACGGCGCAAAGGTCGCGCCTTTTATCAGAAGTAAAGGGCACTTCTGATAAGTTATATTATAAAAAGCAAAAGCAGCTTTTTATAATCAGATGCACGGCGCAAAGGTCGCGCCTTTTATCAGAAGTAAAGGACACTTCTGATAAGTTATATTATCAACTGATATGTATATTGAATTTAATATATCGTCGACTGATATATTCTGTATTCAATATATCAGTCAGCGATATATTTGTCAAGAAAAAATCAGGAAACTTTGCAACTTGTTTTTGTTTCCAAAATTTCCTGACTTTCCTGTCTTATTTTAATGCAGTTTAACTTTTCTTTTTGACTGGTCTAAGAACCTCATATCCGATTACCTCCGGATAGTGGCGCTGATAATCCTGGCAGACCTCCTCATTCCACTCGTAACCCTTTGTTGACGGATCAAAATTCCATGCCAGCGTTTCCACCCTGTTCATCACTTCGCCACAATCCTTGAGATAGTCAAATGGCGGATGAAAAAAGACCAGATAATCGCTTGCCGGAATCGTGCGGATCTCGAATCCCTCTGGTATCACTCCGTCATAGTCCGCCGGCACGCCAAATCCATAAAAGTAGCCCTTTATGCCATTGTCATAAAACCAGCCCGCCGTGTGACAGGTGACGATTGGGTGCGATACATGGCTCATACTGTCGATCGTACCGCAGACCACATCGCAGTCATGCCGCCCGAAAAAACTCCCATAATCGCTCGCACCCTTATCCCAGATTCCAATGTACTTGTGCTCCGGAATGTGCTCTACCCTGATATGGGCCTCTGTCAAAAGTGTTTTGTTCATCGTGATTCCTCCTCTATTCCCATAATGCTCCGGGAAGAACACAACCTGTCGGTTGGAGAGCGCGACTGGCACTGGATTTTTCCGGTATGCGGCGGGCGTGCACCCATATGCGCTGACAAAAGCCCTCGTCAGCGCTTCCTGTGAGGAATATCCGTATTTCACTGCAATGTCCAGTATCCTATCCTCTGTGTCGCGGATTTCCAGCGTTGCCTGCGCAAGCCGTCTCCCTGCGATGTAATTTCGGATTGTCATCCCAACCACCTCATGAAACTTTACCGAACAGTAATATGGCGAATAGCCGATCTGCGCCGACATTTCCTGCAGGGACGGATTTTGTGTCAAATGCTCCTCAATCCAGTAAATCATTGTCTGTATTGCTTCATTCCACTCATACAAGGCTGTTTCCTCCCTCTATTGTCTAGAGCGTGTTCAAACACGCTCCAGGAACCGTTCAAAAATGACCTATGCATCTTGACTTGTCTATTTCTGAATCATTCCTTACAGGAAAAGGATATCACAAAGATTACCACAAAAGCTTGATGTGAATTGTGAACCGGAATACACAGAAACCATATTTCTACTCATACTCTGGCTTGAAATACACCGTTCCCGTCGTCCGATGCGCTGTCATGTAGACAAGCTCCATTCCATACGCTGTATACTCCCTGGGAATAAAGCAGATGACTTCTTTCTTGATCGTGTCGCCTGGCTCTATTTTGTCCTGTTCCACAATAGACAGGTCACGGACGGTGCGTTCAATTCCCTGATAATTTGCAAACCTGCCGCTTTCCATCGTAGAATACAGCTTGAGCGGAAAGTCAAGCGCCATCGATGGTATTCTGTCGGTATCGTCCAATCTGGCATCGCCTGCAACCAAAATTTCATACTGCAGCAAAACGCACTGCGCGTCGTCGGTCTCCAACATGCCAAACGGTTCTTTGATCTCCCTGGCTTCGACATAATGATCAATGTGATCTTTGATTTCCTCTACATCTCTGATCACCTGTGTGAAACGAACATAGGCATCTATTGCATTTCCCTGCTCTGTAAATAGATTCATTTTCGCCCACTCATTCAATGGAAGCGGTATCTCCTTCTCTGTGATCACATTGTAATACTCGATTCCGTTCTCTTTTGTCTTATCCAGTTTGCCTGCAAAATCATATGGTTTCGGCACGAGATCTCCGCCCGCCTCAGCTGAAAGTTCCCCGCTCTGTGCCTGTGTCACCTCCTCTATATGGCTGCTATTTTCGTCGCTTGAAACACTACCATCGTTTGGAACCACCGGACTTCCGATCGTACACCCTGTCACTCCCAACAGCAAGACACATGCCAGTACGGCTGTACCTATATGCTGCTTTCTCTGTGATGCGATCAGTGTAATACGCTTCTTCAGTTCCTGCTTCCTTCCATTCATTCCGGATGCGCCTGCAAATAACCTCATAAAATCCCTCCCTCCTGTTCCAAATAAGATCAAAGTCTCCCCGTAAGCCTTGCGTGCCTTTGCATCATATGTCCTGATCACGCTCTCGTCACAGGCAGACTCGCTGTCACGTCCCGACAACAACGCCGCCATCCAGACAAGCGGGTGATACCAGTACAGGCTCACGCACAGACAGCGCAGCACCGCCCACATAGGATCCCCATGCCTGTAGTGTGTATATTCGTGTGCCAGCACATAATGACATTTTTCCGGCTCCAGCTGCATCTCTGGCAGATAAATTGCCGGACACACCACCCCGAAAAGACACGGCGTATTGATTTCCTTTGTCTGGTATACCGAAAGATCTCCACGTCCTATCTTTTTTCTAAATTTCTCGTCTGTTTCCATCCGTTTCCTGCTTTTTTGCAGTCTTACCGCAAAATGGAGATTACTGCCTGCAAATATTATCGCACAGATCACACAGCCTGCAATCCAGATTCTTTTGAGCCAGACTCCTTCTGTCCACAATTCCTGTCCTGCATCTGATATCCTTATTGGTGCTGTATCGTCCGCACAATCCTTTTGACTCTGTTCCTGCTGATCAACAACTTGATTTACCTGTCCAAATGCTGCTGTTTCATGGGGAACGCTCTCCTGCTTACCGCTCTGTACCTTATCCCATGTTTCCTGTGCATTCCGATCCGTCCCTGCTGCCTCCTGCCTGTCCCAGCTCCCATTTTCCGCCTCCACTGCCCTGTAGATCACATTTAAAACCTGAAACGAGTTGGAGAACTTCCCAAAAGATGCCAGCAGATATACAACTACAACCAGCCACATCGCATAGCACAGGCGCTTTGATATCCTGTTGTAAAACACCGCGCGGAGAAGCAACATCAAACTCAGAAATAACGTAGTCGAAATAATCTGCTCGATATATTCAATCATGCCCGCCCTCCAATCCTTCCAAAATGTCATATAATTCCTGAATCTCTTCCCTTGTGAAATCCCTCTTCTTTACCAGCGTGCTCATCATCATGCTGACAGAGCCTTTGTAAACACGCGACAGCAGACTCTCAGTCTCTGCAAGCGCTGCCTCCTCCCGCTTAATCTTCGGATAATACTGCCTCGCTTTTCCGCCATCCTCATAGTAAATGATGCCTTTGTCAACCATTCTGCCAAGCAGCGTATTAACGGTACTCTTGCTCCACCCTGGCTCTACTTCCAGCGCGTGAAACAGCTGCATGATCGTCCTTGGCTGCTGCTCCCATAACTTCTCCATGATAATCCACTCACTCTGTCCTAAAATTGCATCTCCCATTGTTATCAGCTCCTGCACTATATTATTTTGTGTTACACATGTCAACTATATTTTCATCATAACACCATGTATTACATGTGTCAACCACTATATACCTAAAACTTTATTATGCAGCAAAAATTTCCAATCCCTATCGGAAGCTTTGTCCTGATCGCCATGACATACCTCTCCCTCTTTACAAAATCATCGATTGAACTGCTTCACCACCTAATCATATTTAACAATTGTAATGTCAAAGTGTGTTTCAACAGCAACACATTCCGCAATTTTCGGAATATATTATATCAAATCCGCCCCCCTGTCAAAAGGAATCGCGCCATGCCAAACGCCAAACTGGAAAACCTTCTCAATCTCGCCCTAGCCGCCACAGAAACCGAACTACAAAAATCCCAGGTGCTTGGCACAGGTTATACACCCGCCACAAGAACCTGGGAATTAATTGTAAAATATCATGGACCGCTCGAGCGCCTTGAATCAGAAATCATCCACATCGAACCTTTGATCAACGGTTACGCCATCGCCACAGTACGGGAAGACTTTGTGGACGCTTTCGCTGACCTTGACGAAGTGGAGTTTGTCGAAAAGCCCAAACGCTTGTATTTTGAGTAATTTGTGAATCGTTTCTATCTTTTATATTACTCTGTATTGACTTTAATAAAGAACAATATACTCTTCATACGGTCCCGCCAGGAGCGATATCGTACCAAACTCGCTGATTGACACTGTTGAAACCAATTCATATGTCGTTTGGCTGTTTCTGCCAAAAATGTGCGCATAGCGCCCCGCTTTCTCTGCTGACAGTAAAATATTGATGATTGCGTTTTGAGGAATCGCATCATTTGCATGTTTTTTGATATAAAACGCGTCAAAACCTTCGCCGAAATCTTTCTCTGTCCTCAAAAATACTTCCAAATCCAGATCTTTCGTCCATTCTGTAAGCATATTGTGCGAGAGCGTTATCGCAATATTCTGGTAATAGAAGTTATAATCTGCATCTTTCTGCTGCATTGTTACAACAGTTGCCCGTGGTATGATCAGCTCTGTCACTCCAGTAATATTGATATTCGCAATGCGATGTTGTGATATTGCATCAGATGCAGTTATTGTAGGTTCTGCGTCCAGATACGCTGCATCGACCACCTCCTGCCAGCCGCTTACCTTCCGCTGATCCTTTGTTGTATAACTTGGCTGCACGACCTGATTAACAACTGCATTGGTCGGTGAAGTATTTCTATTTGATGGATCTGAACTTGAAGTTGTACTTGTCGATGACTCTGATGGCCGTTCTGGTTCTTCAGGCTTACTGTCTGCTCTCTGTACGATTACCTCGCTGCTGCCCGAAGCAACCGCCGTTATATTGTCATAATATAACACACCGCTTACCATACCATTGTCAATCGCATCACTATCTGCAATTGCGTTTACCCATAAACCAACAGAAGTGATTTTTGCCCGATCATTTACAAGTCCGCCTGTTGGATTGCCTGGAATATCTCTTGCCACGAATTTTTCAAAAGGAATCGTAACTAAAATAGGAGTTGTTCCCATTGCGGCATAGTCTTGATTTTCATTCAGATAATACTCATAAATCGTATTATCGCCTGCCGTTATCTGAATAACTGTCTTTTGCAGCTTGCCATCAGGAACCGTCCAAAACTTCAGCGCATCGCAGTCTGTCCAATCCACTTCCTTGGAAAGCGTAGCTCCGGCCCAGCCATCAGAGGTTTCCGTATAGGCAAACTTCATAACATAATCGCCTTCATAGCTGTAATCTTTTGACAAACTCAGCGTAATGCTGCTGCCGCTTGCCTTGTTCATTGACCAGCTATTCGTCAGCATATCATCGACTCCATAGTAATTCTCGAAACCATCTATTTCATATGGATCGCGCTCCGCCTCTCCAATATTAAACAAAGCCCGAACTGTATCAAAGGTTGTCCCGTTAATCACAAGACTGATCTCTCCTACGGACTCGCCAAGGCTTTGCAAATCACTCTTGGTAAGTACTGCCGATGCATAACCATCTGCGATCTGTGCCTCAACAGTTTTCGTTTCCTCACTTCCTTTGCATACAAAGGTAATCTGATCCGCTGCATCGATACCGGTAACTTTTGCTCTGAGAGTCGTTTGATCCAGGACTCTGCTACCTGACACAGGGCTGACGATGTAGCCGCTTTTGTCAATTGCCGCATCAGCACGAATGGATAAGGATTGGATCTGATTCAATGCCTGCTGCTGGTTGATAGCAAAAATGCTGCTATCCTCGTTAAAGAACCGAATAAAATCATCCATCATCTCATGGCCATGTTTCGTTTTGTCTTCTTTCACAGATTTGACATATGGTGTATAAAAACCATCCTTTTCACTGAAATTCGCCCATACCAGATAATACGAAGCATTGCTCTTCTTTACTACATCCAAGATCTCACGATACCAGTCGCGTCTCTCATTCCCTTGTTTTAACAGGGCAGTCTGGTTATCACCTTCCACTGCGTCACGCGCCGCTCCTGTCTCTGTCACTGCCACCAGCTTGCCATGCGCATTTGCAAAACCCTCCACAATGCTTAATTCCTTTGAAAAATTCGCGATAAAAGTATCGCCTTCTGTCGGATTGCTATGGTACATATCAAAACCAACCATATCTACATAACCGTCACCCGGATAGCGCGCTGCATACTCCTCCATACTAGACGCCTCAGAACCCGGCCCATATACATAGAGGAAATTATGTACATTTTTCTCATCTCTTAAATACTCAACTGTATATTTATACACACTCTTGTAAGTCGGCGCATCACAAAAGGCTGCCCCCCACCAGAACCAGCTTCCCGTATTCTCATGGAATGGGCGGAACAATACTGCTCCATCCACATGATGCGCATAGTCGGCAACCATATCCAGATAAGCTGTAAATGCATCGTTATAAGCGCCTCCCGGCAAAATCTGATTCATCACATCCCCTGTCAGGTTATTGGGTGTATATCCTGTAAAATTATACGCTGCGTAACTTGGACCTCCTGCTGCTCCTGTTCGATCTACCAAACTGAAGTTTGGCATATGTAAAGACAGCGTTGCAATAGCGCCATTTCTGATATTATAATTGGTTAATGCCGCCGCCGCGATCACGTTCTTTTCGATTGGAGTTGACGCCGCCGCAATCTGACCAGAAACGCTGCTGTATGCACTGTCCAATGACTGCATCTCATTGAGATAGCGCTCTGCTGAATACTCGTCTCCTACAAGAGCTAGTCCATCCAGCCCGATCACTCCCGCATAGGAGCCAACCACATCCATCGTGTCAGAGCAGGATAAATTACTGTTTCCTGCCTTATGACTTGTATTGTTCTGCTGTCCGAAAATAACACTATCCGTATTGCCAACCGCCTGCAGATATGCATATACCTGCTTCGCACTGTCTGTGGCATTGCCATCTGCAAGAGTGATCGCTGTGGCGATACTGCTGTTTCCCGCACCTGTATTCAGCGTATTTCCCTGAACAGAAAGCGCCATCTGTTGACCGGTTACGTCTACTTTCGCATCTACATAGATATCTTCCGCCTGCTGCTTTGCTTCCTTACGCAGCGTGATATTATCCAGGAAGATCACGCCTTGATAGTCCGTTTCACAGCCAACTACGCCGATTGTGATATTTTTCGCGATATCCGCAGAATCAAAATCCACTGTGAAATGAACTACTTTTAGTCCATCCGCATAATCCTCGGAAGCATCTGTATTCACTACCGCGTCTGTTTCAACCTTGTCACCGCCGTTGGAAAATAATTTTATCTTGAAACTTCCCTTTGTCATAGCGTTCGGATCATAGATAAAATCAAAGTTCATTGTATTAGCGCCTGCGGCCGCAAAATCATCCTTCCAATAAGATACTTTGATTTCGCTCCATGAAACATCTGCATCTTTGGAATAATCTACCTTTACTGCGAGTGCCTGATACTGCTCATTCCATTCAACACTGTTAGCTCCCTGATTCTGATAGTCATCGTTATCATTATGATACCAACCATCAAAATCATTTGCAGATGCAAAATCCCATACCTTTAAGACGCCTTCTCCTGGCTGTTCCGGCTGTGATGTGCCTTCTTCCAATTTTACGTTATCATAGTAAATCATTCCATGATAATCACAATGATAGCCTGCGAGCTTTATCGTAAAATTTGCCAGATAATCTGTGGTTATCTCATCGCCAAAAGTGAAGGATACTTTTGCTGTTTTATAAGATTTCCCATCAATTGTTACTTCTTCCTTAAAATCAGCAGCGCCAAATTCAGGAATAGACTTATTTTCTGTCCAAGTCCAATCACTGCCCAATCTTGCTATACCCTGAACTTTGATTGTTCCCTCATAGTCAGCGCTCTCTGTCGGAATATACAGATCCAGTGATACTTTGGTACCACTCTTTAACGGCTGGTCACTGCTAAGTCCTAAATCTTTTCCATCTAATCCATTGGCATCCCATTCGCTGTCACGATCAAACGAAAGCGCATTCTCACTATAAGAATCCAGCGTAATCTGCTCTTCATCCGTATTTGTGTCATCCTTGCCATCTTCTAATTGCACATTGGCATATTTCACCGGTCCCTCATAAGTACATTGATAACCTGCGATCTTTACTGTGAAAGTTGCCAGATAGTCCTTTGTTATTTCGTCTCCAAAACAATAGGACACATTTACCTTTTTATATGATTCGCCATCGATTGTTACTTCTTCCGTAAAATCAGAAGCGCCAAATTCAGAAATAGACTTATTTTCTGTCCAAGTCCAATCACTGCCCAGCCTTGCCACTCCCTGAACTTTGATTGCACCGCTATATTCTGCTTTTTCTGCGGGGATATACAGATCAAACGATACTTTAGCGCCGCTCTTTAATGGCTGCTCACTTGTGAGCTCCAACTGCTGTTCGCCTTTGTCTGACCAATCCTTTGAACTATCAAAAGAAATCTCCTTTCCCTCATAAAACGATTTCAGTTCAACATCCTCTGTACGAGCCGAAAAAACAGCCGCTTCTTTTTTGGTGATCTCCTTGTCTGTCTCTTCCTTCTGTGCGAATTCCTCTGTCTCTTCCCCAGTCTCCTCTGCATCCTGAGAAGGTTTTTGTATATTCTTGTCTGATTCATCTTGATTTTTCGAATCATCGTCTAATACAGGATCTTCTATATTCTCACCTATATTGGATGATGTATCTTCTGTATCTTTGCTTTCATCAGATGGGTCTTTCTCTGTGTCTTTGTTTTCGTCAGATGGGTCTTTCTCTGTGTCTTTGTTTTCATCGGATGGGTCTTTCTCTGTGTCTTTGTTTTCATCAGATGGGTCTTTCTCTGTGTCTTTGTTTTCGTCGGATGGGTCTTTCTCTGTGTCTTTGTTTTCATCAGATGGGTCTTTCTCTGTGTCTTTGTTCTCATCAGATGGGTCATCTTTTGTGTCTTTGTCATCGTTTGACGCAGACTTTTCCGAATCGTCAATTGGATTCTCTGTTTTGTTTTCCTGCTGCACCTCGCTCGCATAAGCAATATTTCCAGCCATACTGCAAGGAGACATTGCCAATACACAAGCCATTCCAACAACAGAAAACAGTTTTGTTACTTGTTTTTTCTTCATGCGTATTCCTCCTACATGATTCTTGAACAATTTACTACCGATCGACTTATTTAGCTTCTAATCCACTTCAAATTGAACTATTATTAGCTAAATTGAATCATAACTTATTATTACAGATTTCATGAATAACTGTCAATTATGAACTAAAAAATCTGCTTTTTACACATTTTTTAGTTTGTTTTAGCTTTCTGAAGGCAACTTTTCTTGTTATTTTTTTCCAAAAGGTTTCTAAAGTTTCCAGAGCATGATTAAAAACAGAATATAAAAATCCCAGTTTTTTAACAGGATTGATCCTGCTAAAAAAACCTGGGATTTAATAATCTTTTAATCGCTTTGGAAAAATTAGCGGCACACAATCGGATTCCAACGCAATTCGTTCTTAAAATGTGTAACAAATGCATGATAATCCCGCTCCTCAAGGAACTTCTCCAACCCAATCTCAATGCCAGCCTGCACTTCAACGGGTCTCCTAAATTCCGCTTTATCCCTGCCTTCTGTCAGAATCTTGTACTTGCTGTAATATTCGTCTGTCATATTCTTAATATCAGTAGCAGAAACCACATCGACATATTCTTTTTATTTTATCCAGAATTAAAACATTTTATCATACATTAAATATAAAAAATAAGGCAGGAGAGACAATGCACGGGGCTGCGCATCATAAGTACACCCATCATGAGTATACTTATGATCAGCCAATTTCTTCGCTTGCCATAAGCTGCTGGATATCATACAGAACATTCATCACTTCCTTGCCCGCCTCCGCGCGGTATCTGGCAAGGATTCTGTTCACAACCATATCTGCATTCTCCCTGTTCACATCCATCAAAAGGGCAAGCACCTGCGTAGAGCTATACTTTGTCGTCACATCACCCTTTCGCAGAGAATTTACAACCGCGCGCTGCAGATACTCCAGCTGTCCCCGGATAATCGTCTCATCTGTCTCCATATGCTCTCCATAGTCATCCAACGTAAATAGCACACACTGCACTTCCCTGTAATCACGGATCAGATTTCTCTCCATAAAACGATAAATCTTCTCAAAATTACTGTACTCAACCTCGAATGAACCTTCCATCTTCCTCTCCTTTAACTTATTTGTTATCTCCGCTAACGAACTGTGTGGTCTGTCACAGACAACAACACTGTCCTCTGCCTCATCAAGATCAGCAAAAAACCGATAACCATTCTTGCCCTCATTCTTCACATTGTAAAGCGCCCTGTCTGCATTTTCATACAATGCCTCATAAGTCTCACCATCTTGCGGCGCACTGGCAATACCCATAGAGACCGTCACCCGCATCAACCTTCCCGGCGCTACAAGTTCACGCTCAATCTGCCTGATCATACGCTGTGCTTTTGCCTTCACCTCGTATTTATCATAATATCCTGGAGAGAATACCACAAATTCATCCCCGCCAAGCCTTGCCACGATATCCTTCGCATCAACGGCTTTTTTAAGACCTTTGGAAAACCTCGTAAGTACACGGTCCCCCTCCATATGTCCATATGTATCATTGACACTCTTAAAATTGTCCATATCCATGATAAAAAAGATTCCCTCACAGTCTGCGCGCAGCTTAGCATTCACCTGTTCCGGCACCCCTTGGCGGTTTCTGAGTCCTGTGAGCGGATCTCTCTTTGCCAAAGCAATTAACTCCTGCTGTTTTTCGACAGTCTTTGCCATCTCCTGCAGCTGATGTTCCAGGTTTCTCTTCATCTTTTCCAGTTCCATTAATCGTTTGTTCTCACTGCCTGTTGTCTTTGACTGAATAACTGTACGCATATTCATCCCTTCCACTGTTTTCGTATGCTCTGTTTCTTTCATCCCTCATTTAAATCAACAGCACCATTATAACGCAAAAGCATCTTAATTTCCATGAAAAAAATATTAAAATGTGTTATACTCATTACAGATATCATAGAAAATAATGCAAGAAATGAGATGATTTTCCATGGAGCCAGACTTTTATACCAAACGCACACAAAGACTTCTTCGCAGCGGTTATCCCGTAGAACTTACAACTGTTGACTGCACACTGCCCGATGCACCCATTGTACACTGGCATTGGCATGAAGAAATAGAATTTCAATATATTCAGCAAGGTCAGGCATACATCACCTGTGATGAATGCAATATCTCTGTCTCCAAAGGTGATATTGTCTTTATTAATCAGAAAGTCAGGCATTTTATCACACCTGCAGGCGCTGACGGCGTCATTTTCAGTTCCATTGTGATCAATCCGTCCTTCATACTGGGTTTGGGCCAGTTGGACCTGGAAAACAAATATATCAATCCAATTATTGCAGACCGCTCTTTCCATTGTCTGCACATCACAGGCAGGGATAATCTTTACCAGCAATTTCGGCCGCTCTTAAAACAGCTGATCGCACTCAATGAAGATCGTCCCTCCGGTTATGAACTTTTGTCAAAAGCATATATATTACAACTATGGAAACTCCTATATGATCAGCTTCCGGTCAGGTCAGCCAGTTCGTGCAATATATCTGCGCGCACTGCCAACCAGGACACACAGCGAGCAAAACAGGCAATGCTCTACATCGAAGAACACTTCATGGAATCAGTCACACTAGACGATATTGCCAGCTCCATCCTTGTCAGTAAGAGCGAATGCTGCCGCTGTTTTAAACGTGCTACTGGTCTCTCCCCAATTGAATATCTCATGAAATACCGCATTACGGAAGCTACCAAGTATATGCACCGCAAGACACACGAATCCATCTCAGAGATTGCTGGTGCTGTCGGATTCAATAACACAAGCTATTTCAATAAAATATTCAAAAAATTTATTGGATGTACACCGACCGAATACCGCCAGTCTCTGCGAAAGAAGATTCAGTTATAACCGTGTGTCATTCCATTTTCCTGCCGCACTCAAAACACATAAACTGCCCTTCTGGAACTTTTGCCCCGCAGATACATTCCCGCATCATCTTAGGCTGTCCGGGTTCAAGCGCTTTCTGGATCTCCTCGACGCTTTTGCCGCAAACTCTGCAGAACTTCATGTTTTTATCGATTTTAGCCCCGCAGGTACACACTGTAACCGCCTTAGAGATCACTTCGCCACAATTTGGACAGAAGCGGTCCTGCGGTTTTAACTTATATCCACAGGTACAGATATTTTTTCCCGCATTTTTTGCCTCAAGCTCTGTCTTTTGTTTTTCCAGCTCTGCGATCTCCTGATTCAGGGTATCCATCTTGTCGAGATAATTTTTGATCTGCTCGATTTCAATTTTATTTTCCTTGGACAGATCATAGACCTCCATCCCTATAAAGCCATATATTTTCGCCTTTTCGTTCATCTTCTCTTCCAGCGACTTGTTGATCGTCTTGATATTTTGGCTTTTATTCGATGAATTTCCCGCAGCATCTGCTATTTTCACCTTTTTCATAAACCCTTTTAAGTTATCCATTCCTATGTTCTCCCCCACACTCAGTTGTATTTCAGATGATTCCACTGTTCCTGCAGATGATCAAATCCAGAACCTTCCTGTGTCCCCTTTTCTTCGTATCTTGTGCCCGCAAAGATGCAGTTCAGGATCACAAGGTACCGCTGCTCACAGTCCGCGGCGATCTGCGCGATCGCCTCACCAGCTTTCTGCATCAGCTGGTCTTCCTTTTCAAATGCTGCAAATTCCGCGCGCAGGTATCTCCCGCACTCTTCACAGATACGGCGGCTGCACCATCTTTTCAGCTTTCGCAGATAGAGCCTGTATACAACGAATAGGATTAAGAGAACCGCTATGATCCAGGCAAACGAAACCAGTTTGAGCATCGAATCATCTCCTCCTGATTGATTAAATATCAAAGGAAGAACTGATTCTCTGATCATAGCTATAGCACTCTCCTCCGGAGACTGTTCCGCTGATGTCTGCGCTGACCTTGCCATGAGCAGACTGATCACTGACCTGCCCAGGAAGATCACAAGCACGAACATAATCGGGGCAAACGCAAGAAGTTTCCTTTTCAGCAAAGCCTTCTTGGTAATGCGCTGAATCTTTTCTTTTGTCTTACCTGCAAATTCCATTATGAGGCCGCCGCCCAGATCAACAGTCCGAAGATCACTGACCAGCTGATTCTCCACTTCTGTTTTTGCCGACTCATACTCATGATAAAATTTTTCATTCCCGATACCGTCAGCATGGTTTCCCATACTCTGAAACATACTTTTCATATGGTCCGCCATATGATCATAATTGCCGCTGATCCCGCCAATCATCTCACTTGCTGTCTGCGCCATATCCTTCTCGTAAGAATCCCTGATCTTTCGGAAAAATTCCGAATATTGATTGATATCCAGCATTTTCTCCAAATGTGCTTCTGTGTGGGTGATTTCCCCCATTTTGCGCACGGATTCTTTGACATTCAGATTCTTTCTTACCTCGATCGCGGCGATGGAATCCCGGTTATCCCTGCGGCAGTCCTCCGCCATCCCTTTAACTTTTTCCTGTACTTTTTCGACAGGTACACGATTCCCGCCCTGTATCTGTACCGCTGCATCCGCCGGCTGTACCTTCAATCTGACACTTTCCAGGATTTCCTCAATCTGCATGCTTAGTTCCTGCCATGGCAGATCCTCTCTCACAATATGTTCCCTGCATTCCCCTATACTGTCAAGAATCCGTGCGGACAGCCTATTGGCTTTTGCATAATTTTCCAGACTCTGGATCCATTGCAGTAGTTCTTCCTTGTTATTCATTGATCATTTGCTCCTTTCCATTTCCCGGATCTGTTCCATCAAGGTACCGACTGTCCTGGCTTTTTCCTCTAACACAGGTATCTTCTCCGCCTCTACATTCACTGAGATTCTAAAATCCGTAAAACAACTGTCTATATTGGCAAGCTCATTTTCAAACAGCTCTGTGATCTGTCCTGTAACCTGTCCAATCATCGCTTCTTTCGTTTTACCCACCTCGTCATGAAACATCCAAATACATTCCTGAACATTTTTTTCCATCTTATCCGCAGCCATCGGATCATATATTCTCTTTGCGATCTCATAGATCAAAAGTGCTCCCAAAATTGCACCGATAACTACAAGTGCAGATCCCCCCAATACTGCAACAGCGAACTGCTCCACTGTCTTAGCAGCTTGCACAAACTTCACAGTACCAACCGCTCCTGCTGCCATACCTCCACCGCCGCCTGTAATGACAGACAGTGTTTCCCTCATTGCTATTTTTCTGTCATACTTCTCCCTTTCCTTCCAAATCTGCAGAAACAGCTCGATCGAAGCATCGCTCAACGTCTGGTAAAACTGTCCTGCCGTCAGGGAAGTCTCCCTTGTCTCCGCCACGATCTGCCGCCTGCTCTGGGATAACGAACCATAAAAATGATCATTCAGCGCAAGAATATTTTCCCGCTCGTTAAAATATCCCGTCGCCTCCTGGAAAATAGCCTCCAGATCATGCATACACCCCTTCATGACCTCTATCGTCCTGCGGTTGACAGATTCGCTCATCATTGCCTTATAATTGTCATTCACCATATTCAGGTAATCGGTAAAATCCTCTTTCGTCCGAAAGCGTTCCTTTATTTTATAAGGATCCATCTTAGAAATGATTTCCTGTTCATACTTGTCAATTTCATGACAGATCTCAACCTCGAGATTCTTTGTCAACTTAGATACGATCTCCTTGTGATGGAGCACATAATGGTCCAGCGACGTATTGATCTTATCCAGGATAACTGCATCCGACTCGTACTGCCTTTTCCTCAGCTGAAAAGATTCCTGAAACTGTGCCATCATCGCTTGCATTTCCTGTATGTTTTCCTGCTGTTTTCTCAGCATGGGATTTCTGCCGACGACATGGTCCCTGATGTAGCTGCGCACAGAATCCAGTCCGGACACATTCTGATCCGTATGATCGTCTGCGATACTCACCGCAAATACAGGCGCCTCGATCTCACTCTCCTGCATATATATTTTTATCTTCGACAGATTTTCCTTTAATGTATCCGGGGAGACTGTATCGCACTTTGTCAGGAAAAAGATCATCTTTTTCTTGGGAAAGGTTTCGATCATGTCCCACAGTCTCGGGCTTTTGACATTGCCAGCATCAAAAACCACAAAGACCGCACAACACGCCTCCGCCATTTCCCGGACTTTTTCCAGTGTATCTTTTCCAAAACGATTGATTCCTTTTGTATCAATAATAGATATTCCGCGCATCGTATCGGATGAGATAAACTTCTTCCCAATCCCATCTGTCCCTGGCAGTTCAAAGTCCGTCTCTCCCCATCTGTACTCGCAGACACTGCCGCCCATATCACTCTGCTCAGGGAGAACCTCCTGGAAAACCGCATGAAGCAGACTGGTCTTCCCCACACCCTCATCACCCAGAACCATATAGGCAGACGTGTCATTCATCTTTTTGCAACTGTCATGCACCCTGTCCTTTTCCTCTTTGTCATCGCTGTCCTGCAACAGGCTGGAAAGTTCCTCAAACAAATCCGACAACACTTTCTGTTCTTCTCGTTCACACAAAATATTCGCTTCCATATCAAACCTCCGTTTTCATTCCTGCATTTATTGCTCCAACCACTTGATACAGGTAAATCCTGTAATAACTGTCCTCCCGCTCAAATATCCTGCACAATTCAAGTCCTGTCCGTTCAGGCTCTATGATCTCTCCCGCCGAAATCAGATAGCAACATCCCATCTCCTTCATTTTCTTACTGTCGATCTGAAAATCACGCAGCACGGCCTGTCCTTCTTTGCCCAGCATCACACTGCCATTGTATTCCGACGCAAAAAGATAGCAGCGGCTCCCCCAATGATCAAAATAGATCCTGTTATACTCATTCTGGGAAAGTTCATATGCAATCAGCTCACGGAACTGATGTTTATAGTCCAGACTGTAATTGTTTGAATATCCGTCGATCGTATAGAAACCATTCATGACGGCCACCGCAGGGTGAAGTCCCACACTTGCCACACGGTACTCCTCCTGACTCATGCCGCTCTCTTCTTTGATGTACCTGGCAATTTCATCAAATAAATTCTCACTATAGAAATCTTCCCATGTGATCTGGTTAGAAGTCCTGCTGTTCAGCAGCTGTCTGAAATTCTTCTTAAAATTGCTGTTCCACAGAACATAAAATCCTGTAACTGCAAGAAGAACTACGCACAGAATCCGGGCAGCTGATTTTTTACTGATCTGATCGCAGATAAAAGAACAGACACATGCCAGAATGAGATACCAGATCGCCGGATAAAACCAGTAAAAGCGGTCGATCTGGAAATATTTGATCATACCGCCTGTCTCATTTCTGAAAGCGACAACCGCATGACAGTGAAAGAACGCAAAAAATAACGCAATCAGGACCGCTGCAGACAACAATCCCCAGATCAGACGGATCTCCTTCTGCCTCTTACTGGCAAGCATTTGATACCGAATCCTTCCATAGAGTGCTGTCAGTACAGCCGGAAGCAGGATAAACCTGTGATAACTCATTCCATGGTCAAAACCATCCACAAACACATGAAAGAAACCTTCCCAGAAATTCATTCCGGCGATCACAAACTCCTCCCTATGACTGGTTTGATAATTGCCGATTCCGAGTACCTGCAAGATTATGGAATAGTCCTGTATCAGATAACCCGCCAAAAGCATCAACGAGGCAGCCAGAAAACAGTTTCGCCGGTTTCCTTTTATGAAACACAGGAATGATACCAGAAAAACAGCTCCCACAATGATATACCCTGTCAGGTGAAAAGCAGAACTAAAGCAATAGAGCACCACAATTCCATAATATATGATTTTATTGTGATTCCCATACAGTTTTAGCAGCGCATACAATAACAGTGGCAGCCCTGCTATGCTCAGTCCGTATACAGAAAAGAAGGGCAGATATGAAAAAATAACTGCCGTGCAAAATGAGACAAATGTATTTTGCAGTAAAGAACTGCACAACAGATACATTCCAATAAATGCGCTCACTAAAAGAATATACTGATTGATCAAAAAAGCCTGGAACGGACTAAAGAACACATATAATAAAACAGAGAGCCTGGATACCGGAATCATAGACTCGCGGCTCAACCCGCACATCATTTCCGGATAAACTGTCTGTCTATCAAGAAAGTGTTTTGCTGCTATGACATAGTTCAGGATCTCATCGTCCAACTGGTCTGTAACGCTGATCACACAGCCTTTTTGGAGTATCAGATAGGGGACATAACCCAGTGTGACTATCATTAGTCCGCACAGTATCAATAAATATCTGTTTTGAATTGATTTTATAAATTTCATATATTTCATTTCCTCAATTCAGTCATGCCGTCTCAGCGGCATAAACAATCCGTGAAACTTTAGATTTTCTTATTGGGCGTCTTTTTGCCGCTTAGTAAATCTTTTCACACTTCCAACGGGGATATCTATGGATTTGGAAAATATATACAGCTTTATGGAAGGATCAGCTGCATATTTGCATAAATCACATTGGGATTTTTGATCAATTCTTTATTTTGTTCATAAATATCTTTCCATAAGCCTCTGTCGCCATAGACTTGCTGCGCGATCTTCGCCAGATTGTCACCGGACTTGGTGACATATCTTGTCCCCTGATCACTTGCAGAGGGTAACGGCTGTTCCACTGTTACTTCTGGTGCTGGTGCTGGCTGTTCCACTGTTACTTCCGGTGCTGGCGCTGGCTGCTCCACTGTTGCTTCCGGTACTGGCGCTGGCTGTTCCACTGGCGTCGGTGCAGGCTGCTGCGCTGCTGCATCTCCCCACAGATAGAATGTCAGCCCTGTCGATTCATCCATGACTGCCTCGCCATTCTCTAATTTGCCGCCATGAAACGTAAGTGTAATATTCCCCTTAAAGCCCTGTGGAGCCATAACAACGTAGCCTGCAGCACCAGGTTCCACTGAATATATTATGAATTTGCAATCCGGATACACCCCGGTATCATCCGTTGCCGAAAAATTGTAGACTGTGCTCGAATAATTGCCATCCTCTCTTATTATTTCATAATTTTCGCAGCCATCACCATCCAGATGCCACCACCACCTGGCATCGCCAATAGCATACTCATATATATAGCAGCTTTTTGCCTGATATCCCGCTTGTCCGGGAATTTCAAGCTCACATCCCGTAAGGTCGATCGACCAGTCATCATTGTCACAAACCACAGTATCCTTGTCCATATGTACACGCATATTAACAGGCTCATATTCTTCATACTGGCCCGTTTGTGCATTGTATCTTTGTCCTATTGATGGAATCGTATAATCATACCCTGCCTGATCAGCAATTCCGTTTACTGCTTCCGCCGTTGGGAGCGAATATCCATCTGTAGAACCAAGCCCTCCATGCTCATCTGCCTTCACCGTCATAGGTAATGACATTACCATCACTGCAGCCATCAATGCCGCACCCGTTTTTAAAAGATTCTTTCTCATTTTACCTTTTCCTCTCATGTTTTTAGCCGGACAGCCAGTCCGGTCTCTTGACAGTTTACAGTTTATTCCCGTGCTGCAACCCTGTTTTTAATCCCTTCCTCTACCCAAATCCATAAACATTCCCTTTCCATAAGGCACACAACCATAACTTTCCCTGAATCATGATTGTGTATTTTCAATTATACCCCCCCCCGGTATTTTATGTCAAGTACTCTCCCTGCAATGTGGATCATTATTGTTACTGTTCGGTACTGTTCACTCCGTTCCAGTAACAGGCAAAAATCCATGCAAAAGCTACAAAATGAACGTCGTTTGTCGCGCAAATGGATTGTTGCATACAGCCACTACGTTTTTGTATGGACTTTGCATTGTGCTGCTATGTTTGTAAGAAAACGTGCCGGCAACAAATAAAGGCCAATTGCGCAACAAGCCTGCTCGTTTTGCGGTTTCTGCATGGAACTGTGCATAAAAAAAGCGATGCTACATTAAGCATCGCTTTTTTTATGATGTATGTTATGTAATTGTTATTATTCATTATGGCATTTCTACCTTTTTCTCTAACCAGTATCTATTTTCTGTACTCTGTCCCCATGCATCCAAAGCTAAATCATAAGTATCATTTACTTTGTCTTTTAGTTCCCTAACCTCTTTTTTAGTTCCCTCTGCCCGGCTTTCAGAGCGGATACTTCGGATTCTATCCTGTCAAGTCTGTTCTCCATGCTG
>DKVL01000011.1:73678-105413 GCA_002491195.1 Lachnospiraceae bacterium UBA7179
TGTTCTCCATGCTGTCAAGTCTGTCATTGATCGGCTGCAGTTGGTTATTCATCAATACCGCTATCGCCTGTAGGTCTTCATTTGTTAATGCCATTTGATACCCCCCCTGTTTAGTGATCACTATACCACAGTTATTTTCCAACTAAAAAAATGGAAGCAAGGGGGCTCGAACCCCTGACCTCTCGCGTGTGAGGCGAACGCTCATCCCGGCTGAGCTATGCTTCCATTACATGTGCACAGGCACAAATGGAGATAGCGAGACTCGAACTCGTGACCTATACGTTGCGAACGTATCGCTCTCCCAGCTGAGCTATATCCCCATAGATAATATTATAACATAGCTCACGCAGAATGCAAGTAAAAAATATAAATTATAACTGTATTTTTCTCTGTGCTTGTGGTATACTTTTAATCATAGAAAATAATAACAAACTGATATCCAAAATATTCTGAATACAACACACAGGAGGATTGCTTTATGCACTCAATTATAAATATTCTGGAATTAATATTGACCAATATAGTTGAGATCTGCACAATTCTTCTTGAACTTTTCGGTGTTGTTATTCTAGTCTTTACAGCCATAAAATGTTTTTTATACTGGATAAAACATGATACCCGCATCAGGCTGGAGCTTGCACAGGGCATCGCCTTATCGCTTGAGTTCAAGATGGGCAGTGAGGTTCTACGTACTGTCATTGTTCGCGAATGGGGTGAACTGGGCATTCTGGGTGTGATCATCCTGCTGCGCAGCATCCTCACTTTCCTGATCCACTGGGAGATCAAGCATGAGGAGAAAGCTCTGGCGCTGGATAAGAAAAAGAAAGAATAAAAAGGAAATATTAATCTAAAAGGAGGTCTGCCATATGACAATCGGCAACATTTCGGGATTCTATCCCAATTATTCCCCATATGCAAATACGACCAGTCCGTCTGCCAGATCAGCGCAGAACAGCATCAACCCAGATGCAGTGAACCCGTCTGAAAAAAACGACGAACATAGTATTGATCCTGATAAGGTCAAAAAACCAGGAAAGCGTTCATCACCAGAGGACTGTGAAACTTGCGCCAACCGTAAATATCAGGATGGTTCCGACGAGGGTAATGTCTCCTTCAAGACAGCATCCCATATCTCACCAGAATCAGCAGGCGCAAGAGTACGCGCTCACGAAGGAGAGCATGTATCCAACGCATACAAAAAGGCAGCACAAAAAGACGGCAAGGTTCTAAATGCCTCTGTGTCTATTCACACATCGGTCTGCCCTGAATGTGGTCGTACATATGTTTCTGGTGGTGTCACGCACACGATGATCAAATATGCCAACGAAGAAAATCCATATATTAAAAATCAAAAAGAACTTGATGCCGCCAAATTCAAAGGTGCTAATATTGACTACGCAGCTTGACAAATATGGGAAAAAGTGAGAGCCAGGGGAATAAATCCCCCGGCTCTCACTTTTTCCTATGATATCAAACTTGTCAATCCTGATCTTGATCTTCCTCAATCAATGTTACAAGTTCCTCAATATCATTTTCGCTTTGTTTCTTTCTCTTTAAGAAAGCTGCCACAAAATTAGGCTGAGAATCATCACTATCCTTTTTCTTGATGTACCGCTCTCCCTGTTGCCTTATATATTCCGCCTGGTTGATTTTCGATGTAACCACAGCACCCTTATTCTGGAAAATATCATTTGCGCAAAACTTACGCAACACTGTATATGTCGTCGACTTCTTCCATCCCAACCGTTGGGATGCCAGTTTCACAAGTTCTCCGCTTCCAAGTGGCTCCTTCTCCCATATGATCTCCGCCAGAAAATACTCTGCATCTGTCATAATGTACGTATCCACTTGTGTTATTCTCCTTTATAGATAATATGAATCGTTCATGCTCCTTAATTTGCATATTGCTACGTATTTTCTCCCCTCCTTTGGGGGCATCTTTAGTTCATTCCAGCCTGTGCTGCAACCTCTGCTGCAAAGTCATCTACCTTCTTCTCGATACCTTCACCTGTCTCAAAACGAACAAACTTTCTGATCTTAATCTCTGTTCCATTCTCCTTGGAAACAGCATCCAGATACTGCTTAACAGTCTGCTTGCCATCCTCAGCCTTTACATAAACCTGCTCGAGCAAACATACCTCCTTAAGTTCCTTGTTGAGGCGCCCTTCAATCGCGCCCTCAATCACTTTCTCCGGCTTACCAGCCATCTTCGGGTCATTCTTAATCTGCTCTGCAATAATCTCCTTCTCGTGAGCCTTATACTCCTCTGAAACTTCAGCAGAAGTCACGTACTTCGGATAAAGCGCTGCAACCTGCATAGCTATATTATTCAGTGCTTCCTTCACTGCATCGTTCACTACAGAAGTCTCTGCATCCACAATCACGCCAATCTTGCCGCCGCCATGTGTATAAGTCACAACGCAGCCGTTCTCAGCTACAACCTTCTCAAATCTTCTGATGCTTAACTTCTCTCCAATCACAGCAATCTTCTCAACCAAAGCATCTTTAACGCTCTTCGATGTATCCTCGTTCCATGCCTCTGCAAGAAACGCATCAATATCTGCTGCTGATGTAGTAAGCGCCTGCTTAGCTACTGCTGTAACATAATTCTGGAACTGCTCGTTCTTTGCAACAAAGTCTGTCTCAGAGTTTACCTCTACGACAGCTGCCACCTGATCACCTTCTGTAAGCACCCTGCAGAGTCCCTCTGCAGCAATACGGTTCGCTTTATTCTCCGCCTTAGCCTGTCCTTTTTTTCTCAGATACTCAACAGCCTCGTCCATGTTTCCATCTGTCTCATTCAGCGCCTTCTTGCAATCCATCATTCCAGCGCCAGTCATCTCTCTTAACTCTTTTACCATTGCTGCTGTAATAGCCATCTTCTATATTCCTCCTGCTTCCTAATATCTTCTACATTCCTGTTTACTCCGTTTCGGTAACGGGTAAAAATCCATGCAAAATTATTCTGCTACTTCCTCAACATCCTCTTCTGGCTCTGCATCTGTCATGATCTCACCCTGATTTGCCTCGATCACAGCGTCTGCCATAGCAGATACAATCAGCTTAACAGCTCTGATCGCATCATCATTGCCCGGAATAACGTAATCAAGTTCTTCTGGATCACAGTTTGTATCTGCAATACCGATCAGAGGAATACCAAGTGTATGAGCCTCCTGAACACAAATTCTCTCCTTCTTCGGATCTACGACAAAAATGGCGTCAGGAATCTTCTTCATATTTTTGATACCGCCAAGATTCTTCTCTAATTTTTCCCATTCCTTCTTGAGCTTGATTACTTCTTTCTTTGGAAGAACATCAAATGTTCCGTCCTCTGACATTGTCTCAATCGCCCTTAATCTGTCTACTCTGCTTCTGATTGTCTTAAAGTTGGTAAGCATACCGCCCAGCCATCTCTCATTCACATAGAACATACCACAACGCTCTGCCTCTGTGCGGACAGCATCCTGCGCCTGTTTTTTCGTACCAACAAAAAGAATCGTGCCGCCCTGTGCTGCAATATCAGCCACAGCTCTGTAAGCCTCATCAACCTTGCCCACTGATTTCTGCAGATCAATAATATAAATACCGTTTCTCTCTGTAAAGATATAGGGAGCCATCTTAGGGTTCCATCTTCTTGTCTGATGTCCAAAATGAACACCGGCCTCTAACAACTGCTTCATTGAAATAACACTCATGTCTTACCTCCATTTTCTGCGGAATCACCGCGCTACCGCCTGCTTCATCTTTGCGGGCTACTATCCTGTATACAAGCATGGACCGCAAATCTGCAGACGTGAATACTATATAAATTATTAATGCTGCTATCACGGCTGCAATACCCGAATACAGCCATAACATTAATAATATATCATAAAAAGACCTCCTGTGCAAGAGGTCTTTTTTATTAAAACAACTATTTTGTTATTTTCTCGGCAATCTCCTGCCAGCTGTCTGTCGCATTAATCGTCTTCGTACCTGTGCTAAGTCGCTTGTCATAACCATGCTGCATTAAAAAGGCATCATATTCAGATGCATTCTCAATCAATCCCGCATTGTACAATTTTCTTGCGACAGTTCCTGAATCGTCTCCCGATGCGATCACAATCTCTACAACATCACCCGATACAACTGCTCCCTCACCTGAGGATGCCTCACCAATTTCTGATGCTGTCTCCGAACCGCCAGCGTCTGAAGCCTCCGCCCCAACATCGCTGCTGTCCGAAGTTCCTGCTGATGACTGCTCCCCTGATTCTGTTCCTGACTCTGTCATACTTGCCTGCTCTGATTCCTTTGCCTCATCCAGTACGGAGTTAATCTCCGATTCAATCTCTTCGTCCCGCACGATCGCCTGTTCTGTAAACTCATCCGCAGACACATCCTCTGACATATTCTCGTCAGAACTTTCTACTTCACCGACCAGTCTGCTCTCCTCTCCAAGGCCATATTCTCTCAGCACTGCAACCCTTGCGTCCGCCACCGCATTCCTGTTGTAAGCCCCCATAATTGCTGCAGTAATAATAACGCCAATTCCAAGACCTCTGATCATATACTTAAACTTCATTTATACAGCCCCCTTGAACAGATTGATGACCAACTTTACCTCTCCGACTCCAAGTCCAAGCTCCTTTGCAATATCCACATTAGAATAGCCCTCCTTGTGGAGCCGTAAGATTCTATCATTGTTGTTTTCATTTAAGTCATCAGCCGACGATTGCGCTGCATACTCTTCCGGCTGCTTCATCGCGCTCACTGTATTTTCCAGCGCAAAAGACTGCGCTTCCTTCTTAACAGGCCGCTCAATGTGCGGCGCCTGCTCTGCAAATGAATATACCTCAACTTGTCTGATATCAGTTGGTTTTACATCGACCACTTTCATATCTTCCGGGCGTGAGCCAAGTGTCTGCAAATCAACCGCGCTGACAGGATTGACACTGGTGCTGCTCTCAGGAACTGGCTGCATGTCATTTGAAGTAACAATATCTGCCGGGACGATCTCCACACTCTTTACAACGAGGGGACGCAGTTCTGCCGGTTGGTCCGCCTGCGACTTGTTCCCTGCATTCAATGCCCACGATGTCATATCCAGAGCACGTGCGTCCACCTGCCGGTGCATTGTCATTTCCTGCTGCATTGGCAAAATCAGTCTTGCCATCTGCCGACGCGCATATTCCTTCTCCTGTGCTTCTTTGTCAAGAGGAACAGATTCCATAAATCTACTTTTCTTAGCTTCCTCCTGCTTCTCGCGTTCCTTTGCCTCAGCCTCCTCCTTCGCTTTGGCCGCAAGCGCAAGCGCAGCGGCATTGGCTGCTTCCTCTGCCTCTTTTGCAGTCTTGTCCACATGTTTGACTGTTTCCTTCAGATTGTTATGTTTATCATTCAACATATCGTAAAGAAACATCACTTCCTGATGAGATTTGTTGATATCCGCAAGCACAGTCTCCGAATATTCATTGATTGCCATAATCTTTTCATTGGAAATGCGCTCTGAAGCACGTTCTGTCTTTTCCACTGCATACTCCAATGTCTCGTCCACAACCTCCGCAACACGCTCTTTGGCATCCCGCATCTCTTTGTCAATCACACTTCGTATAAGTTCTGGATCAACCTGCTGCACACCCTCATCTTCCTTTGTCTTCTCCTTGATTAAAAAACTTCCAGCAAAAGCACCGACTCCAAATACCAACAGCGCTACCTCTAACCAATTCATCTGCTACCTAACCTCTCTATTTTTCCATTATGTAATCTCCAGAAACAGCTATAAAGGAACCTGGCAAAAACGTACATCCCTATATTTTCATGTCGAATCCACCTGCGGACTTTGCCACAACCTTACCGTCCCCCTTCGGCTTTTTCCTTCGTTTTCCTCCATCACCGGAATACGCATTATGTCCTTTTTCTTTGGCATCAAAACGTTCCTCTTTCAACAAGGCTTCATCAGCATGAACGACCTGCTTTGCCTGCAGCTGCTGTTTTTTCTCCTCCTGCACTTGTATATTGCCCTGATCTACCATTCCTTTCTCTACCTGTTTCAGCTGATTATGCAGAACATTGTCCGTCTGCTGGATACTACCATTGAGTAATATCGGACTGATCGCCATATTGAATCCCCCTCCTTAACCACTTCGCTATATTTTAATATATTTTTGCTAAAAAGGCAATAGCCCCTACAAAATTGCAGAGGCTACATCACCATCTTTTTTAATCAAACGACAATATGTGTACTCTTTTTTGACCGTCATTGAAGCACCCGATATACTCACTACCACGCCTTGATACATCGTCCCCCTCAATATGATCTGTGCTGGCCCCTCATTCTTCAACATCTTGTCCAGCTTTTCAATCTCCTTTAATTCCTCCTGTATGTTAGCCTGTGTTCCCGCTAACGTGACCTGTAACATTCTGGCATTTTTAATCTGCTCCTGTGTCAGTTTCACTCCCGCCTTTAACTTCTTGGTTGTATCTTCCAAAACCTTCTTCATCTGCGATACAGTTTTAGACTTTTCCCCAACACTTTTTTGTAGCTCTGCCAACCTCTTTTTGGACTCAATGTCTGTTCCAATCTCCACGATTGTCACTGCCCCCATCGGAGAACCTATATTCCGGGCATTAATCACTCCTTTGGCTACTACCTTACCGCCTGTAATCAATCCTTTCCCCGCATCGGCATTGATATTGGTGCCAGCTGACACTTTGGCGTTTAAGATCTGCTCTGCCTCTACAAAGCCATCCGCCTCAACCTCTGCCGCTGAGATGAATTTTGCAATGATGTTTCCGCCCGCCTTCAGTCTGCCCTTGTTCTGCCCGTGCATCCCTCTTGCGATAATAATATTTCCACCTGCCTCTATAACTGCGCCTTCTACGACGCCGCTCACAAAGACATTTCCATCGGTCTTAATACTGAAATTCTCACAGACATTTCCCTTGACTTCCACATCTCCATGATATTCTATATTTCCCGTGGACGTACCTACATCTTCCACGCTGTACACATCAGAGACAAAGACCGCTTTGTCAACCAGTGACACATGTCCGTCCACCATGCTGATCAATTTCAATCCGTCCTTTGATTTCTCGAGATTCCTGCCATGATCAAAGACTGCTTTCTTGACCTCACGCGCCAACAGGACTGAACCATATACGTCATATCCATTCTCACCTTTTTCCTCAGGTATGATCTCAGCAAGAACCTGTCCTTTCGTACACTGATGCAGATTATTTAACTTAAAGAAATCTACGCTCCCATCCTCCCGCAGCTCGGGACGCACCGTATTGTCCGTGTCAAAATGATATATGATCGATCCATCGCGCCCGGGCGTGGGAAGTTTCCCCCGTGCAACCACAACATCTGTACAATATGGACGCTCCTCCAACGCCATCAAGATTGCGTCCTCGTCAATTCCAGCCCGCACCCTCATCCGTGCGATCTGCTCCAGAATATGTGCCTTGCTTGTTGCACGTCCGCCTGCACTAGGCGGATATATGCGCATGATCACCGTCATCTTATCAGACTCCACATAAATCGAACATTTCTCATCCACTGGCTGCAATTTCATTGGTGTCAAAAAAAGAACTACTTCCTCATCGCCCATATTCGCCAGCGCAGAGTTGATTGCCATGACATCATAGGGTACGCCCACCATATTTAGATACTCTTTTAACTCTGTAACACGTATCTTTTCCCCCTCTCCGATTGGCGGAGATAGCAATAAACTTACCCCTTTTTCGTTAATCTGTAGCTGAAAATATCCATTCATATAAGTTGTGCCTCCATGCAATGATCAGTCTAGTATTCCAATATAATTTCCCATCTTAGTTTTCATTTTCTGTAAAGCCTTCGTGTGCAATTGCGATATTCTTGACTCTGACACCTCAAGCACGCGGCTGATTTCTTTCAACGTGAGCTCCTCGTAATAATACAGCAGAATCACCTTTTTCTCCTTGTCTGTCAGCAGCTCCAGAGATTCTTCAAGCATCTTTTTGAGTTCACTCTTCTCAACTACGCTCTCTGGCGTCTCAAACCCAGAGCTGATGCTTTTTTCCGACGAGATATCGTTTCCCTGCTCCACATACTCATTCAGGGATATCATATTGTCAGCCTTAACCTGATTCTGCCAGTCCAGGAACTCGTCCTCACTGATTCCCATATACGCCGCAAGCTCCGCGTCCGTAGCTGGTCTTCCATTGCGCTGTTCTAATTCCTTCATTGCCGTATCAATCTGCTTCTGACGCTGCCTGATTGTCCGCGGTATCCAGTCCATTTTTCGAATCTGGTCAAGGATCGCGCCGCGGATACGCAGACTGGCATAGGTCTCGAATTTCACCTCTTTGTTTGTATCAAACTTATCAATAGCGTCAATGAGACCAAACACACCATAACTTACCAAATCCTCATATTCTACATTATAGCCAAGGTACATACTGAGTCGTCCCGCTACCACTTTCACAAGCGGAGCATATTCCAGGATAAGTTTTTCCCTTAATTCAGGAGTCTTCAGTCTGGCATAATCCTCCCAAAGTCTTTTGCGTGCTGCATCGTTCATTCCAATCCCCCGTTACGCTTCATTATCCTCATTACTTGCTATTGCTGCTGTGGTATCCTCAGCGGCATAATTCCGAAGCTCTTCGTCAGAATATCCTTCCGCAGAATCGTATTCCCCGCTCTCTGACATAAAACCATCTGCGTCCATACCTTCCATATCTTTCTGCTCGTCATTCGCAAAAGCAACAACGCTACCTGTGAGCTCTCCACTCTGCTTTGCCTTCTGAACCATCATTTCAAGATCACCCGTAGGTATAATCCGGGGTCTGATCGATGCATATAGATACCTTGCCACATCACCGATAATGTAAAAAATCACCAGCACAATCAGCAGTCCCCACAGCATTGTTGTCAGATCAAATCCCCTAACATACATTATTATAGACGCTATCGCACCTGCCAGAAGCATGAAAAAAGGTGTGATAAGACCTGTCTTATTTCCCATTCTATTATCCTCTTAAATTCCAATAATCAAATCTTTTTCTCAGGTTTTCCTGCGGAACGAATAATCAAATCACCCGTCTCAGGATAAAATACAATGGTACGACCATAATTAAGACCTGTATCCTGCGCCTTTAACGGAATCCCAAGTTCCCTCAATTTTTTCTTGCTGGCCTCCACATTTCGTTCTCCAACACGTACCATATCCGATTTGTTCTGAAACGCAAACATCTGTGCCCCGCCTGCTATCTTTGCCTCCAGCCTTGTCTTCCTGCCACCCATTGCTACTATTTTTTTCACAAGGTCATCAATCCCTGTATCAGCAAATTTTGCTCTGTTTGAATTATTTTCTATCTGTTTACTGTCTGGCAGCATCGCGTGCGCCAGTCCTCCTACTTTGGCAACCGGATCTCTGATACATATTCCCACGCAAGAACCAAGTCCCAATGTCGTTATGCCATCAGGACTCTTGCACACATTCAAGTCCGCCATCCCTACTTTAACTATATTCGCCATCGCTCACTATGCCCCTTCTCTATTTAGTGCTGCTAATTTATGAATGTATAGTTATATTGACAGCCCAAGTCCCGCCAGCATCTTCGAGTATGACTCAAGATCCGGCATCAGAATAAAATAACCATTCAGATCCACATCATCCGTAAACACAGTCTGGATTAACAGGATCTGATCCCCTATAATACCAAATTCTGTAGCCGGTACGCTTAATATCGCATTGAGCATATCAATATTTAAGTCTGGAACCGACGGAATCATCTTGAGATTTGTCATCTGAGCCAGTGAATTGAGATAGGCACCTGTGATAATATTGCCAATCTCTTTCATCGCTGATATCTCGATCTCTGTGAATCCGCCCTCTGATGGTGGCATTCCCATAAGCTTTGACACGAGCGATTTTGCGGCGTTCTTCTCGAGAATAAACATAATACTGCCTGAAATGTCTCCCTCAACAGCCAGATAGATGCCAGCAACAAGCTGCTCTTCGCCGCCCATGACCACGCCAACATCCTTGAAATCCAGAAGTCTGACTTGTGGAACCTTCATATCCACCTTAGTCTGAAGCATCTGGGCAAGTGCCGTCGTCGCGTTGCCTGCCCCGATATTCCCTAGCTCCTTTAATACATCATAATATTCTGTCGTAACTCTCTCGAAACTCATATTTTCTGCCATGATAAAACCTAAGCCTTTCCTCATTCAAAAAGTCACTATCTATTATATCAATGCAATCTCACACATCAACCACTTCTGCCAGTACTGATGTGATATCCAACAGCGAGATCAACTTTCCGTCCGCTTTACCTACACCGGAAAGAAATCTCTCCTTCTCGTCCTTCTCATACCCCATTCGCTCAATATGCTCTTCGTCGAGTGTCACAACCTCTTTCACCTCGTCCACCAGCACACCGATCGACTCATGCTGTTCCAGCGTGAGAATAATAATACGTGTCTTCTTAGTAACTTCATCCTCCGGCAGCCCCATCTTCAATCTGAGACTGATTGTAGGAATGACAACTCCCCGGACATTAATCACACCTTTGATGTAATTAGGCACCTTTGGCACCCTAGTTATCTTTGACATTCTGATAATATTCGATATGTATTTAATATCGATACCATACTGCTCACCACCAAGCTGTGTCACAATAAACTGTGTCGTATCATGTTTTACAGGACGATTGAGACTAATATCCCGCTTTTGATCATCCATTACTTTTATTTCATCCATGTTCTATGCCCTACCTTTCCTTATCAATAGGATTAAATCAACGCATTGGTATCAAGAATCAATGCCACCTCACCATTACCTAAGATTGTAGCGCCACTGATCATCTTCGGTACTTTGATATACTTGCCCATGGACTTAATTACAACCTCCTGCTGCCCGATCAGCTCGTCTACTACCAAACCGGCCTGCTTGTCGCCCTTCTTTACAATAATAACCGTGAGATTCTTATTCTTCTTATCTTCATCCCCTCTTGAAGGAATCTCAAGAACCTTATCCATTCTGATAATAGGAATGACTGTTCCACGAATATGGATTACTTCTTTTGCCTGTACAAATTTGATATCCTCTGGCAAAACATCTTCGATTGTCTGAATAGACCCCAGTGCAATCGCATATTTCTCATCACCGATTACCACCATAAGAGCCTGAATAATGGCAAGTGTCAGAGGCAGTCTGATAATCCATGAAGACCCCTCTCCAAAGCGGTTCTTTACCTCAACCTCACCACTCAGCGACTCGATCTTTGATTTCACGACGTCCAGGCCAACACCTCGCCCTGATACATCAGATACCTTCTTTGCTGTTGAGAAACTAGGCAGGAACAAAAGATCGATAATTTCCTTCTCCGTCATCGTTTCTGCCTGCTCTGGTGTCACTGTACCACGCTCAATCGCTTTATTTCTAACTGCTTCTATATTAATTCCGCCGCCATCATCACGCACTTCAATCACAACGTTATTTCCATCCTGATAAGCATCCAGGAAAATGGATCCCACCTCCGGTTTTCCGTTTGCGACACGCACATCATTCGGCTCGAGACCATGGTCTGCAGAATTTCTAAGCATATGCATCAACGGATCACCGATCTCATCGACAACAGTACGGTCAAGCTCTGTATCCTCACCTGTCATATACAGTTCCATTTTCTTGCCAAGTTTCTTGGACAAATCCCTGATCATACGCGGGAACTTTGCAACGACACTCTCAATTGGCACCATGCGGACTTTCATGACAGACTCATGAAGATTCGTGGTCACGCTCTCAAGATACTCAATCTGTTCATTGACAGCGCTGTTGTCTCCCTTACTGTCCTCAGCCGCCGCTGCTGTTGCTGACATCAGAGAATTCTTCGCAATGATCAGCTCACTGACTAAATTCATCAGATTATCAAGTTTCTCAATATCAACTCGGACTGTCCTGTTTACTACAGGCTTTGCCGCCGGTTTTGCAGACGATGATGCCGCCGCAGTTTTTGCTGCCGGTGCAGACGCTGCCGCAGGTGCCGCCGCTTTTGGTGCAGGTGCCGCCACCGCGGGTTTTACCTCCGCCGCCGGTTTCGTCTCTACTGGTTTTTCTGGTGCTGCAGGCTTTGCCGGTGCTGCGACAGAATACTCTGCGCAGAATGCCTCCTCGATCTCAGACACACTCTTGACTGCGTCCTTAATCTCATCGGCCGTGTTCCCTGATATAAAAATTAAACTAAATGTCAGCTCAAACTTCTCATCCTCAATATCCTGTGCAGTCGGTGATGATACAATAATCTCACCCAGTTTCTCGAGTGCCTTGAACACCAGGAATGCCCTTGCAGCCTTCAGTACACACGCCTCTTCGACATAGACCGTCACACCAAAGACTTTCAATCCCTCACTGTGTGCCTTATCAATGAGCATTTTCTCCGTATCATTGATCTTGATCTCCTGCCATCTCTCTCCCTTGGCATTCCCATCACTGGATGTCTCTACAGCGACTTCAGGCGCAGCTGCCCCTGAAGCAGCTGCTGGTGCGCTATCGCCTGCCACAACCTCTCCGTTGTTCTTCAGGATACTGTTCAATGCATCAATCAATTCCTGATTGTCATTTGTTCCCTCCTCTGTCGTCTGCTGAATATTGTTGACATACTCTTCCAGCGCGTCCAGACTTTTGAACAGAATATCAATCATTCCGGGCTGTACCTTAAAGGTACCATTTCGAACTTCCGAAAATACGTTCTCCATATCATGAGTAAGCGTCTGCATCCGCTTATATCCCATCGTACCTGCCATACCCTTTAAGGAATGAGCAGCTCTGAAAATTTCGTTGATCGTATCCATATTTTCAGGATTCTGCTCTAATTCCATGATCTGATCGCTTAGATTTTGTAAATGCTCCTTTGACTCATCAAGGAAAATATCAAGATATTGACTTGTATCCATTCTACCTGACCCCCACATTCATTATAATTTCCTGGGCCACGTTATCAAGTGAGACCACTTGGTTTACCAGTCCTGTAGCAGCGATTGCTTTGGGCATTCCATACACCGTCGATGATGCCTCATCCTGTGCGATAACGTGTATCTTTTTTGAAGTTTCCAAATTCACGATTCCCCTGGTGCCGTCCGCTCCCATACCAGTCAACACAACACAGACAATCTGCGCATAATTACTTGTTTTCAAGGACTCATACATATAATTTGCACAGGGCTTTACCCCCTCTCTTGGAGGTTCATCTGTATATGTAATTGTCGCCCGTCCGCCCTTAGTCGCCACGTTCATATGCTTGCCGCCCATGGAAATATATACCACCCCGTTCTCAAGCACATCGCCCTCCGCCGCTTCCTTGACTTTGATCCTGCTCAGGGAATCAAGCCTTTCGGCGAGTGACTGTGTAAACCCTTTCGGCATATGCTGGACAATTAAAACAGGTGCTGCAAGTTCAGCCGGAAGTCTCGGCACAACACTCTGAAGTGCTTTGGGACCTCCTGTCGAGCAGGCAAGCGCAACGATCTTCTGCCCGCCTACCATCGGCTTACTTTTCCTGACAATGTTCACAAGCTTTTGAGTATTTTCCTCCTGCTTCTCCCTCGTCACTACGGGCAGGACCGAAATATTGGTCTGACGGCTTGAGACAACCGCCTGAAGCGTATCTAAGAATTTATCCTTGAATCCACTGCTTTTCAGATATACAATATTCACCGGTTTTTCGATGAAATCAATCGCGCCAAGATCAAGTGCCTCCATCGTGACTGTGGCACCATCCTTGGTATCTGTACTCGCCATCATAACACGCGCCCGGATCTTGTCTCTCTGCAGGACACGCAGGAGCTGGATTCCATTCATCTTAGGCATATTGACATCCAAAACGACACCATCATACGGATTCTTTTTCAGAAGTTCATACGCTGCCTGACCATCAAAAGCCTGTTCCACTACCTGGAACCGTTCATCTGAATTAATTATATCACACATAACTCTTCTCATGAGTGCAGAATCATCAACTACAAGAATTTTTTTCTTATTTTTTGGAGTATTTGTGTTTATTGTCATACTTTTCAACGACCCTTCCCATTTTTTCTATTTTTTCTTTCCTCATCAAAAATATACTTAATAATCTCTTCTCTCGTCGTAGTATCTATAAACTCGAATTTTACACGATTTTCAAACTCATTTGTCCGGTTCTCAATCTCGCCGGAATAAATTACTTTCGCCGCCAGCAGGAAAGACCTCTCGTTCTCCATAATCGGCAGCTTGAAAGACATCAACAAAATACTATCCTCGTGAAACTTCTGCCGCGAAACAAAACGTGTTCCGCCGCCACTGATATCCACAATTACTCCCCTGATCATGTCTTTCTCCGCTATCAGGTAAGTAAGTCCTTTGGCAAAAGCTTCTGATTCCTGTCTGGTCATCTCTCTCGCTTTCATCTCAATGACACAGTTAAATCTATAATATTCCCTCCGTTGATATTTGTGAAGATTGCTAATCATCTCAACAACTAATATGTAAATTCCATTTATTTTCTGTCTGTCGACAATTCTGACATCTGCACGATACATTCCCCCATGGGAAAAAAAACAAACGTCATACTCCCCGTCAACCGGAAGCAGCACAAGCTTTGTCTGCTCCATAGGCATCACCAGTTCCAGCCGTCCATCATCCAGAATATCATACACAGAAGTCCTGTAAGTCTTTACGCCTTCTGTACCATCTGGTAGAACCACACTGACTGTCGATTTTAATTCTAGCTTATCCCCTGGAGATATAAATTTCTCTATCATAGACTCCTCCCGATTCTATTTACCCCATTTTTTTATTTCCAGCCACAATATGTGAGAAGAACGCTGCCATTCCGCGCTTTACCAAGGACTTATCGTACTCTCTGTCCATCAGGATATATGCCATCCGCTCATATGCGATGGAAGACTTGGCATTCGGGCTCTGCATACTCACAGGTGTCTGCTGCATTACTGCATCCTCAAGATGATAGTCCTGTGGTATCGAACCAAGATATGACACTGGAAGCTTCAGATAGCGGTTTACCACAGTCTCAAGCTTATTGTACATAACCTCCCCCTCCGCCACATTGGATACTTTGTTCGCAATCACCATAATTTTCGAATCTTCTCTCGAGAATCGTGGATGACGGTTCAGTGCCTTCAAGAGCGAATAGGAGTCTGTGATCGATGTGGGCTCTGGCGTCGCCACCACCAGTATCTCACCGCTTGCGACGAGGAAATCCAACACCGCATCGGAGATCCCTGCACCAGTATCGATAATAATAATATCGGCAATTGCGTCGAGTTTTGCAAGATTTTGTATAATATAATTCAGATAATCCCTGCTTAAATTGGACAAACCTGCGATTCCAGAACCTCCTGATATAAAGCCTATGTCCATTGGTCCCCAGGTTATGATATCTGTAATATCTTTTCCCTGATAAATCAAGTCGCACAGGTTATGTTTCGGAACAGTCCCAAACATAATCTCTATGTTGGCAAGCCCAAAATCCGCATCCAATATAATGACGCGCTTTCCCAATTTTTTGAACTGGCACGCAAGATTGATCGAAGTGTTGGACTTCCCTACTCCACCTTTTCCACTTGTCACCGTGATTACTCTGGAGAGCGGTCTTGGCACTGGATTCATTTTAATCACATTTCTTAATTGTTCAGCCTGATCCACCATATATTACCCTCCTATCAGCGCCTTCCCCCAAGCAACTGTTTTACAGTTGACTGCGGATTAAAATACTCAATATCATCCGGTACATTTTGACCACAAGTCACATAAGAAAGAGTCGCACCTGTATACAATTTCAGATTATAAATATCTCCCAGTGTTGTTGTCTCGTCAAGCTTTGTGAAGATCAGCTTATAATCAGTGATTTCTTTATAAATATCAGCAGTCCTCATCAAGTCTCTATACTTTGTCGATGCCGACAGCACCAGAAATACTTCCTTGGAAGCACTGGTATCAACAGAGTGAATCAGATCACTCATACTCTCGCATTGTGCCTCGTTGTTTGGCGAATGTCCTGTCGTATCCACTAATATGTAATCATATTCCTTAAAGTCCTCCACGGCATCCGTAATTTCTTTCGCTGTATATACAACCCTGAACGGTACTTCCAGAATATTCGCATAAGTCCTAAGCTGCTCCGCCGCTGCAATCCTGTATGTGTCAGCTGTAAGCAGCGCAACTTTCTTCTTGTGCTCTACCCGAAAAGAAGATGCAATCTTTGCAATAGTGGTCGTCTTTCCTACGCCTGTAGGTCCCACAAAGAATACAACCTTTGGCGTCTTCTCATCCTCCTCCATGACATACGGCTTCCCAAACTTCAATATCATTCTCTGATATATTTCTGAAAGCATGAAATCCATAGTGACATCTGCCTTGCAGTTCCTGTCAATCTCCTCAATAATCTCTCTTGCATACTTTTCATCAATCTCATTGTCAGTCATTTTACTATACAGAAGCTTTAAGAAGTTTACTCGTTCTGTACTCTCTTCCTTCTTTGCGCCCTCAGTATTTCTGGTCTCATCTGCCTGGGGCTTATTCTCCTGCTGTGAAAGCTGCTTCTCGATCAAATTCTGGAGATTGTCAAGTTTCTCCTCCAAGCCATTTCCCCTGAGATTTTCCCTGGTCGGTTCATTTGTCTCGTTCCTTCCCCTCGCACTATCTCTCTCTGTTTTTGCAGCATCTGATCGTTGTGTGGGAAATGCAGCAAGCGCGTCTGCAACCGCCTGTCCTACTACCAGGGCATCCCCGGATGCCTTGGAATCCTCCGCTACTGCTTCCTTTTTTTCCGGCTGCTTCATCGGAATAATTTTCCCAGAACCGTTATTTGCCGATACTGCTCCCTGACTCAGGCTGACTGCCACACCATCTTTCTGGACTTCACTCCCTGCAGCCGCACTGTATTTTTCATTTTCCTCTTCCTTGGCAACCGTTACTTCAAACCTTGTCCCTTTAAAAAGACCCATGATGCCTTTTGCTTTGATTGCCTTGACATTCATCTCAACGATGCCTTCACCGAGCTCCTTTCGCGCACTCTCAAGTGCCTCTTCCTTTGTTTTTCCCTGAAATTTTTTTATTATCATGCTGTCACCATTCCTACTGATTGTAATTCAACATTTGAATCGATTTCATTGTAAGATACCACTACCAAATCCTTATAATAATCCTCTGTCAGTCTCTTAAAATACATTCTGACAATCGGTGAGGTTATCACTATCGGATTCTTGCCAAGTTTCTCAAGCTTCCCTACCTCCGATTCCACAGAAGCCATAATCGTCTTTGTCTTCTCCGGATCCAGTGTCAGGTATGCTCCCTGTTCTGTCTGCTTCACACTTCCCATGATCTCCTGCTCCAATCCCGGATCCAGCGTAACCACACTTGTCGTCTCGTTCATTGGAAAATACTTGCTGGATATTGCACGTTTTAGACTCTGCCTTACATACTCCGTCAAAATATCCGTATCCCTCGTGGACGCCGCATGATCTGCAAGCGTCTCAAAGATCGTAACAAGGTCTCTCACGGAAATCCCCTCCTTCAGGAGATTCTGCAACACCTTCTGGATATCGCCAAGTCCCAGAAGCTTTGGCACAAGTTCTTCCACAAGAGAAGGATTCGTCTCCTTGATATTGTTGACAAGGTTCTGTACATCCTGTCTCGTAAGCAGATCTGCAAGATACTGTCTGATAATCTCAGTCAGATGGGTTGCGATGATCGATGGCGGGTCGACTACCGTATAACCCACGCTCTCTGCCCGCTCCCTCTGGTTCTCCGTGATCCATATTGCCGGCAGATGGAATGAAGGCTCAAAAGTGGGAATACCTGAGATCTCCTCCTCCACAAACCCTGGATTCATCGCCATATAGTGATCAAATAAGATCTCACCCTCGCTGACCTGTATTCCTTTGATTTTAATAATATACTGATTCGGATTCAACTGGATATTGTCGCGCAAGCGAATAATCGGCACGACAGTACCAAGCTCCAATGCAATCTGCCTGCGGATCATGACAACACGGTCAAGCAGATCTCCGCCCTGATTAACATCGGCAAGCGGTATGATACCATAACCAAACTCCAGTTCAATCGGATCGACCTGCAGCAGGGAATTGACATTTTCCGGCCTGCGGATCTCATCTGCTGTATCCTCCTCGGTATCGGTCTCCGCCTCGATACTTGCTGTCTCGATCGTGGATGCAATCATGCGCCCGCACACGATAAAGATAATCCCAAGAATAACAAAAATCAAAGGATTCAGCGGCGTCACCAAACCCAAAAACGCAAGTACTGCGCCTACCATGTACAACACCTTTGGTATCCCAAAAAGCTGGTTTACAAGCACTGTGCCAAAGTCTGCCTCCTTGGAACCCTTTGTGACAAGAATACCTGTTGACAACGAAATAAGAAGTGAAGGAATCTGACTTACCAGACCATCACCTATCGTAAGGATCGTATATTTATCCAATGCATCGCCGATATCCATGCCCTGACGCACCATCCCCATAATGATACCGCCAATAATATTAACAAAAGTGATGATCAGACCTGCAGTCGCATCTCCCTTTACATACTTAACAGCACCATCCATGGAACCAAAGAAACTCGCCTCCTGCTGAAGCTTCTCTCTCTGAACCTTTGCCTCCGCATCTGTAATGGCGCCTGTATTTAAGTCCGCGTCAATTGCCATCTGTTTACCTGGCATAGCGTCCAATGTAAATCTCGCTGTAACCTCGGCAACTCGTTCAGAACCTTTGTTAATGACAACAAACTGTACAATAATCAGAATGATAAATACCACGACACCAATGACAAGATCACCGCCGCCTACAAAATTACCGAAGGTCGCCACGACATTTCCCGGATCGCCCGTTTTCAAGATCAGACGGGTTGACGATACGTTCAGAGCAATTCGGAAGATCGTTGTGAACAGCAAAATCGTCGGATAAAATGACAGATCCAGAACCTCTTTTGCAAACATTGTCGTGAACAGGATCGTAAAAGCAAGCGAAATATTGATCGCAAGCAGTACATCCAGCACAGTACTACTGATTGGTACAATCAACATGATGATAGCGCCCAATAAATAAAGGGCTACGCCTATGTCCGCTTTCCTCATCTTCATGTCTTTGACTCCCCCTTAACTCCTTTTAAATAATCCCCTGTTGTTTTTTCTTCAAGTTTCCTTTTTCATATTATCGCACAATTTACATAATTTGTATATAATAATTTGTAAGTTTTTTGTTTTTTTTAATTTTTTATAATATATACACAATTCAAATCAAAAAACTCTGTGCTTTTTTACAACAGATATCCCATTTTCTGGGATATCTGTTATCACACAGAGTTCTTATTTGTTAACATAATACATTTTCTATAATCATTGTCTTGATACTTTATGTTAACCTTTTATATAAAATTGTATCAGATCTTTCCCTGCATCTTGTATACCATCGCAAGTACCTCCGCCACAGACTGATATAATTCCGGCGGCACTTCCTGTCCAATATCCACATTCGCATACAACATACGGGCGAGCGGTTTGTTCTCCACAATTTCTACATGATTCTCCTTTGCGATCTCCTTGATCTTCTGCGCCACATAGTCAGCACCCTTTGCAAGAACTACTGGTGCGGAGCCAGTCGAAGCATCATATCGGATTGCGACTGCATAATGCGTTGGGTTCGTGATTACCACATCCGCCTTGGGCACATCCTGCATCATACGCCGCTGTGACGCTTCCCGCATCTTGGCACGAATCTTACCCTTAATCTGCGGATCACCTTCTGCGTTTTTATACTCGTCCTTAACTTCCTGCTTTGTCATCTTGATGTCGTTGTTGAACTTGCGGCGCTGATAAAATAGATCAGCGAACGCCACGATCATAAACACAAGAGAAATCTTGAGTCCCATATTGATCACAACATTGCCGATCAGCTCGATCGCCTGATTGAGCGGCATCCCATAAAACTGAAACAAGTATACCCAGTCGTCTTTCACCGTTGAATACACGATTGCCATAATCAGGATTACCTTGGCAATTGACTTTAACAGTTCGATGATCTTATCCTTGGAAAACAGTCTCTTTGCACCCGATATCGGATTAAGCTTACTGAATTTCGGTTTCAGGGGCTTTGTCGAAATCTGAAACCGAAACTGCAGCATATTAATGCCAACCGCAATAACAATTCCAACAACAAAGAACGGAAGCAGCTGCTTTAACAGTTCCAAATACACACTATTGATCAGAATCTTATAGTCTTCCTTTACAATACGCCCATTCCAATAGGTCGTATATGCTGGCAGCTTCTCATAGATTTTACTGAAAAGCTTCATGAAATTTTCACCCATATGGCCAACCCAGAACTTTAATATCAGGAAAAGCGCAATCAGCTCCACACCGCTCGAAAGCTCTTTGCTCTTAGGAACCTTACCATCCTTACGGGTGTCTGATTTTTTCTTGGCTGTCGGTTCCTCTGTCTTCTCGCCGCCCGGTCCTTCCTGGGCAAAAAACTGCAGATTATATTCTAATATCACATCATGCCCTCCACCATTGAGACAATCATCTGCTGCATCTGCGTCGTGATAAAATTGCAGACATCCGGAAGCAGAGTGACAGTTACCATGATCACACAAAGTCCCGCCAGCAGTTTGAGCTGAATACCAACAGAAAACATATTCATCTGCGGTGCAAGTTTTGCTAACAGGCCCAGAACAATATTCATCAATGTAATACTTGCAAATACTGGCAGACAGATCCGAAATCCAATCACAATATAATCACTCAAAAACGTAATGAGTGACTCCAACAGTCTGTCTGTGTTAATATGGACACCGCTGACAGGTATCAGTGTAAATGTTTCCATCAGAGCCTTGAGCAGATACCTGTGAAGTCCTGTCGTATATAGTATCATCATCACACCATACTGCAATAAAGCCCCCGTTATAGAAGCCTGCTCATTCGTCGTGGGATCAAACACATTCGCCATAGAAAGTCCCACCTCCATGTCTATAATCCTGCCCGCAAATAAAACAATGGAAGTACACATCTGAGCTGCCAAGCCAATCAGCAAGCCCACCGACACTTCCTTCAACACGACCGTAGCAAATCCAAGTAACGTATTGTATTCTGGATAAACATGCTCTGGTCCAAAGTTATACATAATATAAGCAACGAACACACTCAATGCAATCTTGACATTGTTTGGCACGCCCTTCGTACTAAAGAAAGGCGCCACAAAGACAAAACTTGCAATGCGCACAAACACAAATAGAAAATATTCCAGTTCAGACATGGAAACAGATAAATTTACCATACTGTGCAGCCCTCTCCTCCTCTATCGGATATACAGAGAAAAATTCTGCCATAAATCAGCCATGTAAGTAGTCATATTATTTAACATCCAATCCCCCAAAAGCATCAGACAGAGAAACATCCCTACAATCTTAGGCACAAAGGTAAGCGTCTGTTCCTGAATCGAAGTCACTGTCTGAAAAATACTGATGGCAAGACCGATCACCAATGATACGATCAATGGAGGCGCTGCTGTCTTAAGTATTACAAACAATCCTTCCTTCATGACATCTGTTACCATTTCTGTTGTCATCCTGTTACCATCCCCTTTCTTCCATATAACAAATAACCTGCCTTGAACAGCCACACATGCAACCAATCAGTAAAAGCTCTGTACCAGATTCATGATCACGAGATTCCACCCATCTGCCAGCACAAACAGCAGTATCTTAAACGGCATGGAAATCGTTGTCGGCGGCAACATCATCATACCCATACTCATCAATACTGATGCAACCACCATGTCAATCACGATAAACGGCACATAAATCATAAATCCAATAATAAAAGCGGTCCGAAGCTCACTGACAATAAAAGACGGGATTAAAACCGTCGTTGGCACCTGTGCCTCTGTCTCCCCATCCCATGCAGTGTTCGATATCTGCATAAAAGCATCAATATCCTTCACCTGTGTCTGCTCAAACATAAAATGCCTCATGGGTTCCACTGCAACCTCAACAGCTTCCTCAAATCCGATCTCGCCCGCATCATAGGGAACGATCGCCTCTGTATAGATCTGGCCAAACACTGGCTGCATAATATAAAAAGTGAGAAACAAAGAAATAGCAATCAACACCTGATTAGGAGGTGCTGATTGTGTATTTAAAGCCTGTCTCGTGAAATGCAGTACAATCAATATTCTGGTAAACGATGTAATCGTTACCAAAAGGATCGGCAATACAGCAATCGCTGTCAGGATCAACAAGATTCTCAGATTGCCATTAAGCTCTCCATTTCCACTATCATATGTAATGGTAAGATTATTGGCAATATTTAATTTCTGAAGATCTTCACCCGTCTGTGCAGAACCAGGTTCATTAATATTTGTCCGATTCTCGTTCTCTTCCTGACGGTTATCCAGGATTCCCTCTGCAGCAGCTCCGTCATCCTCACTCGTCGCATGAACTACAGCAATATCTGCCAGAAGTATTACCGCCACCATGCAAAGCATATATGCGATTTTTCGAAGCTCCCGGCCAATCTTGTATTCTTTGCTCTTATTCTTCATATCAAATTATCCCTATGCCTCACATAATTGTTTGTCAACCATCCGCAGCCCTTTCTCCAATATAAGTATAACTGTCATTTGCAATGCTGTACAAAATCCCGGGCTGAGCTGTAATATATAGGTTCTACTGTTGTTTCTTCAATTTGTCAAATATTTCCTTAAATTTCATATTGACTGCAGACTCTGTCGCTTCCTTTTCCGGTGTCACGATCTCATCCTCTGTCATCTCGCCAAGCAAAGTAACCGTGTCCTTACAAACCACATAAGAAAAATACTTCTTGCCTATCCTTACAACCTGTATATATTTGGTTGGCGCTATCTTAAACGTTTCCAATATCTCCACATTAGAACCTGCAAGTCTTCCTTTTTGAAGACCTGCAGTGAGTTTTGTGGCAACATACGTAAGGGCCAAGACAAATATAAATATCAATATGACGGTCAACAACTGTCCAATGGAGTCAAACCTTTTTGATGTCGATGATAAAAGCATATTTTCTAGCCTACAACCTTCTTAACAGCCTCCAGAACACGCTCCGCCTGGAAGGGCTTCACAATAAAGTCCTTGGCACCGGACTGAATCGCCTCGATAACCATCGCCTGCTGTCCCATAGCAGAACACATAATTACATTTGCACCCGGATCAACTGCCTTGATCGCCTTGAGTGCCTGAATCCCATCCATCTCAGGCATTGTAATGTCAAGAAGTGTCAGATCCGGCGATGCCTCCTTATACTTATCAACAGCAATCCTTCCATTCTCCGCCTCAGCAGCAATCTCATAACCATTTTTCGTCAATATATCCTTAATCATCATTCTCATGAAAGCAGCATCGTCTACGATCAGTATTCTCTTCCCCATAATTAATCTTGTCCTTTCTATAATCAAATTCAAAAACTATTACCTGAAATAATATATTTTATTTTATTATTTCCATAATTCTTACACCAAAGCTCTCCTCAATGACAACAACCTCGCCTTTCGCAACGAACTTGCCGTTCACAAGAACATCAATCGGCTCACCGGCAATCTTATCAAGCTCTATAATAGTGCCCGGGGCAAACTCCAGAATATCTGAAATGGATTTGCTGGTTCTTCCCAACTCTACTGTTACCTCTAGCGGAACATCCCTGATCAGGCCAATGCTCTCCGCACTTACCATCTCACCCTGTCCTGGTGCAAAATTCTGGAATTGTGCAGGTTGTATATTTACATTGGGCATTCCATAACCCATAGGCATTCCCATCTGTGGCATTCCGTAACCACCCTGCGGCATTCCCATCTGCTGCGGCGGCATTCCATATCCCCCCTGTGGCATTCCCATCTGCTGTGGCATTCCCATATCCATACCCCCCTGTGGCTGCATTGCAGGAGCAGGAGCTGGAGAGGGACTTGGTGCAGCAGGAGCAGGACTTGGTGCCGGCTCTGCCGGTGCTACACTGCCCATCTGCTGCGCCATAAATGTCTCATAGACAGATTTCGCAAAATCAAGAGGATATAACTGCATCAATGTGGAATCTACCAAATCATCAATCTGCAGCCTGAATGAAACCTTAACAAATCTATCCTCAAGAAACGGTGAGAGTTCTCCCGGATCTTTGGTATGAAGATCAACAAGGCTTGACTCTGGCGGGCTGATATCGATCGTCTTGCCCAGCATAGAGGAAAGTGACGTCGACGATGAGCCCATCATCTGATTCATAGCCTCCGAAATTGCACTTAAATGCAGTTCACTGAGCTCTCCTTCAACGTTGGTGCCATCACCACCCATCATCAAATCCGTAATAACTTTAACATCATGTTCCTTCAACACCAAGATATTGGTACCATTCAATCCAACTGTATACTTGATCTGTATAAATACGCATGGTCTTTCGTATGCCGCAAGCACATCCTGCCATGTACACATTTCCACAACAGGTGTTGTAATATTTACCTTCTTATTAACAAGTGAAAAAAGTGTCGTGGCCGAAGTACCCATACTGATATTGGCTACCTCTCCTATCGCATCTTTTTCTATATCGGTGAGATCGTCTCCTGCCGGACTATCCGCTGTAGCGGTAGCCGTATCTGCAGCCCCAGAATCCGCTGACAGATCCACACCGTTCAACAATGCATTGATTTCATCCTGAGATAACATGCCATCCATTGTCTTATTCCTCCTCCCTCACTACTGATGTTACCCTTACTGCATATGCCTCTTTGCTTGCACCCGGCACAGCACTAAATTTCTTAATATTCCCCACATATACATCCAGTTCATCATCGACCTTAGAATCAAGTCGTATGATATCTCCCACTTGTATATTCACAAAATCATTTACCGTGATGACACTCTTCCCAAGAACTGCCTTAATAGGAACATCCACTCTGCGTATCATCGATTCAATGAACTGTTCATAATCTTCATCGTCCATCTTCTGCATGCTGGAATACCAGAATTTCGTATTTAAGCGGTCCATAACAGTTTCCAGCGTAAAAAACGGAAGACATACATTCATCAAACCTTCCACATCACCGATCTTGACATTCATAGTCACTAATGCCACCATATCACTCGGTGATATGATCTGAGCAAACTGCGGATTTGTTTCAATCCTTTCAAGGTATGGATTTACTTCCGCAACATTTTTCCATGGTTCCCTGAGAAGCTGCATACAGATCACCATGATTCGCTCTATAATGCTCATCTCTATTTCCGTAAAATCTCTTGCCTTGTCAAGCGCTTCTCCTCTGCCTCCCAACATTCGGTCAATGATTGCATATCCCAATCCACTCGTCAATTCCATGATGATCGAACCTGGCATCGGCGAGAAATTGACCACCGTAAGCAATACCGGATTGGACAAAGCATTGGAAAACTCTGCAAAAGTTACGGTCTCAGAACTCGCAACGCTTACCTGTACATTTTTTCTAAGATATACAGGCAGGTTTGTTGATAACAGTCTTCCATAATGATCAAAAATCATGTTTAAAGTTCTTAAATGCTCCTTTGAGAATTTAGCAGGCCGGCTAAAGTCATAATTCTTGGCTTGTCGCTCGTCCTTCTCCTGCATATCCTCCACATCGAGTTCACCGGAGCTTAAGGCAGCCAGCAAACTGTCGATCTCGCTTTGCGATAATACCTCTCCCATGTAGTTAATCACCCCCTACATATTAATAGTCCTATTCATTCCTAACTCCCCTATGTTCAGTCACAACAATTTATGGATCGTCCTCTCACTAATTGTACAGGAAATTGTATGACACACTGTAGATAAAGGTTGAATCAAAACGCTCCTGGAGCTTTGCAAGGATTTCTGCTTTGATCGTCTCAGAATTACTTCTCGCCTCGTCCACTGTATAATTACCCATAACATCAAACACAATATCCTTAATGATTCCGTCCATAGTTGCCATTGTCTCCGCATAATTCTTGTAGTCTTTATGCGTAGTATCCAGAGATAACGATACACTGCCTACAGCATAATGGTCATTGCCATCCTCACCTTTCTTTAAAGGGATCGTCAATTCACCCTCGACATTGTGAACAGCAGTGTCCGCCATTGATACAGACTGCGTTAACTCTGACTGTGGCAGTCCATTGACCTCGATTCCAACAAGTGCAGAAATATCAGCCACCAAAGACGCAGTCTTCTTGGAGGCACTTGACACACTCACCATCATAATCGCTGACAGTACAATGTTAACTACAAGTAAAGCCAGAATAATAATTGACAACAGGTTTCGTTTCATTTTATTTTCCCCTTTCATTAACGAGCGCTCAACGCATTGTATATTTTTATCTCAACTCGTCTGTTCTTTGCTCTTCCTTCAGGTGTTGCGTTATCCGCGATTGGCATGTACTCGCCTCTGCCAGAATGCTTTACAATCGCTGGATCAAGTGACGCGTTTTCCTTCAGGTAATCAAAAACCGCCTGCGCTCTGTAGCTGCTAAGCACATCATTGTTTTCATACCGCCCCCCGTTCAAAGGTACAGAATCTGTATGTCCCTCAATCTCAATCTCCGAATCTGCATACTTTGTGAGAAGCACACCAATCTTATTCAACACTGGCACAGCATCCGACTTGATGTCTGCTTTTCCCGAGTCAAACAAAAATGCTCCATTTAATGTAAGCGTAACATAATCTGCATTGAAGTCCACGTCCACCTGATCAGACATCATATTCTCTGCAAGTGCTTCCTCAATCTTCTCCGCAAGTTCCTCGGAGAGCTTCATCTTCTCTTCCTCAAGCTCAGCAATCGCACTCCGCAGTGAATCAATTTCCTCCTGTGACATGTCAAGCTGCTCTGCGGCCTCCTGCAGTTTATCCTCCGCTGCTCCTCCTGCCTTTGTCGGATCCTGGACTTGGGAATCTGCCTCTGCCGTCTTACCACTTGTATTTATGTACTCGTCAAGCATATTTAGCTGACTCACGCCGTTACTCACCAAAATGCCATCGCCAACTGCCTTGGAACCAGCCCTGAAAATACTGATGGTCGACTGAAAAGATTTCGCAACTTCCTCGAATTTAGCCGCGTCAACCTCTGACATTGAGAACAAAAGCACGAAGAAACACATCAGCAATGTCATCATATCCGAAAAAGTACTCATCCACGGCGCCGGGGTTCCGGGTGGGAGTTTGAACTCTTCCTTCTTCTTTGCCATTAAGCCTCACCTCCAGCTCCTGCTCCGCTTTCTTCCTGTGAAGGTCTTTCTTTAGGTGACAGGAATGATTTCAGTTTTTCCTCGATTACTCGTGGGTTTTCACCTGCCTGTATAGAAAGCAAACCTTCTATCATAATTTCCTTCGCCTGCATCTCTATGGCATTGTTCGCCTGCAGCTTGTTTGATGTCGGTGTGCAAATCCAGTTGGCAAGCATCGAACCATAGAATGTCGTGATCAGTGCAACACCCATCTTCGGACCAATCGATGTCGGATCAGACATATTATTCAACATACAAATCAGGCCAACCAGTGTACCAATCATACCCCACGCAGGTCCCATAGCACCCAGATTGTCCCAAAAACCTGATCTTAATTTGTGCCGTCCGTCAATACTGTTCATCTCCGTCTCAAGGATTCCTCTTACCAGTTCCGGATCCGTACCGTCGACAATCAGCATGATCCCCTTTTTCATAAACTCATCCTCGAGATTACCTGCTGCTTCCTCCAGGGAAAGAAGTCCTTCCTTCCTCGCAACATTAGACAGCTCAATGATTTTCGCAATCATCTCCGGAACATTGACATTGACCGGCTTAAAAATCAAAGTGAAACTTTTAAGACCACCAACAAAGTTTGACATACTCACTGACATCATCGTCGCAAAGAATGATCCTCCAAAGGTAATGAGTGCTGATGGTAAGTTGAGAAAGTATCCAAATCCATTCACACCGCCTGCCGAGTCAATCATACCATACAAAACCAACCCAAAGCACACAATCATTCCCACCAAAGACGCTATATCCACTTTTACACACCCCTCTTTTTCGTTAAGTTTCGATATCCAATATGATCAAAAGGCACAGTATGATCTCTGCATTCCTTTTTCTCCATATGTATATAATACTGTAAGGTTACATAAATTGCAACAATTTTCTGAAAATTTTCTCAAATTTTCTCAATTTGCTACATTCTCCAAACCAATTACGAGATATTCCTCCCGCCTCACTCTCAAGCATTATGACATTTCCACGTTGAGAATTTCCTTAAAATACTCCTGCCGTGCCAATTTTACTAAATTTTTAACCTCACGTCTACTTTCTTTGACAATAATTTTTTTGCCGTCAGTTAACGTAATAACCGTGTCCGGTGTCTCCTCGACTGTCTCGATCAGGCCCGTGTTCACCAAAAGTTTTGTTCCATTGATCTTTGTCACTTCAATCATATTGATGCTATGCCTCCTTTCCCGCAAAGGTAATCTGTTTCCCATGCATCCTTCCAAACTCGGCCAGCTTCCTCTGATAAACCTCACACTTGTCCGTCTGCCCTGTTTTATTTAATATTGCAAAAATCCGCGCATATGTATCAAAAACATTCTCGCCAAGCTGTTCAAAATCGGCTGCGTCTGTGATCACTGTCAGGAAACGTATCGCCGTCTGATCATCCTGGCACATATGTGCAGCCTTGCCAAAAAGATATCGAAGTTTCGTTGTCTTCAGATACCCTCTGTTCATATCAAGCAGTCGGTATGCATCAGTCGGATTCCCAATTTTAATCAGACAATCTGAATAGGATTCCAAACAAATATTCAAAAACTTTTTCTCTGGGTTGCGGTTGATTTCCAGACACCTATCATATGCCTCAATCGCTTTCTCATAATTTTCCAATACATTGTAGGACTGTCCGATCTGAAAATAGATGTAATCGTCCATACCTTCCGTTTCACCTATAGAATTTAATAAAAGTTTTAGATTTCTCTTCTGTTTATTCATCATCTCTTGTTTGGGGATATCATAGCCGTAATGTTTGACAATGACTGGCAAATGAAAACTCTCCAATACCATCTTGTCATAATTATCCAACTTCCTGGGTGTAATTTGCTCATGGATCCGAAAACGGTACTCATAATAATTCCGGTTAAAAAAACGAGGCACCTCATCGAGCTGAATTCCTTCTTTTGCGACACCTCCCTCCACTGTCGTATAGACATTTCTAATCTCTACAATACCAACACTTTTGGGATATTTCTGCATACAAGTCCGCAGCTTTGCCACATCAATCTCCTGCACATACTCATCGCAGTCCAATATCAGGATCCAGTTGTTTGACGCCTTAGATACTGCATAATTTCTGGCAGCGCTGAAATCATCGCACCATGCAAAGTCAAACAACCTGTCTGTATATTTTGCTGCAATCTCCTTTGTCTTGTCAGTGGACCCTGTGTCAACCACCACGATTTCCATATTATACCGCAACAATTTTCTAAGACACTGCTCAATGTATTGTTCCTCGTTCTTTGCAATCATGCACACACTGACCGGTAATTTCGCCATAATCGTAACTTCCTCTTTTCCTAATCTTCTCCCAAATGCGCAGAGCGGCACTCATAAATATAAGTATATCACATATTAGGTATAATGAAAAGAAGAACAAAGCTATAATTTAAAAAGTGCCGCAGAATTTGTCTTCTGCGACATTTTATGTAACTTTCTTATCTCATTTCTCCCACTGCTGCAAAATGGATACAAATGCTGGAATTAACTGTTTCTTTCTGGACACAAGATTTTTTAACTCAAATTTTTTCTGCGTCTTTGGCAGCTTAAATGCCGCTCTCACCAGTTCTCTTGCCCTGTCACCAAAACACAAAAGTTCTGTCTTCTCATACACAATATTGGTCAGCATAAAGAAACACATCTCCACAGGAAGGCCTGGCATCTGTTCCTTAATGTAAGGCTCAATCTTCTCCCTAATCTCGTCAAGTTCTATACTGTTCATCGAGTTGATCTGCCCCACGCTGAACGCAAAGCCATTTACTGAGAAATTTTTGTAGTCCTGATTGAAAATCTCCTCTGCTGTCTTATCGCTTAGATTGCTGCCTGCTCCAAACATATCGATCGCAAACTCCTCGAGCTCCACCTCACAGATCTCTGAGAGTTTTGCAGCAGCTTCCTTATCCACCTCTGTTACAGTCGGCGAGTGGAACATCAATGTATCCGAAATAATCGCGGACATCATGAGACCTGCAATATTGGGAGGAATCTGAACTCCCTTTTCCTGATACATCTGATAAATAATAGTCGCAGTACAGCCCAGTGGCTGGTTCCTAAAAAATACCGGTGAAACGGTCTCGAGTGTACCGATTCTATGGTGATCAATAATTTCAAGGATCTCTGCAGCCTCTATCCCGTCAACCGTTTGTGACAGTTCATTATGATCAACCAATATCAACTGTTTCTTACGCAGATTCAACAAGGTCCGGCGCGATATCATACCAACATATTTATCTTCCTCGTCAAGTACCGGGAAATCATGATACCGTTTCTTTTTCATAATTGCTCTGATGCTCTCTGTCTTATCTGTAATCTTAAAAGTTGTAAGTTTCTCGCGCCGCATAAAGTAACCAATTGGCATACTCTGATTGATCAGCCGCGCAACCGTCGCAGTATCATACGGCGTATTGATCAGTATACAATTATGTTCCCTGGCAAATATCTGTATTGTCTTGGAGATCTTTGCCCCCATTGTAACCACAACACATGCAGCCCCCATCTCAATCGCGCAGAGCTGCGTCTCATAACGATTTCCCAGCAGAACCATGTCGCCCGGATGAATATAATCCTCCAGCACATCTGGATTTGCTGTCGCTATGACCACTTCGCCGCTCTCAAAATAACCGTCTGCATCTCCCACAATCATCTCTGCATCCAGCGTCTCTAATATATTTTTATAAGAAGTCTTTGCCCTCGATAGAATACCATTATCATATACATCCATGTATGCGTTTGCAATATCACCTATTGTAATAATACCTATCAACTTCTCCTGTGCGATAACTGGAACTGTGACATCTCCTCTGTCACGCATCAAATGCCACGCTTTCTTGAGCGACACATCCTCTGTCACTCCCTCCACGTCGTTCATATCAATATCCCTGGCATCCGTCATAACATCATGAAGATAAACAGGCGGATCTGTATGAAACGCATTTAACACATACTGTGTCTCCTGATTAACCTGCCCTGCCCTTGCCGGAACATACTCACACGTATCGTTGCATTGATTCTTTAAATGCGCATATGCGATCGCAGAACAAATTGAATCTGTGTCAGGATTTTTGTGTCCGACAATATACACTGGGCGCTTCGCTGATTCTGAATGATCCATCACCCCATCCCCTTTCCTAATAAACCGTTTCAAAACAATAACCGACAACTCATGGTATGAAAAAAGCCCTTGGAAACCAAGGACTCCTCAATGAAAAGCGATAGACGGGGCTCGAACCCGCGGTCTCGACCTTGGCAAGGTCGCGCGTTACCAACTACGCCACTATCGCAAGTAGATCTTGTCCGCAGATCCCCACGGACAAGATCTATCATACTACGCAATTCTTCATTTGTCAACCATTTTTATCTAATTTAATAAACTAAAAATTGACTAAATAAAAATAGCGAAGGGGGGATTCGAACCCTCGACACCGCGGGTATGAACCGCGTGCTCTAGCCAACTGAGCTACTTCGCCAT
>DKVL01000002.1:0-26234 GCA_002491195.1 Lachnospiraceae bacterium UBA7179
GACGAACGAAGTTCGTTTTGCAATTTTTGCATGTATTTTTGCCTGTTACTGGAACGGAGTGAACAGTAACACGGTAAATGCAGTCTGTGAGACTTCGTTAGACATTCCCTTTGACTTTCTGTGAAGTTTAGTATATACTGATACTGTCCGTACAGAGAGATACGGACAGCATTGATTGCGAAATCAACACCGCGGAGAGTTTAACTGTGGTACGAAAATATGTGATAAAGACGAAAGGATGTTAACGATCATGGCAGAAGAAAAGACATTATTAGACCAGTGGAGAGGGATGGCCTACAACGAGAAAACGGATAAAAACACGCTGCAGAAGCTTTGGATTGACTATTTCCAGAAAGAAAAAGAGATCTATCAGCAGCTTTTGGCAAACCCTGACGAGGAAGTGAGAGGAACCGTAAAAGAACTGGCGGAAAAGTACAGTGTGGACATCATGACAATGACAGGGTTCCTTGATGGGATCAACGAAAGCTTGAAGGCAGCAAACCCGATCGAGGAGATGAACGAGGACACGGAGGTGAGCCTTGGATTTGACAAGGAGCTTCTCTACAAAAATATGGTGGCGGCAGAGGCGGACTGGCTGTACAATCTGGAGGAGTGGAATGCCATTTTTGACGAGGACAAGAAGAAAGCGCTCTACAAAGAACAGAAGTCCTCGACAACGATCGTGAAGGAGACCAAGATTTACCCGAATGATCCCTGTCCATGCGGCAGCGGCAAGAAATATAAAAAGTGTTGTGGGAAAAATAAATAAATCTGCAGACTTTTAAAAATTTACTCTTTACAATCTGCGAATTTAGGGATAATATAGTTAGTAAGTGGTAACAATAGAGCATAAAATGAAACAATCGTAAATAGAGCAACACGTTGATGAGACGAGTAGGATATTGCAATGTATCAGAGAGAAGCGCCGTCTGTGCTGAAAGCGCTTTTGCAGGAGATATCTGAAAACTACCTTGGAGTGGCCCCAATCCGGTCCGGTGATTCCGTTATAATCGATGAGCGGTCTGTTCAGAGACTGTACAAACAGCGCAGGCATGCCATAAACATATGGCAGGTGAAGTGCCGGAGCTGGTTTAGCAGTTTTTGTGCGGGCAAGCAGGGTGGAACCGCGTTGATACGTCCCATGCATTACAGGAAATGTAGTGTGTGGGATTTTTTTATGCACGGGCCGCGCTGCACACCTTAAAAATATAGAAAAGTAAAGGAGAATGTCATGATGGAAGAAATCAAAACAAATTACAAAGAGTATCTGCTGCCAGCGTTATGTCTTGTAGTGGGAATCCTGATCGGTTTCCTGCTGTCACCTGTAAAAAGCGGTAAAATATGCGTGCTGAGCCACAATACAATCGGCTCAAAGAACGGATGCGGGAACAAGGCGGATGATATAATGGTTGCGGCGCGCAAGGAAGCGTGAAGTGTGTAAAGAACTTCTAAGCGGCCAAAGGACGCCCGCTAAGAAGTTCTAAGTTACACACTGGAAGAATGCCAAAGGGCAGGCATTCTTCTCACGGATTGTTTGTGCCGCTTATGGCGGCATTCGTTCAACGAAATGTTTGTGTCGCTGAGGCGGTATTGAAGGAGGTATAAAAATGAAAATTACGTTAAAAGACGGCTCTGTAAAAGAGTACAGTGAGGCGAAATCAATTATTGACATCGCAAAGGATATCAGTGAAGGGCTTGCACGTGTGGCGTGTGCGGGCGAGATCAACGGAGAGATGGCAGACTTAAGAACAGTGATTGAGAAGGACTGCGAGCTCAATATCATCACAGCAACCGATCCGAAAGCGCTCTATGTGATCAGGCATACGGCGTCGCATGTGCTTGCGGAAGCGGTAAAGCGCCTGTTCCCGAATGCAAAGGTGACGATTGGACCGGCGATCGACGAGGGCTTTTACTACGATTTTGACGCCGATCCGTTTTCCAGGGAGGATCTGGACAAGATCGAGGCAGAAATGAAAAAGATCATCAAAGAGGGTCATGAGATCTCGCGTTTCACGCTTCCAAGGGCAGAGGCGATCAAGTTTATGGAAGAAAAAGGCGAGCCGTTCAAAGTAGAACTGATACAGGATCTGCCGGAGGACGCCGAGATCAGCTTTTATGATCAGGGCGGCTTTGTAGACCTGTGTGCAGGACCGCACCTGATGAGCACGAAGGGCATCAAGGCATTTAAACTGACATCTTCCTCTATGGCATATTGGAGAGGCGACTCCAACAAGGCACGCCTGCAGCGGATTTACGGTACAGCCTACAACAAAAAAGAAGAACTTGCAGAGCATTTAGAGCGCATGGAGGATGCAAAGCGCCGCGACCACAACAAGCTTGGACGCGAGATGGATCTGTTCACAACGGTAGATGTGATCGGACAGGGACTTCCTCTCTTTACACCAAAGGGAACGAAAATGATCATGAAACTCCAGAGATGGATCGAGGATCTCGAGGACAATGAGTGGGGATACATGCGGACGAGAACACCATTGATGGCAAAGTCCGATCTCTATAAGATTTCAGGACACTGGGATCATTACAAGGAAGGCATGTTTGTATTTGGAGATGAGGAGAAAGACAAGGAAGTGTTTGCGCTCCGCCCGATGACATGTCCTTTCCAGTACTATGTATATAAAAATTCGCAGAAGTCCTATCGCGATCTTCCATGCAGATACAGCGAGACTTCTACCCTGTTTCGAAATGAGGATTCCGGCGAGATGCACGGACTGACCAGAGTGCGCCAGTTTACGATTTCAGAGGGACATCTGATCGTCCGTCCGGATCAGATGGTGGAGGAGTTTAAGGGGTGTCTCGCGCTGGCTAAATACTGTCTTGAGACACTCGGCGTAAACGACGACGTAACTTATCATTTGTCCAAGTGGGATCCGGAAAACAGGGAAAAATATATCGGGGAGCCAGAGGTATGGAATCAGACAGAGCAGCATATCAGGGAGATTTTGACAGAGCTGAAAATTCCGTTTGTGGAGGATGTCGGGGAGGCGGCATTCTATGGCCCAAAGGTAGATATTAACGCGAAGAATGTCTATGGCAAGGAAGACACGATGATCACGATTCAGTGGGATGCGCTGCTTGCAGAACAGTTTGACATGTACTATATTGATCAGAATGGAGACAAAGTTCGTCCTTATATTATTCACAGGACTTCCATGGGCTGCTATGAGCGCACGCTCGCATGGCTGATTGAAAAATACGCCGGAAAGTTCCCGACATGGCTCTGCGCGGAGCAGGTGCGCGTACTTCCGATTTCCGATAAATACGAGGACTATGCACAGAGCGTGTGCAAAGAGCTGAAAAAAGCCGGGATTGACGCCACGGTTGACAGCCGTTCGGAGAAAATCGGCTTCAAGATCCGCGAGGCAAGACTGGATAAACTCCCGTATATGCTTGTGGTAGGACAGCAGGAGGAGGCAGATCACACAGTGTCCGTCAGAAGCCGTTTTGCAGGCGATGAAGGCGCAAAATCACTGGAAAGCTTTATTGCGGATATCACAGAGGAGATTCGAAATAAGACAATCCGCGAGGAGCTTCCTATCGAGGAAAATAAATCATTGAAATAAGAATAACACAGGTTGATGCCAGGCATACTAAGAAGGAGTTTATGGGATAAAAAACTCAATACTGCTGTGAAAATATGTGATAGTATTAGGAGGTATGACTATGTCTGAATTAACCTGTGGAGTATGCAATTGTACCTACAACAAAGACCGCTGCTGCTGCAAGGGCGATATCATGGTGGGAGGAAAACATTCCTGCGACTGCGATGACACCTGCTGTGAGAGCTTTCACAAGAGAAGCGGAGACAGCTTTACGAGCGCAGTTTCACACCCAAGCCAGCATATCAACATCGACTGCGAGGCGGTGAAGTGCGTATACAATACGGATTACCGCTGCAATGCGGAGCATGTGGACATCAAAGGAAACCATGCGGGCACAAGCGGCGAGACGCTCTGCGCAACGTTCCGCGAAAAATAAATGAGCTGTTGCGGCGCAAGAAATCGCTTTCTTGCGCCGTGCTGCGTCCGGGCTCAATATAGAAAGTTTTTATCCGTTTTTTAAGTACATTTCAACAAGAGCCTGTATTCTGGATCTAGAGCATGTTTGAAAAATCATTCCTGCCATCTGCACGCCCCACTTTGCGTGATATTTGCGCCAAATTCAGGTTACATAGCCCGCTATGCGCCCTTCATTTGGCCAATCATCTGTAAGATGATTTAATCTCCCACAAACTGTGACGCACATCTGGCAGAAAGCATTTTTCAAACACGCTCTAAAACAAGGAGGCTGCCATCATGCGTATTTTAATTGCAGAGGATGAAGTTGAGCTTGCAAAAGGGTTAAAGTTTCTGTTGGAAAAAAATAAATTTACGGTTGACATTGTGCACGATGGGGCAGAAGCAGTGGACTGCTTTCACTGTTCAGAATACGATGTGATCGTATTAGATATTATGATGCCTAAAGTGGATGGTCTTGAGGTGCTGCGTCATATCAGAAGGAGTAAATCTAGTGTTCCTGTCCTGATGCTGACGGCAAAGGCGGAAGTAGAGGACCGCGTGGCCGGCCTTGAGGCAGGAGCGGATGACTATCTTCCCAAACCCTTTGCAAGCAGGGAATTTATAGCACGCGTAAAGGCGCTTTCGCGCAGGAATGCAGGGTATGCGGATCTTGTCCTGTCCTTTGGGGATGTACAGCTGGACTGCAACAAATATGAGCTTGCCTGCCGGGGGGACAGCGTGCGCCTGAACAACAAGGAATTTCAGCTGGCGGAGTTATTCATACAGCACCCGCACTATGTCTTTTCCACCAATCATCTGATGGATAAGATCTGGGGACAGGACTCGGACGCTGACATGAGTGTCGTGTGGACTTATATCGGGTTTGTGCGCAAAAAGCTCCGGCAGATTGGGAGCAGTGTGGAGATACGGACAGTCCGCGGAGCAGGATACTCACTGGAGGGACAGGAATGCTAAAGAAAATGCAGCGGCGGTTTATTATGGCGGCAATGGCGGCATTTGGTACAGTGATGTTTGTGCTGGTGGTGGGCATCAACATAATCAATTACGATCGGACGATATCTGTACAGGATGATATGGCGGCGAGCCTTTTGGAGTACGCACAGCAGATGTATGCGCACAGAGAAAACGAATTGGCAGATGGCGGTGTCAGCACACAGCGTCATTGGAATCCGGCCTATTCGGAACCGGAGTTTCCTCCGATTGCAGAGATGCCGGGAGGCGGGCCGGAAGCGCGGTATACGACTCGCTTTTTCGCCGTGTACCGTAATCTGTCCGGGGAGATCGAGGTTATTTCGAGGGATCACATCTACTCGATCGATGAGGATACGGCCAAGGAATATGCGGAAGCAGTGCTCCAAAAAGGAAGGGAAAAAGGATATTATGGAGAGTATCGCTATCTTGTGGACGCAGGCAGCACGGGGAGTACGGTCCTGTTTCTGAATGCTACTCCTGTCCTGCAGTTTATGAGAACTCTGCTCATTGTCTCTACGGCGACAGGGATTTTCAGTCTGTTGGTCGTTTTGATCCTGGTGCTGCTCTTTTCACAATATGCGGTCAGGCCTTACGTGAAAAATATGGAGCGGCAGAAGCAGTTTATCACAGACGCCGGACATGAGCTGAAGACGCCGCTCACCGCCATCGCGACCAGTGCGGACATTGCGGCGATGGAGTATGAAGGGGACGAGTGGATTTCCAGTATACAGAAACAGACAGCACGCCTTACACGTCTGGTGGGGGAGCTTGTGGCTTTGTCAAGGCTGGATGAGGAGATACCTTTTCCCGAAAAGTGCATATTTTCTGTGAGTGATGCCGCGTGGGAGACTGCAGAGCCGTTTGCTGTCCGCGCAAAGGCGGAGGGAAAACAGTATCATCAGAATATCGGTGACAATCTGTCGCTGTATGGAGACCGTAATGCCATTCAGCAGCTGATTTCCATTCTGCTTGACAATGCAGTGAAATACACAGACACAGGTGGTGAGGTCCGTCTGGATCTTTACCGCAGGCGGCGGAAGATCTGTATAGAGGTCATGAATACCTGCAGCCTGCCGGAAACAGCGGATCTGGAGAGGCTGTTTGACCGTTTTTACCGCGTGGACGAATCACGCTCCACACGCACCGGTGGAACAGGAATCGGCCTTGCTATGGCACAGGCGATCGCAGAGACGCACGGCGGAAAAATCAGGGCGGAGCGCACAGACGCGACAAGAATCCGATTCAGGGTTATCTTGTGAATTTGGGGACTATAAAAAGAGCATTTTCGGATGCTCTTTTTTGCGCGGTTCCATGCAAAAGAGATATCCAATAATTTCAAACAAAAGACACAATTTATTTTAAGTACATTTTAGGAAATCACAGTATAGTATTCACAGGACGTGTAAAAAAAGTGTTTTCGTGAGAAAGAATTGGTGCCGGACGGGCAGGTGCAGCAGGCTGCGTCAACCACTTTTTGTGCTGTGCGGTCTTTGTCTGGTAAAGGATATGTGAAATGAAAAAGAGGTACGTAACATTGCGGAACACTGCTTTTACACGTCTTGTTACAGCCAACGGTTACAAATGGTTATATCGAAAGGAGAGCAGTATGAATCTATCAATCAATACCAACAACAGCGCTATGGAAACGATGGAGCGCACGAGTGTCGGAAAAGCACAGGATAACATGGAGCGCGCATATGCCGGAAAGGCGAAGGAAAACACAGAGCGCACAAGTGCCCAAAAAGCGGATGAAAGCGCAAGACAGCAGGCGGAGGAAGCAAGGGAGTACACAGCTGTGTCTGTGCAGGGCGACACGGTCGAGATTTCCCTGGAAGGAAAGGCGGCAGGCGGGACTTCAGGCGATGATGCGGCTGCGGCGGAGAGCGAGGATGGAAAAGTAACCAGAATCGTCACAGAGACGGATACCACGCAGGCATCAGCTTCCCAGACGTATCAGTTGTCATCCTATACGGAAAACGAACTGAGACAAATGTACCAAAACGGTGAAATTACCAAGGCGGAGTATGATGAGGAGCTGGAAAGCCGGGAATGACAGTCGGTCATAGCGAAAAAGATTGCTGCGAGGGAGAATGAAAATGATAACAGTAGAGCATCTGACAAAACGATACGGGGATTTTACAGCCGTAAACGATTTGTCATTCGAAATTGAGGAGGGGCATGTATATGGATTCCTGGGGCCAAACGGCGCGGGGAAATCCACGACGATGAATATCATGACAGGATGTCTGTCTGCCACCGAAGGGCATGTCAGGATTGGCGGGCACGATATTTTCGAGGAGCCGGATCAGGCGAAACGGCTGATCGGGTATCTTCCAGAACAGCCGCCCCTGTACCTGAACGAGACGCCCATGGAATATCTGCGGTTTGTCGGGGAGGCAAAAGGAATCCGGGGACAGAAGCTTTCCGAACAGATTGCGGACGTGATCGAACAAACCAGGCTGAAAGAGGTACAGAACCGTCTGATCGGGAAGCTTTCCAAGGGCTATAAGCAGAGAGTGGGAATCGCGCAGGCGCTGTTGGGCAGTCCAAAGGTCATTATACTTGATGAGCCGACGGTCGGGCTGGATCCGATTCAGATTATCGAGATCAGGGATCTGGTCAGGCAGCTTGGGCAGGAACATACGGTAATATTAAGTTCTCATATACTGTCGGAAGTGCAGGCAATCTGCGAAAAAGTACTGATCATCGCAAGAGGGAAGTTGATGGCATTTGACAAACCGGAAAATCTGGAGCGGCTTCTGATGGCGTCCAATACTGTCTCCTTTGTCGCGGAGGCGGAGGCGGACGAGATCGAGAATATCCTGAGCGGCCTTGATCCTGTTTCCCACTGGCAGATGGAGCCGTTTGAGAAAGGCAGCATCCGCGTGGAGGTGCAGATGGAGGACGGGGATGTACAGGATGTCTGTCGCAGTATTTTCCTTGCTTTTGCAGAGCAAAAAAGGCCGCTTCTGGAGCTGACATCGAAGAAGGCAAATCTCGAGGACGTGTTTATCGAACTGACGGAGGGTGAATCTGTGCAAATGCAGGAAGCAAGAGCACAGTATGATATCCTGGAGGAAAGCGGGGTGCAGACAGATGACAGCGGTGTTTAAGCATGAATTGTCTAATTATTTTCACTCTCTGACGGCATATTTTTTCGGCGCGTTCCTGCTGGTGTTTGTCGGGATAGGCGCCATGGTCTATAATATCCAGCAGGCGGTGGCAAATTTTGAGTATGTGCTGAGTTTTGTCAGTCTTGTCTTTGTGGTGCTTGTTCCTGTTCTGACAATGCGCGTGATCGCGGAGGAGCGCAAGCAGAAGACGGATCAGCTTCTGTACTCGCTGCCGGTCACGACGACACAGGTGGTCATCGGCAAGTATCTGGCTTTGCTTGTTATTTATCTGATACCGCTGTGCATAATCTGCGTCTACCCGCTGATCTTTGCGCAGTATGGGGAGGTGTACCTGCTCACCTCCTATGGCTCGATCGCCGCCTTTTTTGTCATGGGTGCGGCGCTGATCGCAGTCGGTACTTTTATATCGTCCCTGACAGAGAATCAGGGTTTTGCAGCAGGGATTGCCATACCGGTCATTCTGCTGAATTATTACAGCGTCAGCCTGGCGGAGCATGTCTCTGCAACTGCGCCTGGCTCTGCGGCGGCATTGTGCGTGCTCTGCTGCCTGCTGGGCGTTATAATACGTTTTATGACAAAAAATGCAAGTCTGGCATATGCAGTTTCCTTTGTGCTGCTTCTGGCAGTGGGAGTTGTATATCTTGTGGACAGTACATTGTTCGAGGGGCTGCTTCCCAGGATTATGACACGATTGTCGCTTTTTGAACAGTTTTACAGATTTGTCAACGGCGTGTTTGACCTGACGGCAATTGTCTATTATCTGACAGTGATTGTATTTTTCTTATTTTTATCTGTCCAGTCGCTGGAAAAGAGGAGGTATAACTGATGAAACGAAACCGCATCGCCCTGCAAGGGGGATCGTATTCGCTGATTGTCACGGCGATCGTGGCTGCAATCCTGATCGCGGCAAATATTCTGGTGTCCGCGCTGCCGAAAACGCTGACACAGTTTGATATCAGCTCCGCCAAGCTGTACTCGGTCACGAGCAATACAAAGGTGGTGGTGAACGCGCTCGATCAGGATGTGACGATCTACTGGATCGTGCAGGCCGACAAGGAAGATGAAGTGATCGAAAATCTGCTGGGAAAGTATGAGAGTCTCTCTGAGCACATTCAGGTGATAAAGAAAAATCCGGATATCTATCCGACTTTTGCGGAGCAGTACACTTCAGAGACAGTGCAGAATAACAGTCTGGTGGTCGAGAGCGGCGGGCGCAGCAGGTTCATCAGCTACAGTGATATTTATCTGTACGACGCAAATATGGGGTATTATTCTTATGATGTATCCTTTGACGGGGAAGGGGCGATCACCTCTGCGATCGATTATGTGGTGAATGAGGACCAGCCAAAGCTGTATATGCTGGAAGGCCATGGTGAGGCGGAGCTCCCGTCGGCATTCAGCGGACAGATTGAGAAGGAAAATATCGAGCTGGTTTCGTTCTCCCTGCTGACGGAGGACGGCATTCCAGAGGACGCGGACGGTATTCTGATCTATGCGCCGTCCAGTGATATCTCGGCGGACGAGAAAGATCTGCTGTCGGAGTATGTGTCAGGCGGCGGAAAGCTGATGGTGCTGGCGGGGCCGACAGAGGACGGAACGCTGACAAATCTCTACAGTATTCTGGCGGATTATGGCGTGGAGGCGGCGGACGGTATTGTCGTGGACACGGACCGGGGGCATTTCGCGTTTCAGGCGCCCTATGTGCTGCTTCCGGATATTGCCAGCAGTGAGATCACCGATCCTCTGATTGAGGAAAACTACTATGCAGTCATGCCGATCGCGCAGGGACTTACCGTAAAGGAGGATACAGGGACTGCGATGGTGACGGAACTGCTCACGACATCGGAGGCGTCCTTTAGCAAGACGGCAGGTTATGCGCTGTCTTCCTATGAGAAGGAGGAGGGCGATATCGACGGCCCGTTTGCGCTGGCTGTATCGGTGGAACTTGAGAAGGATGGAACGATCCTGTGGTTTACATCGTCGCAGTTTCTCGAAGAACTGTACAATGCGTACTCTTCCGGCGGGAATCTTGACCTTGCAATGAATGCGCTGTCCTCCATGATCGGGGAGACTGAAGCGGTGGCGATCCGCAGCAAGTCGCTCAATTACAATTATCTTACCATCAGTGATTCCACGTCCTCGTTCCTGAAGACGATCATGATCGCTGTCTTTCCACTGGTATATCTGGGAATCGGAATCTGTGTGGTAGTCAAAAGGAGGATGCGGAGTGAAGCGAAATAGAAAAATCGGTATGCTGCTGGCGGTGCTTGTCTGTGTCAGTCTGGTTGCATTTGGCGTGAACAGATATGAGGAACGGAAGGAACGCATCAAGAACAGTGACGAGGTGATACTCGAAGTGGCGGCTGAAAGTGTAAAAACACTCTCGTGGGAGTGCGACACAGGTTCTTTTGCTTTTCACAGGGATGAGAATGGAGGCTGGATTTACGATGCGGACGAGACGTTTCCGGTCGACGGGGAGAAGCTTGGCAGCCTGTTGAAGCATTTTGAGGCATTCGGAGTCTCTTTTGTCATAGAAAATGTGGAGGACTGGGGACAGTATGGTTTGGACGGACCTGTCTGTACGATTTGTATCGAAACAGAAGAAACGTCCTATGAGATCCTGCTTGGTGATTACAGTGCCATGGATTCTGAGCGCTATGTGTCCATCGGGGACGGGAATGCTTATCTGGTGAAGAACGATCCCCTGGATCAGTTTGCAATCGAGATCAGTGATGTAATTCTGCACGATGAAATACCGGGACTCTGGGAGGTGACACAGCTGCAGTTTGACAGGACAGAGCCAATGACAGTCGTTTACGAGGAGGACAGCGTGGACACTTATTGCGCGGAGGATGTCTATTTTGTGAAGGAGGAGAATGCCAGTCTTCCTCTTGATACTGCCAATGTCAATGCTTATCTGAGTACGATCAGGAATCTGAACCTACAGGAGTATGTGACATACAATGCATCGGAACAGGATTTGATCTCCTGCGGTCTGGACACACCGAAGCTTTCTGTATCGGTTGATTACACCGTGACGGATGAGGAGAGCGAGGAGAAGAGAACAGAAACGTTTGTTTTGAATATTGGGCGTGATCCGGCGCAAGAGGAGGAAGAGGAAGACGCGGACACAGCAGAAAGCGCTCAAAGCGAAGAGGACATCACAGCCTACGCAAGGGTGGGGGAGTCCAGGATCATTTATCAGATCACACCGGAGCAGTATCGAAAGCTCCTGGATATGTCCTATGATACCCTGCGTCATCAGGAGATGTTCTGGGGTGACTTTTCAGAGATGTACCAGCTTGACATCACCCTGGAAGGAGTTTCCTATACGATTACTTCTGAGATGGAGGATGAGTCACGGACATATCTCTATCAGAATGAAGAGGTAGAGATGGCAGGAATCAGAAGCACCATAAGGGGGTTGGAAGCACAGACCTTTACGGACGAGACGCCAACACAGAAAGAGGAGATCAGTCTGACGATTTATCTTGACAATGAGAATTTTCCGCAGGTTCCTATACAATTGTACCGCTATGACGGAAAGGACTGTATTGCAGTCGTTGACGGGGAGCCGGTGGCTCTTGTGGAGAGATCCTGCGTGGTGGATCTGATCGAGGCGGTCAATGCGATTGTTCTCGAGTAGCAAATATACTGCGTATACGAAAATAATTTGCATTCGTAGTTCACACACTATATAATAGAAAAGGTGGGCGAACGAATACAGCAACAGAGAATCCGGTTAAAGAATCAGGGTCGGATTATGGAGGATGAAGTATGGCTCTGGAAAATAAATTGAATATTAACGATTCGGCAGAACTTGCGAGAGCAGAAGAAAAAATAAGCAAGTCGAAAGCCGTTCAATTATTTGAAAATAATATTGTTGAAGAATTTGAAATTGGAAAATTTTGCGGACTTGCTAAAATTCATAAATATCTATTTGATGAATTATATGATTTTGCTGGAAAAGTAAGAACGGTAAACATTGCAAAAGGTAATTTCAGATTTGCACCTGTGATGTATTTGGACGCAGCATTAAAACATATTGATGCTATGCCGCAATCGACATTTGATGAAATCATTGAAAAATATGTGGAAATGAACGTTGCCCATCCTTTTAGGGAAGGAAATGGAAGAAGCACCCGTATTTGGTTAGATTTGATTTTAAAAAAAGAATTAAAATTAGTGATTGATTGGAATAAAGTCGACAAAGAAGATTATTTGCTTGCGATGGAAAGAAGTCCGATTAAGGATGTGGAAATTAAGGTTTTGTTGAAGAATGCATTAACAGATCAGATAGATGACAGGGAAGTATATATGAAAGGGATTGATGTCAGTTATTATTATGAGGGCTATAATACCATTAAGGCAGAAACGTTGCTGGAGAAAATTTAAGTTTTAAGTAAGTATGGAGGCTTGTGATATGCAAGGAAAATTTAGATTGAATAACACAAAAACACAAAAACAAAAAAAATAGTTGACAGGAAATAAATCCTATGTTAAAGTATTAGTGTTTTGAGATGACTCAGACATATAGAAGCAAGCAGAGTATCCACTCTCACCCTATGGCGATCGGGCTGATAGGCGTTCCTAGTTTTGATTTTGTTCTTTTATGCAGTTAGCATGCATAAATTGGATATCAATAGAAATGAAGAAGTGGATGGCTTTGCGGTTATCCACTTTTTATATTTTCTTATGATTTAATTTATGGAGGTGTAAGGTTATTAGCGATTTAATGATTAACGAACAAATTAGGGACAGAGAGGTGCGCGTGATTGGTGAGGACGGTGAACAGCTTGGCATCATGTCCTCCAGGGAAGCCATGAGACTGGCGGAGGAGGCAGGAGTCGATCTTGTGAAGATAGCGCCCACGGCAAAGCCGCCTGTGTGTAAGATTGTTGATTATGGCAAGTTCAAGTATGAACAGACAAGAAAAGAGAAGGAAGCCAAGAAGAAGCAGAAGGTAATCGACGTAAAAGAGATTCGTTTGTCTCCCAATATCGACACTAATGACTTGAACACGAAGGTAAATGCTGCCCGCAAATTCCTTACGAAAGGTGACAAAGTAAAGGTCACGCTGCGTTTCAGGGGGCGTGAGATGGCTCATATGCAGAACAGCAAGCATATTCTTGTGGATTTCAGTGAGAGTCTGAGCGATATCGCAGTCGTGGAGAAGGAGCCGAAGGTAGAAGGCAGAAGTATGACAATGTTTTTAGCTGAAAAACGATAAGCAGTTTTGGAGAGCAGCTTATGACAGTTAAAAGATAAAAGATTATGAGTTTAGGAGGAATCAGTTATGCCAAAAATGAAAACCAGCAGAGCAGCTGCAAAGCGCTTTAAAGTGACAGGAACAGGTAAGTTAAAGAGAGCAAAAGCTTATAAGAGCCATATCTTGACAAAGAAGACCACAAAGAGAAAGAGAAATCTTAGAAAGGCTGCGATCACAGATGCAACCAACGTTAAGAACATGAAGAAGATTTTACCGTATTTATAGGAAATGGAATTGTTTGTTAGGAGGATTTAGAAAATGGCAAGAATTAAAGGCGGTTTAAACGCAAAGAAGAAACATAACAGAACATTGAAACTTGCAAAAGGCTACAGGGGAGCAAGATCAAAGCAGTACAGAGTGGCAAAGCAGTCCGTTATGAGAGCGCTTGCTTCTTCATACGCAGGCAGAAAAGAGAGAAAGCGCCAGTTCAGACAGCTCTGGATCGCGCGTATCAATGCTGCTGCCAGAATGAACGGCTTATCCTACAGCAGGATGATGCATGGGTTAAAGGTTGCCGGTGTGGACATTAACAGAAAGATGCTTGCGGAGATGGCAGTTAACGATGCAGAGGGCTTTAAGACACTTGCAGAGCTTGCAAAGAAGAGTGCATAATCAGCGATATCAGGTAAATGATACCATAAGGAGGGATATCATCATGGAGGAAACCTTTCATGATGATATCCTTTCCTTATTTATAAATTTTATTTAAAACATTAAAAAATTTATGGTTCTGTAATAAAAACTTTGTAAATATTCTGACAGGCAGGTTTACCACAGTGTTATAGTCTGTTATATTTAGAGAGGAATGAATAATCCATAATTCAGACATATTATAATTATAGTAAACGCAAATAATAGTTGCGTTTACTATAAAATATATTACACAAATTGATGTGTTGGAAATGAGGGAAAAGGATGAGGGTATTAGAGAATTTAGAGCCAAAGGAAGTATATTATTATTTTGAGGAAATCTGCAGAATACCGCACGGCTCCGGAAATCTTGACGGGATCAGCAGTTATCTTGCGCAGTTTGCCAAAGACAGGGGATTATTTCACGTCAGGGATGCGAGCAACAATGTGATTATCATTAAGGAGGCTTCCGCAGGCTATGAGTCTGTCCCGCCCATTATTCTGCAGGGGCATATGGATATGGTTGCAGTGAAAAAAAATGACTGTGATATTGACCTGGAAAAAGATCCGCTCAGATTAAAAATAGAGGGAGACTTTGTCAGTGCTGAGGGAACAAGCCTTGGCGGAGATGACGGTATCGCTGTGGCGTATATCCTGGCGATTCTTGACTCTAAGGATATCGCGCACCCGCGTATCGAAGCAGTGATTACCACGGACGAGGAAGTTGGAATGGAAGGCGCCACGGCAATTGATCTGTCCATGCTGCAGGCCAAAAGAATGCTCAACATTGATTCGGAGGAAGAGGGGATTCTTCTGACGAGTTGTGCAGGCGGTATGAGAACCGATTGTCACATTCCGGTTGCAATGGAGACAAATGAGGGAGGAGTTTTCCTGAAAGTTTCTGTAGGCGGACTTTTAGGCGGACATTCCGGAACAGAGATCAACAAGGAACATGCAAATGCAATCAAACTGTTGGGAATCACGCTGCAACAGATCCGAAAGAAAGTTCCATTCAGGCTGGCGGAGATATGCGGCGGGGAGAAAGACAATGCTATTCCGCGCGAGGCATCGGCTATCGTATGTATTGCAAAAGACAATAAAGAAGACTTTCTCAAAGAATTGAAGCAGATCGAAACGGAAGAAAAAAAGGAAAAGAAGTCCAAAGAGAAGAAATTATATATCAAGGCAGAAGAGGCAGGGCAGAGTGCGGCATCCGTCATGAACGACGAGAGCACAGAAAAAGTATTGGCCTTTTTGGTGCTGCTTCCCAATGGAGTAATGGCCATGAGTGCAGACATAGACGGATTGGTCGAGACGTCGTTGAATGTGGGGATCCTAAAAACCTGTGACAAGGAAGTCGTTGCCAGCAGCGCGATCAGAAGTGCTATAGAGACTGCAAAGCACAAAGTAAACCTGCAGTTGGAAACGTTGACAGGAATGTTTGGCGGTTATACAGAATCGCATGGCGAGTATCCAGGCTGGCAGTTTGACCCGGACTCAAAGTTAAGGGCTGACATGGTCAGGATATACAAGGAAATGTTTGGCAGGGATGTGCAGGTGGAGGCGCTTCATGCCGGTCTTGAATGCGGTATCATGATATCAAAGATTCCAGGACTTGACTGTGTATCCTTTGGACCGGACATCTTTGATATTCACACGACAGAAGAACGTCTGAGTATTTCATCAACGGCAAGGATGTGGGATTATCTGTTGGAAATACTGCGGAGCTGTTAAGGATGGTTTTTTAGGCAGAAATAAGATAAGGACTAGGAGAAAACAATATGGCAGAGAACTTTAGAGAATTTAACCCTGGAAACAATTCAGGAAGTGAAAGAAATAACACGCAAAACAGATCCTCAGGAAACAGCGGCAGGTCCTATGGCAAAATAGCCGCTGTCATAGCAGCGGTTCTGCTATTGGGTGTGTTGGCATTGGAGTCTGTCTATTCTATTGGGGAACAGGAACAGGGAGTGGTAACGACCTTTGGCCATGCTGGCAGCGTCGTGACATCCGGGCTGCATTTTAAGATTCCGTTTGTACAGCGGGTAACAAAAGTGAATACTACGATTTTAGGATTTCCTATCGGGTACCGGTCGGGTGGCGATGACAGTGCCAGCCAGGAGCAGATTGACGATGAATCGCTGATGATCACGTCGGATTTTAATTTTGTTAATGTTGACTTTTATGTGGAGTACAAGGTGTCCGATCCTGTGAAGTATCTCTATAGTTCCAGACAGCCCAAAGAGATACTCAAAAACATCGCGCAGTCCTGTATCAGAAATATTATCAGCAATTACGTTGTGGACGATGTGATTACCACAGGAAAGAGTAAGATACAGGCTGAGATCAAGGAGATGATCACTGAGAAACTCGAGGAGCAGGATATCGGATTGATGCTTGTCAATATCTCTATGCAGGATGCTGAACCGCCTACGGAGGATGTCATAGAGGCATTCAAGGCCGTTGAGACGGCAAAGCAGGGCAAGGAGACTGCGATCAACAATGCCAACAAATACAGAAACGAAAAGCTTCCGGAAGCAAGCGCAAAGGCGGATCAGATCACACAGGATGCGGAAGCTGCAAAGCAGGCGCGCGTGAACGAAGGTATTGCGCAGGCGGCCAGATTCAATGAGATGTATGCGGAGTATGAGAAGAATCCGCTTCTCACAAAGCAGAGAATGTTCTATGAGACGATGGAGGAGGTTCTTCCGGGAGTAAAGCTGATCATTGATGATGGAAGCGGCGATCTGAATAAAACATTGTATCTCGATGAGCTGCAGCTGGAGGATATCACAGGGAACAGTTCAGAAGACGCTTCGGGTGATACCGATACACAGGAGGAACAATAGATATGAAGAAAACGTTTCGAAAAGTATTTGCCATCATCATATTGGCAGCAGCGCTTGTCGTGTTGGCCAATTCGGTGTTTATTATCAAGGAAAACCAATACGGTCTGGTTCGGGAATTTGGCAGAATTGAGAGGGTGATATCAGATTCCGGGCTGTATTTCAAGGTGCCGTTTATACAGGAAAAAGATACCGTCTCAAAGGAGCTGCTGTTATATGATATCGCTAAGTCGGATGTCATCACGCAGGATAAAAAATCGATGATCGTGGACAGCTTTGTCCTGTGGCGCGTCACAGATCCCAAGGTCTTTGCCCAGACGCTGAACACTTCCAGCCAGAATGCGGAGGGCAGGATCAATGTGGCCGTCTACAATTCCATCAAAAACGTGATCAGCAGTATGACACAGTCCGATATCATAGCAGCAAGAGGACAGAAGCTTACCAATCTGATCATGGAAAATGTCACTGGAATTAATCAGTATGGGATCGAGATCACCACGGTCGAAATCAAGCTTCTTGATCTGCCGGAAGATAATAAGAATGCAGTGTTTGAGCGAATGATCTCAGAGCGTGAGAATATCGCGGCTACATACACAGCAGAGGGAAATTCCGACGCGCAGAAAATCCGCAATACGACAGACAGGGAAACAGCAGTGATGATATCTGAAGCAAATAAAAATGCTGAAATATTGAAGGCAGAAGGTGAAGCAGAATACATGAGAGAGATTGCAGCTGCATATGATGGAGATATGAAGGCTGATTTTTACAGCTTTACGAGAAGTCTGGATGCATTGAAAAATTCCATCAAAGGCGGTAATAAGACAATTATTCTCGATAAGGACTCACCGATCACACAGATCTTTTACAACAGATAGGATTCTTTGATCAGAATATCATGCCTGCGGCAAAACAATTTTACCGCAGGCATGATATTGCTTATCACGAAATAACATCGGTCAATGCTGTGCGCTATGCCTCTGATGTGGAGCTGCCAAGTCTCATATAGAAACAGATGAGATACAGGCCGCATACGCCTACGAGTGCATAGATGATTCTGGAGAGCCATGTCATGCTGCCGAAAATGGCAGCGACAAGATTAAAGTCGAAGAAGCCAATCAATCCCCAGTTTACAGCACCGATAATTGCAATGGTTAATGCGATGCCATCAATTAATTTATTACCCATATTTTCGCCTCCTCCACAAATAGGATTGCCGAATAAGGTAAAGATTATGCAAGGAAAGAAACATTTTTATTGTTACTTTTTGTCAATGGATCATGATGAAAAAAGAAGAATCCTATAATTAATTCATAAAATTTATGTAAATAAATTGAAATATGAGACTGAATGTGATATCATATTAATGCATGTAATTTTGCATCATTTCGAAGTCTGTATTTTTGCTGATGATAGAACATAGCTGCTGAGATCAGAATACAGGCATAAGAGGAGGATGACGTTGTGAAAGTTACCGGCAGTTCAAAACAAAAACGTGTCTCTAAGATGAAGGAAGGTTCTGCATCAGAGATCAAAGCAGATAACCGGAATATGATTTTGGGACAAATAAAATTAGAAGATTTAGAGCAGGAGAGGTTAGAAGTGAGAAAATCAGTAGAAAAGAAATCAACAGCAAAGAAACAGGTAGAAAAGAAGTCCGTCAGCGCATCTAAGGCAGCAGCTGAAACAAAAGCAGAGGTAAAAGCTGCTGAAGTAACAGAACCAGCTGAAGAACCGAAGGCAGAGCCAGAAGCGGAAGTGACAACAGAGGAGCCAGCAGCTAATCAGGAGGAAAAGGGAACAGAACCTAAGCCAAAGACAACAAGGACAAGGGCAGCTAAGAAGGAAGACACAAAGGCAGCGGCTAAGAAAGAAGACACAAAGACAGCAGCTAAGAAGGAAGAAAAAGCAGCAGAACCGAAGACAAAGGCCAGAACAACTGCAAAAACGTCATCAGAGAAGGTCGTTTTACAGATCGGCGGCAGAGAAGACCTGGTTATGAATAATCTGATTGACAGAGTGAAGGCGGCATATGTTGCAGAAGGACATAAGGCAGATTCGATTAAGAATATAGAGGTTTATATCAAGATTGATGAGAATATGGCTTATTATGTAATTGATGGGTATGCTTCTGGCATCAGTCTGTACTAATTAAAATGTAGGTTACATATGGAAGTCTCAGATTTTTATATAAAGTCTGAGACTTTTTATATATATTGAATTTTAATTATCATTATCGTTATCCATTGGAAAAAGTATGTTGAGACTATTCAATTCTTCTTCGGTTATGTTGGTAAACTGATCCAGAATGATAGAAATATTACTTTGTTTGGCATTGCAGAGGATATAGATGATATCTGTGAGCTGGGCAATAATGTCCTTCATGCGCATGACATCGATTTTTGTACGTTTGGTATTTTTTGTTGATTTCATTTTAATGGACTCCATTTTGATGTTGTTGATGTTATTTGAAAGGATTGAAAAAACTAAGAGATCTAATCGTGCAGATACTAGCATGAGATGGTATTCCAGATAGTGATCATCATTCCTTTTAGAAAACACTTTATTAAGCGCTTAAATAAAAGATAGCATACAAATTCTTAAAATTCAATAAATATTTTAAAAAAAGTGAAAAGAATTTTGCTGCTTTGTTACTGTTCACAGGTCGACTTGACACAAAGAAACCGATGGTATACACTGAATACTGTCGAAACCACCGGTTTTCTTTATCCAAATATCTGGGATACCCTGTCAAACAGGCTGGTATTTTCTTCACGGCGCATCATAACAAGCATGCTCATGCATTGACAGAGTTGTTCGGTGCTTTCGACACTCCGAAATGTCACGGCCTGCTGCTGCTTTCTCTTATAGCCCCTTAACAGCCTCTCGGCTTCGTTATTGGTGGCCGGCACCCTGCGGTCATGCAGGAACAGAAGGTGGTTTGCCATGTATTCTTCCATACGAAGGTACAGATTATATCCTTCTGTATAATAATCACCCGCTGGGATGTATTCGTATTCCTCCTTTGCTTTTTGAAGTATGGCGCGGTAGCGGCCTTCATACTCCGCGATCTTTTCGGGGCTGCATTCTTCGGAGTCGTTCAGTCCATTACGGTAATGGATCATTTCCTGGATCAGTGACCGCATTTCCTTATTCCATGTCCTGTCCGGCTCATTCTGGATGCTGTCCTTGAGATAGCGCAGAATGTGCGCAAGGCATTCCTGGTGATCTGATCCATAATTATAGTATGTAACGTCATGGTCATGGACCAGGATCCCCTGGTAGTCCTCGACAGGCGTCCCTTTTACACTTTCATGCCCTTTTTTCTCACGGACAAAATACAGTGTCTGTCCGTCAGGAGATGCGCATACGCAGACATACGCACTCTTTCCGTTGATCTTTGCAGTCGTGAGGTCTGTGTGCATGACAGGTGCCGAAAGCAGGTCTGCAAAGATCTTTTTTTGTTCCCCCTGCGTTTTTTCGGCAAATTCCCCGCACAGCTTACTGATCATTCCTTTGGAAATGTTGAGTCTGGAGTCTGTCAGGTCTGACAGAAACTTTCTGCTTTTGTCAATGGAAGTGCAGCAGTCATTGTTCAGCAGGAACAGAAAGGCCTTTATGCTCCCGCCATAATTAACGTCGTCAACAACACCAGCGGGAAACTGGGCATGGATTCTTTCGCCGGTTTTGGGATTGTAATAAACATCTGCCTGGTACTGGGTCACTTCAAGCACCAGGCGTATATTTACCAGCTGCTTTACAATGGTCTTTGACGTCTTTTTGAAATCCGGGTTTTCCAGAACCTCCTGCGGAGGGGGAAGCAGTATGGGATCTCCTGTGGGAACCTGCTTTTTCCGGCAGTGTCCTTTGTGTCCCGGCTGTCCCCCGGGCTTTCTGCCTGTTTTTTCCCTGCTGTTGCAGATCTTTTTGTGCCGGATGGTCTGGGCGGATGTCAGGGAGGAATTTTCATAATCGCGGTTAAGCTGTGCTAGAAGCTTGAGGTTTTTTCCTTTTTCTTCTTCCAGTTCTGTCTCGACTTCATATATCCGGTGACGCTGCTCTGTTACCTTGTCCAGTGCCTCATCGCGCTGTGACTCGGCTTTGAGGGCTCTTTCTTCCATCTGCTGTGCTTTTTTATTGGCGGCCTCCAGTTTCCTGTTAAATTCCTTTTCCAGTTCATCAAATATTTCAAACCATTTTTCTCTCATAGCTGTCATATCACGATGGGACTGGGCCAGTTCTTTTTCCAGTTCTTTGATCCTGCGCTCAAGGGAACGGACCGTCTTCTGGTACTGTTCTTCCATATCCTGGTATTTTTTACCGGATCTAAAAGCTTTTAGTTCAGTACTGGCTGCTTTGAGCCGGTATTGGAGTGATGTAATATATTCAAAAGGACTGTTCATAAGGTTCACCTTTCCGTTACAACTGGGAGAGTCTGTCAATTACCGCCATCAGTTCATCATTGTGTTCCATGAGGATTCTTATCGTTTCCTCCTGGGTCTCAATGATCTGCTCCTGTTTTTCGATCTGTGTTTCCAGTGCTTCAATAAGCCTGTCCCTGACCGAGATTTTTTTACCATTATCCTGCTGCATATTTTTCCCCCGCTTTTTATAAGAGTATATCAGAAATGAACGAAAAAAGCGAATCTGGTAAAAATCATATACTGGCATTTTGACGGTGGATAACATGGTATTCTTCGAAACTATTTGTGGATGACCAATATGCTTTTGACTTAAAACGGAACCTGTATAAAACTATTTTGTGGATAAGTATCCAGTATAAATATAAAAAGGAAAGTCTCAAAATACTCTCCTTTATTAAGATTGAAATTATTGTGGAAAAGTATAGAATAAATTTCGTCATATTTCACAATGGTTTATTGGGGGGAGTGAACAGTAACGCTGCTTTTTCGAATGTTTGATAAATGACAGGTGAGGAATGGCTCTTGGGACTTGTATATCCCAATCGGGTGTGATATATTATTAAGCGATGGCAAAAGATGATAAAAACAGGGGGAGACAGAAAATGAAATGTCCAAAGTGTCAGACAGAAATAATGAGCAATGCGCGATTTTGTACAAAATGCGGTTGCAATCTTGCAGTAGAGATGGCGAATGCTGCCAAAGCATCAAAAACGGTTCCGACAGTGTCATGTACAAAGTGTGGCGCTGCATTGAAACCTGGAGCAAAATTTTGCGTAAAGTGCGGACAGGCAGTAACTTCTGATGGAAATCAGGGGCAGGAGGACCATACGATGTTCTTGTATGATGGAGCTGGTGAGGCGAATCACAGTGACCAGACTGTGATCATCAATCAAGAAAATGTGCGGCAGGGGAACCAGGTAGTGCAGGGAACCAATCCGGTTTTGGATGAGATTGTGCCGCCGAATAATGCAAATAGGAAAGAAGCTAATGTGAAATCCAGGAATCAGGCAGGATCCAGACAGAATGAAACACGTCAGAAAAGCCAGAATGCAGGGACAGGACTGATTATCGCGGTGGTCGTGTTACTGCTATTGGTGGCAGCGTCGGGTGCTGCATGTTATATGGTATGGAATGGCACGATCTCACTGCCGGCAATTGGCGGTAGGTTCGCAAGAGACAAAGAGGAGGAGAGCAGCAGTGTTGACGAGGAATCCGAATCTGGGGCGGATATGGAAAGTGCTGCTGAGAAAGCGGATACAGCAGAACTTTTTGCAGAAGCGGATGCTTTGTTTGCCGAGGGAAAGAATCAGATCACTGTTGATGCGGATGTATTAACTGGTATGGAAAATATCCGCAGTGCGATGAATCAGTTTGCGGATAAGGCACAGGAGGCAGGAGATCCCAATATTGCGGCAGACCGGATAGCAGATGCGTTTGCATCTTATGTTACCGGTGTCACCAAGCGGAAGGATATCATGAGTGCCCAGGAGCTTTCTGGTGCGATCTACAGTCAGATCATGAGCGAGATAAGAGATGCAGAGACACTGGCAGAGGAAATGACAGCAAAAGGATATACAGTAGATACTGCTTCGCTGATGACGATGAAAGATGCGTTTCAAACATCATATACAGGACAGGTAATCAGCAAATTTGATGAATTTACCCAAAGGGACGCATGGTCCAGGACTGAGGCATGGAATCTGATGTCCGGATTTGATGGCGCATTTGACAGTTCAAATCTGGATGATCCGATAAGACTTCGTTATGCATATGCTCTTTCTTGGTGGATACAAAAACAGATTGAGACAGAACTGGACAATGGAACAATCACGGAAAAGGGGGCGGCCATTAAGATTGGAGGTCTGATCGAAGCAATGGATTATAATCCGATGATGATTGTCTATTATATAACGTGCATGGACAAGGCTGGGGAAGACTGTACGCAGGTATCGGATGCTTACAAGGAGATTGTACAGCATATTGCGGAAACACAGGGAATATTGATCGGAGATGATATTGAGATCGATCGTTTTTGGTATTTTAATGATTTTGGGACATATTCCGTGGATGAAAAGAACGGTGTAACGCCAGAGAATCGTCAATGGATCAGAGACCGTATGAGTTCTGTGGAATTTGCAAAATAGTATAGAAAGCAAACGCATAAAAAGCCTCCATCGTTGTGATGGAGGCTTTTTATGCGTTTTATGCGTTCACACTTTGGATCAGGATGCTGGTGCAGCAGCATCTTTGGAATATAGTAATTTGAGTATGATCGGTGTCAGGATCGAGGACACAATGATCAGAAAAATGACTGATGTGAAGTACACTGGAGTCAGCAGACCGGCTGTCAAGCCTTTCTGCGCCACAATCAGGGCGACCTCCCCCCGGGTCATCATTCCTACGCCGATTTTTAACGAATCCAGACCATTAAATCTGCAGATGCGGGCCATCAGTCCGCAACCGATGATCTTTGAGATCAATCCGACCGCTACAAACGCTATGGAGAAGACCAGAATGCTCATATTCACGCTTTCTACATTGGTTTTCAGACCGATACTTGCAAAGAAGACCGGACCGAACAACATGTAGGAATTGGTATCCATTTTTTCAGCGATATACCCGGAATCACGGATAGAGCATAGAATGATTCCTGCCACATAAGCGCCTGTAATATCGGCAATACCAAAATATCGTTCTGCGATGTATGCCATGGCAAGGCAGAGCGCCAATCCCATAATCGGAATACGTCTCGTATGTGGGTATTTGTTGTCCACATACTGGAATATTTTGTAGAAGATAAATCCGACCACAATTGCAAATACAAAGAACAAAATGGTGTTGACCAGCACTGTTGAAGGTTTGGAATCGGGACTCTTAAAACCGATCACAAAGGTGAGTACGATGATACCGATGACATCATCGATGATTGCCGCACTCAATATGGTAGTACCGACATGTCCCTTTAATTTTCCCATTTCTTTCAGCGATTCGACAGTGATACTTACGGATGTCGCGGTGAGGATCGTGCCTACGAAAACGGCCTTGTAAAATTCCTCAGAGCCCCAGGGCGCAGCGCCATAAAATGCCATATAAAGCAGTGCGCCGCACACTAACGGAACAAATACGCCAGCGCAGGCGATGAGTGTGGCGATCGGGCCTGTCTTCATCAAATCCTTTAGGTCTGTTCCGAGGCCTGCTGAGAACATCAGTAACACTACGCCAATTTCGGCAAGCTGTGCCAGAAAATCAGATTGTTCTACCCAGCCTAAGATGCTTGGACCGATCAAAAGTCCTGCAATAATCTCGCCTACCACCTGTGGCGCTTTACATTTTCTGGCTGCAATGCCACAGATTTTCGCGGCGACGATAATGATAGCCAGATTCTTAAACATGAAATACGATTCCATTTTATTTCCCCCTCTTTCGTAAGATTCATCGTATTTCCGCAGAAATTCAGGATTTTGCGGCGAAGGCTGGTCCTGAACTACTGCGTATTTTCTTGTTTTCAGTCTACATTATAGACGTTTGCAGATACAAAATCAATACATAATTTTGTTGGAAAACCGATTCCGATAGAGGAAGTTAAGACTGGAATGATATTGTGCAAAATAGACAAAAAAATAAATGTGAGAATGTAAAAAATGTTATATTCGTTGATTGACAAAATTAGGAAAGAATACTATATTAAAGGCAAGAAAAGGGTTTTCAGTATTCATGAAAAACTTCCGATACCAAAATTGGAGTGGCACAGGAAGGGTAATTTTTAGAACAGTAAAAGGAATGGGGAGTTATTATGATAAGCAGAAACATATTTTTATCCGATGTGGATGATGTGATGGAATTTGTCCATCAGACAGAGAAGTGTTCTTATGATGTTGACATTTCTATAGGAGACAGTGTGATCAATGCAAAGTCGATTATGGGGATGCTGAGTAAGGGATTTCGCCGCATGATGCAGATGAACATTCATGCAGAGGAGGCGAAGGCCGATGAGTTTCTGGAAAGAATCGGAAGATTTTGCGTGTAAATTGCTTGTTGATCCGAAATTTTACATTGACAAAAAGTGATGGAACTGTTACAATCTTGAATATCGATAAAGGCTGTGAAAAGAATAAGTAGCTTTCATGGGAACTTACAGAAAGCCGCCGGTTGATGAGAGGCGCAAGGGAACATGAAAGGGAATACCTCTTGGAGCTGCACACCGAAATCTGCGCATGTGATCTGTGCAAAAGTAGGCTGTGACGGAATCCCCGAACGTTATATTGGGAGGAGTATCGGAAACCGTATATGGATTTCCCGTACTTGCAGAGGCATAGGGCGCGAGTCCTATGTGAAAAAAGGTGGTAACACGTGGTTTATACCTCGTCCTTTGAACGTTTTAACATTCAAGGGACGATTTTTTTGTCCCAGGGACAAAAAATCGTCCCTTGCATAGCAGTGAAAGGAGAGAAAAGAAAAATGCAATTGTACGATGAATTGGTGGCAAGAGGACTGATTGCCCAGGTGACAGATGAGAATGAGATCAGGGAAATGATTAACAATGGGAAGGCCGTCTTTTACATTGGCTTTGATCCGACAGCGGACAGTCTTCATGTAGGACATTTCATGGCGCTCTGCCTGATGAAGCGCCTTCAGATGGCAGGAAACAGACCGATCGCCCTGATTGGCGGTGGCACAGCAATGATTGGTGATCCCTCTGGAAAGACGGATCTGCGCAAGATGATGACGACGGAAACGATCCAGCACAATGTGGACTGCTTTAAGAAGCAGATGAGCAGGTTTATTGAGTTTGGCGAGGATAAGGCCTTGCTGGTCAACAATGCCGACTGGCTGCTTGACCTCAATTATATGGAGGTGCTGCGCAAGATCGGGCAGCATTTCTCCGTAAACCGTATGCTGGCTGCGGAGTGCTACAAGCAGCGCAT
>DKVL01000002.1:26526-39062 GCA_002491195.1 Lachnospiraceae bacterium UBA7179
GTGCTACAAGCAGCGCATGGAGAAAGGATTAACATTTCTTGAATTTAACTACATGATCATGCAGAGCTTTGACTTCTATAAGCTGTTCCAGAAATACGGCTGCAATATGCAGTTTGGCGGCGATGACCAGTGGAGCAATATGCTTGGCGGCATCGAGCTGATCCGCCGTAAGCTCGGCAAGGATGCATATGCCATGACGATTAACCTTTTGCTTAATTCAGAGGGCAAGAAGATGGGCAAGACGGAGTCCGGCGCCGTGTGGCTTGACGCAGAGAAAACTTCTCCATATGAGTTCTTCCAGTATTGGAGAAACGTGGCGGATGCAGACGTGATCAAGTGCCTGAAAATGCTTACATTCCTTCCGCTTGAAGAGATTGAGGCGATGGAGAAATGGGAGGGCAGCGAGCTCAACAAAGCCAAGGAGATCCTCGCATTTGAACTGACACAGCTAGTGCACGGAACAGAGGAAGCGCAAAAGGCAAAGGAGGCGGCTGCAGCGTTGTTTGCAGGCGGCGCAAATAGCGAGAATATGCCAAAGACAGTGCTTTCCGATGAGGATTTTGCGGACGGAACGATTGATATTCTGACGCTTCTTGTCTCTGCGGGTATGACAGCTTCGAAATCAGAGGCAAGGCGTGCTGTGGAGCAGGGCGGTGTTTCGGTCAATGGAGATAAAGTTACGGATGCGAAAGCTGTGTACGCAAGAGATACATTTGAGGAAGAGTTTGTACTGAAAAAAGGCAAGAAGAATTTCCGGAGAATATGCTTATAGGGCTCTGGCGATGAAACCTTACACAATATGGCAAAATTTAGATCCTGACTTGTTTGGGGTGGGATCTATACGGAAACAAGCAGGCGTATGCCTGCTTGTTTTATACCTTGAATATTTCGTCGCCGTTGAGATAAAGTTCAATGATATGCTGGATTTTCTCAGTGGGAGTAGTGACTTGTTCTATGGACAGGTCATGGTTCAAAAAGTCTATGATGGAAGCGAGGAATTTGCCCATATCCGCCTCAAGATAATAGGGTCTCGTCAACAGTTCTGGTGGGCGGTAGCTGAGATTGGTGGTGATCACCCTGTCAAACACACCCTCCTCATACGCCTTGTCAAATGCGGCAAGACCGTTCGTGAAAATACCAAATGTAGTACAGATAAATACGCGTTTGGCTTTCATTGCTTTGAGCTGCCGGGAGGTGTCGATCATGCTGTCTCCCGAGGAGATCATATCGTCAATGATAATGATGTCTTTGCCCTCAATATCATTTCCCAGAAACTCATGGGCGACAATCGGATTTTTGCCGTTAACGATCTTTGTATAGTCCCGCCGCTTGTAGAACATACCAGTGTCGGCGCCGATGACCGTGGAAAAGTAGATCGCCCTGTCCAGGGCTCCCTCATCGGGCGAGATCACGATGATATGATCCTTGTCCAACACCAGGTCCTTTTCCGCGCGCAGGAGTGCCCTTGTGAACTGGTAGTGCGCAGTAAAATTGTCAAAACCGCTTAGTGGGGCGGCATTTTGTATCCTTGGATCGTGGGCGTCGAAGGTGATGAAATTGCTGACCCCCATCTGGGTGAGCTCTTTAAATGCATAGGCACAGTCCAGAGATTCCCTGCCATTTCGCCTGTGCTGCCTTCCTTCATACAAGAAGGGCATGATCACATTGATGCGGTGCGCCTTTCCATTTGTCGCAGCGATGACGCGCTTTAAGTCCTGATAGTGGTCGTCGGGCGACATATGGTTTGTGTAGCCGTTCATAGTGTAGGTCAGGCTGTGATTGCACACATCGACAAGGATAAACAGGTCTTTTCCACGCACGGTCTCTTCAAGAACTGCTTTTGCTTCACCGCTGTTGAAGCGGGGAGTGCTATACTGAAACAGATAATTGTTTTCCGCATATCCCTGAAAGGCAGGGTCATTGTTATATACATTGTTTACTTTACTGCGAAAGTCAACCAGATAGTTATTGACTTCGTTTCCAAGCTCTGTTGCACTTTTTAGTACCAGTAACTTTAACGGTGCCACAGGCATGGCATTTTTGAGTTTTTTCAAATAGGACACTTGGCATACATTCCTTTCCATAATAAGTCATTCCTTTATATTTTATATCATTCAGGTAGTGACACGTCAAGAAATTTCTAGTATTATTATAAATAAGATTTGGAAAAAATTTGGAAAAAAGAAAAAGGTAAGAATATTCATGAAGAAAGAACATTTGCACATTGTTGAGAACGTGGCGCCGGGCAGCATTGCCGAGGAGCTCTCGATTGAGGCAGGCGACGCGCTTGTGGAGATCAATGGGAATAAAATAGAAGATATTTTTGACTATCAGTATTATACGCAGGATGAATATATCGAAGTGTTGATCCGAAAACCGTCGGGTGAGGAATGGATTTTTGAAATTGACAAAGAATATGATGAGGACTTGGGCATTACGTTTGAGAACGGACTGATGGATGAGTATCGTTCCTGTCACAATAAGTGTATCTTCTGCTTTATCGACCAGATGCCAAAGGGAATGCGGGACACGCTGTATTTCAAGGATGATGATTCGAGGCTTTCGTTTCTGCAGGGAAACTATGTGACTCTGACCAATATGTCTGACGAGGATGTAGACCGTATAATCAAGTATCGCCTTTCGCCGATCAATGTCTCCTTTCAGACGACAAATCCCGAGCTTCGCTGCAAAATGTTAAACAATCGTTTTGCAGGACAGGCTTTGGAAAAGGCGTGGAAGCTTGCCAGGGCAGGGATTACCATGAATGGACAGATCGTGCTGTGCAAAGGGATAAATGACGGAGCGGAGCTGGAAAGAAGCATCAGGGATCTGTCTGCATATCTTCCGAATCTGGAGAGTGTGTCAGTAGTGCCGGTAGGATTGTCAAAGTACCGCGAAGGACTGTTTCCGCTGGAACCATTTACAAAGGAGGACGCAAAGCAGGTGCTTTCTATGATTCACAGATGGCAGGAGCAGCTTTATCCGGAATATGGCGTTCATTTTATCCATGCAAGCGATGAGTGGTATATTCTTGCAGGTGAGGAATTGCCGGAGGAGGAGCGCTATGACGGCTATCTGCAGCTTGAAAACGGCGTTGGTATGCTGCGGCTTCTGATCAATGAGTTTCGGGAAGCTTTTGACGAGCTGAAGATCACAAAGGGTGTCGAGATCGCACCCAGGGAACTGTCGATTGCAACAGGAAAGCTCGCCTGCAGTTTTATTATGGATATGGCTGGGCAGGTTATGGAGGCGTATCCGCAGTTAAAGATTCATGTATATCCGGTCCAAAATGATTTCTTCGGGGAGATGATAACGGTTTCCGGTCTGCTGACAGGGCAGGATTTGCTGGCGCAGCTGAAAGGACAGGCTTTGGGGGAGAAACTGCTGCTGCCGCAGAATGTATTGAAGAGCGGCGAGACGGTATTTCTTGACGATATGACGGTTGGGGAACTCGAAAAGGCTTTACAAGTCCCAATAGATATTGTAAAATCAAGCGGGCGGGATTTGATCGATGCGATGATAATGTGAAATCTCCGATTTCACATGGCAAATTTGTGCAAAGGCACAAATTCGCGTGGATTTTGTAATGTATGAAGTCGGAGATTTTAAAAGAAATGGAGATATAAGATAAAATGGAAAAGAGAAGCAAGAAACCGATCGTGGCGATCGTGGGACGACCGAATGTGGGGAAATCGACACTTTTTAATGTGCTGGCCGGGGATAAGATCTCAATTGTGAAGGATACGCCGGGCATCACAAGAGACCGTATCTATGCGGACGTGAACTGGTTGAACTGGAATTTTACGATGATCGATACCGGCGGTATCGAGCCGGACAGCAAGGATATTATTCTTTCGCAGATGCGTGAGCAGGCGCAGATCGCGATCGATACGGCGGATGTGATCATTTTCCTTGTCGATGTGCGGCAGGGGCTTGTGGACGCAGACTCGAAAGTGGCGGATATGCTCAGGAGAAGCCACAAACCGGTGGTGCTTGTTGTGAATAAGGTGGACAGTTTTGCCAAGATGGAAGCAGATGTTTATGAATTTTATAACCTCGGGATCGGGGAGCCGTATCCGATCTCATCGGTCAACAAACTTGGGCTTGGCGAGATGCTTGATGCCGTGACAGCGCTGTTTGACGAGGAGGCGTTGACAGAGGAAGAGGACGACAGGCCGCGGATAGCCATCGTCGGAAAGCCGAATGTCGGGAAATCGTCCATTATCAATAAGATCGCTGGTGAGGAGCGTGTGATCGTGTCGGATATCGCTGGTACAACAAGAGATGCCATAGACACAGAGATTTTGTATAATAACAGGGAGTATGTGTTTATTGATACAGCTGGTCTGCGCAGGAAGAATAAGATTAAGGAAGAGCTGGAGCGTTTTATGATCATTCGCACGGTGAGCGCGGTGGAGCGTGCCGATGTGGTGGTGCTGGTGATCGATGCGGTGGAGGGTGTCACAGAACAGGACGCCAAGATTGCGGGAATTGCGCATGACAGAGGAAAAGGCATTATTATCGCAGTAAACAAGTGGGATGCCATCGAGAAGGACGATAAAACGATTTACCGCTTTACGGAGAAGGTGCGAAATACATTGTCCTTTATGCTCTATGCGGAGATCGTGTTTATTTCTGCAGTGACGGGACAAAGGTTAAACAAATTGTTTGAGACGATCGACATGGTGATCGAGAACCAGTCCCTGCGCATCTCCACAGGCGTTGTCAATGAGATTGTCACAGAGGCAGTGGCGCTTCAGCAGCCGCCATCCGACAAGGGGAAACGGCTCAAGATTTTTTACACGACGCAGGTGGGCGTGAAGCCGCCAACGTTTGTGGTATTTGTAAACGACAAAGAACTGATGCATTTTTCATACACCAGATATCTTGAAAATAAAATAAGAGAGGCGTTTGGATTCAGGGGAACCTCGCTGAAATTTATTATCAGGGAACGAAAAGAAGATAAGTAGGAAAGGACGTAACAAAAATGATTCGTTTAGTTTGCTTATTGATCGGATATATCTTTGGATGCTTTCAGACGGCATATATCTATGGAAAGCTGCATGGTATTGATATCAGACAGTACGGGAGCGGAAATGCAGGCACGACAAATTCTCTGCGTGTCCTCGGAAAAAAAGCGGGAGCAATTGTGCTCTTTTGCGATATCATAAAGACTGGGCTTGCCATGACAGTTGTGCGGCTTTTGTTCAAAGAGCAGTATGGGGATATTTTGTATCTGCTCGCGATTTATGCGGCGGCCGGATCGATTCTGGGGCACAATTTTCCCTTCTATCTCGGCTTTAAAGGCGGAAAGGGGATTGCCTGTACGGCGGGGCTTGTGATCTTTTTTCATCCTTATATGATCATACCGCAGATCATCACTTTTTTTGGTATCTTTTTTGCGACACACTATGTATCGTTAGGTTCGCTGGTAGTGGAGATTGTGTTGATCGCGGAGATGGTTATCTTTGGACAGATGGGGCTGTGGGGAATGGAACAGTCTGCGCTGAATGAGCTTTATATCGTTACAATACTGTTAGCAATACTTGCGTTCTGGGGACATCGGGCGAATATCAAGCGGCTGATACATAAGGAGGAGAGAAAGACATACCTTAATAAAAAGAGCGAAAAATAATTGGAATGAAATAGAAATGGATTGCAATATGGAAAGGAAAAGGGAGTCGTTATGGCAAAGGTAGGAATGATCGGAGCGGGAAGCTGGGGAATTGCATTGTCAGTCCTTCTGCACAACAATGGACATGACATTACAGTGTGGTCGGCATTGAAAGACGAAATTGATATGCTGGGCAGGGAGCATGAGCACAAGGATAAACTTCCGGGAGTGAAGCTTGCGGAGGACATTGTGTTTACAACGGAGCTGGCGGATGCTGTGAAGGAAAAGGATATTCTGGTGCTTGCGGTTCCTTCTTCGTTTACGAGGGCGACGGCGCATGGTATGAAGGAATACGTGGCGGAGGGACAGATTATCGTAAATGTGGCGAAAGGGATTGAGGAAGCGACACTCATGACGCTCTCGCAGGTGATCGAGGACGAGGTACCGCAGGCGGATGTGGCGGTTTTGTCAGGCCCTTCCCACGCGGAGGAAGTCGGAAGATGTATTCCCACGACGATTGTGGTGGGCGCAAAGTCGAAAAAGACGGCGGAGTATATTCAGTCGGTATTTATGAGCGATGTGTTCCGTGTGTACACAAGTCCTGACGTGCTGGGAATAGAGCTTGGCGCGGCACTCAAAAACGTGGTCGCACTTGCTGCGGGCATTGCAGACGGGCTCGGCTATGGGGACAACACGAAAGCGGCGCTCATCACGCGCGGTATCACAGAGATATCAAGGCTTGGTACGGCTATGGGAGGCAGATTTGAGACTTTCTGCGGACTGTCGGGTATCGGCGATCTGATCGTGACCTGTGCGAGCATGCACAGCCGCAACAGGCGCGCAGGAATCCTCATCGGACAGGGTAAGACGATGGAGGAGGCGATGGCGGAGGTGAAGATGGTTGTCGAGGGCGTGTTCTCAGCAAAGGCAGCGATGCGGCTTGCTGAAAAATATGGTGTCGAGCTTCCGATCATTGAGCAGGTGAATCAGATTTTATTTGAGGGAAAACCGGCTGCAGCGGCTGTCAGGGACTTGATGATACGCGATAAGAAGATTGAGATCGCGCATGATGAGGAGTGGGGAAATGCATGATAGCATGGCAGTGACAAGTAAGAAATACATTATACGGAGCTTTGGCGGCGTAATGTTTTAAAGAAGGATAAAAATACTTATGGAGAAGAAACAATCAAACAGATTAACAGAACAGCATAAAAAGACGCAGGGAGTCGTAGGAATATTTGGAGAAGAGGCGCATCAGCATGATACGGATGTATTTCGTAATTCCTGTGTTGTGAAAAACAGGCTGGAAGAAGAATTCCAAACACTGTCATTTCGATACAGACGGGATATTGCGAAAAAGGAAATCAACGAGGCTCTTCAAAAGGTGGATCCGTGTCTTGGACAGACCTTGTATGTCGACAACGCCAGAATTATACCGGATGGCGGTATCATTGAAGTAAAAGATGACAATGCGCAGTGGAGGGTGATATTAGTTTCGGAAGCGAAACATCAAGGAAAGGATATCGAAAATATCAGAAAGGGAAGACTTGTCGGAAAAAATAGCGATCAGGATCTTATGGTTGCGGGCAATGCGATTGAACGATCACACAAGAATATTTCTGAAATGGCAAACTTTATGCTGTCAGAATCTTATTTTCCGTATGTTTTGTTTTTGGAAGGATCCAATTTTTTGACGCACGACATTACAATTGAACGGCCTGATGGCAGGAAAGTAACGTTAACCTATAATAATGGCGCGTTGAACAGGCTGGATCGGTTAACCGCCGCCAATTACGGGATGCCGCTCAATACAAACCTGTGTAAGAACAAATTTGTATCTTGCAATGGCAGGAGTATTATGCTCCAGGCCGCGTCTATTTATACGCAATGCGATGGGGAACGCTGGAATCAAGACGAAATGACAGGTATTATGCTTGAAGTGGCAAAAACATCATTGCAGATGCTGGGAAAGGACTTGTTTAAGCAAATTACGAAGAATATTAGTTCTATATAACTGACGAACAGGAAGAGCATTTGTTACAAAGCGTTGAAAGGGAAAAGAAACATGGCAATACACAACAAATCGCATAGTAATTCGGCTTTGATGACGATTAATAAAATGAATTCAAATCATATAAAACATAAGACTAGCGTAGACTTTCATATTCCAGGCGTAACGAACTGTATTCTTTTGAACGAGGACTGCATAGATTTGTTGAAGAGCCTGCCAGACGAATCAGTGCAGCTGATATTGATTGATCCACCATACAATTTGGACTTGGCGGGATGGGATACATATGAAAATTATATCGACTGGGCTGCCAGGTGGCTGGACGAGGCTTACCGCGTATTGTCGAAAAGCGGCAATATGGTTGTCTTTGGGGGCACGCAATTTCAGGATGTGAAAAGTGGGGATCTGATAGAAATCATATACTATTGCAGGCATAAAACAAAATTTCGCCTGGTCAATACCATTATATGGTATTATAAAAATGGGATGTCTGCGCACAGGTATTTTGCCAATCGGCATGAAGAGGTGATATGGTTGACGAAGACGGACAAATATTACTTCGATTTGGATTCGGTCAGGGTAAAATACAGTGAGAAAGATTTGGAATCGGCATTAAAGGACAAGAGATTAAACCCAGACAATGTGCGTAAGGGGAAAAACCCTACTAATGTGTGGGAAATCGGCAGATTAAACGGTAATTCGCTTGAAAGAGTCGGACACCCGACACAGAAACCTTTGGAAATCATACGAAGGCTTGTAAAGGCGTTATCGTATCCGGATGCGGTCGTTTTGGATTTTTTTGCGGGGAGTGGGACAACGGGACGGGTGTGCATCGAGGAAAAACGCAATTGCATCATGTGTGACACAGATGCCGAATCAAGGGAGTACTTTGCAAGGCATTTGGAAAATATGAATCATACGAAACTGGCTCAACCGTTTGTGATGAATGACACTTTGGCAGATTTTTTTCGTGAGATCAATGAACGCTTCGGTGATTTGGATAATGAGGCGGTCAATAAGTGAACAGGCGGTGGTTGTGATGGGAATACTATGACGAGTAATGAGACAATCGTTTTAACGATGCTTTTACGTATGCATTGTTTGTGTCGCTGCCTATAAATCTGCGATGATTTTTTAATGCGGCCTCGCCAGTCGTGCCAACACCCATAAAGGGATCAAAAACGATGTCGTTCGGATTTGAGGCAGTTAGCAGGAGGTGCTCTACTAACGCAAGCGGTTTTTGGGTGGGATGTTTTGGTTCCATGATTTTTTCAGGATACTTGCAAGATGGGCATTCAAAAAAATTATGCATTTGTGACTGGGATGAGAAATTCCATGTGTGGTTTTTGTTCCATAGGCAAATAACAAGTTCGCAGCTGTTTAAAAAACTGTTTTTGTATACGCTTTCGGTTGGTGTGGTTTTGTGCCATACAAATATCTGGAATGTAGAAAAAACAGGATTGAATGCATCATACCATTGACCTAGCAATGAGTAACTGGTAAAAATAAATATGTTTCCCGTGGGCTTAAGTATGCGCGTGAATGGACCGACATAGTCGTGAGGAAATATGGGAATATTATCCCAGGGCGCGATGTCGTTGTGTATAGTTTTCCCATTGGCAAGATGTATGTTGCCACGGGAGAAAGGAGCCAAATTATATGGGGGATCGGTTAAGATCAGATCAACAGATGCGTTTGGAATTCTTTGCATAAAAGACAAATTGTCTTCGTTGAACAGTTTGTATTTTTTTGTATTCGTGCTAAACAATGCAACCTCCTTGATTTATAGAAACGATTGAAAAGATGAAAGAAACAACGAATGCATACTATCATATCCAATGCAATTAGTCAATGGAACTGTCATAAAAAATGAAAATTTGGTTTGATGTATGCAAGGTGCGAGACAAAAGGGAGGGATTGCAGCAATTTCTGAGAGATTTATTTGACGAGGAATGGAACAGCTGTCGCGCAGATGACCTTGATCCCCCAAAAACAACTTAAAAACGCATAGGTATAGCGGAAGGGAAATTCACAGTCCCGGATGAATTTGATGAGTGGGATAAAGAAGTTGAGGAAATGTTTGGGGGAGAGGTTTGAAAATTCTATTAGATTGGAGAGAATGAACTTATGGATATTATAGCTGAACTTATAGAATGCCTTAACAATATTGATTATAAATTCTTTGATGAGGATTCCTTAAATGAACTGCTAGATTCCAGAGACAGCGCACCGTTTGACACGGAGTGGTGCCGGGTTGCTGAGGAGATCAGCGCATTAAAAAATGATCAGAATTATCCTGTTGAAAAGGAAGAAGAGCAGGATGAAATAAGAGAGAAGGCATTTATGATCATTGAGCAAAATATGGAGAGTGAGCTTGCGGATTATGTTTCTGACGATTTTGGATTGATCTATGACAGCCTTGTGTTGGATTATAACGATGAATGGCTTGATAAGATGATAGAGGAGTACAGGAATGGTAGAATCCCTGCGGGGGAACTATAATATAGCTCTACAGATGGAAGATGCGAATAAGAGAATCACCACTGCATTATGATGAGAACGCTGTTGAACAATATTGGAGGTGACAGCAGTATGAAAACGTTATGGGAGTATGATCTGCCTACAAGTGAAAGGCCAAACGACTATGATTATGAATCGCCAATTTTGATCAGAAACGGTTTCGTGTATTATATCAGTAGATCTGTCAATGATCAAAAGCTGCTGCATCTGATTGATATGAAAAATGGTACGGGTAGAACGCAATTGCTCCAAGCGGAAAATCTGTGCCTGCCCAACGAGTATTTTTTTATTGAGTATAAAGAGCAGGTTATCCTATATGCAGACGATCTGTTTATTTATCATAAAGGAGAGTTGGACAAGGCGGTCGAACTGACCCGGAAGGGAAGCGTGAAAACACATCTGCTGCTCGAAAACAGATTGATTATGTCCTGTAGTAAGAAGCAGGATGTACTGCTTTGTTGCTATGATCTGGATACGCGCTGTGTAGAATGGGAAATGGATATCACAAATTCGAGTAACTATATAGCTGGTGAATTAGCGATTTGTGAGAATCTGATTACCTGTTATGGAAGGGATCAACTGCTATTCCTCGAATGTGACACGGGGAATATCGCTTATTCCATAAAACTTTCAAGGATTGATAAATTATTCTGTCCGATCAAAATAGATAATGAGAATATGCTGATCGGATATACAAACTGGACAAATGCCGGAATTTTGAAATACAATTTCCGGAAAAAAGAGATCGTCTGGCGGCATAAACGTAAATTTCAAGGTCCGCAGCTCAAATGCAAAATCTATCAGCAAAACGATCTTGTTTTCTGGGTAAAGAACAGCACAGAGCTGATTGCGCTCAATATTGAGACTGGAGATGAAAGATATCATTTGCAGACGGCACCCTGGTTGTATACAGATCTGCAGTTTTTACAAAATGACTTCATCTATGGAACTTCAGGAGCTGACGGTTATATCAACAGTGTCGAGACAAAAAGCGGTGAGAGAAAGTGGTCTGTTTTTTTGAAAAACGGCTGTGTTTATTACGATCTATGTGGTGATTCTGTTATTGTTGGAGATTATGATAAGACATTAAAACAGATTTCTTTTATGAACGGTGTAATATTGCAGAATTATCCTACCGATGGCGAAGTAGTAGGGAGAATAAGAGTATTTGACGACTGCATCTATACTGTCCTTTGGGGAAATGAAAAAAAGGGAGTGCGGTTCGTCAAAGTCTTGATATAACCAGTACTCCATCCGACCAGAAATTGCACTGCCAGTGCTGGATATTTTGTCAGTCTGCAAGGCGGAGGAGGGAAGCGATGCGGTGGCATCGTTGACTGACGACAACACGGCAGATGGCAAAATAGACGGTGCTGAAAGTGCAGTTACTGGCCGGATGGAGTGCTAGTTACGGAGGCAAAAACGATGAGCAAAATATTGTGTTCTACAGGAGCATTACTGCAATATGGTGGAGATTACAAAATACTAGAGCTGCTTTCGAAACAGCTGATGTGCGACGGTTATGAATTTATGATGGATCGTCCATATTATGAGGAAATGGAGGAACTGAAAAGATATTTTCAGGAAATGAGACTGTATATTCCTGTTGTTCACTGCGAAAAGAGTATCGGTGAAAATATCAGTAAGGGCGGTCAGTCAGAATGGAGCGATGCATTTGAAAAGTTTGAGATCATTTGTGATATCGCTCAAAGTATGGGTGCAGAGAAAATGGTAATCCATCTGTGGGATGGTAGGACTTCAGATTCTCATTTTCAGAATAATTTGTCTGGCTATTATCATTTCAATGAGATATCCAAAAGATATGGACTTGATCTGCTGGTAGAAAACGTAGTCTGCAATGTGGAGAACCCGATGAAGCGCTTCTGTGAGCTCAGAGACAGCTATCCGGACATTCATTTTGTCTTTGATACAAAGATGGCAGCGTTCCACGACCAGTTGAATCTGCTGTATGATACAGAATACAGATGGCTGTGGCAGGAGGGGCATATCTGTCATTATCATGTGAATGATTATTCTGGTGGATATATGGACTGGGAAAATCTCAGGTCACTTCCGATCGGAAAAGGGAAGATTGATTTTACCCGGTTTTTTGAATTTCTGATTCAGGTCAGATATGACGGTTTTTTGACGGTGGAAGCGACGGCGCATAATGATGAGGGTGTTGTTGATGTTGAACTGTTAAACGAGCAATTTCGATATATCAGAGCACATCTTATTTGATCACCATAAGGATATCATGAAATTGTCAGTAGACTTGTATCAGATTATGGCAAAGAGCCTTGGACGCAATAGAACATGCTCTAGTGCTCTATCCGGCCAGAAATTAGACTCGTGAACCGCCTGTTTTGCACCATTGCGTCGTTAAAATTT
>DKVL01000104.1:0-258 GCA_002491195.1 Lachnospiraceae bacterium UBA7179
TGGTATTGCTAAAGTATCAATGATTTTCTGTAATAAATTCATATTACAGCCACGCTTTTGACATAGTTTATAATCTTTCTTAAATTTCCCAGTAGGCGTGATTTCTAACACTGTTCATCCTCCATGTCGGCAAATAAATCAGCTGCACTGTTATATCTTTTCCCTGTTCCGTTTGCCAGCATATCATCACCTTCTTGAAATGCTTCGAGAGTTTCTTTGTTTGGTATCTCTTCTCCATCGGTCATACCATGCAAATAG
>DKVL01000104.1:584-739 GCA_002491195.1 Lachnospiraceae bacterium UBA7179
TGGTATATCATTTAAAATTTGAATAGCTTGTTCTCTCTCACTCATACAAATACCCTCTTTCATTATGATACCTATATTATATGCAAAATTCTACAATATTTCAAGCTTTGGAAACCTTAAAGAAATAACATGATAAAAACTTTTTCATCAATTTT
>DKVL01000104.1:986-1507 GCA_002491195.1 Lachnospiraceae bacterium UBA7179
AAGGGACAAATTATGATCACATCTAAAATAATTGATAATAATAATAAAATCGCAAAAGTAACACTTATTTCTGCAATCCATTTGCAAAATGTGGACTCCTCAGTAACTACTATGGGCGTTATTTTATGCAGCACATTCCAATGTAACATGTATACCATAAAAGAATACTTTGACAGGAACCCAATAATTTTCTTCAAACAATCATTTCTAATAACAACTTCCTTTTCAAAAAATATATAAACTGCTATTGTAAATACTATATACGCAACTGCTAAGTCTGTAGAATTTTGATACCGATCTGCGATCAGATAACGTCCCAAGACTGTAATAACGAATCCACTTATTCCTAAAATGTATATTCGTTTTTTGTTGTAGTCATTAACACCCCTGTCACAGTAATACCCCGCATAAAAATAGATCAGCCAACCAGAAAGCAGCCAACAATTGTATGAAAACCCTATATCAAAATCCGCACATAAATATATAGATATAACATTCCATGCAATACCCATGCAATACCC
>DKVL01000104.1:1780-35474 GCA_002491195.1 Lachnospiraceae bacterium UBA7179
CCATGCAATACCCATGCAATACCCATGCAATACCCATGCCAAACAATAAATTCAACTCCCAGTCTGACATACTTTGCACCATTTTAGCCAAAAATGGCGCTCCAAACAGCATTCCAATCAATCCATACATAAATCACAAATGATTAGATGAATTCGCATTCATGAAAGCAACATAGGTCCTTTTCACATATAACTCTAACCCATTCCAAGTTCCGCTGTCTAATATATCCCACAATCTCAACAAACCTGTCACTAAAATATATGGAAACAAAATAGTTATCATTTTTCCCGAGAAATATTTTTTATAATCCTCTTTACACATAAATTTCTTTTGTAAACTAAATCTTCCACTTAACATATAAAAGATACCATTACATGTAAAAAGTATAGTATATATATCGTGTTTGATTTTTGCTTATGACCATGTATACATTTTTTGCTACATAAACACTCGAATTTGAAGCTATAAGGTTGTATTTAAATCACTCGGAAATTTGTAAAAAATAGATACAGACAAAGGGAGACAAAAATCAATCACTTTATATATAGTTAAAACAATACCTAAAAAAGATGTTTTAACAAACGAACGATCCGTATGGATCACAAGTACAAAAAACATACTAACTACATGCATCAGATCACAGTTAATATTACGTTTTGATTCCATTATAATTTTCCTTCCTTTAACTAATTTTAACGAAAAAACTAGAGCGCGTTTGAAAAATCGAAGTGATACAAAGGAATCCCAGATATGTACATGCCAGTTTGTCATATCTGGTGGCAATTCGGCGAAAGCCTTTTAGCTTAAGGAAATTATTTTTCGACCAGATGTCGTTCTTTATATTGCCACCAGTCACAATGACGTTCAAATTTGGCGTCTTTTTTAGACGGAATGATAGGTTCTCCCCCATTCTCATAAATGTAATCTATCAAATTATTACTGTCATATCCGCGGTCTGTCATTACCTGGGTTCCTTCAATATTTATCTGTTCTAATACTGGAATTGCATAATTGATGTCACTGCGTTGACCTTCACTGATCATTAAATAGACAGGATAGCCATAAGCATCTACGGCTGCATGAATTTTTGTGCTGGCTCCTCCGCGGCTGTGCCCGATCTCGTTCGGCGGCCCCCTTTTTTGCACCAGCACTGTGCTGATGCGCCTGGACTATGGAAACATCAATGGAAAGTTCATATAGTTCGGATTCCAGACTCAAAACGCGGAAGATATTGTCAAGAACTCCGTCATCGATCCATTTGCGAAACCTGCTGTATACAGATTCCCATGGACCATAACGTTCTGGAAGGTCTCTCCATGGCACCCCACTACGGGCAAGCCAAACCATGGCATTAAGCATTTGACGGTTATCTTTTGGCGGGCGTCCCCGCCTGCCTTTATTAGAGGGAAGCAGCGAAACAATTTGTTCCCATTCCTGATCAGTCAATTCGTAACGCTTCAACATAATCAACACCCCTTTTTCTTTATTTTACCATAAAAAAGAGGTGTGAACATACTTTTTGTGCACTTTTTATTTTTCAAACACGCTCTAGTACCATATCTTTCATATCACTAAAAAAAGACAAACATCCCGAAAAATGTAACTTTGTCAGTATAAATCATGCTCCTTAATCATTATACATTTTGTATCCTCATCAAAAACAAACTCCACAATCCACGGCATAACGTTTTTGATTCTTTCAAAATCGTTATACCCGAAAGAATGGTCATAATAATTAATAATCGTACTTAAAGCAGTTCCATGACTTCCTACTACAATATTCTTTCCTGCATACTTATTTAATACCTGCTGCAATGCCGACATATTTCTCGTTTGAACTTCTTGAAGGCATTCTCCATCTGACAATTTGTATGTAAAATCATTCCATTGCATTTTTGTAAATAACGTAAAATCTTCAATCCAGCCACTTTCTACTTTTCTTTCCCTAAAATCATATACAATATCAATTTCTATACCATAACTATCTGCAAAATCTTTAACTGTATCTACTGCTCTTTTATATGGACTTGATAAAACAACATCAATATGCTTATCTACCAGAAATTTAGTAACCAATTTTCTATCTTCCATTCCTTTTGAAGATAATTCCCGAAGAGCATCATTATGATTGTTATAATTTGGCTCTGCATGACGAACGAAATATACTTTAGTCACAATAATACCTCCCTTTTTCCAGTGAGTACTCTCGGAAACTCACAGTCCTTAAAAACACTGTGTTTTCCAAATACCCTTTTTTCTTCACCTCCACTTTTCAGTGGGATTTTTACATCTTTTCTATTTTTTCAGACCCTGTGAGAAAAAATGCCCGTCCTCTCCTTACGGCCACTGTGTCTACACAAAACCGGACTGGGATATCTGGCTCTATACCCCGGTTCCACAGGGAACCGAGGTATATAAGGAAATCTATAATAACCAGACTTCCTGCGAGAGGGTAAACAACCGGGCGTTAAATGATTATCACCTTCATGATATGGGCATCCACACCAGAAAGCGTTATTCATTCTTCACCATGATCATCGGCATCTGCATCCATCTGGACGCAAGGCTGAAGAAACTTACAAAACAGGAACCGTAAACATGGTATAGCTTTGAACTTACATAAACTTCTTTCAAAACCTGCCGCAGGGGAGGTTATCAAGTCATGCCCTTCATTAAAATTCTTTCGTTACAATGTCAGTTACGCTGCTGCCCTGGCGATTCTATTCTCACTTTCTTCACTCAACACCCTCTATTCTCCGTTTCATCTGCCTACTTTCCGAGAGTACTCAATAAATGCTATTCTTCTAATATGCTCCTATATAGTTCCTACCTCGATCCCAAAAACTTTTTAATTTCCTTCTTAAGAAGAAATTTCCTTAAGTTAATGGCATTGGGCATGAACAGCAACACCACTAATGTAGTTTTTCAACTTTAACAATTGATTTTTATTCAAAATCAAATTCCCGAATGTCGCCAAATGACTGATCAAGTAAATGCTTCTCAATGATTACTTTCGCATAATCAACCAATAAAGGCTGCATCAATAAATCAGACATTGCTTCATAAGTTTCCTTAACAAATACCAAGGACTCAATTTCTCCATCAGTAGCAGTTTCCTCGAATCTTTGCAGCAAAGCCTCCTTCGTTAATCGTGTCTTTGCTCTATAACCAATACCAACTGTAGATTGGTTCTCCCGTATATAAAAATACTTTTTGTGATCAATCGATACGATATCTTCACTCGTAAGACCTACTTCTTCCTTGCACTCTCTCAAGAATGTATGTACTGGATCACCATCGAAAATGTCTTCCTCAGATAGTCCTCCGCCAATGCATTGAATCACATCCGGAAAAGAAGTACGATGAGACATTTTTCCAAAAACATAATAGCCGTCCATAGTAATAATACTACCTCCAACTGCTACAGCCCTACATTTTGTTATATTCTCATTCTTATGATTCATTACATACGTCATATGAGAATAACGTGTTTTCTCAAGCTCTATTTTTATTCCATGTGACAATTTCTCTACAGATTTGACGCTTAAAACTACTCCATCAAATAGATTTGGATTTTGATCTACTGCTTCTTTCCAATATTTACGAATAGTGCTTATTTCTGCTTCACTAAGAGAAATCTCTGTTTCACTGAGGCCAAGCGAAACTTGATCATTGCATACAAATACTTTCGTATTATTACCACAAACATACTGCGAACTCACTATTTTTTATAAACCTCCATCCAGCTTTATCAATTATCACCATAACTAATTACTGACACTGACTTTCCCAGCGAGCACATTTTCATAATCCTCGAGATTTTTCTCCAAAAGCTTTGGCGTGTCAAGCCCATAAGGGCACCTGGAAGCACATTGACCGCAGTGAAGACATTCTTTGATCTTTGCCATCTCTGCCTGCCACTCCTCCCCCAGCCAGTTTGCCGACGGGGAACGGCGCAAAAGCTGTGAAATCCGCGCGCAGTTATTGATTTTAATGCCTTTCGGACACGGCATGCAATAACCGCAGCCACGGCAGAAATCCCCTGCCAGTTCCTTCAAATCCTTCTCATAAGTTGCCCGCATCTCCTCGTCCATCTCAGGCGTCTTCTCCTGATAAGACAAAAACTCTGCAAGCTCCGACTCCCTCTGCACACCCCACAATGGCAGTACAGCCTCATGCTGGCATGCAAACCAATAGCAGAGTTTCGAGTTTGTGAGCAGTCCGCCCGCAAGTCCCTTCATGCCAAGAAAGCCCATGCCCGCCTCTTCGCACTTCCTGACCAACGCAATCTCCTTCTCGGAAGAAATATATGCAAACGGGAACTGCAGCGTCTCGTACAATCCGCTCTCGATCGCTTCCTGTGCCACATTCAGCAAATGCGCCGTAATCCCGATATGCCTGATCTTCCCTTCCTTTTTCGCCTTTACTACTGCGTCATAGACACCGTCCTCATCACCCGGACGAAAACATTTCGGTGCGCAGTGCAGCTGATACACGTCAATATAGTCTGTTTTCAACAGATTCAGAGAAGTGTCCAAATCCTCTAGAACCTTTTCACCCGTCTTGGCTGTTGTCTTTGTCGCAAGATAATATCTGTTCCTGTCAACGCCCTCCAACGCGATACCCAGCTTTTTCTCACTGTCGCTGTACGCCCTCGCCGTGTCAAAGAAATTCACGCCGCCGTCTAATGCCATGCGAATGAGCTTTACCGCACTGTCGACATCAATCCTCTGGATCGGGAGCGCCCCAAAACCATTTTTGTTCGCAATGATTCCTGTATTGCCAAGCTTAACTGTCACCATAGTTCTCTCCTCCTTGTTATAACGATTGATTATTTCTTTCTGTAAAAATATGTCTATCTGTCTCTTAAATGCAGCGCAAATAACCCGTCCTGAAGAACTTCCTGCGCGTCTTCCTCTTCCACCCCATATCTCTCCACTGCCATTTTTTTAATCGTTCCATTTATTTCCGATACCCTCGCTTCATCCAGCGCATAATAGTCCTTCTCATGTATAATGCCAATACTTTTCAATAATTCCGCTGTAGCCTCAGCCACCTCTTGTCTGCGAGAAAGCTCCCTTAAGTCCCTCTCTGAACCCAGATAGACATCCTTGCGTTCTGACAGGTCCAACGGTTTTCGCTCAGTAACCTCAGCCAGCTCGTTGAGCATGGGTGGCAATCCTTCCCTAAACTGAATCAGACTTAACTCATGATGACCACGCATCGCCTGATTGGATGGCTGTGTCCGGAAATTAGTGAAAAAGCATAATACCTTTGAAGACCACTTTTGTATCGAATCCGCTTGTATTTTCCCGCCTTTACTGTAAGCGATCGCTTCGTATTTCTGACCAATTGAGATATCTGCTACTGCATAACTATGATGGAAATACATACTATCTGCTGCAAATTGATTCTTCTGGAAAGCATCGTAAGCTGTCGGAAAATAGATTCCAAACCGCTCGCAGTTTTGCTCAATCTCAGGCACTAACTCCTGCTCCACAAACGCTGGGCTATACCGCGCTATTAAAACAAGATAGTCTCCTGTTTTTCTCTCCAAAATTGATCCCCCTCTTTTCCCTGCTACGCCTTCATGCAGGCCATGATCGCCTCAACGCCGTACAGCATCGTATCCAACCCTTCCTGATATTTATAATTAACGTTCGCTGCCAGCATACCGCTGATTCCTGTCGTGATGAGCCAGATATTCTCCGCTGCCTTACAGCTGTCTGTCTCAGCACGCACATCGCCTGTCGATTTTCCTTCTTCGATCAGATCCGTCAATCCCTGAAGCGCCTCATTTCTCACACCTTTATCTGTGACCTTATAGAGCGCAGTAAAGTGCTGGAAATTAGCATTTTTTTCATATACATACGCAAACGCTGCCTTGATCAGCGCTCTGAGGTTATCATAAAAAGATGCCTGCGGTCTGATGGCTGTCCTCGCTTTTGCCATAAGCTCCTCATTGCACTGCCGCGCTACAATCATGTTGATCTCGTCGATATCGCGAAACCGGTTATAGATCACTCTCCGATCACAGTTGAGCTCTTTGCAAAGTCTTGTGACAGTCAGCGCATCCACACCTTCACGGCAGCCAATGTTTACTGCAAGGTCTACGATCCGTTTGCTCGTCTCATCCTCGATTCGTTTTCCTTTTGAGAACGCCATATTACTCACCCCATTCACTCGTATGTACGATCATATTTCGTTAGAGCTGTTAACAAATCACTTATGACACGATCAAGCCGGCTATATGGCATCCTTGTAACAAATGATTTCTAAACAGTTCCTTAGGAACTGTAGAAAAATAACTGACGCATCTTGACTTGTCTATTTCTCCGAGGATGCATGTCAAAAAGCCTCGCCGTAGCCCGCTACGCCTGCGTTTTTTGACATACATCCTCGAAGAAATATCCTGCGCAAGTTGCATCACTTATTTTCCTACAATTCCTTAATCAAACAAGACAGGATCTACCCCCTATACTTATATCCATCTTATCAGTTTTGACCAAAGATAGCAAGAAATCCGCACAAATTTTTACTTTCAGCCAAAAAACTTTCAAATGATACATTTTCTTATGAAATGCACAATGTATGCGCATTCCTGCCTGCGATCAATAACAAAATTTTCGCATTTTTCAGCACTTAGTAACAATTACAAAACATTTTTCTGGCAAATATGTACAAAATAAACATCTATTCTTTACCACCATAATCTGCAATGTTATAATGAAGTTTAAAAGGGGGAATTCATTTCATGAAAAATCTAAGTGTAAAACTAAAAATGACAATCATCGGGCTTATGGTTGTTGCCTTTATGTTGTTTAGCATCCAGTTCTCTGTAAGCAGTATGCGGGCAATTGACGAGCGGATCCTGCAGGAGGAAGAAGCCAATATCCGCAGTGATTACGATGACTGCATCAGACAACAGGTCGGACAGGTCATCACGCTCCTTAAGACGTACCAGGAGGAGATCGATGCCGGTATCTATACCCGTGAAGAGGGAATGACGATTGCGGCAGACAAAGTCCGAGCACTAAGGTACGGTACAGATGGATATTTCTGGATCGACCAGTCTGACGGCACAAATATCGTTTTACTCGGAAGTGATACTGAGGGCACCAACCGTCTGGGCACAAAAGATATCAACGGATTTGAGATGGTAAAGGACTTTATACAGGGGGCGGTAGCTGAGGGAAGCTACTTCTGTGACTATGAGTATCCTAAGGAAGGCGGTACCGAGCCTCTGCCGAAACGTGCATACACGGAGTATTTTGAACCATTTGACTGGGTGGTCGGCACAGGAAACTACATTGATAATATTGATTCTCAGATTGCTGCATCCACTGAGACAGCACACACATATACGAACCAGAAGATCCTGCTTTTTATAACCGTATGTATTGTATTTGCAATTATTATCGTGCTATTCCTCATCGCGACTATTTTTAATATCACCAAACCATTAAAGGAGATCGGCGATATCCTGCGCAGTATGTCCGGCGGAGATTTTTCAGTAAAGATCGCCGAAAAAACATTGCGCCGCCGGGACGATTTTGGCACGCTTTCCCAGATTCTGGAAAAGATGCGTGTCAATATCGGCGGGCTGATTCATGATGTCAAGGACGAGACAAACCTGACAACCGAGAGCGTTAATGGCATTTCGCAGAACATGATTCATCTGAATACCAAGATGGAAGATGTCTCCTCAACAACCACACAGCTCTCGGCATCGATGGACGTGACAGCTTCTACAGCTGGCAACATCAACGAAATGACAAAAGAAATCGAGTACGCAGCAAAAAATATTGCAGAGCGCGCGCAGGAAGGTGCAGGACGCGCCGAGGATATCCACAAAAAAGCTGTCAATGCCAAGGATTCTGCGGGAGAGAGCAAAAACAGCCTTGTACAGCAGAAGAAAGCGATCGAGAACAGCCTGCAGGAGGCCCTCTCCAAAGTAAAGGTCGTCTCCGAGATTTCAACACTTGCGGAATCCATTATGGAAATCACTGCTCAGACGAACCTCCTATCCCTGAATGCCAGTATCGAGGCTGCCAGGGCTGGCGAGGCTGGAAAAGGGTTCGCAGTTGTTGCTGACGAGATCCGCAAGCTTGCCGAGCAGTCACAGAGCAGCACCGAAAATATTAAAAAAGTCACAGAACAGGTAAACAATTCTGTCGGAACCCTCGCAAGTGATGCAGAACAGTTGCTGTCTTTTATCGACACACAGGTCATGGACAGTATCACCCTGTTCGAAACCATTGCAAACGACTATAATGAGGATGCCGGAGAGATCGATTCCCTTGTCACCGACTTCAGCGCAATTTCCGAAGAGCTTCTGGCTTCCATCAGCAACATTACAGACTCGCTGGACGGAATTGCACAAGCGGCGCAGGAAAGCGCAGCAGGAACGGCAAATATCGCGAATCGTATCATAGAGGTTGTTCAGATCTCCGACTCAGTCAACACCTCCCTGAAGGACGCAAACGGCATTGTTGGACGATTGAATGATTCAACCGGAAAATTCCAGGTATAGACAATTAAATAACAGAGAGAAAAAGCTGTTGGAGATAGCCAACCTATCTCCAACAGCTTTTTCTACGCGTGGGGGAAAAGTTCATCTCCCACTCAATTAGTTTGCAGGCTTTAATTCGCCGCAATCGCATTTCCTGTATACAACTGATAATACTTGCCCTGCGCCGCGATCAGTTCGTCGTGCGTTCCGCGCTCGATGATCCGGCCTTGTTCAAGTACCATGATGCAGTCACTGTTCTTGACCGTTGAAAGCCTGTGCGCAATCACAAACGTCGTCCTGCCGCTCATCAGCTTATCCATACCATCCTGCACGATCTTCTCAGTACGTGTATCGATCGAACTCGTCGCCTCATCGAGAATGAGTGCCGGCGGATCTGCGATCGCCGCCCGCGCGATCGCAAGGAGCTGACGCTGTCCCTGGCTTAAGTTTGCACCATCGCCTGTCAGCAACGTATTGTAGCCATCGGGAAGCTTCTCGATAAACTCATGCGCATTGGCGAGTTTTGCCGCTGCGATCACCTCCTCGTCCGTGGCGTCCAGCTTGCCATACCGGATATTTTCCATCACGGTTGCCGTAAACAAATGCGTATCCTGCAATACGATACCAAGGGAACGGCGCAAGTCTGCTTTCTTGATCTTATTGACATTGATGTTATCATATCGGATCTTACCATCCTGAATATCATAAAACCGATTGATCAGATTCGTGATCGTTGTCTTGCCCGCACCAGTTGAGCCTACAAACGCAATCTTCTGCCCCGGCTCTGCGAACAGCTTAATATTATGAAGCACGATCTTTTCATCCGTATATCCAAAGTCTACATCGTCAAACACGACACCGCCCTCAAGACGCTGATAGGTTGTCGTGTCGCTGTCCTTGTGGTAATGTTTCCACGCCCACATTCCAGTGTGCTTCTGTGTCTCCCTGATCTCTCCGTTCATCTCCTCTGCATTGACAAGAGAGACATATCCGTTATCCGCCTCCGGCTCCTCATCCAGCATCTTGAAGATACGGTCCGCTCCGGCAAGTGCCATGACAACCGAATTGAACTGCTGGCTGACCTGGTTGATCGGCATATTAAAGCTCTTGTTAAACGAGAGGAAACTTGCAAGTCCGCCGAGTGTCAATCCGCCAATATTTCCAAGGGCCAGCACACCGCCCACGATCGCACACACCACATAGCTCAGATTCCCAAGCTGGGCGTTGATGGGACCGAGCATGTTACCAAACTGGTTTGCATTGTAAGCACTCTCAAAAAGCTCCTGATTCAGCTCATTGAAGCGCGCCATGCTCTCCTCCTCGTGGCAGAACACCTTGACAACCTTCTGTCCTTCCATCATTTCCTCGACAAAACCATTTACCGCACCAAGAGATTTCTGCTGCGCCACGAAATACCTTCCGGAAAGTCCAGTCGCCTTCTTGGTGACAAAGAGCATGATCGCCACCATGATCAGTGTCGTGATCGTCAACGGTACACTCAGGATGATCATGCTGACAAAAACGCTGACAATCGTGATCGCACTGTTCAAAAACTGTGGCATACTCTGGCTGATCATCTGCCGCAAAGTATCAATATCATTCGTATATCTTGACATAATATCACCATGCGGGTGCGTATCAAAATACTTGATCGGCAGCGATTCCATCTTGTTAAACATATCATTTCTGATATTGCGCATCGTTCCCTGGCTGACATTGATCATGATTCTGTTATACAGATATGACGAAAGTACACCTATGGCGTAAAAGCAGGCCACCCTGAATATCGCATGCGCTAACCCTGAAAAATCCGGATTCTCCGTTCCCAGAAGCGGCATAATGTATTCGTCGATCAACGTCTGTGTAAATAAAGTTCCCTGAATATTTGCAAACACACCCACAAAAATACATATGACAACAATGATTACATGCGGTGTATAATTTTTTAACACATATCCCATAAGCCTCTTAAAAAGCTTACCAGGGTTTTCAATCTTTGGTCTTGGTCCTCTCACCTGACGTCCTGGTCCTGGCATTAGTTGTCACCTCCATTCTGATCAAAGTCCGCGTTTCCACCTGTCTGGGATTCATATACCTCCCGATAGATCGGACTGTTTTCGAGCAATTCCTCATGGGTACCAAATGCAGTCACCGTACCGTTATCCATGACAATAATACGGTCCGCATTCTGTACGCTGCTCACCCTCTGTGCGATGATCAGTTTCGTCGTATCCGGGATCTCTTCTGCAAACGCCTTTCGGATTTTGGCATCTGTAGCCGTATCCACCGCACTGGTGCTGTCGTCGAGTATCAGAATCTTTGGCTTTTTGAGCAGCGCCCTTGCAATACAAAGTCTCTGCTTCTGTCCTCCAGATACATTCGTACCGCCCTGTTCGATATAAGTATTGTATCGATCCGGCATTTTCTGTATAAACTCATCCGCACAGGCAAGCTGACATGCCTTGATACACTCCTCCTCGGAAGCCTCCTTGTTACCCCAGCGGAGATTCTCCAGGATCGTACCGCTGAACAAGACATTTTTCTGCAGCACAACTGCAACCTGGTTTCTGAGCGCCTCCATGTCATAGCTGCGCACGTCCAGCCCGCCTACCAGTAATTCTCCCGATGTGACATCGTACAGACGGCTGATGAGATTGACAAGACTCGATTTCGCACTTCCCGTACCACCGATAATCCCAATCGTCTCACCTGACCTAATATCCAGATTGATATCTTTCAGAACCGGTTTGCTGTCCTTATTGTAAGCAAACGACACATTCCGAAATACAATGCTTCCATCTTTCACATCCATGACAGGATTCTCTGGATTGCTAAGATCTGTCTGCTCTGTCAGAACCTCAGCAATACGTTTCGCACTGGCATAACTCATGGACAGCATCACGACGATCATTGAGACCATCATGAGACTCATCAGGATATTCATACAGTAAGCCAGAAGGCTCATCATTTCGCCCGTTGTAAGGCTTCCCGCAACAATGTTCTTTGCACCCAGCCAGGAAATGAGCAAAATACAGGTGTACACTGTCGCCATCATCAACGGCATGTTGATCACAACGAGCTTTTCTGCTTTGAGGAACATGTTATAAATGTTCTGATTTGCCTTTGCAAACTTCTCTTTCTCGTAATCCTCGCGCACATATGCCTTCACAACACGGATCGCAGAGACATTTTCCTGTACGCTCGCATTCAGATCGTCATATTTCTCAAACACCTGTCGGAAATGCTGGTTTGCCCTTGGCAGAATGAGCGAAAGGCAGATTGCAAGAAAGATCACTGCCACAAGATAAATGCTGGCTAACCGCGCATTGATCGAAAACGCCATTACCATTGCAATGATCATGGACGCCGGAGCACGCATCGCCATGCGCAGTATCATCTGATACGCATTCTGCATGTTGGTCACGTCCGTAGTCAGTCTTGTGATCAGGCTTGATGTAGAATATTTGTCAATGTTTGAGAACGAATAGGTCTGGATATTCTCATACATCGCCTTTCTTAAATTCCTTGCAAATCCTGTCGAAGCCCTCGCGCCATACTTTGCCCCCATAAGACCTGCCCACAGTCCGATCAGCGCCATCACAATCATCAGGCCGCCGATTTTGTAGATATGGTTCAGGTTTCCCGCATTGACACCGTCATCAATAATCGATGCCATCAGAAGCGGGATGATCATTTCCATGATCACCTCCAAGATCATGAAAACAGGCGTAAGTATGGAATCCTTTTTAAATTCCTTAATTTGTGCGCCTAATACCTTTAGCATAAAGAAACCTCCATTCGCATATTATTTATCCAGTAAAACGGATCTATTATCCAGCTACTGATTCATATTAGTCACTAATTTCTGTGCAACCTCGTAGAAAATGGCGAGTTTGTCTTCTGCGATCCCCTCAATCACCATGTTCTCCATATTTTCGATCATCTCCTGCGTCCTTGCCGCGATCTCTGCTCCCTGCTTGGTCAAAAAGATCTGCTTCAATCTGGCATCTCCCTCCACTGCTGTGCGTCTGATGTACCCTTTCTTCTCCATGAGCTGTAAGATCGTCGTCACTGTAGACCGCTTGATACAGAAATCGGACTCGATCGTCTTCTGATAGATGGCCTGCTCCTGATTGTGATAAAGGTACCCCATGATCCAGCCGTGCATCAGCGTCACCTCGTCCAGCCCTGCCGCCATACCACAAGTTAAAAATTTCTTCTTAAATGCACCGTTCATTTCCCGGATCATATGCCCGATCTGTCTCGGATCCGGCATATTGCGGTAACAGCTGTCAAACTCTTCCATATTACGTTCACCTCTCTCTTCCTGCACTGATCCTGGGACGAAATCACTGCTTTCTAGTTTACTGGTTTGTTCGCTTTCAAACTGTTTGTGTGCTAACATTTTATCCCCAATTTTTAAAAAAGTCAACACCTTTTACACACTTCACATTTTTTTCATATTTCTATTATTCACAATCCTATTAGAATGTATAACAAAAGAAACAGGAGGATGCATCGCTCCTCCTGCTCACTGTTTCCTATGAATTTCACCTGTCCTGCACCGCGATTTTCTCTGCCAGGTCCTGCAGATACATCCACCGCTCCATTTTCTCCTCGAGAAACTGCTCTACAATCTCCTTTTCCTTTGAGAGCTCGTCCAGCTTCACAAAATCGCTGGCATTTTCCGCCATATCCACATCAAGCCGCTCTAATTTTTCTTCAAGTGCTGCGATCTCATCCTCAATCGACTCATACTCTCTCTGCTCTTTGTAGGAAAACCGGAGCTTATCCTGACGGTTTTTGATCTGTTTCAGGTTTGTCCCGGTCTCCTTCGCTCCTGATCTCACATTATCGGGACACTCTTCCTCCTGCAGTCTCGCCTGATAATCCGTAAACCCGCCCTCATACTGCCTGATCACGCCATCCTGAAACGCAAAGATCCGCCGCACAACCCGATCCAGAAAATAGCGGTCATGGGAGACAACGATCACGATGCCGTCAAAATGGTCAAGATAATCCTCCAGAATCGTAAGCGTCTGTATATCCAGATCATTGGTCGGTTCATCGAGTATCAGCACATTCGGCGCCTCCATCAGAACACGAAGAAGATTCAGTCTGCGCCGTTCCCCGCCCGAGAGCTTGCCGAGCAGCCCATACTGTTTCTCCGGCGGAAACAGAAACCTGTCCAGCATAACCGATGCGGAGACGGAACCATCCACAGTCTGCACATACTCGGCAGTATTCCGGATATAATCGATAACGCGCATATCAGGCTTCATATATGCAAGACCTGCGCTTTCGTCATTTCGAATCTCCTGTGCATAATACCCGATCCGAATTGTCTGCCCAGTTATGACCTCGCCCGCGTCTGGCTGCTCCATGCCGCAGATGACTCTCATCAGTGTTGTTTTTCCACAGCCGTTTTCACCGATAAATCCAATCCTGTCATTTTTCAGGAAAATATAGCTGAAATCATTGATCAGATTCTTTCCGTCATAGCCCTTGGTGATATTCTTTAATTCTACGGTCGTCTTTCCCATGCGCGTCGTCACGGAGCTTAACTCCAGCTGCGCATCCTGCTGCGGCCCGCGCTGTGCTGCCAGATTCTCATAACGCTGGATATGTGCCTTCTGTTTGGTGCTTCGGGCGCGGGCGCCCCGCTTCATCCACTCGATTTCCACACGCAGAATACTCTGCCGCTTCCGCTCCGTGGCAAGCGCCATATCCTCACGCTGTGCCTTCAGCTCCAGAAAGCCTGTATAATTTGTCTGATAACTGTAGATCTTTCCCTTGTCGATCTCCACGATTCTGTTAGATACGCTATCGAGGAAATAGCGGTCATGTGTTACCATAACCAGAGCTCCCCGATCATTTTTCAGATATTCCTCCAGCCAGTCTGCCATGGACGAATCCAGATGGTTTGTGGGTTCATCAAGCACCAGCACATCCGCCTTTGACAGCAATGTGTTGGCAAGCGCGATCCTCTTGCGCTGACCACCCGACATCGTATCGACCTTTTGACCATAATCACGAATCCCCAGTTTCTGCAGCATCGCCTTGGCATCACTCTCGAGCGACCACTCATTATCATGCGTAAGATTCCCTTCCATGACAGCTTCAAGTGCAGTCATACCTTTTTGAAAATCAGGTGTCTGTGGCAGATACCGGATCACGATATTGTTTGCCCTTGTGATCGTACCCTTGTCCGGCGTCTCCATACCTATGAGCATTTTGAGTAAAGTCGTTTTCCCTGTGCCGTTAATGCCTATAATCCCTACCTTTTCCATCTCGTCAACCGTAAAGGAAGCCTCCGTAAAAAGCGGCGTGTCTGCATAATTTTTCGTGATATTTTCTATATTAATCAGATTCATTCGCAATGCCCTTTCAGTATCAGAATTTCCTAAGCTCGATCGAATCGTCATCCGGCGTATTCTCCACCGACCTGACCACCACATCATAACCAAAATCGCTGTTCACCTGCACATGCACTGTATCGCCACACTTATGACCTGCGAGCGCTTTTCCAATCGGGGACTCGATACTGACCAGTCCCTGCAGCGGATTGTTCCGCACAGTCGTTACCAGACGATAGGTCTCAACCGTACCGTCCTCCACAAATTCAACCTCCACGGTCTTGTTCAGCCCGATTTCATCCTCCTTGGCATCGTCCTCAATAATCTGCGCTGTCCGGATCATCCGCTCAAGATAACGGATCCGGCTCTCATTCTGATTCTTATATTTCTTGGCAGCATGATATTCAAAATTCTCACTCAGATCGCCTTGAGCCCTTGCCTCCTTTACCGCCTCCAAGGCCTCTTTCCGGATCACAAGTTTTCTGTGCTCGATCTCCTCCTCCATCTTCTTGATATCATTTCTTGTCAACTTGTCATTCATTTTGATCACTCCTCCAATAAACTTTACACTTACATGCGGCTGTGCAAACTTCCATATATCGTTTTCCACATTGATACCCGTGTGCATAACAAATCGAGCAGGTATTCCTGCCCGATTCCTTTGCCACACTCCTAACCTGTGTTCCCAGCGTCTAACATTTTATTGTGTATGCTATTGATTCTTCTTCCTGCAAAAGACCGCACACACAAGCGCAAAAACCATTGGCACAACAGCATACCCTCTATTATTACAGTTTGTTGACCAGCTTGCTCTTGTGAATCGCATACAACGGGAGCGCGATAAACACCATCCCGCCGAGAATATTTCCGATCGTAACCGGTATCAGATTCGACGCAAATCCAACAATGTTGAGATTTGCCGCAATCTGGTCTGCAGTGATACCATACAGCTCCTCTGCTTTTGCCACATAGGTACTATTGGTGCTGGCAATGATACCAGCCGGAATATAGAACATATTCGCCACACAGTGCTCCCAGCCGCCAATGACAAACGCACTGATCGGAAAAAAGATTGCCCACACCTTACCCGCGATATCCTTTGCAGCGGTAGCCATCAGTACCGCCATGCATACAAGAATATTGCAGAGAATCCCGGAACATACCGCCTTAAACGGCGCGATCGTCGCTTTTCCGTAAGCTACCTTGATCGTAAAAGCTCCCAGCATCCCATCAGTGTAATCCAGAAGACCGCTGAAATACACAAGCGCCGCAATCAGAACTGCGCCAGCCATGTTGCTAAAAAATACAATGACCAGTGTCCTGATCATTGCAGACACCCTGAACCGTTTGCCGACCACTCCTGCAATCATCAGACAGTCCCCTGTAAAAAGTTCCCCTCCGACAAAGACGATCATCATAAGTCCTACTGGGAATATGCAGCCCGCGAGCGTCTTAGACAATCCCTGATTGGCAATATTGTGCACCGCCGCGTTACTCGATGCGCCGCCAAACGCGATAAATGCACCCGCCATCATACCAAGCAGTATGCACTTTAACAAGGGAAGTTTTACTTTACCTTCCCCTGCCTTCATATTTGCCTCCAGCACCTGCGCCGGAGAATTAAATGCATTGTCCATCCCTATGTACTCCTTTTACTTTTTTCTAAGGAACAGTTCCTAACCGTATCCTACAGTTATTTGCTATCAGTAAAAGTATACATCATCAAACGCTTTGTTGTCCATATTTTCCAGGCATTTTCGCAAAATAAACGCACGAACAAAAAATCAGCTATTTCGATTCATTCATCATTTCCAACCAGCACTGCCAAAAAAGATAATCCCTAGATTTCTTAGGCTTTACACCTTTTACATAATCTGTTATGCTTAAAATGTAACAATCAATACAGATTAAAAGAAAGCAAGGTGATTGTATTGTCAGATAAAGAAATGATGCAAAGAAATGTTGAAGAATTTGAAAGGCTGCAAGATTATATGATATCTTGTGATAAAGATTCTGAAGCGTACAAAAAGATGAAAAGACGTTATGCAGCATTAAAGGTTATCCTAACATCATCCGGCGTCGATCTCACAGAAATCGATATAATCAAGGAATAACAATCGGATAACCATGATTTTCATCGGAACTCTATATTTCATCCGTCACGATCAGATTCCTAAAATCTGTAAATGTATCACAAAACTTATGAAACGGTAGACATATCCTTACGAGATATGTCTACCCGACCTATGCAGCCGCAACAGCAGCCTTCATGTCTTTGATATAACTGCATACCGGTTCAATGCAGTCCTTTCCATACCTGGCAATGATCTTCACGATCGCACTGCCCACGATCGCGCCATCCGACACTGCTGCCATCTCATGCGCCTGCTCCGGTGTGGCGATGCCAAAACCGATGGCACACGGAATGTCGGATACCTGCTTCACCTGATCGACCATCTCCTTGATGTTTGTCGTGATCCTGCTCCTGACACCTGTGACACCGAGAGACGATACACAATAGAGAAATCCCTTGGCCTGTTTTGCGATCATATTGATCCGATCATGCGATGTCGGTGCGATCATGGAAATCAGCTCGATTCCTGCCGCCTCACAGGCGCCGCTCACTTCCTCCCGTTCCTCAAACGGAACATCTGGAATAATCATACCGTCAATACCGCACTCGGCACACTTCTTTGCAAATTTTTCCGTTCCATAAGTATACACCGGATTGATATAGGTCATAAATACCAGCGGCACATCGACCTTCTGGCGCACACGTTTCACCATGTCAAACAGTTTGTCAGTTGTTGTTCCCGCCTTGAGCGCCCGCTCGTCTGCCGCCTGTATGACAACGCCCTCGGCAATCGGATCCGAAAATGGAATCCCGATCTCGATCAGATCTGCACCCGCCGCTGCCATCTGTGGTATTAACGCCTCCGTCGTCTCCAGGTCCGGATCACCTCCCGTTACAAACGCGATAAATGCTTTCTGATTCTCAAATGCTTTACTGATTCTGCTCATTTTATTTTCTCCTCTCATCCTGATCTTTTCGTTTTTTAATCAAAGATCTCCACACCTCTGTACCTTGCGATTGCCGCCACATCCTTATCGCCGCGTCCGGAGATCGTCACGACAATAACCTGATCCCTGCCAAACTCCGGCGCGATCTTTTTTGCATACGCGACTGCGTGCGCACTCTCGATCGCCGGGATAATGCCCTCTGTCCTCGACAGATACTCAAAAGCCTCCACAGCTTCCTCGTCCGTGACCGGTACATACTGCGCACGCCCCGTCTCATTGAGATTTGCATGTTCCGGTCCGATACCGGGATAATCCAGACCTGCCGATATCGAATAGACCGGCGCAATCTGCCCATATTCATCCTGACAGAACAGGGATTTCATACCATGAAAAATACCGACGCTTCCATTTGCAATCGTCGCTGCATTCTTCGGATTGTCAACGCCAAGTCCTGCCGCCTCGCAGCCGATCAATCTGACACTTGTGTCAGGTATGAACTCATAGAAGGAACCCATCGCATTGCTTCCGCCGCCCACACAGGCGATCACGGCATCAGGGAGCTTTCCTTCTGCTTCCATGAGCTGCTCCTTGATTTCCTCACCGATCACTTTCTGAAAATCCCTGACAATCATCGGAAACGGATGTGGTCCCATGACGGAACCCAGCACATACAACGTATCGCCCATTCTGGAAGCCCACTCGCGCATCGTCTCGTTGACAGCGTCCTTCAAGGTCATGGTTCCCGAAGTTACCGGATGCACTTTTGCCCCCAAAAGCTCCATTCTGTAACAATTTAACACCTGTCTGTCCGTGTCCTCTTTTCCCATGAAAATCTCGCATTCCATTCCCATCAGAGCTGCTGCCGTGGCTGTCGCCACACCGTGCTGTCCTGCACCGGTCTCCGCAATGACACGCTTCTTGCCCATCTTTTTTGCCAGGAGCACCTGGCCTAATACGTTGTTGATCTTGTGGGAACCCGTATGATTCAAATCTTCCCTTTTTAAATAGATCTTTGCCCCACCCAGATCCTTTGTCATTTTCTCTGCATAATACAAAAGTGATGGGCGTCCTGCGTATTTCTCCAACAGATCCTTTAATTCCGCCTGAAATGCCGGATCGTTTTTGTATTTCTCATACGCCTGCTCCAACTCCTGCACTGCCGGAATCAGTGTCTCTGGGATATACTGTCCGCCGTATAATCCATATCTGCCTTTCTTTTCTTCCATCTCCATAATTCTCCCTTTCTTATACAAACTCACTTAACCCGGATAAACCGGAACAAAATTTTACCATTTTGCGCAAGATCTCATTCTTAAGCGCCTAAGGAACTGCAGAAAAATATCCTGCGCAAACTGCATCACTTATTTTCCTACAGTTCCTAAAGATCACAAATTCTGCAACACACTTCAAATTATATTTATCCTCTTTCAGAAACTGATCCAGGTTGTATCCATACTGCATAAAACTGCCTGACTCATTTCACATTGCGCACATTTTCGATAAACTGTTTGATCTTTGTCTCATCCTTCACCCCGTCCGTTTCAACGCCAGTGCTCACATCGACAGCAATGCATTCTGCAAATACATTGCTGTCTCCGAATACATTGCATTCTCCGAATGCATTACACTGCACCTGCCCAAGTATTTCCGCCACATTCTGACAATCCAATCCACCCGCCAGAAAATAAGGTTTTACTGCCTGACCTTTCGCGCTCAATTCCCGGAAACTTTCTTTCAGTATTTCCAGCGAAAAACGCTCTCCTGTACCGCCAGGAGCACCTTTTTTGTATGTGTCAAACAACATGTAATCCGCTTCCTGTGACATTTGCTTCAACACTTGCTCTACACGCTGCACCCTGACCGCTTTTATGACAACAGTGTCAGTTCTCTGTTTCAGTTCCCGGATGTATGATTCAGATTCTTCGCCGTGTAGCTGCACCACATTGATGACACCTTTGTCACATAATTCAATCACATGCTCCATCGGCTCATTTACAAAGACACCGACAGTCTGAATGCGCCTGTCAAGCGTCTGCCTCATATCCAAAGCCTGCTCATCTGTGACAAACCGTTTCGTATCTGCAAACACAAAACCGACATATTCCGGCAGATACCGATTGACCTTTTCTACATCCGCCAGTGTCTTCAAGCCGCATATTTTCACTCTTGTCATCTACTCTCACCCTTTAACTGTGCGATCATTTTCGCCTTATCCGTGCTCCGCATCAGCGTCTCGCCAATCAGCACGCCATTGACGCCTGCCTGTCGAAGCATCTGGATGTCCTCTGCTGTCCTGATGCCGCTCTCCGCGACAAAAAGGATTTTTTCTGGTACCAGATCCCTCAGCCTCGTACTGTTATTGATATCCACTGTGAATGTCTTCAAATCCCGGTTATTAACGCCAATCATTCTGGCTCCTGCATCAAGCGCGCTTAAAACCTCCGCCTCGTCGTGTGCCTCCACAAGCGCCGAAAGCCCAAGTTCGTCACAGACCGCCTTGTATTCCCTGATCGTATCTGTATCGAGAAGTGCCGCAATCAGAAGGACACAGGAAGCGCCCAGAAGTTTTGCTTCATAAATCATATAGGGATCGATGATAAAGTCTTTTCGTATCGTCGGTATGGAAACTGCATCATTGATTTCCCTTAAATACCTGTCGTCACCCTTGAAATAGTCTGTCTCCGTCAAAACGGAAATACAATCTGCTCCCGCCTTCTCATAGTCCCGCGCAATATCCAGATAAGGAAAGTCCTCTGCGATTATGCCCTTTGAAGGAGAAGCTTTCTTTACCTCGCATATCAGACTGATCTCCTCTTTCGCGATTGCTCTCTCAAAAGGAAACGTAAATGCCCCCTCATTTTTTGCAAGCTGCAATGCCTTTTGCCGGACCTCCTCAAACGCTGCTTCTTTCTTCTTCCGCTCCACCCTTGCCCTGGTGGCAGCTGCCAAATCGTCAAGTATCATAATTACCTCCTCAGTGATCGTCAAAGGTCTGCACTATGAGTTTGTCAGTTTCACAAAATTCTGAAGCGTCTCATATGCTTTACCACTTTCGATGGTTTCTCTCGCCGCTTTTACCCCTTCCTCAATCGAAGGAGCGCCGCCCATCAGATAAATCCCTGCGCCTGCATTTAAGAGCACTGCATCCGCCCTGGCATCGATACATTCGCCCTTTAAAATCTCTTCTGTAATCTTTGCATTTTCAGCGCCGTCTCCACCTGTCAGATCACTTTTCTGGCATCGGCGAAATCCAAACTGCTCTGGCACGATCTCGTACTTTTTGAATGTGCCATCATTGACCTCTACACAAGTCGTAGGCGCACTCATGGAAATCTCGTCAAGTCTGTCCTGTCCATACACGACCAAAGCGCGTTTTACCCCGAGATTGCTGAGTACATGCGCCAAAGGTTCTACCAGATCCTCACTGTACACGCCCATCAGTTCCATATTGGCCTCTGCCGGATTCGCAAGCGGTCCAAGAATATTAAATACTGTCCTAAGACCGATTCCCTTTCTCACCGGTCCCACAAAGCGCATTGCCGCGTGGTATTTCTGTGCAAACATAAAGCAAATATTTCCCTTCTCAAGAACCTCTGCATTTTTCTCCGGCTCCAGGTCAAGTTTTACACCGAGAGCCTCCAGACAGTCAGCCGCGCCGCTCTTGCTTGACACACTCCTGTTCCCATGCTTTGCAACCTTATATCCTGCCGCCGCTACAATAATACTTGCTGTCGTACTGATATTGATGGAATTTGCTTCGTCTCCGCCTGTTCCCACAATCTCAAGTACATCGCCTTTTACAGGCACTTTTGTGCCATGCTTTCTCATGCTTTTTGCAAACGCGGTTATTTCTTCCACTGTCTCGCCTTTCATGCGCAGCGCCGTGAGAAACGCTGCCATATTGATCTGCTCCGCCTCATCGCTCATGATTTCATCCATCACCCGCTCTGCCTCGTCGGCAGTTAAGTCGATCTTTTCTACTACCTTTTTTGTCGCTTCTACAATCATCTCGATACCTCCTGACATTCTCCCATATATCATTTAGAAATTCTTAGCGGGCGTCCTTTGGCCGCTTAGAAAATCTCTTCACACTTCCCGTCATGCCGGCACAACCGACGCAAACAATCCATGAGAAGAATGCCTGCCCTTGGCATTCTTCCAGTGTGTAACTTAGAAATTCTTAGCGGGCGTACTTTGGCCGCTTAGAATTTCTTTACACACTTGCCACACAATAGAAAATTTGCAATCATCTGTTTTCCGAGCGGAGTCATGATCGACTCCGGGTGAAACTGCAGTCCATACACTGGATTCGTCTTATGCTGCACTGCCATCACAACGCCTTTTTCATCAACTGCTGTCACCTCCAGCACATCGGGAATCAGATCCCGGTCCGCCACCAGCGAATGATATCTCGCAACCTCAAACTCCTTGGGAAGTCCCTGGAAAATCCGGCTTTCACTGATTACTTTTACCATGCTCTGTTTGCCATGCATCAGTTCCGGCGCATATGTAATCCGGCCCCCGAAAGCCTCACAGATTGCCTGATGTCCTAAACAGACGCCAAGCAACGGGATTTTTCCGTCCGCCTCCCTGACCAGCGCCTCACAGATCCCCGCTTCGGACGGCTTTCCCGGTCCCGGCGACAGTACAATGTGCGCAGGTTTCAGTTCCATGACCTGTTCCACTGTAAACGCATCATTCCGCACTACTTTCAACTCCTCTTTCCCGGCAATCAGCTCGCCGATAGCCTGCACTAAGTTAAAAGAAAAGCTGTCATAATTATCAATTAACAATATCACGTTTTCCTTGCCCCCTTATTTTCATTTCTGATTCTATATCCATTTGCTGTTTTGCAGAATTGTTCTCAATCCTCAACAGATTTCCTCCACCCGACGGATTGCCTCAATCACAGCTCCCGCCTTGTTTGCGCACTCCTGATACTCGCTTTCTGGTACAGAATCCGCCACGATTCCGGCCCCCGCCTGCACATACACTTTTTTCCCTTTTTTTACTGCTGTCCGAATCGCAATGCACACATCCAGATTTCCGCTGAAATCAAGATATCCGATCGCCCCGCCGTAGACACCTCTCGGCACAGGCTCCAGTTCATCGATAATCTCACACGCTCTGAACTTTGGCGCCCCGGAAAGCGTCCCTGCCGGAAGAAGCGCCTCGACAGTGTCGCCGCAGGTCTTATCCGCTGCCAGTTTTCCGGTGACAGTGCTCGCGATGTGCATGACCTTGGAAAACCTGTGAATCGCCATGTAATCTTCTACTTTCACGCTGCCATACTCCGCGATTCTGCCGATATCATTTCTTGCCAGATCCACCAGCATATTATGTTCCGCACATTCTTTCTTGTCTGCCAGGAGCTCCTTTTCCAACGCCAGGTCTTCTTCCCTGTCCCTGCCGCGCTTTCTCGTTCCTGCTACCGGAAAAGTAATCAGTTTTCCGTTAGTCAGTTTCACCATCGTCTCCGGCGAGGTTCCTGCGATCTGCATATCCTTAATCTGAATATAGTACATATAAGGCGAAGGATTTGTGGTTCGAAGCACTCTGTAAGCATTTAACAGGCTTCCGTCGTAATCCGCCTCAAAGCGTCTTGAGATCACTCCCTGAAAGATATCGCCCTCCCTGATGTAATGCTTTGTCTGCTCGACCATTTTGCAGTACTCTTCTTCGGAGAGATTGCAGGAAAAATCCGGCGCTGGCAATGGCTTTTCATATGGGATCGGATCCGTGATCCGAATCGTCTCCACAAAAGCCTCAAGCTCTGCGACTGCCCTGTCATATCCCGCCTTACCGTCCTGCGCCCTGGCATTTGTGATAAAGCAAAGCTTGTGGTGCAGCTGGTCAAATGCGATCAATCGGTCAAACATCATGAGCTCGCAGTCATTGATATCACTCTGCTTGATCTTCAGCTTTGGCTCCGCGTACTGTATCATTTCATACGCAAAATAGCCAACCAGGCCGCCTGTAAAAGTTGGTAAACCTTCAATCTGTGGAGACCGATAGTCGTCAAGAATCGTCTGCAGCGCCTCCTTGGGCTTTCCCGGCACGATGCGCACCATCCCATCCTCTTTCACTTTTGTAACTCCGTCTTTGCAGGAGACAGACAGCTTCGGGTGATATCCCAGAAACGAATATCTGCCTAATGCGCCCCCCTCGACACTCTCCAGCAGAAAGTACTGCTCATCCAGCGCTGCAAGTTTGCGCAGCATCAGAATCGGTGTGATATCGTCCGCTAAGATCTCCTTGCATACTGGAATATATGTGTAGTCCTTTTCATACTGTTTCGCCTGCTCATATGTTGGCCTGATCATAACCTTATCCCTCCTACATTTCCTGTTTTCAAACCAATAAGTTCATTTCTTCCCTGCCCGCGTGCCACTTTGGCGGCTTATTTTCTTTCGGTGCCCATGTACATAAAAAAAGCCTTTATCCTAATATCTCTACTAGGACAAAAGCTCTCAACTTCTGCGGTACCACCTAATTTGGCGCATCAAAATACGCCCTCTCTCCACACGCACCATCATGCGCTTTCCCTTGATAACGGGCGGAAATCCCGTTGGGCATTACTCAAGTCTCACTGCATCGGATCCGACTCTTTGCTCCCACCTTCCCAAGTCCATTCCATATCTCTTTGACTGCTGCAATCCCACCACCTGCAGCTCTCTGTGAGTCACCCAAAATATGTACTCCTCTTGGTCATCAGTTTCATGTCGCTATTCATATTGCATTTCAAATCTTAAAATTATCATAACCACTTTGTCGGAATCTGTCAAGGGTAAATTTTAAAAAGTTCTTTATTTTCACCTGTTTCATAAGCTTTCATTCTCATTAAATTAACATATGTGACAATAGCAGCCTGTCTCTGCTCTTCCAGTGCCATACAATCATCTGTCTTTCTTTTTATCTGTACTGATTGTTACATTCTTCGTCAGGTATGGTATGTATCAAGCAAAAAAACTCTCCTTTGCTCTCTAAATAGCAATCCACCAACATACACCATACTTATCAATAACAGTGGCGCAATATTTATTCCATGGCAGCTCATGGATTGCTTCAATAACAACTCCACCATCACGCAAAACATCAAATGCACGCTGAACACTCTCTTCGGTTCCCATTTCAAATACATTGAAAGTCATTGTTTCCCATTTCATTTTATGGATAAAATCTATGTCACAAGGATTTTTTGCTTCGCCTATCGCTAAAAAGCCCTCACCATTAACGGATAATACACAATGCTCATAGGCCGTCCCGCTGTCATTTTTCATTTCAAGTGTTATTTCTGCACCAAATGCTTCACAATATGTTTTTGCTGCCTCCATACTATTTTTCACATAAACCTGAGTATAATTTTTCATATATGTTATCTCCTTTATTTTTCAAATGTCGGTTTGTATATACAGCCAAATAAAGCCCTCACCAAACATACCCATTCCGGACGAACTCATTTTACAGGCTGACATTTCACAAATTCTTACACTTTACATTGTTATTCCTCCATTTCCGATTGAGATTTCACCTGTTTTAAGAGAGTTAATAACTATTATATTTTGTTATTAAATTCTCCGTAAACCCTTGAAAACAGTGAGTTTGTCGCAGGTGAGCTTTCCCTTATTGTTTCCCTGGTATTATATCGTCTCGTCAGTGTTTGCGAATTCTGATAAGGGAAAATACAAGATGTCCGGTGGGCATCTGCTCTGTGCCGACCGAAGCGGCAGCAAAGACAAAAAAATCTGATAACACATTATAACACAAAATAAGAACGACATGGTGAACTGATTGAAATGCTTCTGATTTTTATAACTGATGATTGATTGAATGATAAGGAGATTCGATACGATGAGAACAATATTTGCAGAATACAATTCACAACGCAATAGAATGCCAGTGCCGCCGGAATATGCAGCACCTCGTCCACCTGTATTCTCGGAGCCTGCGTCATTCTGCGTCTGGTATAAGTCGATAACGCATCCAGATATCTCCGTGAACCTTCCTCATACAACGCACCAAGTGCAAGAGATGACTTCCCGGAACCAGATACTCCGGCAATTCCCACAATCTTATTTAGTGGAATATCCACATCAATATGTTTCAGGTTATGAACATGAGCATTTCGAATTTTAATCACATTCGGATGATTCTGTTCCTTCATTTTCTTATCCTATTATACAGCAAAAGCGTATTGCAGGTTACACAAACCGCAATACGCTTCCATCTGTACAAAGCTGTTTCTTATACAATACTCATAAACCATTCTACAGTTTCCGGTAAATAATGGGAAAAGAATAAGCTTTTTCCTGTATCAAGTGCTTCAATCTGTTTCATTTCCTCATCAGTCAGCACAAAATCAAACACATTGAAATTTTCCTGCATTCTTTCTTCGTGTGTCGGTATCATCATTGGAATACAAATCTCTTACCTCGGTATCATCATAGGAAAGCACATCTTGAACGTCTTTCGCTACGTCTTTACCAATTCGAGGCTTATAAGGCGATTTTGCATTGGTTTCACAAGTAATTCCTGTTTTATATACAAAAGTAATCTTATAAGGATTCATTTCACCATTATCGTCAGCACCACCAACGATAATTTTTTCTACGATACTTTCAAATATCGTTCTGTCAAATTTTTCTAAGACTTGATTTTTCTCTAAAAGAGATTTAAAGTCTTTGATACGTTTCTTTAAAGTGTTCTCACTTCCACGTTGTTTCTCAAACACATCACGTTCAGCAAGCAGCTTCTCGCTTCGTTCTCGAAATTCCTCCATTTTGGATACATACGCATCCATCTCTATTTTATCGTCAAGCTGCATATCAAGCAGTTTTTTCTTTTTGCTTTCTATGCCTGTCAGCTCCCTGTCAATGTCTAATATTTTCTTTTCTATGGAGCTTTCACTTAAAGTCTTTTCCACCCTTTCAATAAATTCCTCTAACACCTCTTTATTATCACCACATAATAATTTGTAGGATTCAACAAAGGCTTCCTCTATCATTGCTTCTGGAACCATCTTACTGTGTGGACAATACTTCTTACCCTTTTTATATCCTTTGATGCAATACCATACTATTTTTGCGTATTTAGTATTGCTGTGCCAATTTCCTCTTGTGTAGCTGGTTCCGCAAAAACCACATTCTATCATTCCGCTAAAAGCATACTTACGGCTGTATTTTTCACGTTTCCCTACTTCTGCGGATTGGTTCGGGTTGTGAACCTGCCTTCTTTTTTTCAGCAGGGCATTCGCTGTATCAAATACTTCCTCTGAAACAATAGCCTCATGGTGATTTTTAACATAAAACTGATCTTCTTCTCCTAAGTTCATCAAACGCCTTTTGGAAATCGGGTCAACCGTATAAGTTTTTCCTAACCGGACATCACCTTTATATTTCTCATTTCGTATGATGCCAAGCACTCCTGCCTGTCCCCATTCATTTCCATATTTTGTTTTGTAGCCTTTGGCATTAAGTTCCTGACTAATCAGGCGTGAACCAATCCCCTGCACATAGCGTTCAAAAATATATCTGACTATCTCCGCTTCCTCCGGGATTATTGCCAATGATTTTGTTTCAGGAATATATTCATATCCCAAACAGCCTTGAAAACCAACCAACTCTCCACGCTGCATTTTCATTTTTAAGCCCTTTTTTACATTGTCAGAAATATTCTCCACTTCCTGTTGTGCAACCGAGCTTAAGACTACAAGCAGAAGCTCACCATCCATTGTAAGAGTGTTAATATTTTCATCTTCAAAAAAGACTGCAATATTATGTTCTTTCAACAACCTCACATATTTCAGAGTATCGAGCGTATTCCTTGCAAACCTTGAAATAGACTTTGTAATTATCATGTCTATCTTTCCTTCAACTGCATCGGAAATCATTCGCTGAAAACCGTCACGTTTGGTTATCTGTGTTCCGGTAATGGCTTCATCAGCATACACCTCTGTCATGCACCACTCTTTTTTCTGATTGATAAGGTCTGTATAATAACGTACCTGAGAACGATAACTGTTCAACTGATCTTCTGAATCGGTGCTTACCCTGCAATACGCCGCTACACGCAACCTTTCAATCGTTTTTCCTTTGGAGCGATCCACTCGATTAGATGTGGCTTTAATTACTTCTATTTCCAAACTCTAATCACCACCTTCGCTTTTTGTTGTTCTTTGATTAAGTTCAAATCAAATTATACATCAAGCATTATGTATTTGCAAGCGAAAAATCGGCGATTATCCCATAATCTTCCATTAGCCTGTTTTTTATCTTTTGATATTCTTCTGTGCTTATCTTTTTTGCGGATAGTAACTGTTTCAGCATTGCTAATTGCATACTATATCTTAACAGTCTATCTTTTCCCATGAAATTCCTCCTTTCCAATTTTTCAATATCATCTGCCAATGACAAATAAGAACCCTGTTCTTAGTTCTCATTGGCAGACAACTTTTCAAAAAACACATACAGGTGACAGCTCATTACACTGTCCACATCGGTATCGCACCGTCATTCTATATTGACCGAATAATCGGAAGTATCATTATCAAAGATATGCCTCATAGCCTCATGTAACTGCTACACTTTTTGCCAGACATTCATCGCTCACTGCCTTAGCTTCAATACCAGATTTCAATATTCCCTCGCATACACTTTCACACAAAAATGAAAGCAGGCAGTTCTTGGCGTGTCCGCATAGCGGCTCCGCATATCCCACACGTCCCGTATGTATTTGCATATTCAATTTTCAAGGTACACTTGGACAAAATTTCCTGTCCGTTTTGGATAAAATCATTTCTGGACTTGTCAGCCCAAAAAGCACATAAGCACTCTCCGTCTGCTATGAACGGTTCTGTAAAGATTATGTGCTTTAGCGGAATGACAAGGTTAAATCTCCAGCTTATCGGGTCCGTATTTATGTAAAATCTGCAACAAAATTTTCTTATGTACGCCCTCTGCCTGTCTATAAATTTCGCACAATGTATCTAACTCGTCAGCGGAAAGAGTATTCACATATGGCTTGTAATCGTCCCCTATATAAATTCCACCATCTCCGCCCTGCTTTGTATAAACCGGGAAGCCGGGGGATAAAGCCTGAATATCTCTCTGTATTGTGCGGGTAGCGACACCAAGTTCGTCTGCCAGTTCCCTCGCCGTTGTATGCCGCCGGAGAATCAGAATATTCATGATTTCCGTTCTGCGGTTAGTCGTATTCATGCTTCACCCCCCTTCTGCTAAATTTCAAATTCTATTGTAAAAAACGAACCCGACAAAACCCGTCTTATTCAAAAAAATAATTTAAAAAAATTTTTTAAGTGCTGTCTGGCTTTACTGTTTTGACAACCTCTATACCAAACCTTTTGTTTTTCCTGCCATCTTTTGTTGACTTTTCCCCTGCCGCTTGTTAAAATTTTTAGTGGATAAAATCATAAATTCTTAAAAGTACACTCAAACTGCTATGAGCCAAAGCAGGGTAATTCTGCCCTGTTCTGGTTGTGGCAGTTTTTTATTTGCCAAAGTAATCCTCTTACAGCCCAAATACCGAAAGGCTTTACAAAAGACGGGCGGTAACGCCCTTATGTGTTGTAAGACACTCGCCTAAGCTCGTACAACACGCAAACTCCCTACGGGCAGTTTGCACAAGAATAGCAAGCACTGCTCATGTCATGACATGAGCTTCAATTTCCCCAAGTTTCTTACAAGTAGAAACTTGAAGAAATTGGCTTGCAGAGGGCATATCCCCCTGTCCCCCTAAAAGCGCAAAAGCTACTGTGCCAGCTTACGCAGCACTGACAGCTTTTGCCAAAAAAACAACCGCCGGATACGGCATAATCAACCGCATTTTTTAAACATCAATGCAAAGAAAGGAGCTTCAAAATGCCAAACAGAGAACGCAAAATTCCTATTCAGATTTATCTAAACGAGGACGAAGATTATATCCTCACGCAAAAACAAAAAGTATCAGGAATGAAAGATAAATCCTCTTTCCTGCGGCATCTAATCATATATGGTTATGTCTATGACATTGACTATACAGAACTGCGAGAATACAACTCTGCGCTTGCCAAAATCGGGAACAACCTAAACCAGATTGCAAAGCGTATGAACGCCACAGGCAACATATACGAAGCCGATGTAAAAGAAGTAAAGGAGCTGATGCAAAAGGTATGGCATACACAAAAATCCATGCTATCACGGCAACCGTCCATAAAGCAGTAGACTATATCTGCAACCCCGACAAAACCGATGAGGGCATACTGATTTCTTCTTATGGGTGCAGCCCCGAAACCGCCGCATATGATTTCAAATTTGCACTGTCAAAAACCAAGCAGTCCGATCCAAATAAAGCCTACCACCTGATACAGTCTTTTCTCCCCGGCGAGGTTTCTTATAAGGAAGCCCACCAGATAGGCGTGGAGCTTGCGGACAAACTTTTAGAAGGGAAATACTCCTACGTTGTCAGTACCCATATAGATAAAGGACACGTCCACAACCACATCATTTTCTGTGCCGCTGATAACATCAACCATGAGAAATATCATGACTGTAAAAAGACCTATTACAACATCCGCAGCCTAAGTGATAACCTCTGCCGGGAGCATGAGCTTTCCATCATTACTCCGGGAGCAAAAACAATGGCTGCAAAGGGCGCAGCCAGAGGCAAAACATATAAAGAATGGCAGGCTAACAAAAACGGTTCTGCGTGGAAAGAACAGTTAAAATCTGACATTGACGAAGCCATCAAAAACGCCGCATCTTATGAGGACTGCATTGAGCTAATCCGAGCAAAAGGCTATGAAGTCAAAGGCGAAACTTTCGGGGAAAACGCACACAAATTTATCTCATTCCGTCCTCTGGACAGGGAGCGTTTTGTCCGTGGCAGCGCAAAGTCTTTAGGTGCAGAGTACACCAAAGAACGGATTAAGGAACGCATCATGGAAAAGGCACTTGCAAAGGAAAAAAAGCGTGTGCCGTTCCCGACCAGAAAGAAGCCCATTGTCAAAGATTATTCAAGGAAAAATCTTATTGACACAACCGAAGATAAGTTTGCGCAAAGCCCCGGCTTAAAACATTGGGCTGACATCCAGAACCTTAAAATCGCCGCCGCAAGCTACAGTCAGGCAGGCTCTATTGCGGAGCTTAAAAACCAGATTTCCGCCAAGTCCACACTGGCAAAAACAGCCCGTGAAAGCCTTGTGGAAACCGAGCGCCAGCTAAAAGATTTAGGACAGATTTTGAAGTATGCAGAGCAGTACCAAACCAACCATATCTATCATGTCCGCTACAAAAAATCCAAGGATAAAGATGTCTACCTGCGCCACCATGAAACAGAGCTTATCCTCCATGACGGTGCGGAAAATATGCTGAAACGCTTTGGCATTGACACGAAAAATCTCGATGTCGAAAAGCTCCGCAGCGACTATAATGCCCTCTATTCCAAAAAGCAGACTTTACAGAAAACATATAAATCTGCCGAGAAAGAAGCCGCTGACCTGAATCGGAAACTGGATAACCTCAACCAATATCTTGACCGCAGTTTAGAACAACAATCTGCTGACAAAAAGATTGACAAAAATACCCAATCCCTCTAAATTCGACACTAAAAAAGAGGGTATCGCAACGAGTTTTTTCTCTGTTGCGATACCCTCTAATGTATGCTGCCAACTCTATATTCTGTTCTGATCCATGCTTTATGTTGTGTATTTCCCTATATCGTTCTTTCATGTATTTCGCTCCATTTTCCAATCGGTTTCCGCTGTATTTCACATACAATGATATGTATGATTACCTAACACATCAATTTATTAAAGAAAGCCAGCAGAATCTGCAAAGAAACTACTGGCTTTCCTTTACTGTTCATCACGTTTTTTAACCAGATATATACTCCTATGGAGCAATCCTCCAACTCTGCCCTGTCTTATAATTGCATGCAGGCGAAATATGTGGTAGTTTTTCCATTTTCATCTCCCTCATGACTCCGTCCATACATTGGATAATAACAAGTTTCTTCCGGTCCTTTTGTTCCACGTTCAATTACCTCTAATTTTTCTGCCCATAATCCACTGCTTTCCTTAGTAGTACATTCACCCTGCATTTGGGGATATAATTTGCATAAAGTCCACTCTTTATCTTTTTTTGCCTTCGCATATAGCTTTTTGTATGCATATCTGGTCTGCCCATTCTCATCCCCAATATGCTCTCTTCCTACAATCAATGTTCCTTCCATGTAACCCTCACCGATGTTAAAAGAAGAGCCACTTTCTTTATAGTATTCTGAATAAAGTACATCTGACAACTTAAATTCATACTCCTTGTTGCCATCATTCAGAAAAGAAAGCGCACCATATTTATAGGTTGTTTTGCCATTCTCATCGCCCAGATGCATTCGTCCCACAATAACCTGATCAGCTTTTGGGCAAATAAACGAGCTACCCGTATCATCCCTATGTTTTGCTGCCCCAGACTCATCAATGGTCTCCTGCTTTATATCCGAAGACATGACACCTATTATTAGCCTTCTTACTTCTTTTTCTCCATTCTGTTCCATAAAGAACCTCCTTTATTTAATTTATTTGTTTGTAGCTGTGCCGCAGATCTGCCGAGTAAATTACCGTCGGACTGCGGGCAGCCATTCTCCATAAACCTCTCATGTATGCACCCTCCTTATTGATAAAAACATCTTTCCTTTACTCATCTTTTTTCTTTTTTCTTACAAAGAAAATTCCCAAGCCTGCAACAACCAGCACTCCGCAAAGCACGAATATCCATATTCGGTTCCACAAATCATTGTTCACACTGGTATTTGTTGTGTCAGTCGATGTACTTTTCTCGCCAGTCTTTGGGGCTTCTGCTGTACTTCCTGCACCTGTTTCCTGCTCCATAGAATCTGCATCAATCACAACAGCATAATCTGAAGCATGGGTAAAGGCAAGCGATACCATACCGTCCTCTGCAACTGTGTCAGCAAAGATAAATTCAAGCTCCCCTGTGCTTTCATTGTAGTAATACAGATTTGCGGTAAGCCCTGCATTATCTTTACCGAGATTGATAGAAAGGATTGCGATAAAGCCAAATTCGCCTTCATGGGACAGGCTTAACTGGATACTGTAACGCTCCCCGGTGATGTTGTTCACTATATCCACCGGGATAGCATTTGTTCCCGTTTTTACGGAAAAATCAATATCATCCGCTTTATCCGTGGTGATGCTCTTTCCATTCACACTCCAAATGATGCCGTTTCCCATATCAAAGGTAATCGTGATGTCTTTTCCCTTGATGCTGTCAAAAATATCTCCCGGAACAACAGCAGAGCCATTCATATCTATATTGATAATACTTCCTTCCTCTGCCTTTTCTTCCTCGGTGCGGATCACGTCCCAGCCGTTCTTACCATCCTTGTCTTTGATAAAGGGAATTTTGGCATCAGCTTCCGTATCCTCTGTATTTCCACCACTCGGATTATTCGGCTGATTTTCTCCTGTGTTTTTGTTGTCCGGCTGATTACTATTATTATCCGGCTTCTTATCTCCCGGCTGGCTGCTCTCAGTATGTGATGGTGGCAGCTTATCAAGCGTTTCTGTTCTCGTTCTGCCACAGACTGTACAGGTAAATGTTTTTTCTCCCTCTCTGTCCGTGGTCGGCTGCACTGTCACTGTTCCGCTATCCCATGTATGGGCGGTTGTGCCACTCTTTTCTCCGCAGGAACATTCATGCCAGTGGTTGCTATTGTCTGACTTCCAATCTGTTCCGTAGCTGTGCTTATGCGATGGCGGCAATTTATCAAGCGTTTCTGTTTTCGTCTTTC
>DKVL01000050.1:0-15495 GCA_002491195.1 Lachnospiraceae bacterium UBA7179
TACGGAGATTGTATACAATGAGTTCATCCAGGCAATGCTAACCAACGATGTCGACTATATGAACGAGTTTATGAATGATATTGCCCTTGCAAGCTTTTCGAACTTTGATGTGGCAAAGAGCGCGTCATCGAAAGACGCACCCGAGCGTTTTTATCATGGATTTGTGCTGGGACTGATCGTCGTCCTGTCAGGGAGATACGTGATTTCATCAAACAGGGAAAGCGGGTTTGGACGCTATGACATCATGGTAAAACCCACAGATAAAGAGAAGGATTACGCATATATCATAGAATTTAAAGTACACAGGCCAGGGAAAGAGAAAGATTTGAAAGAAACGCTTGCAAATGCCCATAAGCAGATTGAGGAGAGGAGGTATGAGACTGCGCTCATCGCAGAAGGTTTTGCGCCAGAGCGGATCAGAAAGTATGGATTTGTATTTCAGGGAAAGGAATGCCTGATCGGGTAGAGAAAACAAAGAAAACTGGTGGTTTCGATCGTATTCAGTTGAAGCCATCGGTTTCTTTATGTCATACTGTGTCAACAGTAACACTGTTTACGCTGGCTTCATAAAGGCAATGGGCAAAATTATGGGATTGAACTGTCAACAGTAACATCGTTCATACAGGCACCCGTGCGACAAGTAAGAGATTCAGGATAGAAATAAATTGTTTTAATTGTGTATATTTTTACAAAAACTTCTAATATTTACATAATAGTTTGCCGATAAATAAAATATAGTAAACCTATATCATGCAGTTTTATTCGGCCATGAACTGTGTGACTATCTGTTAGGTTGATCAAGCAGATGGAAAATGCCGTAATTGTGCGGTAAAACGAGAAAATTTAGAAAATTTCCAAAGGAAATCTAAATTTTCAGAAAATAAGGCCGATATATATACTGTAAACGGAGTTACAGAAAATATTAACGATAACAAAACTGATTGATTCAAGGGGAATGATCAAAGTATAAAATAAAATTATGGGAAAGTTGCTTGGTGAAAGGGATGTCCTGGGCTGCTAAAGGAGGAGAATTTATGGTAGTACAGCACAATCTTAAAGCGATGAACGCGAACAGAATGTTGAACATCAATACGAATGCATCAGCGCGTTCTACAGAGAAACTTTCAAGCGGCTATCGCGTAAACAGGGCGGCAGACGACGCGGCAGGACTTGCGATCTCAGAGAAGATGAGAAAACAGATCCGTGGTCTCACACAGGGTTCCCGCAACGCGGAGGATGGTATTTCCTGCGTGCAGACAGCAGAGGGCGCACTTGCGGAAGTACAGGATATGTTACAGAGAATGAATGAGCTCTGCGTACAGGCTGCAAACGGCACACAGTCAATCACGGATCGCCAGTATATCCAAGACGAGATCGACCAGCTTGTGACAGAGATGGACAGAATCGCAGAGACGACCAAGTTCAACGAGACCTATCTCCTGAAGGGAGACAAGACACAGCCGGAGAATTTGGTGCATACATACAATTATATCAAGGGTGACGAGATTGACCGGACAGGGCTGTCAAAGGTGACTAATACTTCACTTTATCCGGTAAAAGTAAATTATAACGGAACAGACAATGTTTATGCGGTCAAGGCAGCCAGCATCAGCAATGCAAAGGTTACACAGCCTTTATCAGCGGATCTGATTTCAAAAGGTTCCGATTTTACAAAGTACTGTGCAGAGGGTACAACTGTTGGTGCTAGTTCTTCAATCACAAACTTGACGCTTAGTGGTGAGTATGCAATCTTTAGGAATACACAATTGAAGTCAGCTGATCTCAAAATGAGTGGAAATAATCTGATTTGTGCAGATGAAAAAACGGATGCATATATTTACGATACGAGGACACAGAATATCATTCATGTAAAGGCGAAAGAGGACTTATCAGAGTATGTTAAAGAAATCAGCGGACCCAATGCGACTACAAAAGAGTATGCGATGGAGGATCGTTATAGATTAGTTTACAATGCAAACAAAGCAGCAACAGCAGTTGATCAAAAATCTTTAGGAGCGCCAACGAATCCTAAGGAAATAGTGCCGAAAGATATTATTGGCGCAGTTGCCGAGAACAGGCTTTACGATAAAGATGGTAAGGAAGTGTTCGGCATGGCATTGTACAAATACTTTAATGAGAATGGGGATTACCAAGGAGGTCTGTTTGCAGATAAGGATGCTACAGCTAAGATGGAGATTGTTGCAACAAAGCCTGACACTGCAGCCACGGATCCCAAAACTGCATCACTGTATTATGGCAATTTTATCAGCAACCTGAGCGAAAAGGTAGTAGCACCATTGACATTCAACGTACATGCGGGTTCTGATTCCGACCTTACCAACAGGATTTCCGCAACCATTGACACCATGACAGCGGCGGGGCTTGGCATAAACAAGTTAAAGAGCACATCCATTGGTATCGTAGACCCGACAGGTGACAATGCGCGAGAGGCGATCGATGTTGTCGGCGAGGCATTAAAGATTGTGTCCACGCAGCGCTCTATCCTCGGTGCAGTTCAGAACCGCTTAGAGCACACGATTTCCAACCTGGATAACGTTGTAGAGAACACCACGGCAGCAGAGTCAGCAATCCGCGACACAGATATGGCAGAGGAGATGGTGAAGTTCTCCAACAACCAGGTGCTTATGCAGGCAGGTCAGTCCATCCTTGCACAGGCAAACCAGGCAAATCAGGGTGTACTTTCACTCCTGCAGTAGTATTGCATGCAGTAAATTTAGCGTTCACTCTAACCAACCTAATATACAGAAAAGACCGCCCGGATTTTCCGGCGGTCTTTTCCTATTAAGGCATTTTTCAAACGCGCTGTGGTACTACAGTCCTCTGCGTTACATGCATTTCCAGCTGGCGGCTATTCTTTTGCCAGCGCTGTAACATCAGATACAGAGAGTCCTGTAAGTTTTGAGACAGTATCTTTAGGAAGGTTTTCTGCCAGCATATCCAATTCCTCCTTTTGTTCCGAATTGATGAATTTAGCCCATAATTCCAAGGCATCGCAGTTCTGTGTCAGTTCGTTTGAAAGCTTGGGGAGTTCTATGACATGAAATTCCATCTTATCAGTATAGATGAAATTTTTTGTGTCCTCCCGGATATGGAAAGCGAAGTGAAACGCGGGCTCTTTGTCGATATTCCATGCAAATTCAAGTGATTCTGGAACGAAGAGAACAGTAACCCGTTCTGTGAATTTTTAAAAATTGATTCAAATTACACTTGTCCCGCTGTCTGCAAAGTGATACAATAATAACGCGGAGCGTCAGATCCGGGGCAACAGGAAAAAGAACAGTCTGTACAAAAGATAAAACTGTTCTGGTTAGGATACTCCGCAATCTGGGTTCTATAAAAATGAACATTTTATAAATTTGGGAAAATGCATTGACTAAATTGGAAAATAGTGTTAAACTATAGAAGTACGTTTAATGGACAAAACCATAAGTGTACACAGCTCACTCTAACTATTTAATAATATAAGCGTGCAGGAGCAGTTGATCTCTTCTGTACGCTTATATTATTTCTTCGCAGTTCTTTACCATGTTATTCGCATTTTTTCTCGGGCAGCAGCATAAAAATCTGTTTCTGTGATTCCGGGACTTCACCGAGCGCTTTGTCCAGTTCCAGTGATTCCTTGTAATCATTGAGACGGTTGATGATATCCGGGTTATTAAGATCTTCCTTGTTGATGACCTGGCGGATATAATAGTAGACCAGCAGCTGCAGGTCATTTAAGTGGAGATACATTTGGTGGTGGTCAATCTCCTGGCAGAGCGCGCGGAGGCCGTCAAGCTGATCGTGGATGGGTTCGATGGCAATGGAGATCTGATCCATTGTGACAATCAGGCGTTCCTTGTATTCTGTGACACGACAGACCTCTTCGACACTGGGGCGATTGATCCTGGAGAGACGCTCGAGCTCCCTGTCGCACTGTTCTACACCTTCCAATAATTTGAATATTTTATTATATGCATTACACAATGTCTGTAACAGTTTCTCATATTTCTGACGATACTCCATACGAATCCTCCTCTGATACGATATGAATCATTCCTGTTTTAAGGAACTGTAAAGAAATAACTTAACAATCTTGCTTGTCTATGTCTCCGATTACGCAGGTCAAAAAGCCTCGACATAGCCCACTATGCCTGCGTTTTTTGACCTACGTCCTCGAAGACATATCCTGCGCAATATTGTCATGCTATTTCTTTACAGTTCCTAATTGAATTTCATAAAGAATGAACATATATCTTGAATAGTTTCTATAACGTGTTAAAAAATATTTACATAATCAGACTACATAAATTATATCGTCAGAATATTCTGAAAACTTAACCCTCTATACAGGATTATTCCCGCAAAAAAACGGATATCCACCGGAAAGATTCTGTTATTTCATGAAAGCGGACAGTTCTGGATACCGCGCATCTCGGCCACTCTGCGAAATACCATAGGCTGCATGGCATACAGAAACAACTGCAGGCTTGGCTCATAGTTTTTGATGAGATCCAGGTCCTCGCGGGTGGCAAGCATACGGTAGTTTTTGTCGATATAGACCACGTTTTCGCTGAAATCAAGTGAAAAGTTAAAGTCTCTGATGCTGAGGATCGAGTCACAGCGGACAATGGTGACTGCGGCTGGTGCTGGCAGCTGCATAAACATAATGTCAGGGTTGATCTGACGGATCACCTGCTCCAGAAAAGGATCGTCGTCTTCCATATAGACGGATTCCTGTTCTTGAAAAAAACTGACAAAGCCGAGCCCGTTGTCGTCGTTTGGAAGGATGCGGTCATTGGCGGCCTGACCGCGCACGCCGCCCACCGCGTCGAGAAGTGCAGCGACGTCGGACTGCGCCATATTGTGCGCTTGTCCCATTCTGTGCAGATAAAAAGCTTCAAAGACAGAGCGCAGCAGCACGATGCTCATTTTGTTGCAGGCTTCCGTTTTTGTGTATTTCATGAAGAAGTTCATGCAGTTTCGCGTCATATAGTAATTGACTTTTGTGTTGTCGCAGCGATGCATAGGGTTGGCGGCATGGTAAAGATGGGCGGCGCCGAGCGCCACGACTTCAAAACCTGCCTGCTTGATACAGTATCCCCACTCGGTATCGTCCCAGTAGAGAAAGTTTTCGGTGGGCAGCAGTCCTACTCTGCGGATCGCATCAGCGCGTACCATCATACAACAGCTGCTGATGGCATCGCAATATACGATGTTTGGAATCAGTTCACTGTCCGGCGTGTCGGCATAGAGCATGGAAGCGCGGCAGTGTTTGAAGTCTACAGAGATACCGAACTGCTGTATGTAATGCGGCATATGTTTATGATATACTTTGCCGCCTGCGAGACCAGCCGAGGGAGTTGATGCCATATAGTCCAGCATCACCTTCAGCGCGTCGGGATCAACAGTGATTTCCTCACCGAGACAACAGATGTATGTGTAACCTTCCTGCAACGCCTGCTGAATTCCCAGATTGAGTCCGCCGCAGCTGCCGAGATCGACATCGGAACGCGTGAATGTGATCTGCTCCCTATATGCCCCGGTGATCACAGTTTCCGAGTCATCATCGGAAGCATTGTCAACCACAAAGATTTTTACGCTGCTGTCCAGATTGGAGGCGAGGACAGAGGCGATGCAGTCCACGGTGCTTTTTCCTTTATTGTAATTGCAGATCACGACGGCAAGTTTTTCCTGATTTTTCATTGCGATATCCCATACCTTTCGAAAAGTAATTAGGAATTGCAGGAAAATAACTGATGCAGATTGCGCAGGATATTTCTTCGAGAGTGCCGCTCCACAATCAGGCGCATAGCGGGCTATGTAACTGATTGCGGAGTGGTGCTATCGGAGAAATAGACAAGCAAGATGTGTCAGTTATTTTTCTACAGTTCCTTACTACTATTGTATCACGAAATGGCTTTTGTGAATATAGGATTAACAAATATTAAATTCCTGATTTTTTATAAAGAAACAGTTGAGAATTGATGTAAAGTTCGTTACAATAATATCAGACAAAGTACAAGACATGGAGGATGAGTATGAAATTCAGTTTATGCATGATTGTGAAAAATGAGTCTGCAATATTGCGGGATTGTCTGGATTCCCTGAAGGATATTATGGATGAGATCATCATAGTGGACACTGGCTCTACAGATGACACCAAAAAGGTTGCAGCAGAGTACACGCCATATCTGTATGATTACGCGTGGAATGATGATTTTGCGGCTGCCAGAAATTTCGCGTTCTCAAAGGCTACCGGTGATTATATCTACTCGGCGGACGCCGACGAGGTATTGGACCAGGAGAATCAGGACAAGTTTAAAGCATTGAAACGTGCGTTGCTGCCAGAGGTGGAGATCGTGCAGATGATCTATGTGACAGAGCAGATGAACCATCCAACAGAGAATTTTGCGCGCGACCTGCGACCTAAGCTCTTTAAGCGGCTGCGGGAGTTCACCTGGATTGAGCCGATTCATGAGACAGTGAATATCAATCCAGTGATTTATGACAGTGACATCGAGATTCGTCATCGGCCGCAGGGCAGTCATAGCAGCAGGGACTTCGGTGTGTTTGAGAAGATGATTGCGGAGCGGAGGGTTCTTTCTGACCGGCTGATGGGAATGTATCTGAGGGAACTTTACAAAGCAGGCACGGAGGAGGAGCTTAAGACGGCAGAAGTTTTTTTTGAGCGTTCTTTGATCGAAAAGAGTGCAGAGGGAAAAGAATTACTGTGCCGGCAGATCATTGCAGTTCTTTTAAAAATATATAGAATCACGGATAATCCGGTTAGTATGCTGCGGGTGGCTCTGAGTGAGGAAGCGACCGTACCGTCTGCAGAAATGTGCATGGAACTTGGATATTTCTTTATGAAGAAGGAAGATTTCGAGGAGGCGGCAAAGTGGTTCCACAGGGCAGGGTATGACTGTGAGAGCGAGATCGATGTGGCAAGCAGTGGAACGTCCGCTTTTATGGCGTTGGCGCTGTGCTGCAGGAAACTTGCCAGGTCGCCCAGAATGAAGGCGCTGCCGCAGAAAGAATACGAACTTGAGTATGCGAGACTGACGGAGCAGGCGGCTGAATACGAGCAGCTTGCGAGAGACTGGAAACCAGTGGAACCGAAATTGATTCAATAGGGGAGAGAAAATGAATTATGATTATTTGGTGGTTGGCGCAGGGCTTTTCGGCGCCGTATTTGCCAGTGAAATGAGAAAAAGCGGCAAAAAATGCCTGGTGATCGACAAGAGAGGGCATATTGCCGGAAATATTTTTACAGAAGAAATCAGAGGGATTCATGTCCACAGATATGGCGCGCACATTTTCCATACGTCAGACAAGAAAATCTGGAGCTATGTCAATGAGCTGGCGGAGTTTAACAATTATATCAATTCGCCGCTGGCCGTTTATAAGGATGAACTCTACAACCTTCCTTTTAATATGAACACTTTTGCAAAAATGTGGAATGTGCGTACGCCGAAAGAGGCGGCAGAGCGTATTCGGTCACAGATCGCGGATCTGAAGATCAAGGAGCCTGCAAACCTGGAGGAGCAGGCGCTGTCATTGGTCGGAACAGATATTTATGAGAAACTTGTGAAGGGCTATACGGAGAAACAGTGGGGGCGCGACTGCAGGGAACTGCCTGCGTTTATCATCAGGCGGCTGCCAGTCCGGTTTACCTTTGACAATAATTATTTTAACGATCCATATCAGGGGATTCCCAAGGGTGGTTACACAGGCATGGTCGAAAAACTACTGGAAGGTATCGAAGTAAGGCTTGGCACTACCTTTGAGGATTGTTTCCATAAAGATGATAATAGCGACATGTATGTCACAAAGGATGGACGGCATACATTTCGAAAAGTGCTTTATACGGGTATGATAGACGCTTTTTTTGGCTACTGTGAAGGCGCATTGGAATACCGCTCCCTCGATTTTCAGACGGAACTCCTGGAGGGTGAGGAGAATTATCAGGGAAATGCAGTGGTGAATTATACAGAGAGGGAAATCCCGTACACACGGATCATAGAGCACAAACATTTTGAGTTTGGGCATCAGCCGGACACGGTGATCACGCGGGAGTATCCAAGGGAGTGGAAGCGTGGTGACGAGCCGTATTATCCTGTCAATGACGAGAAGAACGCTGCGTTGTACCAGAAGTATTTGCAGCTTGCGTCAGAGCAGAAAAATGTACTTTTCGGAGGGCGGCTTGGACAGTATAAGTATTATGACATGGACAAAGTGATTGCTGCAGCGCTGGAGATGGCGGAGCAGGAAGTGTGAAGTGTGAAGAGATTTTCTAAGCGGCCAAAGGACGCCCGCTAAGAAAATCTAAAACTTCACACAGAAGAACGCAAAGGGCAGCGTTCTTCACGGATTGTTTGTGCATATTTTACATATAATTATTATATAACATCCCTGTATAAATACTCGTCATATACGGGTTGGGATAAGTCGCATTGGGATTCGGGTAAGCGCAGATCCTTCTGTCGATGTACTCCATCGGATCAAGTGAAATTGCGCTTAATTTCCGTAAAATCTGCGAACCAAAACCTTTGATTGCGGCTGCATCCGTGATCTCATCGCTTTTCTGATAGTCGAGTGTGGCATCTGGATTGATGCTGATTCCGTATTTCTCAAGATTATAACTATGCACATCCAAAAACTTATGCAGATCCTTGGACAAAAGTTTTGTCAGCGATTCCTCTGTCTCATCGTTGATCACGCCGTTCATAAAGCGGTTGTAACCTTCTACAAACGTCTCGATATTGTTGGAGAGCGATTCGGCATCAGGGTACAGACCAATCTTGGCACTGGCGTTTGTGGCGGCGGTATTCTTGGCGCTGGTCATGGCAGCCGCACGCGCTGTAAGCTGATCGGACGTGGTCATACTGGCAGCAAAATTCTCAGGATGCAGGGTTATATGGTATGCACCGTGTACATTGAACGTATTGGAATAGGAAGATTCTTCATTTCCATCAATGCTGTATATCGCATTGGCAGCTTCCTTAATCGTTTTGTTTAGTCCCAGATAATCAACGATGCCACTTCGATAGGTGGTGTTCTCATCTGTAATTGTAAAATGGCGTTCTCCCTGAACCGGAAGTCCATAGGCATCGGAGGTGATCTCCAATGCTGTGAGCCCGCGCGTCTCGATCACCTTTGCCGATACACCGATATCGGAATTGTTGATCAGGCGGGAGAGTTTCTTTTGCAGGTTGCTGTTCGTGTCGCCCTCATGTACGTTGAACTGCAGTTCGTAGTGGAGCTTATTGGTCAGAATATCAAAGGAATAACTGCCCGGATCCAACGAGACGGGCTGATTTGCCTTCAGATACTGGCTGGTGTTGACCTGTGGCGACGCAAAGCTTTCAACCTCGAGGGTAAAATCTGTTGGAACTTCACCGTCGGCATCATCTGGCTCATATTCCACACTTGCCAGCGATTCATTGTCACTGTAGGCGGATTTCATTGAGAACAGGTCATCATCGTCGCTGAGTGAATCGATTGTCTGCTTTAAGTTGTTGGCGCTTTCTTTCAGGTGAATCGCATAAGCAATGGAACGCGGTGTGGGATCTGTGAGATAAAGCGGAGCAAAACGGCTTTTCCACTGGATGGTGCTGTATAGATTCTGCAGTTCACTGGAATCGTGCATGGCAAAACGGGAACTACGTTTGTTGTATCGCTTGTTGGAATTGCTGTGATCCAGGCTGCCATATGTGGAGAGATATTGGTCCAGAGCCTGCAGATTGTTCATAATAACTGACATACTGATGTCCTCCTTCCTTGGCTGGTAATTTGGGTCTTATGTGAACTGGTTTTTGAACACATAATTGAATATAAAATTCAAAAAACTTCCCTGTTTTAGAGGGATACAAGGCATTAATTGTGTGAATTTTCACAAAAATGTTATGTATATCTCTTTTTATCTTAAACTTACCATGAATTGTATGAAAAAGCAAGAGGTTTGCCCCAGAAAAACGAAAAAAATTTTGAAAATAGCGCAAAATGTTTCAAAAATAGCTACAATTAAGAAAATAAGATTATAGAAGTCTTCTTTCTATAAATATATGCACGATACACTTCAAAAATAATGATTGACGCAAAGCTGTTCCTGTGGTATATTGAAAAGGCAAGATGAATGTGAGGTCTTTTTTTTATGCAATTTATCTTGTGAGATTAGAACAATTGGGATTATTTCATTAGAACGCTAGCGGAGGTGGAATTATGCGTACAAAGATTACATTGGCATGTACAGAGTGCAAACAGCGCAATTACAATACTACAAAGGAGAAGAAGACCCATCCTGACAGAATGGAGATCAAGAAGTATTGTAGATTCTGCAGGACTCATACACTGCACAAAGAGACAAAATAAGCAATCGCATCAAGTGGACGGACGGTTCGAAGAGGATCATAGAAATTAGGAGGCACATGATGGCAGATTCAGCTAAGAAGGAAGCAAAAAAGGACAGCTTCTGGAAAAATGTAAAAACGGAATTTAAAAAGATCGCCTGGCCTGACCAGAAGGAAACAGTGAGGCAGTCTGTGGCAGTTCTCTGTGTTTCAGTTGTAGTAGGACTGATCATTACCTTTTTGGATACCATTATTCAGTTTGGCATTAACTTCTTAACAAGTATCAACATATAGAAGAGGTGACGATTATGGAAGAAAAGAAAAGGGCAGTGGCAAAAAAGCTCATTACTCCCAATATGCAGGAGTGGCTTCCTGTATCACCGAAGATGCCAGAGAAACCGTATGAGGAATCAGCGGATTCGGAAACAGATACCAAGATCAGTGATCTTGAGGAGCAGCCTGAGGCGGAGGTTATTGAGGAAAGTGATGCGGAGGAAGTGATTCCTGAGGAGACAGAGCCTGTCATAGAAGAGCCTGTTGAGGAGGAACCGCACAGCAGGGTTGCACTCAGCGATAATAAGAGCGGGCTTGGCATGGGCTGGTATGTAGTTCACACGTATTCCGGATATGAGAATAAGGTGAAGGCAAATATCGAGAAGGCGATCGAGAACAGACATCTTGAGAATGAAATCCTCGAAGTGAGGGTTCCGCTGCAGGATGTTATGGAACTGAAAAACGGCGTGGAGAAGACATCGCAGAAAAAGATGTTTCCGGGCTACGTGCTTCTGCATATGGATGCGGATAACAACGATGCATGGTATGTTGTCCGAAACACGAGAGGTGTTACCGGGTTTGTGGGACCAGGAAGTAAGCCGGTACCACTCACAGAGGCGGAACTCAAAGCGCTTGACTTCGGTGTTGATACCACTGTTGAATTTGCAGAAGGCGATGTGATCAGCGTCACAGCGGGCGTGTGGAAGGATACCGTCGGCACAGTTCAGAAGATTGACGCATCCAGACAGACGCTTACGATCAATGTTGAGATGTTTGGACGCGAGACGCCAGTTGAAATTAATTTTACAGATGTGAAAAAGATGTGGGATTAGTTATTGACAATTATATGACAGAAGTGTTAGTATGATTAACGGACTTAGACAAGTTTATGTGTCCGCGTGGGAGGGTTATCCGCCCAGATCACCACAAAACGGTCTGGATTGCATATAAGACCGAGAATAAATTAGGAGGTGCCTGATATGGCAAAGAAAGTAGAAGGATATATTAAATTACAGATTCCTGCCGCAAAAGCAACACCGGCTCCACCGGTTGGACCTGCTCTTGGACAGCATGGTGTAAACATTGTAGAGTTTACGAAACAGTTTAACGCAAGGACAGCAGATCAGGAAGGTATGATCATTCCTGTTGTCATCACAGTATATGCAGACAGAAGTTTCAGTTTCATCACAAAGACTCCGCCTGCCGCAGTTCTGTTAAAGAAGGCTTGCAACCTTAAGACTGCTTCAGCAGCGCCGAACAAGACAAAAGTTGCTAAGATTTCCAAGGCAAAGATCCAGGAGATTGCTGAGTTAAAGATGCCTGACTTGAATGCGGCGAGCCTTGAGGCTGCTATGAGCATGATCGCAGGTACAGCAAGATCCATGGGTATTACAGTAGAAGATTAAGCGGAGGTAAAATAGAATGAAACATGGTAAGAAATATAATGAATCCGCGAAGTTGATTGATCGCGCAACATTTTATGAGATAGAGGATGCTGTGGCACTGGCTAAGAAGTCTGCCGCGGCAAAGTTTGATGAGACGGTAGAGGTTCATATCAGAACAGGATGCGATGGGCGTCACGCAGAGCAGCAGATCCGTGGTGCTGTTGTGCTTCCGAATGGAACGGGTAAGACGGTTAAGGTATTGGTTTTTGCTAAGGGTGATAAGGTAGCGGAGGCAGAGGCGGCCGGTGCTGATTACGTTGGCGGCGATGAGCTTATTCCGAAGATTCAGAATGACGGCTGGCTGGATTTTGATGTTGTGGTTGCTACACCGGATATGATGGGTGTTGTTGGTCGTCTTGGTAAGGTTCTGGGACCTAAGGGCCTGATGCCAAATCCAAAGGCGGGCACAGTAACGATGGATGTCACAAAGGCAATCAATGATATCAAAGCTGGTAAGATTGAGTACAGACTTGATAAGACTAATATCATTCACTGCCCGATCGGAAAAGTTTCTTTCACGGAAGAGCAGTTGACACAGAATCTCAACACCCTGTTGGATGCGATTGTGAAGGCGAAACCGTCAACACTTAAGGGACAGTACTTAAGGAGCATCACACTTTCATCGACAATGGGACCTGGCGTAAAGGTTAGTGTTGCTAAGTTCTAATCAAATAATTTTAGTAAGTTATCGTAAGGTCTCGTTTGCGTTAAAACGGGACCTTTTTCAATAGGAAAACAAAAGCAGGTGGGTAATTGGCTGGTAAACAGACTGGGAAAAAGGCTGCAAAGAGAGGACGCAGAAGGAGAAATAAAAATCGTAACTTGTTTATCATATCGCTGGTCATTGTGCTGACGACTGGAAGCCTTGCAATGCTGGGATATGCTGCTGTGATAAAAAAACTGGATGCGGGATGGGAAAATGATGCAAAAAAAGCACCAATTATAGTTGATTTTTCTGGTTTTGGACAACAGGGCAGTCCGTCCGGACAGGACGAGACTGCGGCGGATCAAAAGGCCTCAGCTGCAGAGGAGGCTGCAGATGAGTCTGGTGCTTCAGAACAACTGGGATCCCCAGAGGAGGACAGGATCCGTACAGAAAATGAAAGGCTTTTTCAGGAGGCTGTTCAAAAAGGAGAGAATGTTTATCTCGTAAACTGTGCAGACAGTGAGCGCGTCACGTTTGCGTTTGCGGGGGATATTTTGCTGGATGACGAGTATGCCATGATGTTTCATTACAGGACCAGGGGCAGCGATATCAATGATACATTTTCGGCGGATTTGTTGGAACGGATGCGCAGCGCAGATGTCTTTATGCTAAACAATGAATTTCCATTTTCAACAAGAGGAGCGCCGACGGAGGGAAAGACATTTACATTTCGGGCAAAACCGGACAATGTAGAACTGTATGAACTGCTTGGAGTGGACATCGTGTCACTTGCCAATAATCACGCCTATGATTATGGGGAGGAAGCGCTTCTTGATACGTTTGCCACACTTGAGAACGCAGGGATACCTTATGTTGGTGCGGGGCGGAACATCGAGGAGGCACGAAAGCCTGTGTATTTTATTGCAAATGGCATAAAAATCGCGGTGGTGAGCGCGACGCAGATAGAGCGCAATGCGGTGCCGGACACCAAAGAAGCCACCACGACAAACGCGGGTGTGCTCCGCTGTATGGATCCGGCCGCTCTTCTGGAAGTCATCGCGGATGCAAAAGAAAACAGCGATTTCGTGATACTGTATATTCACTGGGGGACGGAGAGCCAGGCGGAGACTGACTGGCTGCAGGATAAGCAGGCACCGATCTATGCACAGGCAGGCGTAGATCTGATTATCGGTGATCATCCGCACTGTCTGCAGAAACTGGATTCTGAGGCGGGAGTTCCCATCGTGTATAGTTTGGGAAATTACTGGTTTAATTCTAAAACCCAGAATACCTGCCTTGTTGAGATTGGAATCAAGAAGGAAGGAATGGAGTATCTGCGATTTATTCCCTGTGTACAGCAGGACTGCCGCACGAGACAGCTTGAGGGTACTGAGAAGGACGAGGTTCTGGACTATATGCGAAGATTGTCGTCGGGTGTCAAGATTGACGATGAGGGATATGTGACGTTTTAGGGATCAGGAATCATTTTGAGGCACCTGACGAGCGTTTCCTGCATAAAATAAAGCGTAAGGAAGTGTCAATAGATTGGAGGTTTATGTCATTATGGCAGATATCACTCCGGGAATGATTTTTACAGATACATTGAGAAACGGAAAGCCGGATGCATTGGCGTGGATTCGCGGGAATGCGCAGAATCCGCAGTTGAGCGGCATCGTTAAATTTTATTCAACGCCGTATGCAGGCGTGCTGGTTGAGGCAGAGATTTTTGGACTGCCTGACATTATGACACAATTTTCGTCAGATTTTTATGCGATGCACATACACGAAAAGGGGGACTGTACGATGCCCTTTGACAAAACAGGGAACCACTATAATCCTACTAATGAGCCGCACCCAGATCACGCAGGGGATATGATACCACTCATGGGAAATCAGGGATACGCATGGCTTGCATTTTATGACAAACGGTTTACGATACCGGAAATTATGGGGAGAAGCGTTATCATTCACAAAATGCCAGATGATTTCAAAACCCAGCCGTCTGGAAACGCAGGTGAAAAGATTGGCTGTGGCGTGATACGATAAAGAGAGGAGAAAAAATGACAGCAGAGCAATATGCGAAAGAAGTCGGAAAGCTGCTAAAGTGCAGGACATCGAAGAAGAAGGAGATTAAGAGTCAGCTCATATCGGAGATTGACAGTGCTGTTGCTAAGGGGGAAGATTTGGAGGATGTATTGAAACGCATGGGAATCCCATGGGACTATGCCAATCGGTACAATGATCACTTTGACAATGTGGAGCGAAAGGCGGCAAAGCGTGAGCGGGCGTTGAAAATCTGGGCAGTCGTTTTTCTCGTGATCGCCGTTTTGATCGGAGTTGTATACTGGAACCTGCCAAAGTGGAGCGATATCAGCGAGAGTGTCCTATTCAGCGAGGAACAGGTGATAGCCGAGGCGGAGGAAATCATAAGGTTTTACAGTGATAATGATTTTCAGGCGGTTACGGAACGCATGAATGACGACATGAAGGAGGTCCTGAATGCGGCGACACTACAGTATGCCAAATCCCAGATGAAGGAGGATTTCGGGGAACTGCTCGCCTTCGGAAATATGTATGCATCCGAGGCCAGGCAGAACGGCAGGCACTACGCGATGGTTCAGGTCAGTGTATCGTATTCCAATATGAGTGTGACTTATACCATTACTTTCGATGAGGAAATGAAACTTGCGGGATTTTATGTGAAATAAAGATTACTGAGTAAAAATCCATTTGCGCGACGAACGAAGTTCGTTTTGCAATTTTTGCATGGATTTTTGCC
>DKVL01000050.1:15779-73251 GCA_002491195.1 Lachnospiraceae bacterium UBA7179
TTTGCCTGTTACTGGAACGAAGTGAACAGTAACAAATAGGGGAAGAAAATGAGAACAGAAGAGAGAAAATATATCCAGGATCTGTATCATCAGATTCAGGCGGCGGAACAACAGATGCGGCATCAGTCAATGCCAAAACTTACAAAAGAAGATTTTTTCTTATTTCATGAGAATGGGAACAGGCTGGTGTATGAAAATGCATATTTTGGAAGAAGAAAATATCTGACAGTCTATGCTATATTGGCATTGTGGAGCGGGGAACTCCACAAACAGGGAATCCTTGAGGAAAAGGTTGAGGATTCGGAAATTGAAGCGTATGTAAAACAATTGGAAACCGTTTTGGTAAGCATCTGCTGTGAAGAGCAGTTTTGGGCACTGCCAGCGCATGTGGATTTTGCGCAGATCGATCGTCCAGAGACAAGGTATACGGTTGATCTGTTTGCGGCGGAGACAGCACAGGCCTTGTCTGAGATCGTCCTGCGGCTATATGACAAACTTTCCTGTGAGGTTGTGACGTGTGTGGCGCGCGAAGTGATCGAGCGGGTGCTGCAGCCTTTTGTGACGTCAGCATTTCCCTACAGCTGGTGGGAGACGGATCGCTGCAACTGGTCTGCTGTCTGCGCAGGTTCTATTGGAATGACTGCGATTATGATGGATGCGTTAAACAGTAAGATTATGGAACAGTATATGCCGGATAACCGTGATCAGGATATGTTGATCGCTGGCGATGTCCTGCTGTATCATGATTGTTTCAGACAGCTGCCATCCAACTGGAAAGAGAATTGTCTGAAACGTGTCTGCGATGCGCTTGGGTGTTATTTGGACGGAATGGAGGATGACGGTGCGTGTACGGAAGGCTTAGGCTATTATAATTATGGAATGTCTTTCTACGCGGCATTTGCAGAGGAATACCTGGGATACCAGCAGGGATGCCATGCAGACGGGAGTTTTGGGCAGGAGAGAGAGCAGTTGATGGATCGGGAGAAGTGTGAGCAGATTGCACTGTTTCAGCAGAAGTGTTATTTTTGGAGTCGTTCTGGAGGCGGTGTCAGTATCAGTTTTTCTGATGGCAGCAAACAGGAATCCTTTCTGCCAGGATTGACTGCCTATTTAAAACACTGTTATCCTCAGGTCCAGATACCGGATTACACGCTTGCGCGTCCGTTTGACGAGGATGCATGTTATCGTTACCTCACGAACGAGCGGAATATCCGTTGGCTAATGCAGTATGCGGACGCGGATATTATTTCGGATCAAAGTGGAAGGCAGGAAAAGGAAATAATAACAGATCTGCTTCCTGCGGCGCAGTGGTTCATCTGTCAGGATGAAAATGGGAATGGATTTGCGGCAAAAGGCGGCAATAACAACGAGAATCATAATCATAATGATATCGGGCACTTTTTGTGTGTTTTTAACGGAGAGATGCTGCTGACTGATTTGGGGGCAGGCGAGTACACGAAGGATTACTTTAGTGACAAACGATATGAGATCTTGTGCAATCGTTCCATGGGACATTCTGTTCCGATCATAAACGGTGAGGAGCAATGTAAAGGAGCCGAATACTGTGCTGACAGATTTGTGTGGGATAAGGAAACATGCACGCTGACGATCTCTTTTGCGGGGGCCTATCCGAAAGGGAGTGTGGACGAGCTGGTGCGCCAGATCAAAATGGAGGACAAGTCTTCTATTAATATAGAAGAAACACAATTGCAGCATAAAATGCAAATTGAATTGCAAGATTTCTTTGTGATCAATGAAAATACAAAATCAATCACGGAAAATATTGTCACAGAGTATGCGCCGGTCATACAAGGCAAAGAAGTGTGGATCACAGGTCAGCAGGGGCGGTGCAGGATACAGATCGAAAAGGATAACATGCCGATAAAAATCATACCGTGCGAACATTATGATCATGCGGGAAATTGTCAGATGATATATCGTATTGTCTGGGATGTCAGTGTCAAAGAGCATGAGAATACGAGCTGTAAGATGTGGATAACTTTTTATGACAAGGAGATTTTGAGGTGACATCCACATTTTTATGCACAATATCCACAAAAATGTAGGGGAAGAATCCTTTGTAAATATCTAAAAATGTATAAAATGTTAAAATTTTGGAAATTTTTTTAGAAAAAAGTGGAGTTGGTTATGGTCAATTTTACGTCAAAAAATAGTAATTATGCTATTGTTTTCTGTTTGCAAAAGGGATATCATAAAAAGTGGGTATTAGGAACTGATCATAAAAAGCGAAAATGGAGGTAGACAATATGGCAATTTTAGTTACGGGCGGTGCTGGATTTATCGGCAGTCACACAGTAGTAGAACTTCAAAACGCAGGTTATGATGTAGTCGTGGTGGACAACTTATCCAACGCGAGCGTCAAATCCTTACAGCGCGTGGAGAAGATTACAGGGAGACCGGTCACGTTCTATAAGGCGGACATTCTTGACAGGGATGCGATGGAAAAGATCTTTGACAATGAAGAGATTGATTCCTGCATTCACTTTGCAGGTTTAAAGGCGGTCGGGGAGTCCGTTCAGAAGCCATGGGAATACTATAACAACAATATTGCAGGTACATTGACGCTCGTGGATGTAATGAGAAAGCATGGCTGCAAGAATATTATTTTCTCGTCTTCTGCTACAGTGTATGGAGATCCCGCGTTTATTCCGATTACTGAGGAGTGCCCGAAGGGACAGTGTACCAATCCCTACGGCTGGACAAAGTCCATGCTGGAGCAGATTTTGACGGATATGCAGAAGGCTGACCCAGAGTGGAATGTGATTCTTCTTCGCTACTTTAATCCGATCGGGGCGCATCAGAGCGGAACGATGGGGGAGAATCCCAACGGAATCCCTAACAATCTGATGCCATACATCACGCAGGTAGCAGTGGGCAAACTTGAGAAACTTGGGGTATTTGGCAATGATTACGATACGCATGACGGAACAGGCGTCAGGGACTACATCCATGTTGTGGACCTCGCTGTGGGCCATGTGAAGGCGCTGAAGAAGATTGAGGAGAAGGCAGGGCTCTGCATCTATAACCTTGGCACAGGAGTGGGTTACAGTGTGCTTGATATCGTAAAGAACTTTGAGGAAGCGACAGGCGTGAAGATTCCGTATGAGATCAAGCCAAGACGCGCAGGCGATATTGCAACCTGCTACGCAGATGCTACAAAGGCTAAGGAAGAGCTTGGCTGGACTGCACAGTATGGCATTAAGGAGATGTGTGCAGACAGCTGGAGATGGCAGTCGAACAATCCGAATGGATATGATGATTAAGGAAATAAAGATAAAAATACCGCAGTGATCTGCGGTATTTTTATTAGCGGGTTGTTGGTATCTCTCCGTTTTTATAGCGGTTGATGTAGCTGTGAATCCTTTCATTGGGATTCAGCAGATCGCTGATGGAAGAGTCGTGATTCAGGGTATCGATAATATATGCAATATATTTGCTCATGTCACAGCTGATATACCATTCCTTTTCCAGCAGCTCTGGTTTCTGGTAGATCAAATTCGTGGTGAGAACCCTGTAGATCAAGCCCTGGCTGCATGCGTCGTCAAATTTGTCAATTCCAGCTGTGAACAGACCGAAAGTGGCAGCGGCAAAGATGCGTTTGGCCTTGCGTTTCTTGAGGTCTGTGGCAACTTCGATCATACTCTCTCCGGAGGAGATCATGTCGTCTACGATGATGACATCCTTCCCCTCTACGCTGCTTCCGAGAAATTCGTGAGCTACGATCGGATTGCGTCCATTTTCAACCCTGGTGTAATCGCGCCGTTTATAAAACATTCCCATATCAAGTCCCATCACGTTTGCCATATAGATCGCACGGCTCATTCCCCCCTCATCGGGGCTGATGATCATCATGTGGTCCGAATCAATGGTCAGGTCGGGGACATGATTTAACAGTCCTTTGATAAACTGATAGGTAGGCGATACCGTCTCAAAGCCATTCAGCGGAATTGCGTTCTGCACACGTGGATCATGCGCGTCAAAAGTGATAATGTTGTCAACTCCCATCTTGACCATCTCCTGCAGCGCAAGCGCACAGTCAAGGGATTCCCGGGAGTTTCTCTTGTGCTGGCGGCTTTCATACAGATAGGGCATGATCACAGTGATGCGCCTTGACTTACCGCCAATGGCAGCGATAATCCGCTTTAAGTCCTGATAATGGTCGTCAGGCGACATATGGTTTTCCTGCCCGCACAGAGAGTAGGTCAGACTGTAGTTTGTGACATCCACCAGCAGATAGATGTCATCGCCGCGCACAGATTCTAAGATTTCGCCTTTTGCCTCACCGGTTCCAAAACGCGGAACGCGTGTGTTGATAATATAGGAATCGCGTTGATAGCCGGCAAATGCGAGAGAATCCTTGTGCTCACTCTCACGTTCAGCTCTCCATTTGACAAGGTATTTGTCCACCTTGTCTCCGAGCTCCTTGCAGCCACTTAAAGGAATGATGCCTAATGAACCTACAGGTATTGAATTGAGATTTCTTTTTTCCCCACGAACTGGCATTGAAAAATCCTCGCTTTCTATATTGTTTTGTGTATTATTTCTGTATGAACTTCAATTTTCATTTGTCTGTTTGTTAGTGGAAGCTGTCTTCTTCTGCATCCGGATGTCCCGGCCAGTCAGCTTGCATATATCATAATTGCTTGTGATGCGGGAAAAGATTCTGTCGGAATAACGGTCCCGCAGTTCTCCAAGTGAAAGATTTGTTGTAATAATGGTAGCTTTTTTGCGCAGATGTCTGTTGTTCAGGCAGGAAAAAAGCTGGGAGGAAACAAAGGAATTGGTGAGCTCTGTTCCCAGGTCATCGATGATCAGCAGGTCGCAGTCGCAGATGTCATCGGAGATGCCGGATGCCGCCTCAGTGCTGTCCTTGTCAAAAGTACTTTTTGACAGGATATCGAAAAGCTGGAAAGCGCTAAAGTAGATCACTAAGTTTCCCTGGTCGATCAATTCTTTTGCAATACAGCAGGATAGAAAAGACTTACCCGTTCCTACTGTACCATAAAAAAACAGGTTACGGTAGTCCTTATTGAAGTTTTTCACAAAATTTTGGCATATTTGTACAGCTTTTGTAAATTTTTCGAGATCCTCTCCCGCATAATAGTCATAGGAAAGCGCATGAAAATTTTCCGTCATGAGCAGGTTTTTGATGTGGGACTGTTCGTAAATCAGGTTGATCTCTTCTGCGCGGAAACAGCTGCACTTCTGGCTGCCAATGTAGCCGGTGTCGCAGCATTTGTCACATTCATAGACTGGTGACAGGAAGTCCTCGGAAAAACCGTACGCGCGCAGCAGTTCCTTTTTTTTCCTGGAGAGTTCTTTCAGGTGTTGTTTTAACTCTGGCAGTGCGTTTTCATTTCCGCCAAGAAGTTTTCGTCCCTGCTCTATGGAGATGGAGGCAACCTGTCTGTCCAACTCCTCATAGGCCGGGATCTGCTGGTATACAGTTTCGGTATTGTGTTCTACCCGGCGTCTGACAGCGCGCTGTTTCTCCTCATAGGAGCGCATGATCGCATCATATTGGCTGTTTGTCAGTGGCATCTGCTTTACCTCGTTTGTTATTTGGAATTAATTACTTAATATATTTTGCTCCAATTCATCAAAATCGTAAGTGTTTTGTGCGAAATTGTTGAATTTATTTTTGGTTACGATATTATCTGTTCTATTATTTTTGCGCAGCTTGTCCGTATTCTGGGAAACGCGCTTGTAGGCTGCATCTGCCGCTGGAATATCTGCCTTGCGGTGAACGCCCGCCTGATACCATTTGGTGAGAATTCCGTCCGCGTATGCAAAGCGGTGGGTGTCTGTCGTCATAACCGTTTTGTCACAGGCCTCCTGAATCACGTCCAGCAGAAAACCATATTCCTTTGTCCATTTATTGATGTATTCGAGCTCTTTTGGAGCTGGATTGGTATTTTTGCCAAGTGACTTCATGATCGAGTAGACTACTTTGTCGTATTTGCGTGAGGCATTCTGCGCATCGCCTGGTGAAGTGATGCCCTGTTCGTGCCATGACAAAGCTACTTTTTCGATATACCGGAAATCCTTCTTGCCGCGCTCAACACAGTGCTGAACCAGATAGTCGATCAGGTCTGTCGAGAAATCAAGTCTGTCATACAAGAAGAGGATGGTTTCCATATCGCTGCGTGTCAGTGGTCTTGCGACATACTGTTCTGTGACCATCAGCAGCTGTTCAATTTCCTCATTGCTCTTGAAATTTTTGAGTTCATCAAGCGTATAGTCCGGTTTGGTAATTGCAGCATCTATAGTTCCATTTGCGGGCCGGCTGCCCGCAGCTGCGGTAGTACGATTCGCAGCTAACGGAGTCATTCCGGCTCTGGCAGTCATGCCCGTTTGCATGGAGGCCGGTCTTATAAAGGATAGGACCGGAGTGATACGGGGTGCCACTCTGGGCGCCTCGTAGCTGCTTTCGACAGAAAGCATGTGTTCGAGGGATAGAACCCTGATTCCGGACAAATTGTGAGCCGCGTCGAAGTCAAGTGCCAGCAGCTGTCTGGACTCCCAATACGTCAGCGACCGAAGCACATCTTTTTCTGTATAGTTAAACTTGTCCGCGATATCAGTCACGCTTGTTGGGAGATTCGCGTTCATCATGCGGATCAGAAAAAGATAGATTTTGAGCTGTGCGTCGTTGGCGTCTGCCATGTACTCGTCGATGAACAAGTTGGAAATGCTTGTCTGGTCATTTGTGGCAGCCCGATAAATATTGACACGATTCATAAGAAACCTCCGTCCGGTTATAAATTCCTTAGTATTGATCCGGCGTGGGAGCCGCCGACATCTGTAAGGTAAGTGTATTGTAGCACACTTGGAGAAAAAAGCAAGCCCCCGACAGCGCTCAAACCCTTGTGATTACTGGATTTTTGGACAGTGTGGATTATGTGGATAATGTGGATATCCATATTGGGGATGGTTCCAATCCCTTGCGAAATCACAAAGGTAACATGTGGATTTTTAAGAACGAAATGTGGATGAAAATAAAAAATATCCACACCCTTTTTTGACGATTTGGTCACAAAAAAATGTGGATAATGTGGATAATTAGATTCCAAGCAGGCTTTCACCGATTTTTACGACATCTCCGGCGCCCATAGTTATCAACAAATCACCGTCGATACAATTTTTTAGTAAAAAATTTTCAATCTCATCAAAACTCTGGAAATAATAACATTCTGTTCCTATCTTCTCCAATTCAAAGAGGAGGTCTTTGGAACTGATGCCAATGGTATTTTTTTCGCGGGCGGCGTAGATCTCTGTCAGCACAACCTTGTCAGCGAGCGAGAGTGCCTTGGCAAAATCCTTTAAAAATGCCTTTGTGCGCGTGTAAGTGTGTGGTTGGAACACACACCATAGCGTCTTGTGCGGATACTTTACAGCAGCCTTTAAGGTGGCGGTGATTTCTGTCGGGTGGTGTGCGTAGTCGTCGAGGATTTTAATGCCGGCAACTTCGCCTTTGAGTTCAAAGCGTCTGTCCGTTCCAGAGAAGGTGGACAGGGCATTGTGTACGATATTGGTATCAATGCCAAGAATATCCATCAGAGCAAGGACGGACAGAGAATTCAGAATATTGTGTTCACCAACAACGCCAAGTTTGACAGAGCCGCATAATTCTCCTTTTTTGACAAGCGTGTAGGAGGCGCGCCCAAACTCATCGTAGACAGCGTCAGTAAAGCTGTAGTCGGCCGAAGCTTCTGTACCAAAAGTGATGACTTTGCAGCGCAATCCCTCCACAAGCTGTTCGAGATGGTCAATCGCCTTGTTAATGATCAGATAGCCGTCATCGGGAAGAATCTCGGCAAATCTTCGGAACGAGTGACGGATATCGTTGATATCTTTGAAAAAGTCCATATGGTCCTCTTCGATGTTCAGGATGATGCTGATGCGGGGGAAGAAACTCAAAAAGGAGTTTGTATATTCACACGCTTCTGTCACAAAATAGTCCGATCTGCCAACGCGGATGTTGCCGCCGATCGATTTGAGGATTCCGCCGATCGACAGGGTGGGGTCAGCGTCCGCAGCAAGAAGCACCTCGGATATCATGGAGGTGGTTGTTGTTTTTCCGTGTGTACCGCTGATCGCGATGGGCATTTTGTAATTTTTCATGATCTGTCCAAGTAAATCGGCGCGTGTCATGAGGGGAATCTGCTGCTCTGCGGCGGCGGCAAACTCCGGATTGTCATGTGCGATGGCTGCAGTGTACACGACAAGGTCGATCGAGTCATTGATGTTGCTTGCCATCTGAGGATAGTTGATCCTGGCTCCCATGGAGGTAAGATGCTGCGTGAGCGGGGATTTTTTTGTATCCGAACCGCTGACGGTAAAGCCCGCTTCGATTAAGATCTGGGCAAGACCGGACATGCTGATTCCTCCGATTCCGATGAAATGTACATGGATGGGGGTGTTGAAATTTATCTGGTACATGATTTGAAGTTCCTTCCTATCTCTTTATTATGGTTCACATGTTCGAAACAACAGATTCCTGATCTGATAGTATGTATTTGTTTCATTTTATTGTGATACCACTATTAATATACACCTCATAGGATAACTTTTCCATAGTTTATGAGAAATAAAATTTGGTTGTTAAAGTTGTTCCCTTTAACGGAAATGTATGTTATAATAAGTCAGGGTGTGTTCTATGCGAAAGTACGCTAAGGAACAGTTAAGAAATAGCACAGAGAATGTGGAAGCTATTTCATGACAGTTCCTAAGCCCATTATTATGCAAGTAGGGGTGACAACATGATTAAAAAAGAAATGATTGCCATGCTTTTGGCAGGTGGACAGGGCTCGAGACTGGGTGTCCTGACATCGAAAATGGCAAAGCCGGCCGTTGCTTTTGGAGGAAAATACCGAATCATCGATTTTCCGCTGAGCAACTGTATTAATTCCGGTATCGACACAGTCGGAGTGCTTACACAGTATCAGCCGTTGAAACTGAATACGCATATCGGCATCGGTATCCCCTGGGATCTGGACCGAAATGTCGGCGGCGTGACCGTATTACCGCCTTATGAGAAGAGCAGTGAGAGTGAATGGTACACTGGAACTGCCAACGCTATTTTTCAGAATCTTGAGTATATGGAGAATTATAACCCTGATTATGTGCTGATTCTCTCGGGGGATCATATCTACAAGATGGACTATGAAGTGATGCTCGACTTCCACAAGGAGAGCGGTTCGGAAGTGACGATCGCATCAATGCCAGTTCCGCTTGATGAAGCGAAACGCTTTGGCATTGTCATTACAGATGAGAACAAGAAGATTATCGATTTTGAAGAGAAACCAGAGAACCCGCGGAGCAATCTGGCATCCATGGGAATTTACATATTTAATTGGAAAACACTCAAAGAGGCTTTGATTGCTAAGGCAGATCAGCCTGCGCTTGATTTTGGGAAACATGTCATTCCGTATTGCCATGAAAAGGGCTGCCCAATGTATTCTTATGAATTTAACGGATATTGGAAGGATGTCGGAACGCTGAGTTCTTATTGGGAAGCAAACATGGAGCTGATCGATATTGTGCCGGAGTTTAATCTCTATGAGGAATATTGGAAGATTTACACAAAGAGCGAGGTCCTGCCACCCCAGTATATCGCAGCGGACAGTGTCGTTGAGCGTAGTATCATCGGCGAAGGCTCGGAAATTTATGGACAGGTCTACAATTCCGTCATTGGCTGCGGTGTTGTTGTCGGTGAGGGAACTGTTGTGCGCAACTCCATTATCATGAACCAGACTCAGATCGGTAACCGGTGCACGATTGAAAAGGCGATCATAGACGAGGACTCACGGGTGGGCAACGAGACACAGATCGGAACGCTCCCGGAGAAGGAAAATGATACGAGGCCTGATATATATAACAGCGGGCTTGTCACAATCGGTGAAAAGTCGATCATTCCCGCCAATGTTAAGATCGGCAAAAATGCAGTCGTCTTTGGTGAAACTGTGGATTCTGATTATCCAAACGGTGTATTGGACAGTGGCAAGACATTGATAAAGGTGGGAGATTGAGTATGAGAGCATTAGGAATTGTATTAGCTGGCGGAAACAGCAGGAAGATGGGGGCGCTTTCCCACAAGAGAGCGATCTCAGCGATGCCGATCGCAGGCAGTTATAGAAGTATTGATTTTGTATTGAGCAATATGTCCAATTCGCACATTCAGAAGGTTGCGGTGATCACGCAGTATAATTCGAGAAGTCTTCATGAGCACTTAAGTTCATCGAAGTGGTGGGATTTTGGACGAAAGCAGGGAGGTCTGTATACCTTTACACCGACGGTCACACCTGACAACAGCAACTGGTATCAGGGAACTGCGGACAGTATTTATCAGAATCTCTTATTCTTAAAAAGAAGCCATGAACCATATGTAGTCATCGCCACAGGCGATTGTGTCTACAAGATGGATTTCAATAAAGTATTGGAGTATCACATTGCAAAGAAGGCGGACATCACTGTTGTGGTGAAAGAGATGCCAGAGGATGCGGATGTGGATCGATACGGCGTTGTCAGAATGAATGACGATGGACGGATCGAGGAGTTCGAGGAGAAGCCCATGGTGGCACGGTCAAAGACGGTGTCGTGCGGGATCTATGTGATCAGACGCCGACAGCTCATCGAACTGATAGAAAAGAGCGCTGAGGAGGGAAGGCACGATCTCGTGCAGGACATCCTGATACGCTATAAAGATGTAAAGCGGATATACGGTTACAGGATCGAGTCCTATTGGAGAAATATCGCGACAGTTGAGGATTATTACGGTACGAATATGGATTTCCTCAAGAAAGACATCCGCGATTATTTCTTCAAGCAGTATCCCGACGTATATTCCAAGGTTGACGACTTGCCGCCTGCAAAGTATAATCCGGGGGCACAGGTTCGAAACAGCCTGATCTCGAGCGGCTGTATTGTAAATGGAACAGTGGAGAATTCTATTTTGTTCAAGGAGGTTTTTGTCGGCAACAATTGTACCATTAAAAACTCCATCATTTTAAATGATGTGTATCTAGGCGATAACACCCACATTGAAAATTGTATAGTAGAGAGCCGCGATACTATTCGAGCAAACTCACACCACGTCGGGGAGACCGGCATTAAAGTTGTGGTAGAGAAAAATGAGAGGTATGTTTTATAACAAAAAGAAATCAATGACTTGCAAAAGGGGGACAAAAGAATGAGAATAACAGATGTTCGCGTTCGAAAAATTACAAAAGACGGAAAAATGAAAGCAGTAGTTTCTATTACGATCGATGATGAATTTGTAGTTCATGACATCAAGGTGATCGAGGGTGAAAAAGGTCTTTTCATCGCGATGCCAAGCAAGAAATCTGCAGACGGTGAGTACAGGGATATTGCTCATCCAATTAATTCTAACACAAGGGATACGATTCAGAAGACAATTCTTGAAAGCTATGAGAAGGCATTGTTAGAGCCGGACGAGGAAGTAGTTTCTTAGAGTATTATTGTATAAAATGTGGGTAAAAAGCCATCCGTTCATAGCGGGTGGTTTTTTGTCTGATAGGAATGGAGGTCAATTTGGTTTGGACGCAAATCTTTCGATGTTCGGCTTGAAAGCAGACCGTATGTGTGATATGCTGATTTTGGTGTAATTGGAAATCGTATGCTGCAGGAGGGGAGAATAATGTATCAGGAGACAGAAAAGTTTGAGAAGTATGGGAAGTATTTTGCAATTTGTGTAGGAGGTTCATTGCTTGTTCCTTTTTTGATCTCACTGGGGATGCAAGTTGTCTATGGAAGTTTTGAAATCGTAAGTTTCCTGTCCATAGCTATTGTGTTCATGATCCCGGTGATTATTGTGTTGATCTTGGTAATAGGGAATGGGATAGTTCTTAAGAATTTGGTGAGAGGCACGGCAAAGAAAATCGGGGAACTTCCGTATCATTTTTATGATTCTATTGAGGGGGAGGCAAACGGCAGTACGCTGTTTATTGATACAGGGTGCGGAATGATCGCTTACATATCTGCTTATAATCCGTTCAAAATTCAGGTTTTTAAGGCGTCCCGGGTGGACAGGGTGAAAAAGGTGGCGTCAGCGATGACTGGAATCCGGTTTGTATTCTATCTGGATGGCAAGAAGGTCAGCTTGTTCACGGCGGCCATTGACGATCATGTGATATACAGTAATTCCGAGGAGGGAAGGCAGGCTGCAGCCGAGGCGGATAAGTATGTCTCACTTCTGCTAGAGGCGAAACGTGTAGCAGAAGGAAACTGAGGAAAGCAGATCGATCAGTAGGTGTTTTGTTGGGAACTGTAAATAAATAACAAGTCAAAAGGATGAGTTATTTATTTACAGTTCCTTATGTTGTACTGCAGGGAGGAATTGGATAAAATGGAAGGTTCAAATTGCGATACTTGTGCATATAATGTATATGACGAGGAAGATGCGTGTTATTGCTGTGAAGTCAATATGGACGAGGATGATCTGGTGCGTGTGATGGAGGCACATTACAGGAATTGTCCCAGGAACTGAACAGTTCCTTATTATAGAAACGGGGACGAGTATGCGGTGGTTAAGAGACAGATTTAAACGAGTGATACAGTTCTGGGACAGCATGGGGGAAATGTACAAAATAGGAAATGGTAAAGCAACAGGAACAAAAAACAGAAAAAGCGTAGAAATCAGGACAGGAGATCAAAAGATGGTTATCATAGCAGGACTGGGAAATCCCACGAGGGAATATGAGAATACAAGGCACAATATCGGATTTATGGCAATCGATGCGCTTGCGGACAAGTATAACATCAGCGTGATGGACTGTAAACACAAGGCACTGATTGGAAAAGGTGTGATCAATGGCACAAAGGTAGTGCTGGTGAAACCGCTCACGTACATGAACCTGAGCGGTGAGGCGGTCCGCGCGGTGGTGGATTATTACAAGGTGGATGCAGCGAGTGAGTTGATCGTGATCTACGATGACATCAGTCTTGATGTCGGGCAGCTGCGGATCCGCAAGAAAGGCAGTGCAGGCGGACACAATGGCATCAAGAATATTATTGCCAATCTGGGAGACGACACGTTTCTGCGCATCAAGATCGGTGTTGGTGAGAAACCAAAAGGCTACGATCTGGCAGACTATGTGCTTGGACATTTCAGCAAGGAGGAGCTGGAAGTGATGAAGGACAGTCTTGAGAAAGTAGACGGAGCAGTGAACCTGATGCTCGAAGATGAGGTTGACATGGCGATGAACAGATACAATGTGAAAAATAATTTGAAGGATGCCACGGCACAGAATACAAAATTGAATGTATAAGTTCAGTATAATGAATCAGTAAGGCATCGATAGGATTCGTGTAGATATGGAGGACAACCAATTGTGAACACATTATTGGCACCGCTCAGGGAGCTTGGCGAGTACGAGGGGATTACAAAAGCATTGGACAATAAAGGCGGAACGGCGAGTGTAAGCGGCTGCGTGGATTCCCAGAAGCTTCATATGATATTTGGCACAGATAAGGATTACGATGTAAAGTTGATCGTGACCTACAGTGATATTAAGGCGAGGGAACTTTTGGAGGACTGCCGCCTGTATTGCCGCGATTCGTATTTCTATCCGGCCAAAGATCTGATCTTTTATCAGGCGGATGTGCATGGCAACCAGCTTGTAAAGGAGCGTATAGAAGTGCAGAGAAAGCTGCTCGAGGTCTACCCGGAGGGCAATCCGGTCACGATCGTCACGACCTTTGCCGCCCTGATGGCGCATCAGATTCCGCTGTCTGTACTGGAGGACAATGTCATCTGCATCGGCAGGGACAGCATCGTCGAAGAGCAGGCGCTTGCGCGGAAACTTGTGGCGATGGGGTATGAGAAAAATGATCAGGTGGAGGCGCCGGGACAGTTTTCAATACGCGGGGGAATCGTTGATGTTTTTGACCTGACTTCGGAGAATCCTGTCCGCATTGAACTGTGGGGGGACGAGATCGAGTCCATTCGTACCTTTGATGTCTTAAGTCAGCGTTCTATAGAGGAAAATATGACACAAGTGTCAATTTATCCGGCAGCCGAGCTGATCTTGTCACAGTCTGTACTTGACGGAGGTTTTTACAAGATTGAGAAAGACTGTAGGACGCAGGCCAAACGTTTCCGGGAACAGACAAAGCCGGAGGAAGCGCATCGGCTGGAGACAACAGTGAAGGACTTACGGGAGCAGGTGACGCAATTTCAGAATCTTGTGAACCTTGACAGCTATATCAATTACTTTTATGAGGATACCATTTCCTTTATTGATTTCTTACAAAACAGAAACTGCTGTATCTATCTTGATGAGCCGCTTCGGATCGAGGAGCACGCGCGGGCTGTGGAGCTGGAGTTTCGGGAGAGTATGGCAAACAGGGTGGAGAAGGGGTATATCCTGCCTGGACAGATGGGGGTGCTTTTTTCCGTGCAGGAGACGATGGCGAAGCTGGAGGAGGAACGTATTCTTGCGCTTTCCACGATGGAGATCAAAGGTTTTGGCATCAAGTTTACAAACCGTTTTGCCATCAATACCAGAAACATCTCTTCTTATAATAATAGCTTTGCAGAACTTGTGAAGGACCTGAACCATTTTAAGAAACAGGGATATCGGGTGTTGCTGCTGTCCGCGTCTGCAACGCGCGCAAAACGCCTTGCCGCAGACCTCATGGACGAGGGACTTCTCGCCTTTTATTCGGAAGACTCGGACAGAGTTTTACAACCGGGGGAGATTATGACATATCATGGTTCTGTCCTGAAGGGATTTGAGTACCCGCTGTTAAAGTTTGTCGTGATCTCTGAGACGGACATTTTTGGCAGGCAGCAGCGCAAAAAGAAGAAAAAGAATTATGAGGGACAGAAGATCCAGAACTTTTCAGACTTAAAGGTCGGGGATTACGTTGTCCATGAGAATCATGGTCTTGGCGTTTATAAAGGGATTGAGAAGGTCGAGGTAGACAAGGTTGTGAAGGATTACATCAAGATTGAGTACCGTGACGGCGGCAATCTGTATGTCCTTGCAACAGGACTCGACGTGATTCAGAAATACGCCTCCTCTGATGCGGCAAAAAAGCCCAAATTAAACAAGCTTGGCACACAGGAGTGGGTGAAGACAAAGTCAAGAGTAAAGACTGCAGTCAATGAGATCGCAAAAGATCTCGTGGAGCTGTATGCCATCCGGCAGCAGAAACAGGGATTTGTCTTTAGCAAAGATACAGTGTGGCAGCAGGAGTTTGAGGAGATGTTTCCGTTTGAGGAGACCGGAGACCAGCTGCTGGCCATCGAGGCGACAAAAAGCGACATGGAGAGCCCGCGCATCATGGACCGGCTGATCTGCGGCGATGTAGGGTATGGGAAAACGGAGATTGCTATACGCGCTGCATTCAAGGCTGTTCAGGACGGCAAGCAGGTCGCGTATCTCGTGCCTACGACGATCCTGGCACAACAGCACTACAATACATTTCTGCAGCGCATGAAAGATTTTCCGGTGCGCGTGGAAATGCTGTCGCGGTTTCGAACTGCGGGCGAGATGAAAAAGACGATTGAGGGGCTGAAAAAAGGCCTGGTGGACATTGTCATCGGCACACACAGATTGTTGTCCGCAGATGTGCAGTACAAGGATCTGGGACTTTTGATCGTCGACGAGGAGCAGCGATTCGGCGTGCGCCACAAGGAGAAGATCAAACAGATCAAAGAGGATGTAGATGTGCTGACGCTGACGGCGACACCGATTCCGCGGACGCTGCACATGAGCCTTGTGGGAATCCGGGACATGAGCGTCCTGGAGGAAGCGCCGGGAGAACGCCAGCCGATCCAGACGTATGTTATGGAGTACAATGAGGAGATGGTACGCGAGGCGATCGTGCGTGAGTTGTCCAGACAGGGACAGGTTTATTATGTGTACAATCGCATCAACAACATTGAGGAGATCACCAATCAGGTAGCGCGCCTTGTGCCAGAGGCAGTCGTTGCATTTGCGCATGGGCAGATGAAAGAGCATGAATTGGAGAAGATCATGTTCCAGTTTATAGGCGGTGAGATTGATGTGCTGGTGGCAACAACAATTATTGAGACAGGTCTGGATATCTCGAATGTCAATACCATGATCATTCATGATTCCGACGCGATGGGGTTATCGCAGCTCTACCAGCTGCGCGGGCGTGTGGGACGATCCAATCGCACTTCCTATGCGTTTCTAATGTACAAAAAAGATAAGATGCTCAAGGAAGTTGCGGAGAAACGTCTGCAGGCGATCCGGGAATTTACAGACCTGGGAAGCGGGTTTAAGATTGCCATGAGAGACCTTGAGATCAGAGGGGCGGGAAATCTTCTGGGTGAGCGTCAGCATGGGCATATGGAGGCAGTCGGCTATGACCTTTACTGCAAGATGCTCAATGAGGCAGTCAAGACATTAAAAGGAATCAAAAAAGTGGATGCGGACTTTGGAACCTATGTCGATATGGATGTCGATGCCTTTATTCCGCCGGAATATATCGTGAATGAAGTCCAGAAACTTGATATCTACAAGCGCATCGCAAGCCTTGAGAACGAAGCGGAGTGTGATGACATGAGAAAGGAGCTGAAAGATCGTTTCGGAAATGTCCCCAAATCGGTTGAAAATCTGATACAGATATCTTTGATACGCGTGACAGCACACAAGCGGTATGTGACAGAGATCAAGGGAAAAGTAGGCCAGATCACATTTTTCATGGAACCCTATGCGCCTGTCCATGTCGAGCGTCTTCCTGATTTGATGGCAAAGTACAAGGGCGTTTTGGAATTCTCTGCAAAAGGGACACCGAATTTCGTGCTAAAATACAAAAAAAATGGTTTAATAGAGAAAGAGGCAGAGCTCATGATGGTGCATACAGGCAAATTGCTGGCGGATATGGCAGTACTGTACGATGACTGAAAACAGGATAAGAAGGTGCAGGGGGAAAGGGTTTATTCTGAAAAGACAAAAAGTGTACCGACCACTTGTAAATAATGGTCAGTACACTGGTTTCTGTTTAAATAAGTATAAAAATCAAGAGCGGCAACCTCTATAATAAATTATAGATTATGCCACTCCTTCCAAAGAGTTTTCTCTTTCAATTCTGATATAATTATATGCTTATGGAGTTAAATTGTCAACAACTTTTTTAATAAAGTTGTAAATACCAACTATTTTTGAATGGGCTTTAAAATAATCTTGATGGCGTATGAACCGATTGTTGAAAAGGTTTTTTAATTCATCGTATCTATATTGTTTCGCTGCTTTGCTGGTAACTATATTATCATATATGTACAAAAGAGTAATAATATTATATGTAACTCTGTAGTTTAAATTTTTGCCTCTTGTATTGCTGTTAATATTTGTAAGGGACTTAACGAAATTGGAAATTTCGGAATCTATTTGTTTTCCGTTTTCTAAAGGATCAAATAAGCGGTTTATCAAACAATTGCTGTGAGCAGCCGCATTTCGAATATCACGTACAGAATTCATGAATTTATTATTTATAATTTCTTCACCATATCGTTGCTCATAAAAAGCGCATAAATATGTCAGATCTCCAAAGGATATTACTTCGACGAACACCCATGCAGGAAAATATGGGTAATATTTTTCGATAAGATTTTTGCAATATTCGCTTGATTTATGGTTGCGTATCTTTTTGAGAATGTAGGAGTTGTTTTCCGTTGATACAAAACGTCTGATAATATCATATCCGTCCTCGTCAGGATTATTTTCTATGGCCTGCAAAAGTTTTACCTTAAGATAGTGCTCAATATCCAGACACATTTCCATTATAAGGTATCGCAAGTGCATATCAATGGTTGATAATTCCTTTAAATATGCAAATTCTAAATTCATATATTGTCCAGTTTTCTTACTATTATCCCCATATTTGGGATAGTTTGTTCGATATGAAGCTAATTTCATGTAATAATTGCTTTCACTCAAAAATTTTTTTGCTTCATCCTCAGAAACAATATTAAATTTTATTCCTTTTTCTTTCATATGGTCAATCATTTCATCTATATTTAATAAAGGTTTCATTTGTGTTTTCCTTTCAAAGTAGTTTTTCAGTAAGGAAATGATAAGAAATAACATTTTCTTAGTAAGTTCTTTTATGATTATAAACCAGATGATAATTCTTATCAATATATTTTGTGATTTTTCGAGTGTGTCCACAGCACATCGCGTTTCGGGGAGATCTTGCGCGGCTGCAGGCGGAGATGGATGACGTCTCTAAGGGTTAGGCTGATTTTCGCTGGCAATATGACATTTTTCACAAAATTTAAAAATTTAAAAGAAAAAATTAAATAAATTGTAGAAATTATTCAAATAGTATATTATAATAGACTAGAATCGATTAACATAAAATGTTGACGGTTTGAAATATGTAAGGAATTACGACAGTGCTTATAATGCTTATAAAAAGAAAGGTCAGTAATTTCTTATAGGGTAAAGGTGGAGGATTCGTATGAGCGAGGGAAGGTATAATATTCCAAAGCAGTACAAAGTTGATAAGGGAATGCCGCTTGATGCGCTGTTCCAGAAGATTGACAATCTGAAATGCCGCCGCATCTTTGAAGCCGAGATTGAGAGCGTTGAGTGGATCTATCACATGGTGGACAAGGAAGGAATCAAGGACATGAAGGAGCTCGTCAGAGAGCAGGGATTGTCAGTGTTTGAGGTGAATCTCAAGAGAAAGGTTGATCCGGATCTGTTGACGGATGTGTTTGCCGGATTGCTGCAGAGACCGATGCTGATGGTCTATCTGTGTGAAGGTGAATTGTCCATGGGAACTTACATTCCAGTGGGGAAATCGAGCAGGACGTGTTCAACTGATTTCTATCCGTACGATGCGGACCGCCTGATCGAGGTGATGGATTACGATACAGACTCTGGCAGGACAACACAGCAGATACATAAGCGGATCTACGCGATGCTGTTTCAGCAGAAACGCGCGATCATGATTGAGAAAGCGTTTGAACGGTTGAACAGGGACAATGAGAGGGAGTCCTTTGCATTTGAGTTCAGTCTTGAGAATCTTGACCGGATCAGGGCAGATGCAGACTTCGTACAGTCTCAGCTCAAAGTAGTATAACATTGGTAAAGAAATCGCTTGTTCGATTTTTTTACATAGAGTGCTGGGAAATACAGGGGAGTTTTCGGAAGCACACAGCAGGAAAGGAATGGGTTGTATGGATAACGGGATATCGAGGACAACAGCAGCCACCATTTTAAATTCCTTGAAAAGCGGAGTCGTTCCAAGAATAGGGCTTGAGTACATCACAGTGGGAAGAAGAAGTGAGATTCAGGCGTTATTGCAGGACGTATCCATCATTGAGCAGGGAGGGGCAGCGTTTCGGTTTATTGAGGGAAAATACGGAAGTGGTAAGACCTTTCTTATGCATGCGATCAGAAATCATGTGATGGAGAAAAACTTTGTCGTTACGGATGTGGAGCTCTCTGTGGATAAGCGGTTTGTCGGAAATAAGGGGCAGGGACTTGCCACATATCGGGAATTGATCAGAAATATGGCTACGCATGCGAGTCCTGATAACGGGGCGTTACAGCTCATTCTTGACAAGTGGATTGGCACACTCGAAAACGAGGTGGTACAATTTGAGGGACTTGTACCAGGGCACGAGGTTTTCGATGTCAGGGTCAGTCAGAAGATCTACAAGATTACCTCCTCGATGGAGGAGCGGGTAAACGGTTTTGACTTCGGTAAAGTGCTCGCGTCCTATTACAAGGGATATCGAAAAGGGGATGTGGAGCTGCAGAAAAAGGCACTGCGATGGCTTTGTGGGGAGTACAGGACCAGAACAGAGGCTAAGACAGATTTAGGGGTGAATCTGATCATTACGGATGATAACTGGTATGATTTTATGAAGTTGTTTGCGGATTTTGTAGTAAAGGCGGGATATACAGGGCTTTATGTGTGTATGGACGAACTCTCAACGCTGTATGAAATTCCAAGCCGCGTGGGCAGGGAGTACAATTATAATAAGCTCTTGTCGATCTACAATGATGCACTGCAGGGAAAGGCTTCTCATCTGGGGATTATTATCAGTGTCACCAAGGAAGCTATGGAAGATTCTGTGAGGGGAGTGTTTAGTTTTGAGCCGCTGCGTTCGAGGCTGGCAGAATCTGACTTTGCGCAGGAGAGCGCTGTCAAAATGAGGGACATGGCATCGCCGATCATCAAATTGTCTGTGCTGAATCCGGGGGAGATGTATGTGCTGCTGGAGAAACTTGCAAACATACATGGAATTCTGTACGACTACACGCCGCGGCTTGAGCATGATGATTACATTTATTTCCTGAAGCAGCAGTATGGGAAGAATCTGGACGGAGAGGAAAATACTGTGCGCGACATGATCAAAAACTATATCACACTCCTGAATTTAATGCAGCAGAATCAGGAAGTACCGAAGGAAAAAATACTTTACTCTGCGCAATAGTTTATAAGGGTTAGAGGAACGATATGATCAAAGCAGTAATATTTGACATGGACGGAGTACTCATTGATACGGAAAAGCATTACAATGCAGCATGGTGCGAGGCGGCACGTATGGCAGGTTATGATGATTTTAGAAGAGAACATGCGCTGATGCTTCGCAGCTGTGATGCACAGCTCGCCTCAGAGATGATGAAGGACATCTTTGGGGCGGACTTTGACTATTATGCCATACGCGAGGTCAGGCGCCGCCTGGTGGCACAGCGGCTTGCGCGGTACGGTCTGGAGAAAAAGCCCGGTATTGATAAGATCTTGGTTTTTTTGCATGCGAATCATATTAAGGCAGCAGTGGCGACAGCGACGCCGATCGAGCTCACACTGCAACATCTTGAAACAATTGGTGTGAAGGATCAGTTTGATAGAATCGTGAGCGCAAAACAGGTAGCGCATGGTAAGCCGGCGCCTGACGTGTATCTCTATGCTTGCGAACAGATTGGAGAGAAGCCATCAGACTGTATCGCGGTTGAGGATTCGCCCAATGGCATCCGATCAGCATATGCGGCAGGCTGTAAGCCAGTGATGGTGCCGGATCTTACACCGCCTGACGAAGCAGTCATGCCTCTGTTATATGCGGTGGCTGATTCGCTTGCGGATATCAGTAGAATTATCAGGTATATGGAATAAGTGAAAAAGAATGTAAATAGTACATTCTTTTTTTGTTGTACATTGACAGTAAGATGATATTATTTTATAATAAGTTTATACACTTTTAACAATATATATTCCTGTGATCAAAATGGGAATACAATATTATTACGAATGCAAATAACAAACAAGAAGAGAGGAAGATTGATGAAAAAAACAATTGGAACAAAAGTATTTTTGATGTTAGTGATATTGACGCTGGTATTTGTTGCGACTGTTTTGGTGAATCTGAAGCGGTTGGGAGACATCGGCGAGATCAACAAGGATTTCACCAATACATACATAGTGATGCAGGAGCGGCAGGGAGTGGTGTCAACTGCATTCCAGCAGGTTCAGCTGTATGGTAATTTAAGTTATCTCAGGGAAGGCACAGATGAGGGGCCTGTTGTAAAGGAGAAGCTTCGCGTTGCGGTGGAAGATCTGCAAAACTGTATGTCCGATATGGAACAACTCTGTGCGGACACAGGGGACAGTGAGCTTCAGGAATCTTTTGCGGCGTGGAAAGCGGAGACATTGACCTTTTGTAATTTTGGGACAGAAATCTATGATGCTGCCATGGCGAGTGACATAGAAACTGTTCGTGCAAGGGTGGATGAGATCAAGGCGAGACGGGTTCCAGTCGATGAGACAGGAAGTGTATTTGAAGAGCAGTTTAATGAAAAAATTTCTTGGATCGAACAGGATAATACCAATAAAATCAGGAATACGCAGATATTAAACTATCTTCTCCTTGTAGTGTTTGTGATCGTATTTGTGCTGGTAATGGTGATTGTGACCAATACGATCGCAAGACCGGCAAAAAAATCAGGCAAGGTACTCGAGGAGATCATGGATAAGATCGAGAAAGGCGAAGGAGATCTGACGCTGCGAGTTCCGGCTGTTACCTCGGATGAAGTGGGCCAGATGGCAAGGGGAATCAACAGCTTCGTAGAAAAATTGCAGGTATTGATGCGAACATTGAAGGAGCAGTCCAAGGAGCTGATGATCTCTGCGGATGCCGTTGCAGTTGAGGTCAATGATTCCAATGAAAATGCTGGCAATATTTCTGCTACGATGGAGGAAATGTCAGCGAGTATGCAGGAGATCGCAGCGACAATCGGTCAGATTGCAGAAGGCAGCGATACCGTACTGCAGGAAGTAGAAAGCATGAACAGCAGTGTTGGAGAAGGCGTGGAACTGGTGCAGAAGATCAAGCGCCGTGCTGGAAGAATGCATCAGAACACCATTGACGGCAAGAACACGACAAGCGGTAAGATCATGGAGATTCGTGAGATGCTCAACTCGGCGCTCGAGGAGAGCAGAAATGTGGAGAAGATCAAGCAGCTGACCGGAGAGATATTGGACATTACGAGCCAGACCAATCTGTTATCGCTGAATGCGTCCATTGAGGCGGCAAGAGCTGGTGAGGCTGGAAAGGGATTTGCAGTGGTTGCGGATGAGATACGGGCGTTGGCTGACAGCAGTGCAAACACGGCAAACAATATTCAGAATATCAGCAATCTGGTGATCAGCGCAGTGGAGAAACTCGCAGGTAACGCGGAGACAATGCTCCAGTTTGTGGACGAGAAAGTGCTGCAGGATTATGATGAGTTTGTTGTGGTTGTGGAAAAATATGAGCGGGATGCTGACAGTATGAATAATCTGATCGAAGAGTTTTCGAGAAATACGGGTGAGATTAAGGAGACAATCAGTGCCATGACAACTGGGCTTAATGACATATCCACAGCGGTTGACGAGAGTGCAAAGGGTGTGACTAATGTGGCAGAGAGCGCAGTGAGTCTTGTGACGGCAATGACGCAGATACAAAAGCAGACGAATGGAAATCAGGAGATTTCAAAACAGTTGAGCAGCGAAGTCGGCAGGTTTAAAAATGTGTGATAATCCGATCGGGGAAAAAGAAAAAGGACAGCGGATGCTGTCCTTTTGATATAAAATCATCACTGCTCCATCTGTTTGCCAAGAAATCCGGCAGCCGACTGTGCAAGCTTCATCTCCACCTCATTCATCTCATCGCCTGCCTTGGCGGACAGAAGTACAACAGCGCCGATCACATCACCCTGTGTGATGATAGGGATGATGACTTCGTGCTGATATTCTTCAGATTCATCTTCTGTCACGGACACATAATCTTTATCGCTGCGCGAGGAGCATACTGTCTCGCGCGAATTCATCTTTTCTTCCAGCGCCTTGCTGACAGATTTTCCAAGCACTTGTTTGCTGTTGCTGCCTGCCGCCGCGATGATCTGGTCCCTGTCCGCTATGAGAGCCAGATGCCCCGACACCTGTGAGAGACTTTCTGCATATTGTTTCGCAAAACTTCCGAGCTCACCGATGGGGGAGTACTTTTTCAGAATGATTGCCCCCTCGTGATCCGTAAAGATTTCAAGCGGATCCGATTCCCTTATCCTCAGAGTTCTTCTTATTTCTTTTGGTATGACAACGCGTCCCAAATCGTCAATCCTACGCACTATTCCCGTAGCCTTCACCGATATTTCCTCCATTTCCAGTACGGAACCTTCGCGGATCAAGACATTCCCTTAAGGTTCCTGATTATTAGCAAGTTGATAGTATAGCTTAATTGTATTGCTAGTATTTGCATATAATGGATTTTTATACATCATCGGTTTTCTGGACAGTTCCTTATGTCAAGATCCTTATGCCAAATGGAGGAAGTTAATGAGCAGCAGCCATGCGACACCATAGTATGTGACCACGCCGATCAGGTCATTTACGGTGGTGATCAAAGGACCGGATGCCACTGCCGGATCTACGTTTATTTTATTGAAAAGCATAGGAACAGATGTTCCTACAATACTTGAAATTGTCATTGCCATCAGGAGTGCGACTCCCGCGCAGAGCGATATCGCGAAGGCATACTGTGGCGGCTTATCCTTGAGCAGGCAAAGATAACTGCCTATGAATACAAAGGATAGGATTCCAAGTATCAGTCCGTTGGAAAAACCAATCCGCATTTCCCGGAAGATCATGCTGAACTTTTGCCTGGTCTCAAGGTTTTCGTCCATCAAAAGCCGGATTGTAACAGCGAGGGACTGTGTGCCTACATTTCCCGACATTCCAAGTATCACAGACTGGAAACTCACGATGATGGCAAGTTGTGCGATAACGCCCTCAAACAAACTTGTCACTGTGGATACACACATACTGAGTCCCAGCAGTACGATCAGCCATGGCAGGCGTTTTTTGATACTCTCTCCCAGGGACTCCTCGAGCTCCGCCTCCTCAGTCATGCCGGCGAGTTTTGCGTAATCGTCGCCCAACTCATCGTCGACGACCTCAACGATATCCTGCGCAGTGATGACGCCGATCAGCTCATTTTTGTCGTTCAGGACAGGAATCGAGTCCTCGGCGTAATCCTTCAGGCGTTCGATACAGTCCGATATCGTCTCGTGGTCCCGCACGTAGGGGAAAGACTGTGTGATCAGGTTTTCCAGATTCATGTAATTTCTCGCCACGATCAAATCTTTTAAGTCAATCGCACCATAAAAAGTGCCGTCATCATTTTCTACAAACAGCGTGGAAATGTTATCATTGTCCTCCGCCTGCGCAATCAGGGAGCGCATGGCCTGTTTGATTGTAAGACTTTTTCCAATCTCTATGAAATTTGTGGTCATCTTGCTGCCGATCTCGTCTTCTTCATAGGAACAGATTAGCTTGATGTCCTCCTTTGACTCTTCGTCAATCAGTTCGATTAACTGCTTCCGGGTCTCCTCGTCAACCTCCTCAAGAACATCCACGGCGTCATCTGCATCCATGTTCTCGATGATGTCCGCAGCCCGTTCGAGCTCCAGTTCTCCAAGATATTTTCCCGGATCATCCAGATAGGCAAAAATCTCGGAGACACGCTCGTCCCCGAGTATGTGATAAAGTAATTTTCTCTCGTCTATATTGAGTTCGTCGAGTGCATTTGAGATGTCGTTGTCATGATAATTGGTCAGTTCCTCGGCAAGCTGCTCTTTGCCTGCACCGCTGCGGATCAGTTCGACTAACTCCTTGATGTAATCTGGTTCATTAAAAATTTCATTTTCCAAAATATCATCGCCCTTCTATTATATATAGTTATATATCAATTTGCTGTGGGCGAATCCAGACTCAGTGCATTGACCTGTTTCCTGCGTGTGCACAATCAGAGTAAAGATGCGATTTCTCTGTACTAAAAAACACAGGATGTCGTGTATTCACCCATATGATGTTGTCCGCTGCCGTCACAACTGTCCATGTAACAATACACTTCCTTTCTGTGTTATTATTCTTTCCTTATTTTATGCTGATTTGCGGATATTGTCAAGACTTTGACAAGGTTACTTTTCTGGTCGTTTTCTGGTCACTAATCAATTGGAAAATGCATATGATAATCATAAAAAGCGAGGAACTCGAAGTATGGATTATTACAGTGCATTTCCTTTTTATATGGGATATCAGGGTTACGGACAGTGGGCGCAGCCCGGAATCGTACCGGAGGATAGGATATTGGAGGACCTTGAGTATCTGCAGCAGATGTACCCTACATACGCCAGAAAATACCAGACTACCATTCGCAGTGTGGTAGACAGGATGGATTATGACGGGAGTTTTATCTATGACCAGTATCCCGACAAGTTGACGATACAGCGCATGGTGGAGAGTGTGATGGCGATTATCAGGACAAATGAGGAGGAAATAAATGCGGTGAACACAGATGTGCAAAGCAATGGCGCAATATCACAGGGAATACCCAATGCCGCGGCGCCCAATGCTATGGGAAGCAATATAACAGACACAGCTCTGACAGAACAGGCTCCATGGAGCGAGAAAGGGCCTTGGATCAGAGAACTTGTCACTGTTCTCATGTACTATGAGATACTGACACGCAGGAGAAAAAAGAACAAATGGAACCAGTCGTATCAGTTTTAATTAAAAAATTATGAATTGCATTGACTTATCAGTAACTATGAGGTTATAATAATAGCATCGTGCAGCCGGGGCGTTAGCGGTGTCTTGTACCCACAATCCGCTATAGTGGGGGTGATAAGCGACAGAGGGTCTGCGTTTGTGTAGCTGCCCTTTATAAGTGGCGTTGAAGTTTGGGTCTCGCGCAATGTGCGCCGTTGAACCGTGTCAGGACAGGAATGTAGCAGCACTAAGGCGGATTGCATATGTGCCGCGAGGGTGCCTGGCGGAGTTAACTGTAGAGGTAACGTACATGGGCATAGGATTCGAAGTCGTTTGCACGATAAAATGTTTTAGCACAGCGGACAGAGTGATGTGTATAAACAGGAAAAAGATTGGGAAACTAATGAGGAAGTAGATCAGTATAGGATGACATGATAGATTAAGCGTGTCGAAATATGCGAAAAAGGGAGACATTATGAAAAGAAGAAATGTGAAAAATAAGGGAATTACACTACTACTTGTAATCGCAATGGCAGCTGCGTCCATGACGGGATGTGGCAATAAGGAAGAAACGCAAGAGCCTGCAACAGAGATTAATTTTGCAGATTTGACAGGGAATAATCCAGATACCAGCAATGAGGTGCCGGAAACCTCCAGTGTGGAGGAATCCTCTACAGAGCAGGCGACGGAGGAAGAGATTCCTGAAGGGATGTACCGCAGCGAGATTACCAATGAGTGGATCGATGAGAGCTTGAAGAATCAGCGTCCGATTGCAGTTATGGTGGACAATGAGAAGACAGCGCTTCCACACTACGGTCTTACAGAGGCGGATGTAGTGTATGAGCTCATGAATAGTACGCTGAATGGCAGAGTTACACGCTTCATGGCGATTGTTAAGGACTGGGGAAAGATCGAACAGTTTGGCAGCATTCGAAGTACGCGATCAACGAACATTATGCTTGCAGCGGAGTGGAACGCAGTATTGTGTCATGACGGCGGTCCGTTCTATGTCAATGAATGGCTTGCGAAAAATTATTCTGCAAATTTCAGCGGTGGCTTTTCTCGTGTAAACAATGGTAAAGCGAGAGAGTTTACAGAGTATATCTGTGCAGGCGATCTGGACAAGAAGTTTGCGAACTCAAAGTATTCTACAGAGTATAATGATTACTATCCGGGACAGCATTATATCTTCTCCGATTCCGAGATTGATCTGTCCTCTGTGGGAGATGCAAGGTCGTGTACGGAAATTGAACTTCCGTTCCCACATAATAGTTCAAGACTTCAGTACAATGAATCGACAGGGACGTATGACTATTATGAATATGGTCAGGCGCATACTGATCCACAGCATGGCAATGCACAGCTGACGTTCAAGAATCTTCTGATTCAGAATACGACATTTGCACAGCTTGATGACGGTGGATACATGATCTATAATGCGATGGATAATGGGCGCGACGCATATTATATTACGAATGGTAAACTGATCGAGGTGACATGGTCGAAATTAAGCGAGACGGCTCCGACGATATATATAAACAAGCAGACCGGAGAGCAGATTGAGATTAATACGGGAAAAACCTATGTTACCCTTGTTCCGTCAGATTCATGGAATAATATTGTGATCAAATAGGACAGATAATTAGATATGAAAAGTGAGATGTATTGATAAATATGTCTCACTTTTTTTGTAAATTCGTTAGAATAACTAAAAACATATTACGAAATTTTACGAAAATTCCAATAGCTTTTTCCGACGGGACAAGATATAATAAAATCGTTCAGAGTAATTTATTAACAGTTCTGAAGATCATCGAAAGGAGGTTAAAGTATGAGAAAGAAGCAATGGACTGCCGGATTATTGGCATTGTTCATGGTGTTTATGACAATGGTGTCAGCTTTATCACCGGGAATGACGGCCAGAGCAGCTGGGATGACACTGATTGTTCATTACGGTGGAAGGGCCGATGGCAGTTATGACGGATGGAATCTGTGGATCTGGGAAGAAGGACGGGAAGGGCAGCAGGTTGATTTTACAGACGAGGACAGTTTTGGTAAAGTGGCTGTGTACCAGACAAATCGCAAACCAGCAAGTATCGGTTTTATCGTGCGTTTGAACCAGTGGGAAGACAAGGATGTGGGTGATGACAGATTTGTTGCTATGGACGGCGAAATCGTTGAAATCTGGGTGACAAGCGGAGAGGCGGAGTTTGCAACAAAGGCACCTGCAGGGGCGGCAGAGTATGATATAGCTGCGCTCGAAGAGGCAAGGCTGAATGTTTACAACGAGGATGGTGCGACAAAGTTAAACGTTCACTATTACAATTTTGACCAGAAGTACAGTGCTGACCGGATGGAAGCGTATGCGTGGGCTGGCAGTGATGCAGGCGGCAGCTATCCATTGTCTGAGACAGATGATTTTGGTGCGCTTTTCAAGGTTGGTTTACTGCCGAAAGACGGTGTGTCAACAGCGGGGGTGCGCGTGATACAGGATGGAAATGCGGACATGGCGCTTGATTATGAGATTGATCTGACCAAAGCGTCAAATGATACAATTGATGTGTATATCGTGGAAGGAAATCCCACATTGTGGTATACTATGGGGGAAGTGATCTATAAGCCTGTGATTGCTGAGGCTTATTTCTCAGAGACAACGAGTAAAGAAATCTATGCAACGCTTTCCCGTGCCCCGCAGAATATGAGTTCTCTGGCGGCGCAGTTAAAAGTCACAGATGGGAATGGTACAGAATACGCTGTAGCATCGGCAGACAGTGAGGATGGCAGAACTGTTCTGCTGACAATGGAGGAGGAGTTAGAATTGTCAAAGGCCTATGATCTATCAATGGAAGAATATGAGGGAACAACGATATCGATGAATCGAATTATTGGTTCCAGTTATTTTGATGAAGCGTTTACGTATGATGGCGACGATCTGGGCGCCACATACACAAAAGAAAAGACTGGGTTTAAAGTATGGGCACCCACGGCATCTGAAGTTTCGCTGAATTTGTATGAGCAGGGTGATGGTGATAATCTTATAGAGACAGTGCCTATGACTTTGGGCGATAAAGGGGTATGGTTCTGTGAGAAACAGGGTGATTTGAATGGTATCTATTATACTTATTCCATCAAGAACGGAAATAAGACAAATGAGGCGGTAGATCTCTATGCCAGAACAACCGGTGTAAACGGAAACCGCGGCATGGTTGTGGATTTGAGTGCTACCAATCCGGAAGGTTTTGAAAACGATACGAGACCTGCATTTGTCAATCCAACAGATGCGATCATTTATGAGCTTCATGTGAGGGACCTGTCATCGGATGCGTCATCTGGAATCAGCAACACAGGAAAATTCCTGGGATTTACAGAGACTGGGACAACGAACGCGGATGGTCTTGCGACGGGGATTGACCACATTAAGGATCTGGGTGTGACACATGTGCAGATTCTCCCGAGCTATGATTATGCCACCGTTGATGAGTCAAAACTTGATACACCACAGTTTAACTGGGGCTATGATCCAAAGAACTACAACGTGCCAGAAGGTTCTTATAGTACAGATCCCTATCATGGGGAAGTTCGTATCAATGAGATGAAGCAGATGGTACAGGCGCTTCATGAAAATGGAATCCGCGTGAATATGGATGTTGTTTACAATCATACTTTTAATATAGAGGATTCTAATTTCCAGAAGACAGTACCAGATTATTATTATAGAAAAGTCGGTGAGAACTATTCTAATGCATCAGGCTGCGGAAATGAGACAGCTTCTGACCATGCGATGATGCGCAAATATATGGTTGATTCGGTTGTTTACTGGGCTACAGAGTATCATATTGATGGTTTTCGCTTTGATTTGATGGCAGTGCATGACATCGAGACAATGAATGCAATCAGGTCGGCACTTGATAAGATCGATCCTTCGATCATGGTATATGGCGAGGGGTGGACCGGCGGAGATTGTGCAATTTCTTCTTCGCAGCAGGCCTTGAAGGCGAATATCGCAAAGATGGACAGGGTTGGTGCGTTCAGTGATGACATCAGGGACGGAATTAAGGGAAGTGTGTTTGACGCGCAGGACAAGGGATTTGTCAGCGGTAAGGATGGAATGGAAGAGAGCATTAAGTTTGGCATTGTCGCTGCAACGCCGCACCCACAGGTGCTAACCTACAAGAATGATAAGGGCAGTAAGAGCTGGGCAGCACAGCCAGGGCAGAGTATTAACTATATTTCGTGTCACGATAACCTGACGTTCTGGGATAAACTTGCTATATCCAACGCGGACGACAGCGAGGAGACAAGAATAAAGATGAACAAACTTGGAAGTGCAATCATCCTGACTTCACAGGGTGTACCATTCTTCCAGGCAGGCGAGGAAATGTTGCGAAGTAAGCCTTCAGCGACAGTAGAAGGCGGATTTGATGAGAACAGTTATGCATCGCCGGATTCGACGAACAGTATCAAGTGGTCAAACAAGGCAAGTGTGATGGACACTTATGAATATTACAAGGGACTGATCGCATTCCGCAAGGTGCACAGTGCACTTCGCATGGCCACGACAGCAGATATACAGAATAATCTTGTCTTCATGGGTGGATTGGATGCAAACGTAGTGGGATACACCATCACAAACAATGCGAATGGAGACACTGCGGAGAAGATTACGGTGATCCTGAATGGAAATGAGAATGCAGTCAATGTGACACTTCCAGCAGGCACATGGGAGATCTGCGTCAATGACAAAGCAGCCGGGACGGCATCTGTAGGAACAGCAGAGGGAACTGTATCAGTGGCAGGGATCTCAGCGATGGTTCTTGTGCAGGGAGACGATACGATCTTGAAAGCCGAGACTAAGGCAGACAATGAACATGACACAAGCGTCAGTACAGAAAATACAGAAAACACAGAAAAAGCGGCAGGAAATACTCCGTTGATTGCAGGTGGAATCATCGCAGTATTGGCAGCAGTCGTAGTAGGTATTTTTGTAAAAAAGCGTAAAAAATAATAGAAACAAAACAGGAAGGTGGGTAAATTACCTGCCTTCCTGTTTTGTTTCTGCCTTCTCCAGGGTAAAGATAAATTCTGTCCCGACACCTTCTGTGCTGATTACATTGATATTTTCATTGTGGGACTGAATGATCTCCCTGGTGATGGACAGTCCAAGACCAGTTCCTTTTTTATCTTTGCCACGCGATAGGTCTGTCTTGTAGAAACGGTTCCAGATCAGCCGGATGCTGTCTTTGGGGATGCCGATGCCGTTATCTTTTACGGATACCAGCAGTTTGTTGGACTTTTCTATTGTTTCGATTTTAATGGAAGAGTTTTTGTGGCTGAACTTGATGGCGTTGTCTACAAGGTTGTAGAGTACCTGCTGGATTTTCACCATGTCTGCGTTCACGTACATTTCGTCTCCGGTAAGTACCAGTTCGATCGAGATCAGTTTTTGGCGGCATGTCCCTTCAAAGGACATTGCCGTGTTTTTGATGACCTGGTTGATATCGAAATTGCTTTTGTCGAGAATCATGCCTTTGGTAGTCAGGTTGTTGAGCGTCAGCAGGGAGTTGGTCAGTTTCGTCAGGCGGTCCGTCTCGTTTAACACGACTCTGATATATTTCTCATGCAGATCGGGAGGAATCGTGCCGTCGAGCATCGCCTCGAGATATCCCCGCATGGAGGTGAGCGGTGAGCGGAAATCATGGGAGATATTTGCCACGAGACGTTTCTGGTTGTCCTCGCTCTTTGCCACTTCGCTTGCCATGTAGGCGAGAGAGGCAGCGAGATAACCGATCTCGTCTTCACTATCGACCTGAAACTCATACCGAAAATTCCCGATCGCATACTGTTCTGTCGCGTGCGTGATCTTTCGGAGTGGCAAATATACCATTTCTGTGAAGAAGAGCAGGATGATCAGCGACAGTAGAAAAAGGATCACCAACGTGATATAAGATATATTCAGGAGAGAGTTGCAGGAAGACTGCAGACCGGTCATAGAGGCATGGATGACCACGTACCCTTTTACCCTGTATTTGGAAGTGATCGGCGCGAAAGCGGATAGCATCTCCTCGTCAAACATGCCAAAAAAATTCCCTGTCGTGTAAAATGAATTTCCTGTGATCGTGGGGCTGAAGTTGGGGATCGTAATAGGATTTTCAATATCAGGCGGCGAGCTGGAATCCAGTACAATAAGCCCCGAAGGATTGACGATCCAGATCGAGGCATCCAGAAATGTGCCGATTGCTTCGATCTGGCGCCATACGGATTCGAGTGTAATTTCATTGTTGTATAAATCTGCGGCGTAGGAGTCAGCAATCAGCACGGCTTCTTTGTATAGAGAGTCGGCGCGTTCGCGTTTCATGTGTTCAAGCGTCATACTAGACGTAAAAGTAGCGACGATGATAAATCCAAAAAAAGCAAAGATAAAGTATGCCAGTACAAATTTTAAATAGAGTGTTCGTTTCAATAAAAAACCTCATTTCCGGTCAATTTCTGACTTCAAATTTATAGCCAACGCCCCAGATCGTTGAGATGCGCCATGCTTCATGGTCTTTAATCTTTTCGCGGAGACGCTTGATATGCACATCAACGGTGCGCGTATCGCCAATATAATCATATCCCCAGATCTGGTTGAGCAGCTGGTCTCTGGTAAACACGTGGTTTGGCGATGCAGCGAGGAAATACAGCAGCTCCAGTTCCTTGGGCGGCATATCGACTGTTTTTCCGTGATAGATTACGGAATAGTTGGTAAGGTTGATCGCGAGGTCGGGATAAGTAACCTGCTTGGCATCGGAAACAGGCTCGGCGGGAGGTGCAGCTTTGTAACGGCGAAGAACTGCCTTTACACGTGCTACAAGTTCCTTCGTGTCGAACGGCTTTTCCAGATAATCATCTGCGCCAAGCTCCAGACCAAGTACCTTGTCAAATACCTCGCCCTTTGCGGATAACATGATGATTGGAGTCTGTGATTTCTGGCGGACTTCGCGGCATACCTGATAACCGTCAATTCCCGGGAGCATCAGATCAAGCAGAATCAGATCCGGTGCGAAGTTCGTTACTTCCAGCAATGCAGATTCGCCGTCATATACAATTTTGGTCTCAAAACATTCCTTTGTCATATATAAGGAAATCAGTTCTGCAATATTTTCGTCATCATCAACGATCAGTATTTTTTGTTTGTTAGCCATTTTTTCTTCCTCTATCTTACTATATTATACTTTCTGTAAACCGCGAAGAACGCCTATTTAAACTCTGCAATCGTCACGCCAGAGTCCCCTTCGCCGTACTCGCCAAGGTGGAACGATTTCACGTAGGAGACGCGTTTGAGGTGTTGCTGAACGGCCTGCCTCAAGGCGCCTGTTCCCTTGCCGTGTACAATACGAACGCTGGGAGCATGGGACAGATAGGCATCATCGAGATATTTGTCGAGCTCAGAAAGCGCTTCATCCACTGTCTTTCCAAGCAGATTGATCTCCATGGAAATGGTGGCAGCCTTGGACATACCGATATTGCCGCCGGAGCTTTTTTTCGGGCTGCCTGTGCTGCTGTAACCTTTCTTGTAGGCGGCCGTGCCAGACAATACATCCTCGTTGATCAGCACCAGATCTTTGATATTGACCCTGGAGCGGATAATGCCGCACTGCACAAAGAGGTCGCCCTTCGCGTCTGGTTTGGAGGAGACTGTGCCTTTTAAGCCCATAGATACGACTTTTACCATATCTCCGAGTTTAAGCTGGGTCGGCTTTAAGATTTTATGTGTCGGTTTTTCCGGCGTTGTCGCAAGTTTTGCGTTTTTCTCCGAAATCTTGTCGCGCACTTTGGTTCGCGCTTTTTCCAAATCCTGAATGGAAGCTTTGTTGACATTGACTTTCTGGAAATCCCGGATCGTCTCGTCGGCGACATCTTTGGCCTCCTGCAGGATTTTGCGCGCTTCCTCGTTTGCCTCGCGCAGGATCTTGTCTTTCTGCGCGTCGAGACGCTCCTGTTTCTGTTCCAGTTTCTTTTTCAGGGATTCGATCTCGGCCTTGTAGCTCTGGATCTCGCTGCGCTCGTTTTCAATCGTGCGCCTGCTTGTCTCGAGGTTGGCAAGAAGATCCTCGAAGCTTTCGTCCTCCTCGCTGATGTGCTCCTTGGCGGACGCAATAATCTCGTCCGGCAGACCGAGCTTGGACGAGATGGCAAAGGCGTTGCTCTTGCCGGGAATGCCGATGAGAAGCCGGTAAGTCGGGCGGAGTGTCTCCACGTCAAACTCACAGCAGGCATTTTCCACGTAGGATGTCGTGAGCGCAAACACCTTGAGCTCACTGTAGTGTGTGGTCGCCATCGTGCGGATTCCTTTGTCGTGCAGGTGTTTTAAGATCGCGATTGCAAGTGCCGCGCCCTCTGTCGGGTCGGTCCCTGCGCCGAGCTCATCGAAAATGCACAACGAATTTTCATCCGCGTTTTTCAGGATAGAAATCGTGTTTGTCATATGCGCGGAAAAGGTGGACAGGTTCTGCTCGATGCTCTGCTCATCACCAATGTCTGCGTATACTTCCGTAAAAATACCAAGCTCAGAGCGGTCGAGAGCCGGTATGTGAAGCCCGGACTGTCCCATCAGTGCAAAGAGTCCTACGGTCTTTAAAGACACTGTCTTTCCGCCTGTGTTGGGACCTGTGACAACTAAGAGATCGAAATCTTTGCCGAGGCTGATATCGATGGGAACGACTTTCTTCTTGTCCAGTAACGGGTGGCGTCCTCTGCGGATATTGATATAGCGGTCTTGGTTAAAGAGCGGGCGCGATGCGTTCATGTCGACAGCGAGCCCTGCCTTTGCAAAGATAAAATCAAGTTTGGTCAGCAGTCGGTAATTGTTTGCAAGCTCTTCGGTGTGCTCCCCTGCACTGGCGCTCAGCTCGGCGAGAATGCGCTCAATCTCTTCTTTTTCTTTCAGTGCAAGCTCCTTGAGCTGGTTATTCAGATCCACAACGACAGCTGGTTCGATAAAAAGTGTGGAGCCAGTAGAAGACTGGTCGTGAACCATTCCTGGGACGTTTCCTTTATGCTCAGACTTGACAGGAATGCAGTAGCGGTTGTCACGCATTGTGATCACGGCGTCCTGCAGATAAGTCCGATAGCTGCCGTTTACCATGTTTGTGAGCTGGTTGTGTATTTTTTCGTTGGTCAGGTGAATGCTGCGCCGGATGTGTTTGAGCGTCGGGCTGGCATCGTCGGCGATCTCCTCCTCGGAAATGATACAGCGGTTGATTTCGTTCTGAAGCTGCGTCAGCGGTTCGAGATTTGCAAAATACTCCTGCAAACTGTCTGTAATCTCCTCGTCGCGCTCCGGGCGCGCAAAGGCTTTTGCCCTTGTGGCGCAGGCGAGGGAGGTTGATATTTTCAGCAATTCCACTGCGGAGAGGGCACTTCCGATCTCCAGTGATCGGATGCTGAAGCTGATATCCTTGTTGCCGCTAAAGTGTATGCGCCCATCCTTGACCAAACGGGTAAACGCGTCGGCAGTCTGCTGCTGCGCTTCTTCTATTTCTGAGATGTCTGTCATTGGCGTCAGTTTCTGGCAGAGCTCCTTGCCGGGAGCAGAGCTTGCTTTGTCAACGAGCAGACTGATGATTTTATGATATTCCAGTATACGTAGTGCTTTGTCGTTCATAATAAATAGTCCTCCCTAGAGTACTAATAAATTCCCCGGATGCCAGTGTCGCCATCAAGGGTGTTCATGTTATATAATAATAATAGATCTGTTATGTCGTTATGTTCTTCCAGAAAGGAAGAAGGTCCATCCCGGTAATATCGGGTGTCAAACACATATATTTTCTTGTAATGGTGTGCGAGAAACGGCACCATGGAGTTGGCGTAGCTGTCCTTGATCAGCATGAGTTCATCCTGTGAGTCAGCCGCCAGATTCTCAATCTCAATCAGCGGATGGATATTGTTGAGGAAAAGAGAGTATTTGTCCTTTTCTGTTACATAGTCAAGATTGTACAGGCTGTCGGTTACTTCGCCTGTATCTACGTAGGTGACAGTAAGTTCATCCGCGGGATTAGTGTATATTGTGATCGTGTCTTTCTTATGGTTGTAATCATTTACCCTGGAGTACAGTGTGCCCGCAAACTCTTCTGTGACAGTCTGCGCCGTCATCGATTCGAGCGGTACAGGCGTGAGCCCTTTTGCGTCGCAGTAAGCGAGATATCCGTAATATGCGCCCAAAGTCGTCCAGTGATGGTCGGTGCGGTAGTACAGCTGTCCCTGGGATGCACCGCTCAAAAGCCACTCTGTGCAATCGATCGCAGGGATACCAGTTGCGTCATAGATTGCAGATGCGGTTTCCATCTGGTGGGATGCAGGAGCAAATGCAGGGAGTTTGTCGCTGTATATTGTGACAGCAGTCGGCACCAGCATTAAATTTACCTCAAACCTGTTTGGATCAACTTTATCATAAAATCTGACAAGGGTGTCAGTGATGCGCCCAGAGTTTTCCGGTTTTGCATAGGATTCGATAAGATAATCATCGTTCGCTATAAATACGTGGTTGATCTCCCTTCGGCCGCTTGCGGTCTCTACGCCGCTCTTAAGGCCCACAAAAAAATCTCTCTGCGGAAAGTGGTCGGCAAGCCAGTCTCCCAGCGAATCCGTATAATCACCGTCAATCAATGTCTGGACGGTAAATGATGGGAATTGCGCGAGATATCTGTTCTCGTTTTCTGAAAATTCTTTTTTGGGACTGACGAGAAGGCAGACCGACAGTGACAGGACGCTGATGCAGAGCAGGCATATGACAGCCTTTTTTATTTTAACATTTGTGATCATAACTAAAAATCCCTTCACATACATACTAAAAACGAAAGTATAAAAACGGATTGTAGGTATCGCTGACCATATAGGCTGTCGATAGCACAAACAGCAGCAGCACACCGACACCGGCAAAAGCGGACACAACGCAGCTTTTTTTCGGGCTGAGTGTCGACACCTTCTGGCAAAGCCATGGATAGACTGGACACGCCAGAATGCAGGCAGTGGCGATCACAACACCGTAATTGCCCAGATACCAGAAGAAACGGGTATCTGCCAGTGTATTGGATGCAAAAGAGAAAAGCAGGCTGATATAACTTCCAAGTTCTCCCAGATCGGTAATCGCAAAGATCACAAACCCAAACACAACAATCAAAACGGCATAGGTATGCTGCGTCCATTTTGGAAGTTTTGCAAGCGCTTTTCCCCATATATACTTTTCGAGCATGAGCAGTGTACCATAGTAAACTCCCCACAAGATAAAATTCCACGATGCACCGTGCCACAGCCCTGTCAGAAACCACACGATGGCAATGTTGAACAGGTGGCGGGGGATACTCCTTCTGTTGCCCCCAAGCGGGATATATACATAGTCGCGAAACCATGTGGACAAGGAAATATGCCAGCGCCGCCAGAAATCTGTCACAGAGATGGCAGTCAGTGGATAATTGAAATTTTCATTATAATGAAAGCCAAGCATCCTGCCCATTCCGATTGCCATATCGCTGTAGGCGCTGAAGTCAAAATAGAGCTGCAGTGTGAAACAGAGCGCGCCGAGCCACGCCGTCGCAACGCTTGTGTCCGCAGCGCCCAGGACGCGGATCTCTTCCCACAAAGCGCCAGCCTGATTGGCAATCAGCACTTTTTTGAAGAGTCCCATCATAAAGCGCAGAAGTCCCTGTTCAAACCCGTCCAAGGGAAACCTTCTGTTATGAAGCTGTTCCTGAATGTCAGCAAAGCGCACGATCGGACCAGCCACCAGCTGCGGAAACATTGATACATATGTGAGATATGCAGTATAGCTGCGTTCGGCTTTCACCTCACCGCGGTACAGGTCGATGATATAGCTCATCGTCTGAAAGGTATAAAAGCTGATGCCGACGGGAAGATGGATTCCGGGCTGTGCAAATTGTGTGCCGAGCAGTCCGTTTACGGATGCGATGGCAAAATCAGCATACTTGAAAAAGGCAAGTATGGACAGGTTGATGCAGATGCTGCAGCACAGGAAAAAGGTTCTCCTGCATTTGGTAGTGCCAAAGCGCTCCATCAGCCGTCCGTTTGTGTAGTCAAGTGCCGTGGAAAACAGCATCAGTAGGATGTACAGCGGTTCTCCCCACGCATAGAAAATGAGGCTGAAAATAAGCAAAATCCCATTTTTCCATGAAAATGGGACCGCATAGTACAAAATCAGGCAAAGCGGCAGGAAAAAAAACAGAAACGGGATACAGCTAAAGACCATAATAATCCTCCTGGTTCTGCGTTCAGGACAGACCGCTTTCGATGATATCCGTAATGGTATCTGCATTGTCAGATATCACAAGCCATATATAGTGATCCTTTGTCTGGACCTTGCTTTTTTCCACGATTGCAAACTGTTCTGGAATATAGTTTTCCATTTCATTTTTCTTCTCATCCACGATGGTCTGGAGACTCTCAGTAAGTCCTGTCAGATCATCGGTGTTTTTCACTTTTAAGATAATGATCGTCTCCGCCTGCGCGGCATCCTCTGACATGGAGAAGACATACTCCTCAAGCGACGCGGTATCGATGCCGTAATAATTGGAAATAAAGTCCTCATCCATGCGTTGCGGCGATTTCAGGGTTACGGACTGCTCAATTTCCTGATAGATTTCGTCGATCGATTTTGGGCTTTCCCTGTTGTCAGAATTGTCTTTAACATCCATAGTCTGTGCTGTCTCTGAAACGGGGTCTGTATGATTTACCACTGGCACAGTCTGGCTGGAACATCCAGTGCATAAGAGCATTGCCGCCAGAGCTGCCATGATTTTTGGTGATTTGATTGTGCGTATCATTGTATTCTCCCTTTTGTAGTTTGAGATGGATCAGTCTCTAATATGGTTTCTACTTTTGACGGTGTGTCTTTCCTTGTGTTATTGTCGGCTTCCGCGGTATTTTCATCTTCCGACTCCTCTGGCGCTGCGTGTGCGTTTGCATAATCAACAAGCTCCGACTCCCACAAGGTATAGGCGGCGGGGGAGAGATGAACAAAACCGTCACTGCAGTACTCCTCGGCAAGATTTCCTTTTCCGTCAGATATCGGGGTACATAGGTCAAGATATTCCCATCCGTTTTCTTCTGCCATTTCCTGCAGAAGGATATTATATTGTGCAAGATTTTTATTATTCAGCTTTCCGATTCCCTGGTCTGCAAGCGTGTAGGTCACACTGATAATATGGATTTCAATATCGGGTGCGTTTTCTAATATTTTGTCGATCACTTCTTTGTATTGGTCACGTGCGCCTTCCAGACCAAGAATGCTGATATCATTCATTCCCAAAAGGATAAAGGCACGCCTGCATCCAATGAGCGGAATTGCATCCCATACCTGGTATTTTTTCCCTTTGTACATGGGATGGATATTATCTGCCGTGACAGGTTTCATGGCGTTGAACGCCGAGTAACTTCCCACAGCAAGGAACTGAATATCATGTACGAATGATTCCTGCTTGGCGCTGTAATTTCGAAAACCTACCATGATCGAATCACCGATAAAAACGGAATCGCCATAATATGTCGCAAGTTCTTCTTCAGTTAGGCTGGATCCTGCGGATTGGTCCTCTGATATTTTCGTTGAGGCCTGATCTGTCCCGGATTCCTGTGTCTGCGTGTTTTCTGTCTGAGGCTCTTTGACCTGTGCATCACCTGGCGCAGCATACACAATATTCATCGTGTAATTGCTGAAAATGAGCACTACTGAAAGCGCAGCACATAAAAGTGTTTTCTTTTTCATAAATTTTCCTCTTTATAGTCTGTGTTGATAAACGTGTTTATATAAAGCATATTCTATCATTATTTTTATATTCCTACAAGGTATTTTTGCACAGTAGCGGTGTGAAATTTTTGTCAAAAGTCAAAATGCATTGACCGTGGATTGTCTATCGGCTATACTATGAAAAGGAAAGAATTGAAAAAGAGAGGAGGATAAGAGGTAAGATGCAAGGGAATGAAGAGATGAATGAAAACCAGAAGATCGAAAAGAATAAGGAGTCGACAGATGATTTTGATTTTTTGAAGGAAAAGATCAAAGAGCGGCCGATCAATAAAAAGAAACTTTTGAAGAACACGATCATTACAGCTTCTATGGCAGTCCTCTTTGGGCTGTTGGCCTGTTTGTCGTTTTTGCTGCTGGAGCCTGTTCTCAATAACTGGCTTTATCCGGAGGAAGAGCCGGAAGTGGTGACATTTCCGCAGGAACAGAATGAAATGCTTCCAGAGGATATGCTTACTGAGGGGACAACAACAGGTTCGGATGAAACGGAGGGCGAACTGGCGTCAGAGGTTGAAACGGATGTGGCTGCGTCGGAGAGCAGTGTTGAGGAGACGGGCGACGAACGGGAGAGCAGTGTTACAGAAGCAAGCGAGGATGTTGTGAGTGAGTATCCGGGGCAGTTGGATGCACCAGAGCTGAATGAGGAGGGAATGAATAAAGAAGATTTCGACGATGGACACATAGGTACGGAAGAAACAGTGCCGATAGAACCCTTGAAGCCCTATCAGACACAATATGAGGAGCTATATAAGATTTACAGTGAAGTTGAGTCGAGCATGGTGACAGTTACCGCAGTACACTCGGATGTGGACTGGTTCAACAATACGTATCAAAGTGAAGGAACGACGGCAGGTGTCATTATAGCAAACAATAACCGGGAGCTTTTGATACTCAGCAGAAAATCTTCATTGGATGGTGCAGAGACAATACGGATCAGTTTTTGTAATGGGGTTGATGCGGAAGCTGTGATCAAACAGTATGATCAAAACACGGATCTGGCAGTTCTGGCAGTGGAACTGAAGGATATCGGTGCTGATACACTGGAGTCTGTCACTGTTGCAGTGCTGGGAAGTTCTATTTCTTCCGGCATGACAGGTACACCTGTTATTGCAGTTGGCAATCTCTTCGGGTACAAAGATACAGTCTGCTATGGAATGGTCACATCGAAGAACAATGTCATCACAATGGCAGACAGTGAGTATAAACTGATGACGACAGATATTTATGCAGGCGCTAATCCAAGTGGTATTCTTGTCAATATGAGCGGGGAAGTGATCGGAATCATTGACAATAGCCATAATCATGATGATATCAAAAATCTCCTCGCTGCAGTAGGGATCACCGAGTTGAAGGGATTGATCTCAAAACTTTCTAATGGGGAGCATATTCCTTATCTTGGAATTTATGCGCAGGATATTTCTGCTCAGACCAGAGAGGAACTGAACATTCCACAGGGAGCGTTTATTGTCGATATTGACATGGATTCACCTGCTATGCTGAAAGGAATCCAGAAAGGGGATATTCTGGTAAAAGTTGGTTCAAGGGATATTAAAAGCGCAGTGGACTATATGAATGTGTTGCGGAATGCCCAGGCAGAAAGCAGCATAAATATAGTAGTGCAGCGGGCAAGTGTTGATGACTATAAGGAAATGGATTTTGTGGTTCAGGTGGAGTAGTCGAACAGCCGGGAATATGGTTATTATATAGGAAAGGATGGATTGGAAAATGAAATATATAAAGGATTATAGAGATGGAGACAGGGTTTTTGACATTTATTTCTGCAAATTCAAAAGTTCTGCGGTAACCAAAAACGGTAAGAACTACGACAATGTGATTCTTCAGGACAAAACAGGTACACTTGATGCCAAGATCTGGGATCCCAATAATGTCGGGATTGCTGATTTTGAGGCGATGGATTATATTGAAGTATATGGGGACGTGACAAGTTTTAATGGCGCACTTCAAGTTAACGTGAAGCGGGTGCGCAGGTGCGAGCAGGGAGAGTACGATGAGAGCGAGTACATGCCTGTAAGCAAGAAGGATCTGGACGCGATGTATGCAGAGTTGTTGAAAATCGTTAACAGTATTCAGAATACATATTTAAACACATTATTGCAAAAGTTTTTTGTGGAGGACGAAACATTTGCAGCAAGATTTAAGCGGGCATCGGCGGCGAAGTCGGTTCATCACGGTTTTATCGGGGGGCTTCTTGAGCATACGCTCAGTGTCACAAAACTCTGTGAGTACTATTGCACTGCGTACCCATCCCTGGACCGCGATCTGCTCCTTACTGCGGCAATCTGCCATGATATAGGAAAGGTAAGGGAAATCAGTGCGTTTCCGACAAATGATTATACAGATGAGGGACAACTTCTGGGGCATATTGTGATGGGCTCAGAGATGATCGGGCAGAAGGCAAGGGAAATTACCGGATTTCCGCCAATGTTAGAGATGGAATTGAAACATTGTATTCTGGCGCATCACGGGGAATATGAATACGGTTCGCCTAAGAAACCGGCACTGATAGAGGCATTGGCACTCAACTATGCAGACGATACCGATGCTAAGCTGGAGACATTTACAGAGATTTTGGAATCTTCGCAGGAGACAGGATGGCTGGGATATAACAGGCTGTTTGAATCAAATCTCAAAAAAACAATGTGATTTTTTGACGGAGGGATGAGGTTGGAGTACAGAAAAGATGATATCGTGGCATTAGAGATTGAGGATATGGGAATTGATGGGGAGGGTATTGGAAAGGTTGATGGTTTTACCTTCTTTGTGAAGGATGCAGTGATTGGAGACAGGGCAGAGGTCAAGGTCATGAAGGTGAAAAGAGGTTATGCATACGCCAGACTGATGAACATTATAGAGCCCTCCCCTAACCGTGTGGAACCGAGATGCATCTATCACAGGCAATGTGGCGGATGTCAGATACAAGCGCTTGATTATAAGGTGCAATTGGCCTTTAAGGAGAACAAAGTCAAAAATAATCTGAACAGGATCGGCGGTTTTTCCAGGGAACAGCTTGGACAGGTGATGGAGCCAATCGTGGGGATGGAAGAGCCGTTTTATTACCGAAATAAGGCCCAGTTTCCGATTGGAATGGATAAAAATGGTGAGCCTGTGGCAGGTTTCTATGCTGGCAGAACCCACTCGATCATACCCAATACAGACTGTGCGCTTGGCATTAAGGAGAATAAAGTAATTCTGGAAATCGTGTTAAGCTATATGAAACAATACAAGATCATGCCATACGATGAAACGACCGGACAAGGGCTTGTACGCCATATTTTAATACGAAAAGGTTTTGCGACGGGAGAAATTATGGTGTGCATTATTATAAACGGTGAGCAGCTTTCTCATGCGGACAAGCTGGTGGGGGAACTCAAAAAGGTCAGCGGTATGACAAGCGTTTCGATCAATGTCAACAAGGAAAATACAAATGTTATCATGGGAAAAGAATGTCATACGATATGGGGGCAGGATACGATAAGCGATGTAATTCACATGCGGAGTATAGAGAGCATCGATGCAGGAAATGACACGATTATTTCAGAGGACAGCGGGATAACATTTGCCATCTCACCACTGTCCTTTTATCAGGTAAATCCGATTCAGACGGAAAAGCTTTACAGTCTTGCATTGGACTATGCGGGGTTGACGGGAACTGAGACCGTATGGGATTTATACTGTGGAATCGGCACGATCAGTTTATTCATGGCAAAGAGGGCAAGACAGGTCTATGGCATTGAGATTGTGGAGCGGGCAGTCGTGGATGCGCGGGAGAATGCGCGCCGGAATCACATAGAGAATGCACAGTTCTATGCAGGAAAAGTCGAGGAGATCTTACCCGAACTTTATGAAAAGGAAGGCATCTATGCTGATATTATCTGCGTCGATCCTCCGCGCAAGGGTTGTGATATGGCATGTTTGGAGACAATTGTGAAAATGGCGCCGAAAAGAATTGTCTATGTAAGCTGTGATAGCGCTACCCTTGCGCGGGATTTGAAGTATCTGTGTGCGAACGGGTACGAGCTGCAGCGCGTGCGGGCTGTGGATTTATTTGCACAGACTGTGCACGTAGAGTCAGTTGTGAAACTTTGCCTGAAAAAGTAGTATTTATCGGTGTATAGAGAATGTGAAACAGGGCAGTTATGTGTAGGCAAAACTGCCGGCACCCACAAGGCAAAATGGTTACATTATAACTGCCAAAACAGAGAAAGTAAAGTATGAAGCGGTATTTAAATGAAAGAATAATGCGGATGGATATCCATGCGGAGAGGGCTGACGAGCTGCTTGAAGAGATTGACAGATTCTGCGTAAAAAAATCTGCCTATGTGCTTGAGCGTGTCTGTACACGGTATTCTGTCGGAGTGACGCCAGTGTATTTTTTAAACTGTCTCATAAAGTGCAGATCCGTCGCATACCCACAGAAGAGACTCAGCTGGTAGATGCTCATGTCAGTTGTGGCGAGATAAAATTTTGCGAGTTCGATTCTGGCAAGTATGATATCATGCTGGCAGGAGCAGCCAAAAAAGCGCCTGTAAAGGTGCTGGAAGTGCGAACAGCTCAGGCACAGTGTATCTGCGAGCCGGCTGACCGACCATTCAGTGGAAGGCGAATTGTGTATCTGTGTTCGGATTCTGGCAAAGTCCCGGTAATATTTTTGAAATGCTGGTGAGACAGTGGGATCACTGACCGTTTTATTCAGCTCCTCGTCCAGCGCACATAGAAAGATGTGCATGAGCCTGTCGAGCGTGTCTTCCCGGTAGATTCCATCTGCGTGAAATTCGCTGGAGATGATCTTTGCGTAGTCAGACAGCCTGCGGAAATCGCGCGGCTGCAGGATGACACCGTATGAAAAGGCAAATGTTTTCATCAAATCTGTATCAGTTTCAAAAAGGTCAAAATGAATCCAGTCGTCATTGTAGTCAGCGGTGTCGCAGCCGTAATGGATTGGCGTGCCGGGCGGAAACAGCAGTACAGAGTTTGGTGTAACTGTACATTTTACATTATTGATATAAACCCATGCCTCCTGTTTAACAAGCAGAAAAAGGTAGTCGCTAAGCCCTGTGGGATGAAAAATGTCACAGGGCTTTTTGTGATGGGAATCATGTCCGCAGTTAAATACTTTTATCATTTGGATCGTCCTCCAATCGCCATGGTTTCAAACAGTATCAAAGACATATCAATCAAGAAAAGCACAAAATGTCAGTTAATTACAGTATATGTCATTGTCTGCAGCGTGTCAAACCTTTATAGTAAAAATGTATCAAATAAAACGAATGGAGGACAGTATATGACTGACAGGGATCAAGCGTGGATTTCGGACACGATGGACAAAATCAGGGAAAAGATCGGATGGGTAAGCGAGAAAAATAAGGATAAGATTCCGTACACGACCAATGAAAACGGTGATTATGATGACCGGAGCGACATGACAAAAAAATGGAATGCGGACGACGGACTCAACTGGTGGACAAACGGGTTCTGGGGCGGTATCATGTGGCTGCTCTACCAGGACACAAAGGACGAGCGCTACGCTGCCATCGCAAGAACGTGTGAGAGAAAGCTTGAGCAGACTTTTTCGGATTTTTACGGGCTTCATCACGATGTGGGGTTTATGTTTATGCCGACTGCAGTGGCAGATTACAGGATCACAGGGAATGAAGAGGCGAAAAAGGCTGCACTGCATGCGGCAAATCTTCTGGCGGGGCGTTTTAATCCGCAGGGTAATTTTATCCGTGCATGGAATGATTCACCAAATCAGGATACCAGAGGGTGGGCGATTATTGACTGTATGTTCAATATATCCCTGCTGTACTGGGCGTCGGAGGAAACTGACGATCCGCGGTATCGTCAGATTGCCATGCGGCACGCGGACAGTGTTATGACGCATTTTGTCAGACAGGATGGATCGTCGATTCATATCGGGGAGTTCGATCCCGAGACAGGTGCATTTGTGAAGAGCCGTGGTGGACAGGGTTATGGGGAAGGTTCCGCATGGACGCGCGGACAGGGCTGGGCACTGTACGGATTTGTCAACAGCTATATCAATTCTGGAAAAGCAGAGTATCTTGATACGGCAAAGAGAGTGGCGCATTACTGTATTGCCAATATTCCGGAGAGCGGAATCATTCCTGTTGATTTCAGGCAGCCTGCAGAACCTGCGTGGGAGGATTCCTGCGGCGCCTGCGTGATTGCAGGGGGACTGATTGAGCTGGCAAATCATGTACCGGATATCGAAAAACAGATTTATCTGCGCCCGGCCGTAAAAATATTGAAGGCGATTACAGAGAAAAGGGCAGATTGGAGCCATGACTGCGATGCAATTGTACAGAACTGTACAGGGGCGTACCATGACAGAAGGCATCACTTTACAATGGTGTATGCGGATTATTTCTATATTGAAGCAGTTTATAAATTGAACAGGACGGGAATCTTTATGTGGTGATGCAGGTTCCAGATTTTTACCTGTTGTGAAATGATTGGAGATTACAGTTCAGCCCAGGACTTCGCACTGTGCTGCGAAGTCCATAAGAATGTATAGTGGTTGAGATGCATCAAGCCACGGTACGTGGCTTTGACATCTGCGAAGCGGTTTTTGCATGGCTTGATGCCTGTAACAGGAAGCCGGAGGTTGAACTGTTATAATTGGAGGAAGTCGGATGCGTATAGGGGTTGATATAGGCGGTATGTCAGTCAAAATAGGTCTGGTGGAAAGACAGGGGATTGTCTCAAGGGAAGTGATCAAAACAGACAGTGATGGACAGACGCCCTATGAATTGATCGAAAAGATAGCAGATGCAGTAGAACTGCTTTTGCATAAAAATATGCTCACTGCAGGGGCGTGTGATGGACTCGGTATCGCCTGTCCGGGAACAGTGGACGCGGAAAGTGGTACTGTCACATATTCCAATAATATTGGATGGGAAAATGTCCCGATACTTGGCCTGCTGCAACAGAGATTCAATATTCTGATGGCACTCGCAAATGACGCCGATGCAGCGGCGCTGGGCGAGGTGATCTGTGGCGCGGCAAAAGGCAAAAACAGTGCAGTACTGCTTACTCTTGGCACCGGTGTGGGCGGCGGTGTTATACTCAATAAAAAAATTTTTTCCGGCTTTCTGAGAGGCGGATGCGAGCTGGGACATATGGTAATTGAGCGCAATGGAAAAGAGTGTACCTGTGGAAGAAAGGGCTGTCTTGAGATGTATGCGTCAGCGACAGCACTGATGAATCGGGCACGTGAGCTGACAGAAAAAAATCCCAATACATTACTGCATAAAATGACGGGGGGAATCCTGTCAGATATTGATGGAAAGATTATTTTTGAGGCAGCGAAAAAAGGGGATGCGTTAGCAAATGAGGTTGTGGACAGATATTTGGAGGATCTAAGTATCGGTATTGCCAACATTATTAATATTTTCAGGCCAGAGATCATTATTCTTGGCGGAGGAGTTTCGGCACAAAAGAAGTATCTGACAGATCAGCTGCAAAAACGTGTGGACAAAATGTGTTTTGGCGGGGTACATGGTGAAATTCCGTCGATTGTCACATCAGTGCTTGGAAATGATGCGGGTATTATCGGAGCAGCATATCTGGCAGGAATGTAAGTGAATATTGGAGAATGGAGAAAATTATGGATTTATGTTTTAAGATTTTGGATTCTGACATGAACACGAAAGCCGTAGGCAAGGGGGTGGATGAGGTCAGTCTGGTTTACAGCCAGGCATATGTGCCGGGGGACAGGATTATACTGGAAACATCAGGCGAATCAGCATTTGTATGGCTTCAGATGGATGATGCGCTTGGCAGGGCACTGGTATATATCACAGGAAATGTGGAATATATGATTCCGTTTGGTGAGAGGCGTATTAATTTATCACCCAAAGTTTTTTATGGAAATAGGCATCTTTTACATGCCCGTCTTGCAAAAGATTATGATGTGGCAGGATACCGCAATCTTGCCCTGAATGTATATGACCAGCATCAGATGATGGACTGTTATCCGCATGCGGTGGCAAATGTGGAGACACGGGGCGAGACGGTATTTGCCGCCCAGAATGCAATTGACGGTGTTGTGGTCAACAATTGTCATGGAGAGTGGCCGTATCAGTCGTGGGGAATAGACCGGAAAGAAGATGCAAAAATTAAAATTGAGTTTGGAAGGTTGGTTGAAATTGACAGGATTGTTTTATATACGAGAGCGGATTTCCCGCATGATAACTGGTGGAGGTCTGTGAACTTTACCTTTTCGGATGAAAGCGTACTTGAGATAGCTATGGAAAAGAGCGCTCTGCCGCATGAGATAGAATTTCCGGCAAAACGTGTAAGCTGGCTGGAGATGAATCATATGGTAAAATCGGAAGAACCGTCGCCTTTTCCAGCGCTGACGCAGATTGAGGTTTACGGCAGGGAAACAAAGCAGTGAGCAGAAGAGAATGAGACATAGAATACAGTGTTGCACAAAGTGATGTATGAGAGGTTATCTGGAATGAACAGCGGGAATGATGGGTAAGGGAGGCATTGGGTAAATGTTCCTTGTATGCCGAGAATGAGTAAGACATTGGTATCGTAGGTCTTGGGTGGGCGACGGAAATGGAGGAAAAAGCGTGTGTTTGTCAGAACCACGCTTTTTCTTATGCGAGTTCTCAAAAAATACATCTTAAAAATACGTATATCAAACTAAAAAAACACTATTTTTATATCCGCTTATTATTGCTATAGTAGTGTTACAAGATAACAAACGGATGCGGGCGCACTCCAAAATGACAAAATATGAACGAAGGGAAGGAGAATCATATGAAAAGGAAATTGGTATCAGGAATTATGGCTATGGCAATGATGACAACGTTATTGTCAGGTTGTGGGAACGGTGGAGCAGACAATGCAGATAATGTACCTGCGGCGGATGCAGGCACACAGAAAACGGAAAACCAGCCGGCGGCAGAGACTTCGGCAGCAGGTAATGACACACAGGAGGCAGGCGGAAAGGATTCCATCGTGACAGAGCCGACGGAGCTCACATTTATCTTTGCCGATGGTGATGACGGCGCAAAACAGTCCATGAATGCGGTCGTGGATAAGTTTAATGCTACTTATGAAAATATTACAGTGACCATAGAACCGGGAAATGGAGGTGCTTACAGCGAATTTATCAAGACAAAGGACAGTGTGGGGGAATTTCCTGATGTGATGGAGATGAGGGATACTGCCGTGTATGTTCGGGCCGGGAAGCTTGCGCCTCTGCCAGATGACATTGTGAGCCTGTTCAAGACGACGACTGCGTTTGACGGTGCGACTTACACAGCGCCGATCGCAGGTGAGAACACCCAAGGGATCATTTATAATAAATCCTACTTTGATGAGAAAGGCTTTGAGGAGCCAAAGACATACGATGAATTCCTTGCACTGTGCCAGAGCATTCAGGATGCAGGCGATATGTCGCCGTTGGTAGTGGGCGGACAGGATATCTGGCATATGGGATTCTGGTTCTATAAGGCATACAATGACCAGGTGTTAAGTCAGGACGAGGATTTTATCAAACACTGCTACGAGGGAACGAAGACTTTTTCGGATGACACGATCAAGAATACTTTTACCGAGCTGCAGGATATCTTACAGTATGCACAGGATGGATGGGTGTCAACTCCGGATGCGCAGATCACAACATTTCTTGTGAACGATATGGCTGCGATGATGTATTCCGGCACGCATATGTTCTCGCAGATCGAACAGGCGGATCCAGATTTTGAGATGGGCTGGTTTGCGATTCCAAGTCCGGATGGTAAGACAAGACTTGTGGGCGGTGGTGGCGCCAGCGGGCTGGCCATCTCTGCGGAAGCAGCACAGGATCCGAATAAAAAAGCAGCTGCGGAGGAGTTCATCCGTTTCTTCTACGCACCGGAAAACTATTGTGTATACTGCCAGACTTTGAGTGCGATACCGTCAACCGTGGCAGATCTTACACTTGATGTATCTCCTGTTTTCCAGGAGGTGATTGATGCGACAGCTACTGCCGACAAGCTTTCACCGATGTGGAACTCGATGACAGGCGATAATGAGCTTCCGCCCGATTTCAGAAACTTTACATATAAGACACTGATTGAGGTGCTACAGGGTACAAGGGATATTGATTCCGCATGTGAAGAGTTGGTAAAAACATGGAATGTCGGAATGGAAAGCTTTAACCCTGTAACAGGTGTAGGCATTGAATAGGAACAGTTAGGAATAAAGGAATTTGAGGGCGGCGGAAAGATGCCGCCCGGGATTTCTAAGGCTGATATGGTGCCTGCAGATTGTTAGGAACAGAGAAGGAGGTAGGATTTCATGAAACAAAAGAGAGGAATTGACAAGGTTACGATTGCATTTATTGCGCCTGCTTTTATTTTTTTTACCCTTTTTATCATTGTACCAACGATTTCCAGTGTTTATTATAGTTTTACATCATGGGATGGAATCAGTCCCAATGTAAAGTTTATCGGACTGGCAAACTACAAGGAGATTTTTACGAGTGCGAGATTTGGAAATGCCCTGAAAAACACAATAATCCTCACCGTATTTATCTCTGTGTGTGAAAATGTTATGGCGCTTGCGCTTGCGCTGATCGTGGACAATGTCAGGTGGGGGAAGAATGTGTTTCGCAGCGCATTTTACCTGCCAGTGCTGATAAGTGGTATCGTATCAGGTTTTATCTGGAAGATTATGTACAATTACAATTTTGGCACGTTTAACACGATTCTCAAAAACATCGGTCTTGAGGATGCGCGGCAGGACTGGCTTGGAAATACTTCATTGACACTGATTATGATCGGTCTGGTGTTGATCTGGAAAGGGGCAGGTTATTACATGATTATTTATCTGGCATCACTTCAGAGTGTATCGACCGATCTGCTCGAGGCAGCCCAGATTGATGGTGCGACAGCGATGCAGCGTTTCCGGCATATCACAATCCCTATGATATCAGGTGCTTTTACGATCAACTTCACACTGTCCCTGATCAACGGATTAAAGGTCTTTGATCAGATCAATGTCATGACGGACGGAGGTCCTGGTTTTACATCGGAGACGCTGGTATACCTGTTGTACAAGGTAGGGTTTAACGAAGGGCGTCAGGGATTTGGAACCGCAGTGGGAATTATGCTGTTGTTTATCATCATTGTGCTGAATACATTGCAGCAAAAGTTTTTGAGAAGCAGGGAGGTGCAGATGTAATGGAAAGAGCAAAGAAAAGACTGAGGCCAAACCATATTATTTTATTTATCTGTACCGCGTTGCTGGCAGTGTTGTTTATCTATCCGATCTTCTTTGCACTCATGTCAGCTTTTAAGAGTAACGGCGATATCCTGAAAGATCCTGTTGCCCTTCCTACATCGCTGTACCTGCAGAATTTTAAAGATTTGTTTCAACAGTCTGATTTCCTGACGGCGATCATTCACTCCGTTTTTCTGACAGTTGTGTCGGAATTGCTGATTATCTGCATTGTGCCATTGGCGGCCTATGCGATCGAGCGCAGGAAAAGTAAGCTGACGGGATTCATTTATACCTATTTTCTTGCCGGAATGATGATACCGTTTCATCTGTATATGTTTCCATTATTTAAAGAAATGAAAGTATTCCATATCTTTGGAAATATGGCAGGTCCGATCGTGTGTTATATTTCAGGTTCAATCGCTTTTGGAACCTTACTTTATGGTAGTTTTCTGAAAGGCATTCCGCTGGAGATCGAGGAGGCAGCCCAGATTGACGGATGTACACCGTTCCAGACTTTCTGGAAAGTGACATTTCCGCTGTTGGGACCATGCACCGCTTCCATGGTCATCTTAAACGGGCTCAATATCTGGAACGATTACCTGATGCCGTATCTTGCGCTGCCAAGTGGAAAAGCCAAGACAATCACTGTGGAGATCGCGGCATTTGTAGGACAGTATTCGGCAAGGTGGGATATTGTCTTTGCTGGAACGGTTATTTCCATTGTACCTGCGCTTGCAATATTCTGTATGTTCCAGAAGTATTTCGTAAAGGGAATCACGGCAGGGGCTGCAAAGGGTTGAGAACAGACAAACATTTCTTCTGTGATGGAGGAAATGTTTGTTTTGTTGTTTCTTTCCAGTTTCCTGGAACGAGGATTTTTGATATGATAAAAAGCGATATAGAAGTTTTGGGGAGACGCGGAAAGGATGGTGCGTATGAGAAAGAGATGGCAGGAACTGGGATTGTACCATAAATTTTCCCTGACGATCATTATAGTAGGATTGATTCCTATGCTGCTGCTCACAACATATATTTCCCGTTCTATGATACAGGATTACCGCAAGGCGCTTGAGATCCAGTACGAACAGGCGACAAATTATATGGCAGACAGTATTGAGAGTATGCTGGAATCTTACAATGGTGTATCCAAGATGCCATACTATTACAATATGTCATCCTATGGCAGTACCTATTCCTCCTATATGTCTTTTGATAATTTCAGGAAAATTGTCTATGGGGAGATCTATTCGGCGGAGACAATGCAGCAGCAGAGACAGTCTGATATGGAAAATTTTCTGCAATATCTTGGAAACCTGGATAGTTCCATTGTCTGCCTCCATTTTATAGGGAAGGATTTAGACGGGGAAACGATTGATTTTCACAAGGCGATGGATGGGACTTATTTTAACAATGAAATATTATGGGAGCAGCTTGTTGGTTACGAGGATCTGGAACGCGGGAGCAACAAGATGATTCTGATATCACCGCATGACACTGCATACAAAAACGGAATCAACCGCGAAGTGTTCAGCGCTGCACGCAATTATTTCGACCTGAGGGGAAACGTGGGGAATACGCCATATGTTGGAACGTTGTTTTTTGATATTGACATCAGACGGTTTGACAAGATTTTTATGAATATAAACTATCATAATGATGAGCGGTTTTATGTCACTGATGCACAGGGCAGCTGTTTTTATAGCAATGATAAGAACAGAATTGGGTGCAATGTGCTGGAGGAGCTTACGGATAACAAAAGGGATTTTGTCATGCAGAAGGCAGTTGGGGACAGCGGTCTGACTGTGACGGTCGTGATGGATATGAACAAAGCTTTTGCGAAAATACAGCATACACAGAAAATTATCTATGTCATTATTGTTGCTCCTCATTTTTTCTGACTTCAAATTACTCTGGTTGCCTGTCACAGAATTAACCGATATAATGACATAAGAACAGAGAAAGGAAAAGGTTCCAGGACGCTAATCTTTTGCACAGAGCCGTGTCCTGAAACCAACATTAAAAACATGGTCATTATATCAAAATATGAAGTGGAATACAAGGAAGATGAAGATATTTTTAATCAACAGCCAGGAAGAATGTATCTGCCCATGCTGCGGGAGCCCTCTTAAATACAGGGACAGCAGGAAACGTGTGCACAGGATTGCGGGAGGCGGGAAGGAATGGTATCTGATCCGGCGGCTGAAATGCAGCAGTGATAAATGTGGGAGGCTCCATAACGAGCTGCCGGACTGCCTCTGTCCTTATAAGCATTATGACGCAGGCCTGATCGAGGATGTGGTGGACGGTGTGGTCAGCGAAGCGGATACGGAAACAGAGGATTATCCCTGTGAAGGGACCATGAAACACTGGAGATGGTGGTTTCACAGGAATGAAATAAATATGGAAGGTCAGATCAGGATGGCAGCGTACCGTTTTCTGGACCTGGATGGAAAGTTCCTGAAATCCGGGGCTTCTTTACTTGGACAGTTAAGGGAACGGATAAGTCCCGGATGGCTTAAGGCGGCGGCCAGGGCCATATATAACAGCGGAGGGCGGATAGAGCCGTCTCCGGATGCATTATGAAGCTGCACCTGCTTTTGTTCGCTGTCATTTTTATTCCGGTGTATGCTGTCCTTTGAAAGGAGGACCATACAGATGGAGAAAAAAGAAATAAACAAATGGCAGGATGAGGAGGCGCTCAGGAGATACCGGATGATAGCGCCGCTTCTTGATCCGGACATGGATGAAGGAAAAAGACAGCAGCTGCGGGAGGAAGCCGCGGAAAAGAACGGCATATCCAAAAGGACGCTGTACCGTTATGAAAAAAGTTACCGGGAGGAAGGGTTCGAAGGGCTGAGGCCGGCCAGCCGGACGAAAAAGAGGCAGCAGAGGCTTCCGGAAAACTTTGAAGTGATCATGGAACAGGCAGTGCAGTTAAAGCGCGAGGTTCCAAAAAGGAGCGTGCGCCAGATCATAAAGATACTGGAGCTGGAAGGATGGTCAGCGCCGGGCGTGCTGAAAACGTCAACAATGCAGAGACACCTTTATAATGCGGGGCTGGGGAGGAAACAGATGAAGCGGTACGCCGAGAAACGGACGGTATCATCCAGACGGTTCTGCCGGCCGCACCGGATGGAGCTTTTGCAGGGTGATATCAAGTACGGACCGGAACTGCGGACAACGGACGGGGAACTGGTAAAGACTTATCTATCCTCCCTGATCGACGACCATTCCAGATATATCGTGCAGTCAGAGTTTTATGATAACCAGAGGCAGGAGATCGTGGAGGACACGTTCCATAAGGCGGTTTTAAAAGCCGGGAAATTTGACTGCGCCTATCTTGACAACGGGGTGCAGTACACGGCGGAGCATCTTGGCAGAGCCTGTGCAAAGCTGGGAATACGGATCGTCCATGCAAAACCGGGTGCGTGCCAGTCCAAGGGAAAAATAGAAAAATTCCACCAGAAGGTGGACCAGTTCATGGCGGAGATACATGTGGCGCATGTACATACCGTGGAAGAGCTGAACCGCAGGTGGAAGATATTTCTGGAGCAGGAATACCAGAAGGAAACGCACGCAGGGATAAAGGAGTATTATGAATCGTGTGGCGTGGCTGTTCCGGCCTGCGGGATCACGCCGGAGCAGGAATGGATGAGGGATAACCGGGGGCTTGTATTTATGGATGTTTCAGTGGTGGCGGAGGCATTCCTTCATCATGAGACGCGCAGGATAGATGAGGCCGGGTGTTTTTCCCTGGACGGGAACCGGTATGAGGCAAGCGCGGCGCTGGCAAACCTGGAGGCGGAGGCAGCCTATGATCCCATGGATATGGAAACGGTGACGGTGTACTGCCGCGGTACGGCTCCGGTCCGTGCACACCGGATGGAGATCGGGGCATTTGCTTCCAAAGTGCCGCCCGTGCCCATGGGGATGACGGGAAGCATCCCGGAAACGTCAAGGCTTTTAGACGCACTGGAAAAGAAGTATAAGGAAGACCACGGGCAGATGGCGCGTGCGCTTTCTTTCGGGGAGTACGGGAAGGAGGCGGGAAGCCATGTATGAGAGTTTCTTTGAAATGGAGCATACTCCCATCACAGGATGCCGGTTCCCGGCCTCCGGGATATTCCCGTAGACAGGCTGTACACGTCACCCCGGACAGAGGACGCTCTGGGAAGGCTCATATATGTTGTGGACCACCGGATGTTTGCGGTGGTGACGGCAACCCCGGGATGCGGCAAGTCAACGCTGGTAAGGATGCTGGACGGGAGGCTGGGGAAGGAAAAATACCTGCTTTTATACCTGTCCGATTCGAAGCTGACACCGAGATGGCTGTATGCGGGGCTGTTAGGGCAGCTGGGACTGGAGCCGCATTTCTATGCCGGTGACTCCAAGCGGCTGCTGCAGAGAGAGATAGAGGCAGTCTGCCAGGAGCAGAAAAAGAAGGTGGTGTGCATACTGGACGAGGCACACCTGTTAGGGAAGGACATGCTGGAAGAGATCCGTTTTTTAATGAACTACAGGTTTGACTCCACAAGCCCGATGTCGCTGGTGCTCGTGGGGCAGACGGAACTGTGGGACCAGAAGCTCAAACTGCAGGCATATGAGGCCATAAGGCAGCGCATAGACATGAACATCGTACTGGGGAGGCTTGACCGCGCGGAAACAGGGAAATATATCGCGGCACATATGGCATATGCGGGGGCAGGGAAAGAGATCTTTACCAGCGGGGCCGAGGATGAGATCTATAAGATATCGTCGGGGATACCACGGATGATAAACCGGGTGTGCGAAAAGGCACTGATGTATGCGTGCCAGCAGCAGAAGCGTCTTATAGATGAGCATATGGTGCGTTTTGTGGCGGACCATGAGATGCCGGGAGGTGTGGGATGACGGTCTGGCCGGAGGGGCGCGTGGAGTTTGTATGCAGCGTTCCCCCGGAAGAAGGAAAGAAAGAGCAGAGATGGCTGGGGGAAGTAATGGTAAAAAGCCACAGTATGTGCATGGCGGAGCTTCTTATTTATGGAAGGGAGAGCTGCATCAATGCAGTGATCGGTAAATATATGAGCGGCCAGTATATCTGCATACCGGACATTGATACGGGATGCCCGCTTAGCAGGCTGTCGGATATATTCTGGAACAGGGAGAGGCTGTCAGCGCATATGAATGAAACAGATGCGGCAACTGTTGCGCACGCCCTGCGTGCATTATCCGGGTATACAGGGAAGGACTGGCTGTAAAGGGAGAAGAGCAACTATACGCAAAACGTCAGATTGGCGAAGTGTGCGGGGAACAGGGACAATTTAAGACAGAAGCGGTAAAACAGGCCGTCCGGAAAGTTCCGGGCGGCCTTCCCGTGTGAATTGTGTAAGGAAGCGGAACAATTGCGTGCGAAAGTCAGGACAGGGATATCCGAAGTTGTCGGAAAATTCCCGGAGGAGGCATGAAAAATGCAGTCCGGAAAGCAGCTGTACACTGAAAATGGACAGTTGTGTATACAATTGATAATGTGACAGAAAAATGGGTAATTTTACGACGGCAGATGAGACTGAAACTGTGACAGCTCATGAAGTTATTAACAGTATTACATTAGATATAAATTTAGTTGGGGAGTTGATGAAAAATAATAATTTTGAGGATTCTGATAAGTTGCAACTTTTGATTTTGTTTGATTCGGAAGAGATGAACGAAGATATTGCAAAAAGTATTCGTAATATGGAAGTCAATGTTAAAAAGGAGTATGTTGAAAGTGCGTGGAATTTGTTAAATGAGTCTGACAGATATCAATTGTTGTTGAACCAATTAGAGATTTACAATGCAAAGGAGATCTCTGAAAAGTTTAAGTTATTGGCACCTGCGTATAAAGCATTGTCAGAAACGTCAAGAAAACATAAAGAATACTTGGATGTGACAGATTATAACACAAATTTATTGAAAAAACTTCAACAGAAAAATTATATTACAAGTTTTGAAGAAGAAACTTATGAAAGGGAAGACTTTATTACTCATCGTAAGCAGCAATTGAAACGTTTTGGTGTCTGGATAAAACAGAGACAGTAGTGGAAGATAATGTTACCTATGCAGAATGTACTTTGTTAAGAACAGGGATATGAGCAATGAAAGAAAGTTTTTTAAATATAAGGAGACGTGAAGTTTTATAAAATCTGAGGAGAGGTGAGATTCAAATGAAAACTCTAGATGAATTGCTTTATTATTGTGAAGAGCCAGAACCTGTTGGAGCTGTCCTTTTGACTGGAGAATGTGGATGCGGAAAAACATATCTTATAGACAATGAACTAAAAGAGGCAGGAGGCTATTGTCAATGCAACAACACATAGAAATTTTTTGGATAGAGCGTGTGTGCAG